>NZ_KV811470.1:48592-247177 GCF_001813085.1 Actinomyces sp. HMSC065F11
AGTTCTGCTGAAGCAGGTGGACTCGGCGAACTTGATGGCCTACTTGCGGTGCGGGCTTTCTAGCCTCCACTTCGGCAGTAGCCACAGCGGGTATTTATTTGAGAACAGGCCGACCACGGTGCCAACCGCTCCGACGGCGGACAGTAGACAACCGAGGATAAACAGTATCCACACGCCTCCGGTCAACTCGTTGAACAGGCCGGATAGTCCGATTACTCCCAGGCCGAACAGTAAGACGGTGAAACTGGGGAGGAACACGAAGGCAAATCGTTCATCCACGATGCCATCTTCGGTTTCCCACGCCCGCGACGAGGGCGTGTCTTTGCGTAGCCACACGGTTGCGATTAGGGCAGCCAGGCCCAATACGAATGCGATGATCGTCATGCTCCAAGCTTACCCACACGAGCCGGCGTGGACCCGCGCTGATCTGTAGTTGCCGCGCATCGAGTGTTGAGGGGAACATGAGCGGGGGTCGGCGGCGCCACGAAATACGCGCAAGTTTGGCAAAATGGGGTTGTGAATGATGCGCTCCCCACTGATTCTGCCCGACTTCTCGAGGTCGCGATTGAGGCGCTTCCTGCCTCGGTTGTGAACGTGTTTGAAGGAATTGATCGGCTGCTTTATTTTCGGTTGCCACTAAAGAACAGGTTTCGGCGTATCACAGTGCGTGACGGCCTGATTTTGCGCGGGCCGGGCGGTTGGGCGGAAGTTTCACCATTTTGGGATTATGACGCTCGCGAATCCGCCCAGTGGTTGCGTGCAGGGCTTGAGGCCGCGCAAAGTGAGCCACTGCCTCGTAAGCGCGAGGCCGTGCCGGTTAACGCAACGGTGCCGGTGGTGGATCCGCAGGTGGCGTTCGACATCGTGAAGAATTCGGGTGGCGCTCGCACGGTAAAGGTAAAAGTGGCGGATCCAAACTCCACTATTAGCGAGGATTGTGCGCGTATCGAGGCGGTGCGTGACGCCCTCGGCCCCGCGGGGCAGATCCGCGTGGATGCAAACGCGGCGTGGGATGTGCCGCAAGCGCTGGAGGCCATTCACGAACTGAACCGGGCATGCCAGAGTGGGGGTGGCGCGGACCTGGAGTATGTGGAGCAACCGTGCGCAACGGTGGAGGAACTTGCGCGCGTTCGCCAGCAGGTGGACGTGCGGATCGCGGCGGATGAGTCGGTGCGTCGCGCTTCGGACCCTCTGGCGGTGGCACGCGCGGGCGCTGCGGACTTAGTGATCGTAAAGGTGCAACCTTTGGGTGGTGCAAAGCGCCTGATCGACGTGGTTGAGAGGGCGGGATTGCCCGCGGTTGTCTCCTCCGCTTTGGATTCGTCGGTGGGCCTAGCCCGCGGCGTGGAGTGCGCGGCGGCGCTGGATGAGCTTCCGTTTGCCTGCGGACTCGCTACCGCGCAAATGTTCACGGCGGACGTCACTAAGACTCCGCTTCGACCGGTAGATGGGGTTATTGCTCCTCAAGAAATCGAGATTGACGAGGCCGCCGTATCGTTCTTGCCGCATAGGCGTGACGAGGCGGAGCACCTGACGCGGTGGCTCGCTAGGCTTGAAGAAATGGTTCACTGCCTGTAGTGGCGGGGGAGGGTTATGCCTGCTTCTGTTGATGCGCGCTGGCTGATTGCGGCGCTGGCTCCGTACGTGCGCGATTTTGTGGTTGCTGCGGGTTCGCGTAGCGCTCCGCTTGCATATGCGATTGCTAGTGCGGAGGGTAGCGGGATGGTGCGCGCGCACCCCGCGTTCGATGAGCGTAGCGCAGGCTTCTTCGCGCTGGGTTTGGCGCAGGCTTCGAAGGCTCCAGTTGCGGTGGTGACAACTTCCGGCACCGCCCCCGCACACCTGCTACCAGCGGTGATTGAGGCGTTCCACACGGGCGCGCCGCTCATTGTGATTTCGGCGGATCGGCCCTTTGAGATGAGGGGCGTGGGCGCGTCGCAGACCACGGATCAATCTGGGCTGTTTGGCAATCACGTGGTGGCGCAGTTGGATGTGCCGGCGGAAGTGGGGATTAGTCCGGATGCTCGCGCGGTGTCCGAGGACGGCGCTGCGAAGGCCTTTGTTGCGCGCGTTCGCCGCCTGGTGGGCCAGGTTGTGGGCGCGCGCGGGGCGGGTGGTCCGGCGCATATTAATATCGGATTCCGCGATCCTTTGACCCCGGAGGGGGCGCCTGCGGTAGCGGATTTAGACGCGGGGATCCCCGCCCGGCTTGCGCGGCGTCAGCCGGTTGTGACCGCGTGGGAGGATGCCGTGCAAGATTTGCGCACGGTCATTGTTGCGGGAGACAAGGCCGAGGGGGCGGCGCAGCTGGCTCAGGCGGCCGGGATTCCGCTTCTGGCCGAGCCTTCCTCCGGCGCATTTGGAGCTGCTGCCTTTTGCGGATTCGAGCAGCAGATGCTGACTCGGTTTGCGGGTGAAATCGAGCAGGTCGTGGTGCTTGGCCATCCCAGCTTGTCTCGCCCGGTTTCGCGCCTGCTGGCTGGCCCGGCCCGGGTGGTTGTCGCTTCGATCGCGCACGAATACCCAGATGTTGCGGGTAACGCCGACATAGTGGTGGAACAACTTGCCCCTGCCAGGCAGAAGATGCCACAGGGTGCGTGGACAAGAAGCTGGGCCGAGCATGCTCAAAACGTTGGCCAGTGGATCCGGGCGCGCGAACTCAGTCAGCTTGCTGCTTCCTCCCTCCATGAAGGCAACTGCCACGGCAACAATATGCGCGAGGCGGATTCCAACTCAGGCACCCGCCACCCAATACCGCACGGTGTTATTGCCGCCCGCGCGGTGTGGGACGCGTACGCAAACGCTTCGCGCGCGGCTGAGCCGGAAGATGGCGGTCACGCCCTGGTCCTCGGCGCTTCAAATTCGATTCGATACATTGATCTGGCGGCGGATTCGCCCGTGGGGAGCGGGGCAAAAGGGGTGTTTGCCGCGCGCGGCCAGGCGGGAATCGACGGAACTATCGCAACGGCAAAAGGCATTGCGCTCGGCCTTGATTGCCCCGTGCGCGCATTGGTTGGGGACCTCACGTTCATGCACGATATTGGCTCTCTCCTGCTCCCCGCGGGGCAGTCCGTGCCAGATGTGGACGTGGTGGTGATAGACGATCAGGGAGGACGCATCTTCCAATCGCTCGAACACGGCCTAGCTCCAAGTGCCGTCTATGAAAGGTTCTTTGCGGTCGCGCACAGCCTCGACTTTGAGGCGCTTGCCGCCGCTACCGGCTGGGAGTACGTGCGCGCGGACTTCACCACCTCCACCCGAAACGGTGCGGAGGGAAACGGCAATGACGCGGTTGAAGCAGATGCTTTTGAAACATTAACGAGGGCGCTCGCAGACCGGCCGCGGGGGCGGATCATTCACGTGGTGGCAGACCACAGCGGAGTGCGCGCGGGCGTGCAATCACTTTTTCCAGAAAAAACCCAGGTGCGCTGAAGAAATCGCTCAGAACAGCCGGCCACCATGTACATTGTTTTGAAAAAAGTACAGATATTTTTTAGGAGCCACGATGGAGAATGAGCGTCCCAGGGATTACGAGGGCGAACCAGATTCCGTTACCCCTGAAACCCCACAGGGTGAGCCCATCAAAACCCCGGACCAGCCGCGCTACGTTTACCGAACAGCAGATTCGCAAGGCGCAGATCAGCAGGATCCACGTGAGCAAGAAGAGGTAGAAGAGCAAGGACAACCTCAGGCCTACTCCGCGCCCGTAGCCGCGCAAAACTATCCGCAGCAAGGCGCCTACCCGCAGCAGGCGTATGGCCAGCAACAATATGACCAGCAAGCTAGCGGGCAGCAGAGAGCATACGACCGGGATGCTTACGGTCAGGCGAATTACGAGCAACAGGGCTTTCAGCAGGCGCAACCCGAGCAGTCGTATGGCCAGCCGTTTGGCTATGCCTCTCAGGTACAGACAGCGCCGCGCAAAACGGCTAAGAAAGGGCCGGGTTGGGGCGCCCTCATAGTCGCTATGCTGCTTGCTGCGTTCCTCGCGGTTGGTGGCACGATTGCTACGCTTAAGTTTTCGGGAGCATATGCGCCTGCGGCCAGTAGCCAGCAGATTCAGCAGCCGTCGGGTGAAAAGACTCCAACCGTTCAGGTTTCGGGAGAGGGCACTGACTGGCAGGCGGTAGCTAACGCGGTTCGTCCCGCCACAGTGTCCATTCAAGTAAGCACGGGGGATGGTGGTGACACCGGTTCGGGTGTTGTTTGGGATAGCAACGGCAACATTGTGACTAACTATCACGTGGTTTCTGCCGCAGTTAATAACGAGCAGGCAAAAATCACGGTTCGCGCCAGCGGAAGCAGACTTTACGAGGCGGAGATTGTGGGTATCGACCCAACTACGGACCTGGCTGTTATCCGTATGAAAAATCCGCCCGCTGATTTGGTTGCCGGTAACTTTGGTGATTCCAGCCAGCTAAAGGTGGGCGAGGCCGTGATGGCGATCGGCTCGCCGCTGGGTCTCACGGACACGGTGACCACCGGTATCGTTTCGGCGCTGGATCGCCCGGTGGCGGTGAAGACGGCTGTGCCAAACGATCAAAGCGAGCAGTTCAACTACCAGTTCCCGTACTTCCTGCAGCAGTCGCCGCAGTCAGAAACCGTGGTAACAAACGCTATCCAGGTGGATGCTTCGATTAACCCAGGTAACTCGGGCGGTCCGTTGTTTGACGCGCAGGGCCGTGTGATTGGCATTAACTCCTCAATCGCGTCGATGGGTAAAGAGGGGTCGGCTGGCTCTATCGGCCTCGGATTCGCGATCCCGGTGAACCTGGTGAAGAACGTGGTGACGCAGTTGATTGAGAAGGGCGAGGCGGTGCACGCCCAGCTTGGCGTGAGCATCTCTACTGCGGCGGTCCAGGTGGGTGAGGAAACTCGCCTGGGTGCGAAGGTGGAGTCGGTACTGCCAGGGGGCGCGGCTGCGGATGCGAACCTGCGGGTTGGCGACGTGATCGTGTCGATAGATGGCAACGACGTGGTGTCCTCCGCTGCACTTACGGGATTTGTGCGCAGGTACAACTCGGGTGACACAGTGACGTTGGGGATCGCTCGTGGCGGTGAGATCACCGAGGTCCAAGTGGCCCTCAAGGCTAAGTAGCTAGCTCGGCCAGCTCGCATTCACCACGGATTTGGAGCTGCACGGGCGGCTCGCAGCGCGTGTAGCATTGGGTTTGCAACGCTCGGTCTAGGAGGATCCCGTGAAGCGAAATAGTCAGTACACCATTCCGATTGTGTTGGTGATGCTAGCTGGCCTTGCCCTGCCTTTCCTCGTTTGGTTTGAACAGGTTCCCTTTCAAGCGCGTTACATGCGCGGCGAAGCCGGGGCTGGGGATTGGCTGCTTTTGATCGGTGGAGCTCTCGTGTGGGCCGGGTTGGTTTGTGTCGCTTCGGTGATGGCAAATGTGCTGGCTGCGGAGTATTACAAATCGGGCGGCATTTATCTTGTGGCGGCGATAGCGGCGGTAGTTTGCGGCGTTTTCACCGCATTCGCTTTGAACGCCTTTTCGCCCCTGGCGTTGACCATTGGTTTCGCGGTGATTTTGTTCCCTGCGATCTACGTGGTGCTCCCAGACTATTCGCCGCGTTAAAGCGAATGCGCAAGCTTTAAGCTTTCACCAATCGGCCTCGAAGATTAGTTTTCGAGGCCGATTGCCTGCAGTACGGGTAGCATTTTTGCACCGGTCTCGGCTAGTTCCACCTCGGGAATGGATTCGGGCATGATGCCTCCGCCGGCAAATACGCGGATCGAGTGCTCGTCGGGAAGAACCTGGCCGCAGCGCAGAGCAATCGCGCACGCTCCCTCACCCGCCCCGTCGATCCAGCCGACGGGCCCGGAATAGCGTCCGCGGTCGGTCAGCTCATGCTTGGACAAAAGCTCGAACGCGTCCTGTGTGGGGGTGCCACAAACCGCGGCCGTGGGATGTAAGGCTCGAACCGCTTCGCAAACGGGCGCATGGCCCACCTCAATCGCGGTGAGGTCGGCAGTGACGTCGCTAGCAAGGTGTGTGACGTTAGGCAGGTCCAAGAGGAACGGCTGGCGGGGAGCGTTGAGATCGCGGCTAAGCCCAGCCAGGGCGTCCACCACGGATTGAACGGCGAGGGCGTGCTCTTCACGGTCTTTAGCTGATTCCCACAGGGCGGCGCCTTCCCCCGGAGGACAAGTGCCGGCAAGTACGCGGGACCTCAACTGTCCGCCGCGCACAGACGCAAGCATTTCCGGTGATGCGCCGGTGAGGCCGGCAACGCTAAACGTCCAGGTAGTGGGGTAGGCCGTAGCGAGCTCTTGTAAAACCGCAACTAGATTAATCGGATGGTCAGATCGAGCCGTAATATCGCGAGCCATAACAGCTTTTTGTGCCCGGCCGTCGCGCAGTTCGTCCACGACCATGGCAACCGCGTGCTTCCATGCGGACCGTGACATGGTGCCCGGATCTAAATACCAGTTGGGCGCTCCATCCAGGTTCTCGCTCTCGGTGTTGCGCTGACCAGCGCCGTCCTCGATTGCGTGGAGGTCCTCGCCGCCAGCCTCAATAACCGTCTCGATCTTCCACGTGGCATCGCCCAATGCCACCCATGCAATGCGCGGCAATACCAGCGCCCCCGGCGTGCCGGGAGCAAAGCCAAATGACATTAGCCCTAGCGGAGCGTGTATCCCCGTCCGGGCGAAGAACTCCCGGCCGCCCTTCACGCTGGCTTCAGCGATTACCGCCAGCCAGTCTTGGCCCGCAACCTGCATGTGCGGCTGGTTTTGAACTATCCCGGGATTCTCTGGCCGCGGGTTGGGCAGTAGCGCGCGTGAAAGTATTTTGAAAGTGGGATGCGCGAGGCCGTAGCTGCCTTCCTCTGTCGCAATGATGGCAAGTGCTATACCGTCTCCAACGATGATTGGCTGAGCATCAGTGGCGAGCGCAGGCCCGCTCCAAACCGAGAGATTACGTGCACCGTCAACGCGGTGCAGCAGCTCAGAGAATGTGGAGGGGCCACCAACCTCGCTGATCGAAACGCGCAGTTTTGGGCACGCATGCGGATCGCGAAGGCAAAATCGTCGTGCGGAGTTCAATACGGTCACGGTATCCCATACTACCTGGCCTAGTATTTTCGTTGCGCCAGGCAGCCTAACGATTGAGTTTGCTTGAAATCCTAGGCATTATGCCCCCTCGAAGAAGGATATTATTTCGCGTCACCCGGTTGAAGTTCACCTCTGGCATAGAACCGTGACAAGATAGATCTCATGGCAAAACGTGACCTTAAAGCTTCAGACGTAAATCGTGCATCGCTAGAGAAGCGTCCCCACGAGGTCGCGGGCATGTTCAACAAAGTGGCCAGTCGATACGACCTAACTAACGAGGCGTTGACGTTCGGTCAGGTGCACATTTGGCGCAGGGGAGTGGTGCGTGCCCTCAACCTGAAGCCGGGCGAACGAGTCCTTGATCTGGCTGCCGGAACGGGTGGTTCCACGGCGGCGCTCGCGGAAACCGGTGCGCATGTGATCGCGTGTGACCTGTCGGAGGGCATGATCGAGGTCGGGCGCCAGCGTCACCCGGAACTAGAGTTTGTGCAGGGGGACGCAACTGATTTGCCGTTTGAGGATGCCTCGTTTGACGCGGTAACTATTTCGTTTGGCCTGCGCAACGTGCAAAACACCGAGAAGGCGTTGCAGGAAATGTCGCGCGTGACCAAGCCGGGCGGGCGTCTTTTGATCTGTGAGTTTTCGCGTCCAACTTGGCCGGTGTTTAACGCCGTTTACGGGTTTTATTTGGAAGAAATTTTGACGCGAGTTGCGAAGCTACTGTCTTCAGACGATGAGGCCTATGACTATCTGATTGAGTCGATTCGCGAGTGGTATGACCAGGAGACGCTGGGCAAAATGATTGCCCAGGCCGGTTGGGGGCGGGTGCAGTACCGCAACTACACGGGCGGTATCCTCGCGTTGCACCGCGCTGTCAAACCCTGAAGTGCTGATGCGCTATTTTCGCGATAGCCTCACTGTGATCAATAAAATAAGTAACATGGTTGTGATCAAATACGATTGTGTTTGCGGCGGCCGGGCGTTCGTTTCCCGTGCCAAATAGCCTTTTTTCTGTATCTTTTGTGGACCTACCCCACCTGGTGGATAGGGTAGGGACATATGGGCATTTCGCCTCTAGAGAAATGCAAATTTGGTAAAAGTTATATGAGTAGCAACGAGCGGGAGGAACACGTGGAGCTGGCTGACGCGTCCGACTTCAGTGCTGATGTCGTCGTTGTGGGCGCAGGCCCTGCAGGTTCTGCAACGTCTTATTACTTGGCGCGGGCGGGGCTTGATGTCGCTCTTTTAGAAAAATCTACGTTCCCGCGCGACAAGATTTGTGGTGATGGCTTGACGCCAGCCGCGGTTGCTGAGGTCCAGCTCATGGGCGTTGACACCGCGGGGTGGAAGCGCAACAAGGGTCTCAATGTAATTGGCGGCGGCCACTCTATTTATTTGCCGTGGCCAGAAACGAAGTCGGCTCCTAACTTCGGTATGGCGCGTGCCCGAATGCAGTTGGATGAGGATTTAACGCGCCGCGCCGAGTCCGCGGGAGTCCGCTTGTACGAAGGTTTCAACGTTACGGGCGCTCTGCAAACTCCTACTGGCCGCGTGTGCGGCGTAACCGCGAAGGTCGGCAAGGGTAAAGATGCTCGGGAAATCGAGTTTCGCGCGAAGGTCGTTGTTGAAGCCGGCGGTGTAGCTGCCCGCCTCGCCACGTCCCTCGGTATTGAAAAGCTAGAGAACCGTCCGCTGGGTGTGGCAGCTCGTGCATACTTTAAGTCTCCAAAGGGCGATGCAGAGTGGATGGATTCGCACCTGGAGCTGTGGAGCGGCAAGCGCGGCGAATCTGATCTTTTGCCCGGCTACGGCTGGCTGTTCCCGCTGGGCGACGGCGTTGTTAACGTCGGGCTCGGCTCCGTTTCTTCCACGTCGAAGGCAACTAAGTTGCCGTATCGCGAGATCTTCAAGACCTGGATTGCGAACCTGCCCGAAGAGTGGGAGATGACCGAAGAGAATCAGATCGGTCAGCTTCGTTCCGCTGCTTTGCCGATGTCGTTCAACCGCAAGCCCCACTACCGCGATGGCCTCGTAATCGTTGGTGACGCGGGCGGTATGGTTTCCGCTTTTGATGGCGAGGGAATTGCCCCAGCTATGAGGGCGGGACGCTACGCTGCAGAATCTATTGTTTCCGCACTAAGCCGTACGTCGGATGCGGGTTTTGATCGCGCGATGGAAACGTACACGGAGGCGCTGAGGGCAGACTGGGGCGGCTACTACCAGCTGGGCCGCGTGTTTGTGAAGCTGATCGAGAACCCGAAGATCATGCACGCCTGCACAAAGTATGGCCTGCCGCGTCCCAGGCTCATGAAACTCGTTCACAAACTCCTTTCGGACGGCTTTGAGCGTTCGGGCGGAGAGTGGGATGACAAGCTGATAACGGCTCTTGCGAAGGTGGTTCCAAAGGTATGATTAAGCGTTTGGTATCCCCAGCAAAATCTACAAAGAATGATCTGTTAACCGCCAGGTTGGAGGCATAGTGAGCAATCCGTATATCCCGATATTGATCATGGCTGCGATGGCAGTCTTGGTCGCACTCGGTGGCCTGGGAGCCTCCGCGATCCTGGGACCCGTTAACAAGAACAAGGTCAAGTCCAGTAACTACGAGTGCGGCGTGGACCCGATCCATCACGACGCTGATGTCGGCCGCTTCCCCGTGAAGTACTACCTGGTGGCTATGACGTTCATTATTTTCGACATCGAGGTGGTCTTCCTTTACCCGTGGGCTGTTACCTTCGGGAAGTTGGGCCTGTTCGGCCTCGTTGTCATGTTTACGTTCATCGCGCTGATCACGGTTCCATTCATTTATGAGTGGCGCCGCGGCGGCCTGGATTGGGACTGATAGGAGGGAGTAGTAAATGGGTATCGAAGATAGTCTTCCCGCAGGCGTTGGCCTAGCCTCCATTGAGGCGGTTCTAGATCTTGCCCGTAAGCACTCTCAGTGGCCTGTAACGATGGGTCTGGCATGCTGCTCCATCGAGATGATGGCTGCGGGCACGCCGCGTTTCGACATGGCTCGTTTTGGTTTGGAAGTGTTCCGCGCCTCGCCGCGCCACGCTGACCTCATGATCGTGTCCGGCCGGTTGTCGCACAAGATGGCTCCGATTGTTCGCCGCGTTTATGACTCGATGCCAGAACCCAAGTGGGTTATTTCGATGGGCGCCTGCGCCTCCACGGGCGGCATGTTCAACAACTACGCGGTTGTGCAGGGCTGTGACCACGTTGTTCCGGTTGATGTTTATTTGCCGGGATGCCCGCCGCGTCCAGAGGCTTTGATCAACGCGATCATGGTGCTGCGTGAGCAGATCGGTAAGGAACCGGTTGGCGCTCACCGCATTGAGGTTGCGCGTAAGGCGGAGGAAGCTGCTCTGGCAGCTACCCCAACTCATCTGATGAAGGGACTGCTTGCATGAGCGACAACTCCCCATCCTCGAAGAAGTTCGGCGAGGTAGCCGAACAGGTCAGCCCAACTCGCGGCGGAGCGGCTCCGGAGACCGTTGACGTTCGTCACGGCCAGTGGGGCGTTCGCGGTTCTGGCGATACCACCGGTTTTGGTGGCCTCACGCGCACGGTTGATCTTCCCGGTGAATCGGCTCGCCCCTACGGCGGGTGGTTTGACTCTGTTGTGGACATTCTTGAAGAACTCATCAAGGATGCCGGCATTGAGGTCAAAGATGTCATTGAGCGCGTGGTTGTAGACCGCGACGAGCTTACGATTTTTGTGACTCGCGAGCACATTCTGCAGGTTTGCCGTTGGTTGCGTGATGATCAGGATCTGCGCTTCGAGCTGTGTCTTGGCGTTTCTGGTGTGCACTACCCGCACGCGGCGGGTCGAGAACTGCACGCTGTCTACCACCTCCTCTCGGTGACGCATAACCGCATGCTCCGCCTAGAGGTAACGGCCCCGGATTCGGATCCGAAGGTCCCGTCCGTCGTTTCGATCTACCCGGGTAATGACTGGCATGAGCGCGAAACATGGGATTTGTTCGGCATCGTATTCACCGGTCACCCCGGCCTTACTCGTACCGCTCTACCCGATGACTGGGTAGGCCACCCGCAGCGCAAGGATTATCCACTGGGTGGTATTCCGGTCGAATACAAGGGAGCTACAGTTCCGCCGCCAGACACTCGGAGGTCGTACAACTAATGAATAACGAAAAACCGGTATTTTACGCAACGCCCGGTGGACTCGATATCGACGATATTCCTGAGGTTCTGGCAAGCGGCGGCGACTGGGAAGATGTTCTGTCTGAAATTGAGCGTCTTTCTAACGAGCGCATCGTTGTTAACCTAGGTCCGATTCACCCGTCCACGCACGGCGTGCTGCGCGTGATCCTCGAGATCGATGGTGAGACCGTGCGTGAGTCCCGTCTGAATACGGGCTACCTGCACACGGGCATTGAGAAGAACATGGAGTACCGCACGTGGACGCAGGGCGTAACGTTCTGTACGCGTATGGACTACGTGGCTCCACTGTTTAACGAGGCTGTTTATGTGCAGGCCGTGGAGAAGCTACTCGGTATTACCGACGAGGTTCCGCAGCGCGCTAACTGGATCCGCATTCTGTTGATGGAGCTGAACCGTATTGGTTCGCACCTGGTCGCAATCGGCTCCGGTGGTAACGAGCTGGGCGCAACCACGATGATGACGATCGCGTTTAGGGGCCGTGAGAACGTGCTCCGTATTTTTGAGCGCATCACGGGTCTGCGTATGAACCACGCGTTTATGCGTCCGGGCGGTGTGGCTCAGGATCTGCCGTCGGGTACCACGGATTACATTCGCGAGCTCCTGCCTAACTTGCGCAACGACATTGGCGAGTTGCAGGACCTCACGCAGGAAAACCCGATCTTCAAGCTGCGTCACATCGATGTGGGCTACATGTCGCTCGCTTCGATGATGGCGCTTGGCATGACCGGTCCGTGCTTGCGTGCTGCTGGCCTCCCACTCGATTTGCGTAAGACGCAGCCGTACTTCGGTTACGACCAGCTTGAGTTTGACGTTCCGGTTCGAGACAAGTCTGATGCGTACAACCGCGTGCAGGTGCGTTTCGACGAGTGCTACCAGTCGCTACGAATCATTAACCAGGTTCTCGACAAGCTCGATGAGTGCGAGGGCGACCCGGTTATGGTGCAGGATCCGGCAATCAAGTGGCCGGCGCAAATGTCGATTGGTTCGGATGGTCAGGGTAACTCGCTGGCACATATTCGCGAGATCATGGGTGAGTCCATGGAGTCTCTCATTCACCACTTCAAGCTTGTAACCGAGGGCTTCAAGGTTCCGGCCGGCCAGGCGTATGGAATGGTGGAACACGCTAAGGGCGTTATTGGCGCTCATGTTGTTTCGGACGGCGGTACGCGCCCGTACCGCGCGCACTTCCGCGACCCGTCGTTCTCTAACTTGCAGTCGTTTGCGATGATGACTGAGGGCGGTCAGCTTGCTGACGTCGTCGTGTCACTCGCGTCGATTGACCCGGTACTGGGAGGTGTTGATCGCTGATGTACAGCGACGAAGTTTTGGAGCGCCTGCGCGCTGATGCCGCTGCGATTATGGCGCGCTACCCGAAGGGCCACGAGCGTTCGGCACTTTTGCCCATGTTGCACTTGGTGCAGTCAGTGGACGGCTACATTTCTGCTGATGGCGTGACTTTTTGCGCTGAGACTCTGGGGATTACTCGCCCGGAGGTTTCCGCTGTTGCCACGTTCTACACGCAGTACAAGCGCCACCCCAACGGTGAATACAACGTGGGGGTTTGCACGAACGCCCTGTGCGCTGTGATGGGCGGGGACCAGATCTGGGAGGCCGTTTCCGGTCATCTCGGGGTGGGCCACGACGAAACCACGGCGGATGGCAAGATCACGCTGGAGCGCCTTGAATGCAACGCAGCTTGCGACTACGCGCCCGTAGTGATGGTCAACTGGGAGTTCTTCGACAACCAGACGCCGGAATCAACGATCGCCCTCGTGGATGATATTGAGGCCGGGCGCCCGATCAAGTCCACGCGAGGTCCGGAGCAGGTGCCCACGTTCAAGGAAATCTCTAGGCTCCTAGCCGGTTTTGAAGATGGCCTCGTGGATGAGGGCCCGTCGGCTGGTGAACCGTCTTTGCGCGGTCTGAAGATCGCGAAGGAGAAGGGCTGGATGAGCCCGTCAAGCATCTCGGGTGCGGAGGGACAGCCTCAGCAGGAAGTTGGCGGCTTGTACTCGTCCGCTGAGCGTCCTGCGGTTACAGAGGAAGATAAGGAGGGCGACGAATGAGCGACGTAACGTTTTCGAAGCCCGGAGTCCTAACGCCGGTACTTTCACGCGGCTGGGATGAGGACCGTTCCTGGACCCTGGAGTCCTACCGCAGCCGCGGGGGATACAAGGGGCTTGAGAAGGCCCTCACGATGGAGCCGGGTGACATCACCGAGACAGTGAAAACCGCTGGTCTTCGCGGTCGTGGTGGTGCAGGATTCCCGACTGGTTTGAAGTGGTCGTTCCTTCCTCCTGATGATGGCAAGCCGCGCTACCTGGTCGTTAACGCCGATGAGTCCGAGCCGGGAACCTGTAAGGACATCCCGCTCCTTATGGCGAATCCGCACGTCTTGATCGAGGGCATGGCAATCACGGCCCGCGCGATCAGGTGTGAGCACGCATTCATCTACTTGCGCGGCGAAGTCGCGCACGTTTACCGTCGCCTTCTCGCCGCGGTGCGTGAGGCCGAAGAGGCCGGCATTATCGGCCAGGGACGCGGACCCGCAGGGGATTTCAACCTCCGCATTACCGCGCACGCTGGTGCGGGTGCGTACATCTGTGGTGAGGAAACCGCGCTGCTTGACTCCCTTGAGGGTCGTCGCGGTCACCCGCGTTTGAAGCCTCCGTTCCCAGCTGTTGCGGGTCTTTACGCCCGTCCGACAGTTGTTAACAACGTTGAGTCGATCGCGCAGGTTTCTGGAATCTTCCAGCACGAAGCCGGTTGGTTCACCTCGATGGGTACTGAGAAGTCGAGCGGTCACGGCCTCTTCTCCGTGTCCGGTCACGTTAACAATCCGGGACAGTTTGAAGCACCGTTTGGCATCACCATGCGCGAGCTCATTGAGATGGCTGGCGGTATGCGCAACGGTCACAAGCTGAAGTTCTGGACTCCGGGTGGTTCTTCAACTCCGATCTTCACTGAGGAAGAACTCGACGTACCGCTCGACTACGAGTCTGTTGGCGCTGCCGGTTCAATGCTTGGAACGCGCGCCCTGCAGGTATTTGACGAAACCACTTCAGTGGTTCGCGTCGTCACTCGTTGGACTGAGTTCTACCAGCACGAATCGTGCGGTAAGTGCACGCCGTGCCGCGAGGGCACCTACTGGATGAAACAGATCCTGCTGCGCCTCGAAGAGGGTAGGGGACTTCCCGGTGACGTGGACAAGCTTTTGGAGATTTCCGGAAATATTGCGGGCCGCTCGTTCTGCGCCCTCGGTGATGCTTCGGCAGCTCCCGTCCAGTCTGGTATCGCGCATTTCCGCGAAGAGTTCGAAGCCGGCCTCACAACGCCTGCGCGCGAACTATTCCCGTATGAAGCGTCCGCCCACTTTGCTAAAGGAGGTGCCCGATGAGTGAGGAGTTGGTAACTCTCACTATCGACGACACTGAGGTGTCCGTCCCGAAGGGTACGCTTATCATCCGCGCTGCCGAGCAGGTCGGTATCCGCATTCCGCGTTTTTGCGATCATCCGCTTTTGGCTCCAGCTGGCGCGTGCCGCCAGTGTCTGGTTGAGGTAGCGGCGCCGGACCGTTCTGGTGAGGTGCGTCCGTTCCCGAAGCCACAGGCCTCGTGCACGATGACGGTCATGCCCGGCATGGTGGTAAAGACGCAGCGCACGTCCGAGGTAGCCGAGAAGGCCCAGAAGGGTGTGATGGAGTTCCTCCTGATCAACCACCCGCTGGACTGCCCGATCTGTGACAAGGGCGGCGAATGCCCGCTACAGAACCAGGCGATGTCCGAGGGGCGCGAAGTTTCGCGTTTCGATGACGCCAAGCGCACGTTCGTGAAGCCCATCAAGCTCTCCACTCAGATCGCGCTTGACCGTGAGCGTTGCATCCTGTGTCAGCGCTGCACGCGTTTTTCGAAGCAGATTGCGGGCGATGCTTTCATTGACCTGCAGGGTCGCGGCGGCGGCACCGCTCCAACCGAGGACCACCAGTTCATGGGGGAGCAGGTTGGACGCTTTGACACTGCCGTTCTCGGCTTCCATAGCGATGCTTCGAACATCAATAGTGACGAAGGATTTGCTGGCCCGTTCGGCAACCCCGGCTACGAGTCCGGCCTCAACGCCGGCCCGGTTGGTGCCGCGGAAGCCGACACGTCCGGACGCCCATTCGCCTCCTACTTCTCGGGTAACACCATTCAGATCTGCCCGGTGGGTGCGCTCACGTCCACCTCGTACCGTTTTAGGGGACGCCCGTTCGACCTCGTATCGACGCCGTCCGTCTCTGCGCACGACGCCTCTGGCGCCGCAACGCGTATCGACATTCGCCGCGGCGAGGTTGTTCGCGTTCTGGCGGGTGAGGACGCTGACGTCAATGAAGAGTGGATCACCGACAAGGATCGCTTCGCGTTCACCTGGAGCACCGGCGAGGATCGCCTGACCGCTCCGCTGGTTCGCGAGGACGGCAAGCTTGTTCCCACCTCTTGGGCGGATGCGCTTGACCGTGCGGCTCGCGGCTTGAAGGAAGCCCGCGAAGCTGGCAAGACGGTACTGTTGCCAGGTGGCCGCCTCACGGTTGAAGATGGCTACGCGTGGTCTAAGTTTGCGCGTGTCGTCATGAACACCAACCAGGTTGATGGCCGCGTACGCGCCACCTCGCTTGAGGAAACAAAGTTCCTTGGCACGCGTGTTGCCGGCACTGGCCTGGGCGTGACCTACAAGGATCTTGAGAAGGCTGGCCGCGTTCTCATCGTTGGCCTCGAGGCCGAAGATGAAGCCGGAAACGTTTTCTTGCGTTTGCGCAAGGGCGCACTGGCCGGCTCCGTTAAGGTTTCCGTGGTTGCTCCGATGACCACCCCTTCCACTCGCAAGATGAATGCCGATCTGCTTCGCGCAGCTCCCGGCACTGAACCCGAGGTGCTCGACGCAGTAAGCGGCGACCTCGCAACTGAACTTGCAAATGGTGTGATCGTTGTTGGCGAACGCGCTGTGGAGATTCCCGGCCTTTACACCGCTGTTGCCCGCCTCGCGGACCGCACGGGTGCACGCATCGCGTGGATCCCGCGTCGCGCCGGCGAACGAGGTGGCCTCGAAGTTGGCCTGAACCCGAACCTGCTTCCATTTGGCCGCTGTGCCGCGGATGCCGATGCTCGCATTGACATGGAAGCCGTATGGGGTGTCAAACTTCCGTCGGATTCCACTAAGTGCACGGTAGACATTCTGGCCGAAGCCGCAACCGATCCTCGTTCGGCGATGATCCTCGGCGGCGTTGACTCGCGCGACGTAACCGACCCGGAGAACCTGAAATCCGCTATCGAAAAGTCCGGATTCGTGGTTGCTTTGGAAGTTCGCCGCACGGATCTGACCGAAATGGCAGACGTTGTATTCCCCGTTGCACCGGTAACCGAAAAGAACGGTACGTTCATCAACTGGGAAGGCCGCCTGCGCCCCTTTGGCCAGGCTCTTGCAACCCGCGCGCTAACCGACCGCGAAGTGCTCCACCGCCTCGCACGCCTCATGGGCGTGAACCTCGGCGTTGAAACCTTGAAGGACACGCACGCCGAAATCAACGAGCTCATGGAGTGGGATGGCTCGCGCATCGACAGCCCGGCGATCTCGCCCGCCCCCGTGCAGGCGCCCGGCGCTGGTAATGCCGTCCTCGCTACCCACAAGCTCATGCTCGACGAAGGCCGGATGCAGGACTTCGCTCCCGAGCTGGCCGGCACTGCCCGCCGATCCGTTGCCCGCATGAACGTGGCAACTATGCAGGCAATCGGCGTAGCCGAAGGCGATCTCGTAAACGTTTCGACGTCACGAGGCACTATCACCCTTCCGGTTGCTGTGACTGACCTTCCCGAGGACGTTGTGTGGCTGCCCGAATGCTCGGCAGGCTCACACGTTCATGAAACTCTCGGCGCCAAAAATGGTTCCGTTGTATCCATCGCAGCCAATACGGAGGTGAACCGGTGAGTACTCTTGCGCTAACTCTTACGCCGTTTGCTCCACCGACAACCGCGCCGGCTGACTTCAGCGAAGAGACCTGGTGGCTGAGCCTACTTAAGGCCCTGTTCATCGTGCTATTCCTGATCATGTCAGTGATCATGGCGCTCTGGGTTGAACGACGTGGTCTTGGTCGTATGCAAACGCGTCCCGGCCCGAATGTTGCAGGCCCGCTGGGCTTGTTCCAAGCATTCGCGGACGCCGTGAAGCTCCTGTTCAAGGAGGACATTTGGACGGATAAGGCAGAGAAGTTCATCTACTTCGTTGCCCCCGCTATTTCCGCGTTCTCCGCATTCATGGTGCTAGCGGTCATCCCCATGGGCCCGAACGTGAACATGTTCGGCCGCTCCACGCCTCTGCAGATGGCTGACACCCCAATCGCGATCCTCTACATCCTCGCGATCGCGTCGATCGGTCTTTACGGCACGGTCCTAGGCGGTTGGTCAACGCGTTCCACCCTGCCGCTCCTCGGCTCGGTCCGCGCTGCCGCGCAGGTCATCTCCTACGAACTTGCGATGGGCCTCTCGCTTGTGTCCGTGTTCCTCGTGGTCGGCTCCATGTCGACCTCAGAAATCGTTGCGGCACAGCACAGCGTTTGGTGGGCATTTGCCCTCTTGCCCGCGTTCATCGTCTACTTCATCTCGATGGTGGGCGAAGTAAACCGCCTCCCGTTTGACCTTCCGGAAGCAGAAGGTGAACTCGTTGCCGGGCACATGACCGAATACTCGTCGATGAAGTTCGGCTGGTACTACCTGTCCGAATACATCAACATGTTCAATGTGTCCGCCGTTGCAACCACGGTGTTCCTCGGCGGCTGGCATGCGCCGTTTGGGCTGTCTTACGTTCCATTTATCGACTTCAACTCCGGCTGGTGGGGCTTCCTGTGGTTCAACCTGAAGATGTGGCTCTTCTTCTTCAGCATGGTCTGGATCCGCGGTACGCTCCTGCGTTTCCGCTACGACCAGTTCATGAAGCTCGGCTGGAAGATCCTGATCCCAACCTCCCTTGTCTGGCTGGTTCTTGTTGCAACGCTGCAGGGCGTGCGCATGTGGGTAACGGATTCGCTTCTCGCAATCACGGGCGGAATCGTAGCGGTGTTCCTCGTTGTCATGATCATCCTGTGGCTGTTTGATCGCCCCGAGCCTGAAGTCAAGGCGGACGAGGAGTTCGACCCGTTCGCGGGCGGCTACCCTGTACCGCCGCTACCCGGCCAGCAGCTACCCCCGTCCCCACGGGCGGGTTTGGTGCCGGCCGCCACCGCCGCAACTGATCAGAAGGAAGTGCGCGATGAGTAAAGACAAGAACGAAGAGATGCTCTACGAGCACGATCCGAAGGGCTTCTGGGGCAACTTGTTCGCCCCGGTGGCAGGTTTTGGCGTAACCATCTCATCGATGTTCCGCCCGGTAGTTACGGAGCAGTACCCGTTTGAGGGTCCCTTCGTGCAGCCACGCTTCCACGGCCGCCACCAGCTGAACCGCTACGCGGACGGCCTCGAAAAGTGCATTGGCTGCGAGCTTTGCGCATGGGCATGCCCAGCGGACGCGATCCTTGTTGAGGCCGCCAATAACACTCCCGACGCCCAGTACGCTCCGGGTGAGCGCTTCGGCCGCGTCTACCAGGTCAACTACCTGCGTTGCATTTTCTGTGGATTGTGCATCGAGGCGTGCCCCACGCGCGCCCTCACGATGGGTAATGATTTCGAACTTGCCGACTACCACCGCCGCGACCTGATCTTCGAGAAGGATCAGATCCTCGCGCCGATGGAAGAAGGCATGCTTGCCACTCCGCACCCGATGGTGGAGGGGCTCTCCGATGGTGACTACTACCGCGGCGCCGTAACCGGCCCAACCAAGGCGCAGGTTGAATGGGTGCGTGAACACCGCCCAGACGATCCGACGCTGGAGGCCGCTGCGAAGGCCGCAGAAAAGAACGAAATGGCTCTCGCTAGCTTAGAAACCGAAGGAGGCGAGAGTAAGTGAACCCGACCCCAATTGATGCAGTAACCACGATCGGCACCGGTGAGACAGTCCTCTTCTGGATCACCGCCGCAATCATGGTTCTCGGCGCCCTGGGTGTCCTCTTCTTCAAGAAGGCGGCCTACGCGGCGTTGTCGATGGTGCTGGTCATGCTTGGCCTCTCCGTCCTCTACTTCGCGCAGGGAGCGCCCTTCATGGGTGTTGTTCAGGTCGTGGTTTACACGGGCGCGATCATGATGCTGTTCCTGTTCGTCCTCATGATGATCGGCCTGCAGGCAACGGATAACTACCAGAACCAAAGCCGAGGCAACATTGTCCTCGCCGTGATTGGCGCCGGCGCCATGGCGTTTGCCCTCTCCGCAGTGGTTTGGAAGGCAAATCTCCCGGCGGTCAAGGAGTTTGGAGTTGATCCCTACTCGAACGCTCCGATTGAGAATCTGGCACTCGCCCTGTTCTCCAACTACTGGTTCTCGATGGAACTCGCCGGTGCGCTACTGATCACCGCAGCCGTTGGCGCGGTCCTCCTAACGCATGGCGACCGCCTCTCCCCGAAGCGCACGCAAAAGCAGGTAGTTGACGCGAAGATGTCCGCTTACGCAGAAACCGGCCGCCACATCGGCCAGTACACTGCGCCCGGTGTGTTCGCTCGATCCACCGCATTTGACGTGGGTGCTATTTCTGGTGAGACCCACAAGCCGGTTGAAGAATCGATCCCGCGCGTTGTGCGCGTGCGCGGTCTTGACCGCTCGCTCGGTTCGCTCGATCCGGAACTCGCGCGTTCGCTCGGAGAGCAAGCCCTGGGCAAGCAGCCGGAGCACCCGTACCACGGCGTCGCCGCCACCCAGAGCGTGGCCCGCGCCCGCACGTGGGGCATGGCCGGCGAGGAAGCCCCGGACGGTCTCCTCCAGTACGAGGCCCGCCCCGAAATCGAAGCCGGCGAGCCCGAAGTTAAGGAGGACGAGCAGTGAGCATCTCGTACTACATCATCTTGGCAATGATCCTCTTCTCGATCGGCGCCGCAGTGGTAATGGTTCGCCGCTCCGCAGTGATCTCACTGATGGGGGTTGAGCTGATGCTGAACTCCGCGAACCTCACCCTCATCACTTTTGCCCGCATTTACGGTGATTTCACCGGCCAGGTGATGGCGTTTTTCGTCATGATCGTTGCCGCCGCCGAGGTCGTGGTTGGCCTCGCAATCATCGTGTCCATCTTCCGATCTCGTCGCACCACCTCGGTCGATGAGGTCAACCTACTGAAGCACTGAGGGAGGAAAGGTGAATTACTCCATGCTTCTTCCCCAGGCACCCGTCGAGGCCGCAGCGGTCTCCGGCGTAGCATCACTGGGCTGGTTGATGATCGCGATCCCACTCGCGGTTTCTATCCTTCTGCTCCTGCTGGGGCGCGTGTCTGATCGGTGGGGCCACTGGCTTGCCGTCCTCGCATCCTGGTCCTCGTTCGGTATCGGCCTGGCCATCATCATTCAGATGCTCGGCGTGGCCCCCTCCGAACGCTCGATGGAGATGAACCTGTTCGAGTGGATCCCAGCTGGCGACTTCACGGTAAACTTCGGGCTCCTCATGGACCCGCTGTCAATGACGTTCGTCATGCTGGTCACGTTCGTTGGCTCGCTCATCCACGTGTACTCGATTGCGTACATGGAACATGACAAGGACCGCCGCAGGTTCTTTGCCTACCTGAACTTCTTTATCGCGGCCATGCTGATCCTCGTGCTCGGCAACTCCTACGCGATCCTGTTCGTCGGTTGGGAAGGCGTTGGTCTGGCCTCCTACCTGCTGATTGGCTTCTGGAACTACGTTCCCGAATACGCCACGGCGGCTAAGAAGGCATTCGTCATGAACCGTGTTGGCGACATGGGTCTGCTGGCGGCCATGATGGTCATGTTTGCCCAGTTCAGCTCGGTGGACTTCCGTACGGTATCGGCGGAGGTAACTGGCGCATCGCAGGGCGCGGCCACTCTGATCGGCCTGTTCCTGCTTCTTGCCGCAACCGGTAAGTCCGCACAGTTCCCGTTGCAAGCCTGGTTGGGCGACGCCATGGCCGGCCCCACGCCGGTCTCCGCCCTCATCCACGCGGCAACGATGGTTACCGCTGGCGTCTACCTGATCGTGCGCTCCGGCGCCGTCTACGTCCAAGCGCCGATCGCCGCAACCGTCGTGGCAATCGTGGGTGCAATCACCCTCCTCTTCGGAGCCATCGTCGGTACCGCGAAGGATGACATCAAGAAGGTGCTTGCAGCATCCACGATGTCGCAAATCGGCTACATGATGCTCGGTGCAGGCCTGGGCCCAATCGGCTGGGCATTCGCGATCTTCCACCTGTTCACCCACGGCTTCTTCAAGGCGCTCATGTTCCTTGGCGCCGGTTCGGTGATGCACGCGATGGACAACCAGGTGAACATGCGTAACTTCGGTGCCCTGAAGGGCGCAATGAAGATCACGTGGATCACCTTCATGATGGGTTGGCTCGCAATCCTTGGCGTACCGCCGTTCTCCGGCTTCTGGTCAAAGGATCCGATTATCGAGGCAGCTTTCGCAGCCAGTAACTTCGGCAACATTGAGGCTTCCTGGCCCGGCTGGATCTTTGGCACGGTGGCTCTCGTTGGCGCAGGAATCACCGCGTTCTACATGTCTCGCCTGTTCTTCATGACGTTCCACGGCAAGGCCCGCTGGACTAAGACAATGGCGGGGGAACCCATCCAGCCGCACGAGTCATCGCCGCTAATGACGGTTCCGATGATTATTCTCGCGGTTGGCGCAGTGTCCCTCGGCGGTCTCCTCACGATCAACTCGACGTTCGTTACCTGGCTTGAGCCGGTCACTGGAGAAACAGTGCACGCAGAGCCGGTACTACCGGTTATTGCAATCCAGGTTCTCGTACTCCTCGTCGTGATTATCGGCGCGCTGTACGCCTGGAAGAAGTACGGACGCGAAGAGGTTTCGCAGGCTGTGCCCGCAGCTGGAGCCCTCGTTCACGCGGCCCGCAACGACCTGTACCAGGATCAACTCAACGAAGGTCTGTTCATGGTTCCCGGCCAGGCGCTCATGCGTGGCGTGACCGCGGCAGATCACTCCTTCGTAGACGGCATCGTCCGTGGCCTCGCAAAACTTGCGGCTGGCACCGGACGGGCCGTATCGAAGGCACAAACCGGCTATGTCCGCTCATACGCGGCGTACGTGTCAGGTGGCGTTCTACTAGCTCTAGTCGTCATTTTGGCAACGCGGATTTAAGAGCGGAGGAAACTGATGGAAATGCAAGTTATCTCGGCAGCTTCAATCCCGTGGCTGTCCATTATGATCGCCCTACCAATGATCGCGGGCATCTTGGTGGTAACCGTGGCGCCGTTGCGCGTTATCGGTCGCCCCATCGCCCTCGTGGTGTCGATCGTCGAGCTGGCTCTTGGCGTTGCGGCTGCGGCCGCCCTCGACTGGTCTGCTGCTAATGCTTACCAGCTCGCTGAAACAAAGAACTGGATTCCAGCGATCGGTGTTAGTTGGGGTCTTGGTGTTAACCAGCTCGCGATGGCGATGATCATACTCGCGGTTGCGCTCGTACCTATCGTCCTCATCGCCGGTTGGCGCGAGGACGCGGGCAAGCGCGACGGGGCTCGCCAGTCCAGCATGTACATGGCTCTGATCCTCATTCTTGAGGGATTCATGGTGCTGATCTTTGCGGCCCGCGACGTGGTTCTGTTCTACATTGCTTTCGAGGCGATGCTGATTCCGCTGTACTTCATGATTGGCCGTTTCGGTGGCAAGAACGCTCGCGCAGCAGCATTGAAGTTCTTGCTCTACTCGCTGTTTGGTGGCCTGATCATGCTTGCCGGTGTTATCGGCCTGTGGGTGGTTTCCGATCACGGTCCAAACGCGTTCCTCATGGAAAATCTTTCCGGAACGCCGATGGCGTCGAACGTAGAGATGTGGATCTTCATCTCGTTCTTTATCGCATTTGCGATTAAGGCCCCGATGGTTCCAGTTCACACGTGGCTACCCGATACAGCTGCGGCTGCTCGGCCTGGCACGTCCGTTCTGCTGGTCGGTGTCCTCGACAAGATCGGCACCTACGGAATGATCGCCCTGGCCCTACCGCTCTTCCCTAATGCTTCGAGCACGGCCGCTCCGGTCATCATTGTTCTCGCTGTCATTTCGATTCTGTACGGCAGCCTGGCAGCCATTGGGCAAAAAGACCTTATGCGACTCGTTTCGTTCACGTCCGTGTCGCACTTCGGTTTCATGGTCCTTGGTATTTACATCGGCTCGCACGTGGCTCTGGTGGGCGCCATGTTCTACATGGTTGCGCACGGCGTCTCGATCGCGGCGATGTTCCTGATCTCCGGCTTCCTCACCGAGCGTGGAGGAACGCGAGAGATCGCGGCCTACCGTGGCATGCAGCGCGTAACCCCGGTCATTGCGGGCACCTGGCTAGTTGCCGGCCTCGCCTCGGTTGCGCTTCCGGGCTTGTCAGGCTTCGTGCCCGAGTTCATGGTGCTTCTTGGCACGTGGAAGATTAACCCGCTGGCCGCCATCTTCGCGGTGCTGGGTGTAGTTCTAGCGGCTCTCTACCTGTTGATCCCATACCAGGCGATCTTCACGGGGCCGCCAACAAATGCAGAGAAGTTCACCGACATGAACATGCGCGAGAAGGGCGTAATCGCCCCGCTTATCGTGGCAATGGTTGTTCTCGGTATTTGGTCTGCTCCTCTGGTAAGTGCACTCAACCCGGTTGCTGACGGTGCTATTGAGCACCTGCAGCCGCGCATTGAGCTCGTTAACAGCGCCGGAGCATCCACTCTGCTCGATGGCACGGAAGGGAGCAACAACTAATGGATCTTGTAACTCAAGCCCCGCAGATCGCCTGGGTCTCATTTGCCCCAATTCTGATCGTTCTCGGAGCCGCTGTAATCGGCGTCCTTGTTGAAGCGTTTGTGCCGCACAAGGCCCGCCGCGGTACGCAGGTTCTGCTTTCGATCATTGCGGTAGTGGTCTCGTTCGTCGCCATCGTGGCGCGCTGGACCGAGATCGCACAGACTCCTCTAGCACACGGGGAGTACATCGAAGATACGCTAACGCTCGCAACCCAGGCGTTGCTTTTGGTTGTAGCGTTCCTAGCGCTCCTCGTAATCGCGGATCGTTCTGAGCTCGGTGATGGAGCATTTGCTGCCCAGCCTTCGGATCGCCCCGGTTCGTCGGATGAAGACCTCTCGATCGCGAAGGGCTACCAGCGTACTGAAATCTTCCCACTAGTGCTGTTCTCTCTTGGCGGCATGATGGTGTTCCCCGCGGCAAACACGCTGATCGCACTGTTTGTTGCCCTCGAAGTGCTCTCCCTACCCCTGTACATTCTGGTGGCAACGGCTCGCCGTCGTCGCCAGCTGTCACAGGAGGCTGCGCTGAAGTACTTCCTTCTCGGCGCATTCGCATCCGCGTTTGTCCTGATGGGTGGCGCGCTCCTGTACGGCTTCTCTGGTTCGGTGGTCCTGAGCGAAATCTCGGTCAAGGTTCCGATGATCCCGGGCATGGACTGGATGCTCATCGTTGGTGTGTTCATGGTTATGGTCGGCCTTCTGTTTAAGGTTGGTGCCGCACCTTTCCACGCGTGGACGCCAGATGTCTACCAGGGTGCTCCAACGCCGATTACTGGTTTCATGGCGGCAGCCGTTAAGGTTGCGGCTTTTGCGACGATGGTTCGTATTTACCTGACCATCGGTGTCCGCCTCGAATGGGATCTGATTTGGATCCTCGCAGCGGTTGCAGCGCTCACCATCGCGATCGGTACGTTCGTTGGTCTGGTTCAGACCGACATTAAACGACTACTCGCGTACTCATCGATCGCTCACGCCGGCTTCGTTCTCATTGGAGTTCTGGCGGCCACCTCGCGTAGCGCGGGTTCGGTCCTGTTCTACCTGCTGGGTTACGGCATCGCCACGGTTGGTGCGTTCGGCGTGGTTGCACTGGTGCGTCAAGCTGATGAGAACGCGAACATTACGGGTGAGGCTACCGAGATCTCCCGCTGGGCTGGTCTTGGCCGCAAGTCGCCGTTTGTGGCTGGCGCCATGCTGATCTTCCTACTCTCGTTTGCGGGTATCCCGCTAACGTCCGGATTCATCGGCAAGTTCGTAGTGTTTGCAGATGGTATCTCCGCTGGCTATACCGGCCTTGTAATCCTGGCTCTCGTAGCTTCGGCAATCACGGCGTTCTACTACTTCCGTCTGGTGGTTCTCATGTTCTTCACCGAACCTAGTGAAAACACCGTGGTTGTGAAGTCGGAAGGCTACACGTTCATTGCAGTTGTTGTCGCCGCTGTGGCAACGATCCTGCTGGGCGTGTTCCCGCAGCCGATTCTTGATGCGTTGGCAAATGTGGTTGTATTGCTACCGTGACGGATTCGAAGTTTTCGCTTGAAGCTCTAGAAGAGCAGGTGTCATCCGACCTCTCCCGAGTTGAGCAGTTGCTCACTGATTCGGTGAAGGGGTCGGATGACCTTATCCACGAGCTCCTTTCGCACCTTGCTAAAGCTGGTGGAAAGCGGTTGCGCCCTGCACTCACTCTCATTTGTGCGCATTTGGGTAGTGAAGGCCAGCCTGCTTCTGATCAGATCGTGGCAGCTGCAACCGCGGTTGAGCTGACCCACCTGGCAACGCTTTACCATGACGATGTAATGGACGCGGCACCACAGCGTAGGGGAGTGACTGCAACTCAACTACAGTGGGGCAACAACCGCGCTATCTTGGCCGGAGACGTATTGTTTTCTCGGGCCTCGCTTTTGGTGTCGAAGCTGGGTCAGAGGATCATTGAGTATCACGCGCAGACTTTTGAGCGCCTCTGCATGGGCCAGCTTCACGAGACGTTTGGTCCGGGAGACGCGGATCCGGTCGACTTCTACATTCAAGTATTGGCAGATAAGACCGGTTCTTTGATCGCCGCATCCGCTGTGTTTGGCGGTTGGCTATCAGATGCGGACGATGCGCTGGTGGATGCGGTGCGCGTCTTCGGTGAGCGGGTTGGCGTGGCGTTCCAGATTGCTGACGACGTGATTGATTTTGCCTCTGATGAAGCACTGACGGGGAAGAGCGCCGGAACTGATTTGGTTGAGGGTGTTGCCACGATGCCGGTGCTCCTTTTGCGTAGGCACGCGGAGGCCGGTCTCCTGAATGAAGATGGCAAGAAACTCTTGGCTGACATCGACGGTGGTGACCTCACTGATGATGACCTCCTTGCCTCTGTTGTAGAGCGTTTGAAGCATCACGAGGTGTTGGACGAGACGAGGGCAAAAGCCCGCGAATGGGCCGATCTAGCTTTGGAGGCACTCGAGCCCATCCCGGATTCGCCGGTGAAGGAAGCTCTGGTTCAGTTTGCCAACGCGGCGGTTGACCGCATGGCTTAATCAAGCTGAACTTGTAAAACGCCCCTTTCAAAAGGGGCGTTTTTGATCGGTACAAAAGCGCAGGGCGGCGCAGGAGTGAGAGAAGTCCTGTAGAAATAAGGCCCCGCATTTTCGTAAACTATAGGTTGCATTATTAATCCGTAGGATCGAGGGAAGTAAGTGAGCTCTACGCGTCCACTAAATGTTGCTGTTATTGGAGCCGGCCCGGCGGGTATATACGCGGCCGACATTTTGTCTAAGTCCGGTTTGGATGTGGCAATTGATCTGTTCGAGCAGCTTCCCGCACCCTACGGCCTTGTTCGTTACGGTGTGGCGCCAGATCACCCGCGCATTAAGCAGATCATTGTGGCGCTGTACAAGATTTTGCAGCGCGGCGATATTCGCCTGCTCGGTAATGTGCACGTGGGCAAGGACATTACGGTTGAGGACCTTCACGAGCACTATGATGCCGTAATCTTCGCAACGGGTTCGGATCGCGATAAGCCGTTTAACATTCCGGGCGCGGATCTGCCCCAGGTGTATGGCGCGGCGGATTTTGTGTACTGGTATGACTCGCATCCGGATTACCCGCGTGAATGGCCGCTGGAGGCCAAGGAGATTGCGGTCATTGGCGCAGGTAATGTGGCGCTGGATGTGGCGCGTGTCCTCGCGAAGCACGCGGATGACATGTTGACTACCGAGATTGCGCAGAACGTGTACGAGGGCCTGGCTAAGAATCCGGTGACGGACGTGCATGTGTTTGGTAGGCGCGGCCCGGCGCAGATGAAGTTTACGCCGCTGGAGCTTCGCGAACTCGGCAAGCAGCCAGACGTGGATGTAATCGTTTACGAGGAAGACTTTGATTTTGACGAGGGCTCTCAGGAGGCCATCCGCGCGTCCAATCAGACGAAGCAGGTTGTGAAGACGCTGACGAACTACGCGATGGAGGATGAGCACACGGCCAGCCGTCGCATTCACATCCACATGTTCCATTCGCCTAGTGAGATTGTGGCGGATGAACAAGGTAACGTAGCGGCAATCCGTACGGAGCGCACGAAGCTGAATGGTGACGGTTCGGTGAGCGGCACGGGAGAGTTTGTGGAAACGCCCGTGCAGGCGGTTTACCGCGCGATTGGCTACTTCTCCAGCCCGATTGAAGGTGTGCCGTTTGATGATAAGCGCGGCGTGATTCCTAACGTTTCTGGGCGCGTGGTTGACGAGGCGGGTGAGCCTGTCACGGGTCTTTACACCACCGGCTGGGTGAAGCGCGGTCCGGTGGGTCTGATTGGCTCAACAAAATCGGACGCACAAGAGACGATTGCGATGTTGGTGGAGGACGCGGAGGCGGGTAAGCTTCATGCGACTTCGGCAGCCGTTGGGCATGACGCGATGATTGAGCTACTGAAGGATCGCGGTGTGCGTTACACCGAGTGGCACGGTTGGGAGCTTTTGGATGAGTATGAGCAAAGGCTTGGTGCAGACTTCGGTGAGGTCGTGGGTGGCCGCGGTGGCCGTGAACGCGTGAAGGTGGTTTCACGCGAGGCCATGATTCGCATCTCGCAGGGGCAGGATCTTGGGGACACGGATCTGATTGGTCGGCCGGGCGAATAAAGTTTTCAACCCAGTTTAAGCCCGTGGGGTGGTGATTAAAGTCGCCATCCCACGGGCTTATTTAATGGGTTATTCGGCGGTTTTTTAGCAATCTTTAAGTATTCACATTTAGGGTAAGTCCTAGGATTTGGCATCTTTGAGGTTGAGTATGAGTAAAAACGGTTTGAAAACGGCTGGCTTATTGACGGCTATGTGGGCGCTGGTGGTGCTTATTGGCTGGGTTATTTCTCGCGGCACTGGCAATAGTTCCTGGTTGTTCGTTTCGATTGTGCTTGGGTTTGGTATGAACCTGTACACGTATTGGAATTCGGACAAGCTGGCGCTACGGTCAATGAGGGCCCAACCGGTGACACCGCAGGAGGCTCCGCAGCTGTACGCGATGGTAGAGGAGCTGTCTGCGCGTGCAGGCCAGCCGCAACCTCGCTTATATATTGCCCCAACGAGCACTCCGAACGCTTTTGCAACGGGCCGAAACCCGCAGAACGCCGCGGTTTGTTGCACTAGCGGCATTATGCAGCTATTGGATGATAGGGAGCTTAGGGCCGTGCTTGGGCACGAGCTTAGCCACGTGTATAACCGCGATATTTTGACGTCAACGATAGCTGCTGGCATGGCGCAAATAATAACGTCGATCGCTCAGTTTGCATTTTTCTTCGGCGGCGGTCGAAATAACGAGGGCGGCAATCCGATAGCGGGTTTATTGATGATTCTGTTGGCTCCGTTTGCAGCCACGATGCTGCAGATGGGGGTGTCGAGGACGCGCGAGTTTGACGCTGACCATGATGGTGCTGAGTTATCGGGGGATCCGTTGGCGCTTGCTTCAGCGCTTCGCAAGTTGGAGCGTGGCAATACAATGTCGCCGCTACAGCCTTCTCCGTCGCGTGAAACTACCGCTGCGATGATGATCGCTAACCCGTTCAGGGGAGCGGGTATGCGCAGTTTGTTCTCCACGCATCCGCCTATGGAAAAGCGCATTGAGCGTCTTGAGCGGATGGCTGGATATTAGGTTTTCGAGGCACGGTTGGCGCGCGTGTAGGACATGCGTCACTAACCGCGGTTTTATGCCTGAATGAATTGGCGTTTTGTGGTTCAGGTTTGATAGTCTTCATTGGCGTCGCCAAGCTGTGAATGTTTGAGACGATGGCGGAGTGCCCGAGCGGCCAAAGGGAGCTGACTGTAAATCAGCCGCGTTATGCTTCGGGGGTTCAAATCCCTCCTCCGCCACAAGCCGAAAGGCTGTGTGACGATTAACTCGGTTCTGCGGGTTGCCCCCGCGGCTTATATTCGAGTAAAGTTGCACGCGTTGCCCCGATAGCTCAGTCGGCAGAGCATCTCCATGGTAAGGAGAAGGTCAAGGGTTCGATTCCCTTTCGGGGCTCTGTTTGTGGGCACAGGCAGTGTTTACAAACCCCCAAGCGGCGGGGTAGCTCAGTTGGTGAGAGCGCACGACTCATAATCGTGAGGTCGCGGGTTCGAGCCCCGCCCCCGCTACCGGCTCATCCTCAATGAGGAAACGCCGAGCAGATTGAAAGGAAAAGGGATGGCTAGCAAGGCTTCTGACGTTCGCCCTAAGATTACTCTGGCCTGCTCGGAGTGCAAGGAGCGCAACTACATTACGAAGAAGAACCGTCGTAACACGCCGGATCGTCTCGAGCTTATGAAGTATTGCCCGCGTTGCCGCTCATCTAAGCTGCACCGCGAAACTCGCTAAGTTCGGGTTTGAGAGCCCCCAGTGTTATGGGGGCTCTTTTGTTTTGCGCAAACTCGTGTTTGCGCTTTGCGGGCCTGTACTATCAGGTTAGAAGAGGGGGATGCAGTGGATATTCCTAGGCCGGATTCAGTTGTGTACACGTGCGCGTCGTATGCGACGGCGATAACGTTCTTTTTTTCTGGATTCACCCTCGCTTCATTTCTTTCGCGTATCCCGTCTATTCGGGATGCTTTTTCGTTGGATCCGGCAATGCTAGGCAACGTCCTCCTGATTGGCTCGTTGGGTTCGGTTATCGCACTTCCATCTACGGGACCAATCGCGGGTCGTTTCGGCCCGCGAGTGACGGCGTGGGCGGGCTTTTTACTGTGGTCTGTGGGAATGTTGGCGGTGATCGTAACTCTCGATCAAGGCAATATTTTGCTTCTCGCTATTTCTCTGTTCGTAGCAAATGTCGGCACTTCCGTGGCAAACACGACCATGAATATTTTGGCCGGTTACGTTGAGGCGCTCTCGCGTAGGAGAGTTATGCCGTGGTATCACGCTGCCTACTCGATTGGTACGGTAACTGCTGCACTATCGGGTGTGCTGATGACGTACTTGCATGTGGGGGTAAGAGCTCACCTGTTGGGCGTCATAGTTGCAACCATCGTCCTCATGTTTTTAACGGGGCTGATGTATGTGCCCCAGTGGATTGTGGCAGCAATATCAACGGACGAGTCGGGTGCGTCAAACGCGAAGCGCACAAAGGCTGCGTGGCGTGAGAAGCGCACGATTTTGATCGGCGTGATGGTTATCGGAACGGGCTTGACAGAGGGCGCGGCAAACGACTGGATTCCTCTGGCGGTTGTTGATGGTTTCGATGTTTCGCACGCGATGGGTACTGCAGCGCTTGCCTTTTTCTTGGCGGTGTTGACAGCAGCTAGGCTTTTAACGCCGCGCATGCAACGGCGGTGGAGCCCGCGCCCGATGCTTCAGGTGTTCCTCGCGATTGCGGTAGTGGGATTGATCCTGTTTGCACTATCGCCGTGGCCGTGGCTGGCTATGGCGGGTATTGCGGGCTGGGCTATCGGTGCTTCGCTGGGGTTCCCCACGGCGGCCTCAGCGCTGTCAACGGATCCGAAGATGACGGCCGCCCGCATTTCGGTGCTGGCCACCATTGGTTATGGCGCGTTCTTGGTTGGCCCGCCGGTGATTGGTCATATTGCACAGTGGGTGGGCTACCGCAGCGCGCTGGGCTTCGTGGCGCTTCCGGTGCTGTTGTCTTTGTACTTGGCTCGTTATATTGATGAGGAGGCGTAGGCACTGCCGGTTTGGCTCTGCTTGCGCCATCGCCTAGTGAACGGGCGTGAGAGAGGTCGATATGGATACGTGTAGCTTTTTCCCACGGACGCCGAATCCGAGTCCGGTGACGTCGGTGCACTCGAATCGTCAGTATGACGAGGGTTCGAAGCGCCTGGCTGATTGGACCACGCTGGGCGTGGGCGGTGAAGCGGAAAGCTTTGTTGTCGCGCGTAGTGAGGATGAGATTGTTGAGGCGGTGCGTGCCGCAGATGAGGCAGGCAAGCCGGTACTGATGCTGGGCGGTGGTTCGAATCTGCTGGTGGCGGATGAGCCGTTTGCAGGCGTTGTGGTGCGCGATGGCCGCTCGGGCTACACGCTGGTGCATGACACGGGCTGTGGCGGCGCTGTGGTTCGTGTGGATGCGGGCATGGCGTGGGATGAGTTCGTGGCCGCTGCGGTGCAGAATGATTGGTCGGGCTTGGAGGCTCTGTCTGGCATTCCGGGAACTGTGGGTGCATCGCCGGTGCAGAATGTGGGGGCTTACGGCAAAGAGGTTGCGGACACGATCTCGGCGATCCGTGTTTATGACCGGCTGGAGAAGCGCCGGAAGACGCTAATGTTAACTGATTTAGAGTTTGGCTACCGTACGTCGGTGCTCAAGCGTTCAACGTATGATTCGTCGCTGTCGCAGGGACGTTTGTGGGGGCCAACGGGCCGCTGGATTGTGTTGTGGGTGGAGTTCCAGTTCACGCACGCCTCGCTATCTTTGCCGATTGGGTATGGCCAGTTGGCGCAAGCTCTTGGCGTGCAGGTTGGTGATCGAGCGGATCAGCGGGATGTGCGTGAGGCGGTGTTGGAGCTACGTCGGGGCAAGTCGATGGTGCTTGATGACGCGAATCGTAATACGTGGTCCACGGGCTCTTTCTTCACAAATCCGATCATTTCGAAGGACGCGGCTAAACAACTGCCGCAGGACGCTCCTGTGTTCCCGGTCCGCAAGGTTGCGGCTGCAGGTAGCGTGCCTGACGTGGATAGTGTAGAGGAGGGTGTGGTTAAGGTCTCGGCTGCCTGGTTGATTAATCATTCGGGTTTTGACCGCGGGTTTAAGTTGGATCCAGCTTCGGGGGCCGCTTTGTCTTCGGACCATGTCCTGGCAATCTCGAATACGGGGTCGGCTTCCCTTGAGGACGTGGCACACCTTGCCGAAGCGGTGCGCGATGGAGTGTGGAAGAAGTGGCAGATCGAGCTGGTTCCCGAACCTGTTCGCGTGGGTTGGGATTTGCCGCCGCTCGCGGCCAACGCTTAAACAGCGCTTACACGCGTGGCTTGTGACGTTCCATTTCAGCTACGAGCACTCGCAGGGCTTCGGGCGCCGTGAGCAGGTTGTTGTGACCGTAGATGTTGGCAGTGACTACGCGCGCGCCGGGTAGCCACGAGCCGGTGGGCACTTGCTGGTCCCATCGGGCTTGGATTGAGGTTATGCGCGGATTCACGCGAATGTCTTCGTACTGCGTTCGCAGGCTGAGAGCATCGGTGCGCATGTCAGCAACCCGTAGCAGTTTGGGGGCGTAGTTAGCCAGGGGAGATCCCGCGTAGGGCGTGCCCAGTGTGACCATGGCGCGGATGCGCCACCCCTGCGGGCCGGTCATGACGGTTTTGCCGATGAGCCCGCCCTTGGAGTGTGCGAACAGCACAACGTCCTGCAGGTTTTTATCGACGAGGTATTTTTCTAACCTACGGGCAAAGAGGGGAATGGGCCCGTTTAGGTGATCGAGGGCGGGCACAAAGTGTACGTCCCATCCGGCGCCGCGCAGGGCGTGACCGGCAACGTGCAGGTGCTCGCTGGTTTCGATGATGCCGGGAATGCCGATGCAAACTGGAGCTCCCTCTAGTCGCAAAGCTTCGGCGGATTGCCCGGCAAGTCGGCTGCGAATCAGGGTGGCGCGCACCGCCTGCACGCCGGAGCGAGCGTAATCGGTGAGGGCGATCGGCACGGCTGCCCACAGCGGCGGAGAGGCTACCGAGTGTTCACGCAGCTGCTCCCATACTCCGGTTTCACTTTCAACCGTGCGCGAGGGACTGGCTGCGGCTTCGGTAAGCTGTTTGACCTGCTCCTGCCCGGCCGCAGTTTGTCCTTTGGTCAGGCTTTCTGCAGGCGGCTCTTGAGATAGGGCGATGAGGGCGCGGGCCACCTCGTCGGCGTGCGCAACGATAACGGAGTGCGCGCCGTCCTCGACTTCAAAAATTTGGGCGTCTACACCGGTGCTACTGACAGCGGCGAGGCGTAGGTCTTCAAGCCAAGCGCGCGGTGCCACAGCGTCGTGCTGGCCGCGCATGAGGTAGGTGCGAGCGCGGGCGTCAGCCAGGCGCAGACCGACGGGGTAGGCAACCATTTGCGGCAGGGTTTCCATGAACCAGGGGAGGCCGGAGCGCAGGTATGCGCCTACCGCGAATCGGCTCACTTCGAGGGGTTCGAAGATGGAGGACTGCATGAAGCGCAGTCCCACTTGGGTGAATGTGCGCTCTAGGGCGTTGACGGGCGGGCCGATGAGGAGGATGCGGTTGATCCACTCGGGATCGCGTGCCGCCATTTCGGTAACTACTTGCGCGCCCATCGAGTGGCCCAGCATGACGGGATTTTTTACGTCTTCGAAGCGCATGATTTTGTGTGCGGCGGCGGCAAATCCGGCGATGGACAGTGGGTGGGGTGGGCGCGTGGTGTCACCGAAGCCGGGCAGGTCAAGCGTGATCACATCGCCATGTTCAACCAGTAGCTGTGCTAACGGAACGAAGTATTCGGATGAGACGCCGATGCCGTGAACGAGGACGAACGTGGGAGCGCCCTCGTCAATGAAGTCGCGCCGAAAGCGGTGTACTCGCATGAGGATCCCATCGCCAATGGAAACGACGGAGTTCGTGACGGTGTAGTCGCTCATTGCTTCCCTTCAGCGTTGAAACGCGTCGCCCGTGCAATCGTCTGGTGCAGCGGCGTCGTCTGGCCCGTGTAGCCACTGGTCGATCTCACCCTTCCAGCGTGCCTTGTTGGTGGGTGAAGCCAAAGATGCCTCGATTGAAGAACGCGCGAGCGATGCCAGTTCAGAATCAGAGAATCCCGCGGCTCGGGCGAACTCGTATTGGTCGAGCAGTCGAGAGCGAAATAGCAGCGGATCGTCGGCTCCAAGGGCAATGGTGGCGCCCGCGTCAAACATGGTGCGCAGGGGCACTTCGTCAAGGTTTTGGAACACTCCGAGCGATACGTTGGAGGCGGGGCACACTTCGAACGCAATGTTTTCATCGACGAGGCGGGCGAGTAGCTCGGGATCTTCGTAGGCGCGCACGCCGTGGCCAAGCCGCTGGGGCTTAAGGTGGGTGACTACGTCGCGTACGTGCGCCGGGCCTAGTAGTTCACCCGCGTGAGGCACACCTTTGAGACCGCCGCGGCGCGCGATGCGGAAAGCGGCGGAGAACTGGGAGGTGTCTCCCGCGGTTTCATCGTTGGATAGGCCGAAGGCAACCACTTCGCCGGGTTGGTCGCCGGCGTATTGGACGGCGAGGCGTGCAAGGATACGCGCGTCGAGGGGGTGGCGGATGCGTGAGGCCGCAACGATTACGCCGATGTCCACCCCGGTGTCGCGGCTGGCAATTTTGGCTTCGTCCAGGATGATTTCGAGGGCAGGGGTGAGGCCGCCAACCCACGGGGCATAGGAGGTGGGGTCCACCTGAATTTCGAGGCGGCGCGAGCCCTCGGCGGCGTCATCCTCGGCGGCTTCGTGAATGATGCGGCGCATAACTTCTTCGGTGCGCACGAGTGCTCGGGCGGAGTCATAGGAACGTTGGAATCTGAACCATCCGCGCGAGTTTGCGGGCACGCGCATGGGGTCGTTTTCGAGGAGGTGGTGGGGCAGGCGGATCCGCATTTGCTGTGCTAGCTGAACCATAGTTGCGGGCCTCATCGCACCGGTGAAGTGTAGATGCAGGTGGGCTTTGGGAAGGGCAGCTAGGTCTTTCATGCCTAAAGTCTTCCACGAAACACAGCTAATTAACCACCTGTGTGATGGGATTGGATTGTGATTTCGCATCGGAGATTGCTGGAGTTCATGGCCGGCGAGGGCGCGCGGGAGTTGATTGGCGCGGCTTTGCGTTCGGCGCCCCCGTTGCCACCTGGGCAGGTCTTGCATGGTTTGCGCTATTTGAGCGATTACGAGGTAGCTTCGTGGCAGGTGGTTTCAACCCATGCGCGGCCCAATGCGGGTGCCTCCATCGTGTTCGAGGTGCATTTGGCAAGTGCTGGGCAGGCGATGGTGGTTTGGACGGTGGCCTCAACGGAGCGGGTACGCCACGGATCTGCTGCGTCGTTGCGGGTGGACCCGAAAATCCTCGGCGCGGATCCAGAGCTCGCGCCGGTGCAGGTTAGTGTGTGGACGCTACCGCGGGATCCGGAGTTACCGGGCCTGGTTTGGGCGAGCGATCCGGCGAAGGTGCGCGCGTTTACTGACATCGCTGATCCACATTTGAAGAGGGTGGTTTACCGCCCGACCCGCAGGGCGATGGTGCGCGTGAGCGATGGGGCCCAGCCGCGCGCGTGGGCAAAGGTGTTGCGGCCGGGTTTGGAACAGCCCCTGTTGCAGGCAATTTCTACTTTGGAGGGTTCTGACTTTCCGTTTGCACCCGTGCTCGGCACTCCTAGTGAGGGCGTGATTGTGCAGGCGCACGGGCAGGGGGCGCCGCTTGCGAATCTGATTTCGCAAAAGCCGTTGCAGGCGGCGCGCATGTTTGGTCAGATAAAAGAGGTTTTGGACGCGCTTCCACTCGCGGTGGCGGATTTGCCGCGCCAGAAGTCGTGGACGGATAGGCTGCGCCACCATGCGAAGGCGATCGGACAGTCGATGCCGGATCTGGAGGCCCCCGCTGCACGTTTGGTGGAGCAAATCGATGCGATGTTGACTCCCAACCCGCAGCTGGTGCCGGCGCACGGTGATTTCTTCGAGGCGAATCTGTTGACGAGGGGAGGGCGCATTTCCACGGTGTTGGATTTGGATTCGCTGGGTCCAGGAACTCGCGCGGACGATTACGCGTGTTTGTTGGCCCACGTGTCGGTGTTGCCGTTCCTGTCTCCAAGCTCGTGGGTGTCCGCATCCCCAACCGAGCCGTGGCGCACTCGCTTGGATCAGTTTTTGCCGGGTAGACGATGCCGCTCGTACCCCGAGTCTGAAACGGTTCTTGAAGCGTGGCGAATAGGCGCTGAGAGGGAGGTTGCAGCTACTGACCTGTATGCGCGGTGCGCGGCGGTGACGCTATCGCTCGCGGCTTCGACCTCGTTGCGTTTTGGCGAGGCCGAAGCAAGAGCACGCTTCAAGAGAGCACAGTGGTGGGCAGACCTCGGACTGGATGGATTCTGAGGTCACCGTCACGTTCCCGCCTAAGGCGAGCCGCTAGGGCCAGCTCCTGCGGCTCACGTCTGCCTCCTAAATCCTAGTTCTGCGGGTCTGTAATGGCTTTGGCACGAAGGATGCCAAACATCCACATGTTGAGGGTTTCCATGAGCATTCCGTTCACGTGTGGTTCGTTGAAAACCTCGTGGCGAGCACTGGGAACTTCGATCATTTCAACGGGGGCGCCGCCCATGCGCGCTTTTTGCGAGAACTCCCAAGAGGCAGAAGGGTCTGCCAGAGTGTCGTCGGAGCCGTGGAAGATGATGAGTGGGTTTTGCCATTTGTCGGCGCGCTCAAGCGTTTCAAGACCTTGCAAGATCATGGTTGCGGCGGTGCGGGAGGGCACGCGCCCGTGGTAGTTGAGTGGGTCGGCTTTGTATGCGGCAATCACGTCGGGGTCGGAGCTCACTGCTGCGGCATCTAGCGAGGCGGTGGGCATGCCTGCGGGGAACTTGAGTACGGCTTTGGCAACGGCACGCACTTTGTCTCGTTCAATGCCGCCGGCTGTGCTGAATGCGGGGCCGGAGAGGGCAACGCCGGTGACGCCTCGTGGATTGATGAGGTTTGAGGCGGCGGTAATGAGGCCTCCCATGGAGTGGCCGAATAGGAACAGGTCCTCGGTGCGCATCTGTTGGCGAACCTGCTCGCGTGCTTCGAGGTGGTCTTTGATGAGCTGGCCCACGTCAACTCTGGCGCGAGGTCCTGGTGCGGTGCCGTGCCCGTACTGGTCATAGGTGACGGCGTCGAAACCGGCTTCAACCAGGCTGTCAATCAGGTGGCTGTATCGTCCTTGATGTTCGGCGTATCCGTGCAGAATCAGAACAGTTGCTTTGGGATCATCCGCGTAATGCTTCCTTAGTTCAGCTTTCATGTTTTCAAGTTTGTCAAAGTGCGCTGAGTTTCGCCCGCTTTACGCTCGGCCAGTGCAAGTGCGTGGCAAGAAGAATGGTGGCCAGAGTCCCACAAGCGGGTCTGGCCACCATTGAAAGGAAGCGGTTAGTTCTCGCCGTTTATAAGCTTCTTGATGCGAGTTACGCCTTCTACAAGGTCGTCGTCGCCTAGAGCGTAAGAGAGGCGAATGAAGCCGGATGGGCCAAACGCTTCTCCCGGTACTACCGCAACTTTGGCCTCGTTCAGGATCACTTCGGCAAGGTCAGCGGAAGACTCGATCTTCGTACCTGCAATCTCGCGCCCAATAACGCCTTCAACGGAGGGGTAGCAGTAGAACGCGCCCTTCGGAGTGGGAACTTTGAACCCGTCGATTTGGCTGAGTAGTTCCACCATCTTCTTGCGGCGGCGGTCAAATGCTTGCCTCATGTCTTCAACGGCGGCGAGGTCCCCGGACACGGCTGCGAGGGCAGCTCGTTGGGCAACGTTGCACACGTTGGAGGTGAGGTGGGATTGGAAGTTGGACGCGGCCTTGATGACGTCTGCCGGGCCAATCATCCAGCCCACACGCCAACCGGTCATGGCGTAGGTCTTGGCAACACCGTTCATAACGATGATGCGGTCAAAAAGCTCGGGCACAAGCTTTTGCAGGTGCGCGGGTTCCGCATCGTCATAGAGGAGGTGTTCGTAGATCTCATCGGAGAGGATCCACACGTCGTTTTCTAGCGCCCAACGGCCGATGGCTTCGGCTTCTTCGGGAGTGTAGACGGAACCGGTGGGGTTAGACGGCGAGCAGAAGAGGAGCGCTTTGGTGCGTTCGGTGCGGGCCGCTTCGAGTTGCTCGACGGTGACTTTGTATTCCTGTTCGGCGGAGGCAAAGACCTCAACGGGAATGCCTCCGGCCAGGGTGATGGCTTCGGGATAGGTAGTCCAGTATGGGGCGGGAAGTAGAACTTCGTCACCCGGGTCGATTACGGCTGCAAAGGACTGGAATACAGCTTGCTTGCCGCCGTTGGTGACCAGAATGTTCGTTTCGGGGTCCACCTCAACGCCGGAGTCTCGCAGAGTCTTTTCCGCGATCGCGCGGCGCAACTCTGGCAGGCCCTTGTTGGCCGTGTATTTGTGCATGGCCGGCTCATTCGCGGCGGCAACGGCGGCCTGCACGATGTAGTCGGGGGTGGGGAAGTCGGGTTCGCCCGCGCCGAATCCGATAACGGGTTCGCCTGCGGCTTTAAGTTCTTTTGCGCGGTTTGATACTGCGAGGGTGGCTGATGGCGCAATGGCACCCAGGCGTTTTGATACTCGATTTTTGCTCACGTGCTAAGCCTAAACACTGAAGCTCGGGATTAGTAGGACGGGCCCGATTACTGGACGGCACGTGATGAGCCACTGTTATTTGTGTCGCAAAGCTGGCACTGGAGGGTGACAGTTGGACTTGGTAGCCGTGTCGGGTTATGCTTGACGTCGCACATATTCGCTTGCCGGGTATGAGCGTAGGGCAGTGGCGCAATTGGTAGCGCACCGGTCTCCAAAACCGGCGGTTGTGGGTTCGAGTCCCGCCTGCCCTGCTCTTTGTAGTTTATGCAGGAGGAAGAAGATGTCAGACCAGACGAAGTCTTCGCAGAACCCAAACGTCAAGGAAGACTTGAACGTTTTTGGTCGCATCTTGCTGTTCATTCGCCAGGTCATTGCCGAGCTGAAGAAGGTTATTTGGCCTAGCCAGGAAGAATGGTGGACCTATTTCTTGGTCGTGCTGGTATTCGTGGTTTCGATCATGATTTACACAGGTCTGCTTGATTTTGCGTTTGGCCAGTTGAGCGTTTGGATTTTTGGATAGTAAATCCCGCGCTTATGCGTTAAACTCATATCGTTGATAGACACACCCGAGGCTCCGCCCAGGGTGTGTTACTTTTTTAGCCTATTTAGGAAGTGTTCAAGGAGGTCCTAGGTGGATCAGGAAAGCACTGAAGAGAAGTTTGAAGGCGAGCAGGCTCCAGAAGTCGCGTCCGAGGCCGTAGAGGAGTCAGTTTCCCAGGAGGTTGTGGAAGAGGCCGCAACTGATGGGGAAGCGCCTTCCGCGGAGGCCACTTCGGCTCCAAGCGAGGAGACCGAGGTTGTTGATCCGATTGAAGCTAAGCGCGAGGAGTTGTCCTACTTGCCGGGTGATTGGTATGTCATCCATTCTTACTCGGGGCATGAGCGCCGCGTGAAGGCTAATCTTGAGCAGCGCGTGGTTTCGCAGAATGCTGAGGATTGGATTTACCAGGTTGAGGTTCCGATGGAGACCGTAACGGAACTGACGAAGGCCGGTAAGAAGAAGCAGGTTGATCGCGTGCGCATTCCGGGCTATGTGCTTGTGCGCATGGAGATGAATGAGAAGTCTTGGCGCGTGGTCAAGGAAACTCCTGCGGTTACGGGATTTGTGGGCGATGCTCGCGATCCGGTTCCGCTGTACCTCGATGAGGTCGTTAATATGCTCGCCCCGATGTGGGTTTCGAAGGCGCAGCAGCAGGAGACGGCCGAGGTAGTGACTGCTCCGGCGATCACGTTCGAGGTGGGTGAGTCTGTCACGGTTAAGGACGGCCCGTTCGAGAACATGCCGGCTACGGTTTCAGGAGTCTTCCCGGAGCAGCGTAAGCTCACGCTCTCGATCATGATTTTCGAGCGCGAAACTCCGATTGAACTCAACTTTGATCAGGTTGAGAAAATCGACTAGTCACCATCTGGGTGATGTGTCCCACGCCGTCTGGCTTTAGAGGCGGCGTGGGCGTTATGATTATCGATCGTGCACCCTTTCAGCATTCGTGTGCCCAAAATCGGTTACACGAGGGTTGAGAGGGGACACTGCCCAAATCTGCGACATGGCAGTTTGGAAAGTTGACAAGTAAAAGGACCCAATTTTATGGCACCGAAGAAAAAGGTTGTCGGCCTGATTAAGCTCCAGATTCAGGCTGGCGCTGCAACCCCGGCTCCGCCGGTTGGCCCAGCTCTTGGCCAGCACGGCGTGAACATCATGGAGTTCACGAAGGCTTACAACGCGGCTACTGAGTCTCAGCGCGGAAATATCATTCCGGTTGAGATCACCGTGTATGAAGACCGTTCGTTTACCTTCATCACCAAGACCCCTCCGGCGGCTCAGCTCATTAAGAAGGCTGCTGGCGTCGCAAAGGGCTCTGGCACCCCGCACACCACGAAGGTGGGCTCGCTAACGCAGGCTCAGGTTCGTGAGATCGCGGAACTGAAGAAGGAAGACCTTAACGCGAATGACGTTGATGCGGCTATGAAGATCATTGCTGGCACCGCTCGTTCCATGGGAATCACGGTTGAGGCCTGATTCCACTAACTATTTCGTGGCAGGGCAATAGCCGCCCACAGACACCACAACTGCAAGGAGAAACGCAGATATGGCTACTCGTTCAAAGGCTTACCGCGCAGCGGTCGAGAAGATTCACCCCGGTGAGTTGTACGCTCCGCTCGACGCGATGAAGCTAGCTAAAGAAACTTCGACCACCAAGTTTGACGCGACCGTTGAGGTTATGTTCCGCCTGAGTGTGGATCCGCGTAAGGCTGATCAGATGGTGCGTGGCACCGTCTCTCTTCCGCATGGCACCGGTAAGACCTCCAGGGTCCTGGTCTTTGCCGTTGGCGAGCGCGCTCAAGAGGCGCTCGATGCTGGCGCGGATGAGGTTGGCGGCGACGAGCTCATTGAGAAGGTTCAGGGCGGTTACACCGACTTTGATGTCGCTGTTGCTACCCCGGACATGATGGGCAAGGTTGGCCGTCTGGGCCGCGTGCTTGGTCCGCGTGGTCTTATGCCAAACCCGAAGACGGGCACGGTAACGATGGATGTTGCGAAGGCCGTTAAGGAAATTAAGGGCGGTCGTATCGAGTTCCGTGTTGATAAGCACTCGAACCTCGCGTTCATCGTTGGCAAGACGAACTTCACCGCTGAGCAGCTCGCGGAGAACTACCGCGCGGTGTTCGACGAGATCATTCGTCTGAAGCCGGCTTCCTCTAAGGGCCGCTACATTAAGAAGGCTACTGTTTCGACAACCATGGGTCCTGGTATCCCGTTGGATGTCGTGGTTAAGACTGCTTAATCTAGCTTCAAACACGTGACTGGCCCCGGTTTTACCGGGGCCAGTTTTCTTGTTAAACCGCTCATATTTGCCTTCTTTTGGTGTTTTCGTGCTTGCACTTGTAGCCGCGGCTGGGTAGCCTACTTGGTAGCCAAAGACCGTTGGTACCTCATTGAGGTGTAATCCAGATGGAACCTGCGCAGGTGAACGAGTGAGACTTTTTGTCTGTCCCCGTGTGCCTTGCGCGCCGGGGATCTTTTATTCCCCGCTCCGGGTTTGTTCTGGGCCGGCGGATGATCACGGAAGGAGGGCCCATGGCAAGGCCTGACAAGGAAGCTGCAGTTGCAGAGCTAGTGGAGCGTTTCCGCTCTTCGTCTGCTGTTGTGCTGACTGAATACCGCGGCTTGACCGTTGAGGAGATGAAGACCCTTCGTCGCTCGATGGCTGGTAACGCGCAGTACTCCGTGGTGAAGAACACGCTGGCCACCATTGCTGCGAAGGAAGTTGGTTTCGACTTCCTGGAAGAAGACCTGGTTGGCCCAACCGCCATCGCGTTTGTAAACGGCGAGGTCGTTGACGCTGCGAAGGCTTTGCGTGACTTCGCTAAGGAGAACCCCGCACTGGTTCTGAAGACCGGTGTGATGGAGGGCGCGAAGCTCTCCGCTGATGATGTTAAGAAGCTCGCTGACCTTGAGTCCCGCGAGGTGCTGCTGGCCAAGACCGCCGGCGTCCTCAAGGCTGGAATGTCCAAGGCTGCGTTCGCTTTCGCCGCACTGCCTACCAAGACTGTGCGCACCATCGACGCCCTGCGCGAGAAGCAGGAAGAAGCGGCCTAAGGCCACCCCGGATTCCCGGTACCGTGCCGAGGTCCATCAAACTGACATCTGCTTCTACAGCAGGAATAAATGGAAGGAAGTGCCAAAATGGCAAAGCTCACCGCTGAAGAGCTCATTGATGCTTTCAAGGAACTAACCCTCGTTGAACTGTCCGACTTCATCAAGAAGTTCGAGGAAGAGTTCGATGTTGAGGCTGCCGCTCCGGTTGCCGCTGTTGCTGCAGCTCCGGCTGCTGGTGGCGACGCTCCGGCTGCTGAGGCTCAGACCGAGTTCGACGTCGTTCTTGAAGCTGCTGGCGACAAGAAGGTCCAGGTCATCAAGGCTGTTAAGGCCATCACGGGCGAGGGCCTGAAGGACACCAAGGACAAGGTTGAGGGTGCTCCGACCACCATCCTTTCTGGTGTTTCGAAGGAAGACGCTGAGAAGGCTAAGGCTGACATTGAGGCTGCTGGTGGCACCGTCACCGTTAAGTAGTTTCTAACTCAAGCTACTAAGGAGCGCGCGGGGTTTCCCGCGCGCTCCTTTTATTTTGGCAACGACGCATTAGTGGGTCTGATTCGCGATGTCGTTTTCAACTGCTCTGGTGGTGGGCGGCATGCTACACGCTTTGGTGAAAGTGATGAACTGCACGCGCCGAAAGGTAGAGTTTCGTAACTCCTCTTAGATATTCTGATCATTACGCCTGTATCCGAGGTGTACTATGCCTGCACGCAATTAATGAATGCGCTGAGCGTGGGTTGGGTATAGATCACACGAGGGGTTCGAGGCGTGCGCGCTGATTATTAGTAAAGCAGGGAAGGATCCCCTTTGGCTGCACAGAGCGAATCTGCCGCAAAGCACACGAATAAACGAATTTCTTTCGCGCAGTTGCGCGAGCCGATGCAAGCGCCAAACCTCCTTAGCCTCCAGGTGGAGAGCTTCGAGTGGCTTCTTGGAACTGACGAGTGGCGTGAGCGGGTTGAGAAGGCAAATGCTTCTGGCGCTCAGAAGCTACCTACAACCTCGGGGTTGGAGGATATCTTCGCGGAGATTTCTCCGATTGAAGATGTCGGCAACACGATGGCACTGGACTTCCGTGAGTTCCATTTTGAACCGCCGAAGTACACCGTTGAGGAGTGCCGCGAAAAAGACAAGACGTATGAGGCTTCGCTGTATGTTCAAGCGGACTTCATGAATCAGACTACGGGTGAGATCAAGTCGCAGACGGTGTTTCTTGGCGACTTCCCGCTCATGACGGAGCGTGGCACCTTCATTATTAACGGTACCGAGCGTGTGGTTGTGTCCCAGCTCGTCCGTTCTCCGGGCGTCTACTTTGAGGCCGCCGCGGATAAGACTTCGGACCGCACCATCTACTCGTCGAAGATTATTCCTTCGCGCGGCGCGTGGCTGGAGTTTGAGATTGATAAGCGTGACGCCGTTGGCGTGCGTATTGACCGCAAGCGTAAGCAGCCGGTGACGCACTTCTTGAAGGCGCTGGGTATGACCGAGTCGGAACTTCGCGTTGAGTTCGAGGACTACCCGGTTCTGCTGGAGACCCTTGAGAAGGACACGGTCACCACTCAGGAAGAGGCGCTTACGGATATTTACCGTAAGATCCGTCCGGGTGAGCAGGTTTCGGCTGAGGCCGCGCAGAATCTGCTGAATAACTTCTACTTCACGCCTAAGCGTTACGATCTGGCTAAGGTTGGCCGTTACAAGATCAATAAGAAGCTTGGTCTTGAGGCTGATCTTGACGAGTCCACGCTTCGCCTTGAAGACATCGTTGCTACGGTCAAGTACTTGCTTGCGCTACATAAGCGCGGTAATGCCAGCGGCCGTGAGCGCGATCAGATCCAGTTCCCGGGCATGCGTGGCGGCGAGCCGGTTCTGCTCCCGCTTGAGGTTGACGACATCGACCACTTCGGTAACCGTCGTATCCGCGCTGTGGGTGAGCTCATTCAGGCGCAGGTTCGCACCGGTATGGCGCGCATGGAGCGCACCATTCGCGAACGCATGACCACGCAGGATATTGAGGCGATCACCCCGACCTCGCTGATCAACATCCGCCCGGTCACAGCTGCTATTAAGGAGTTCTTCGGAACTTCGCAGCTGTCGCAGTTCATGGATCAGAACAACCCGCTTGCTGGCCTAACGCACAAGCGTCGCCTCTCGGCTCTTGGTCCGGGTGGTCTGTCGCGTGATCGCGCCGGCATGGAGGTTCGTGACGTTCACCCGTCTCACTACGGCCGTATGTGCCCGATTGAGACGCCTGAAGGTCCAAACATTGGTCTTATTGGTTCGCTTGCAACCTACGCGCGTATCAACCCGTTTGGTTTCATCGAGACCCCGTTCCGCGTTGTGCGTGATGGCCAGGTGACGGACGAGATCCACTACCTGACGGCTGATGAAGAGAACGCGCATCCGATCGCACAGGCTTCGGCGGCGCTCGATGAGAACAATCGTTTCGTTGACGATTCGGTGGTCTGCCGTATTGCGGGCGAGGACCCGGCACTGGTTCCGGTTGAAGAGATCGACCTTATGGACGTGTCGGCACGCCAGATGGTGTCGGTTGCCACCGCGGCTATCCCGTTCCTGGAGCACGATGACGCTAACCGTGCTCTCATGGGTGCAAACATGCAGCGCCAGGCCGTGCCGCTACTTACCACGGAAGCTCCGCTGGTGGGTACCGGTATTGAGCGCCGCGCCGCTATGGACTCCGGCGAGATGGTGACCGCGAAGCGTGCCGGTGTTGTAACCGAGGTTTCTGCTGATCTCGTTGTCGTTATGACGGATGAGGGCGGCTCGGATTCCTACCGCCTGGAGAAGTTTGGCCGTTCAAACCCGGGTAACTGCACCAACCAGATTGTGGCAGTTAACGAGGGTGACCGCGTTGAGGTTGGCGATCTGATTGCAGATGGCCCGGCAACGCAGGGCGGCGAGCTGGCACTGGGTAAGAACCTGCTGGTTGCGTACATGTCGTGGGAAGGCCTCAACTACGAGGATGCGATCATTTTGTCGCGTCGCGTTGTGCAAGATGACCTCCTCACGTCGATTCACATTGAGGAATACGAGATCGCAGCCCGCGAAACGAAGCTGGGTTACGAAGAGATTACCCGCGACCTCCCGAACGTTTCTGAGGATGCGCTCGCGGATCTCGATGAGCGTGGCATCGTGCGTATTGGTGCCGAGGTTGAGGCTGGCGACATCCTGGTTGGTAAGGTCACCCCGAAGGGTGAGACCGAACTGACGTCGGAAGAGCGCCTGCTTCGCGCAATCTTCGGTGAGAAGGCGCGTGAGGTTCGCGACACGTCGATGCGCGTGCCGCACGGCGAGTCGGGCATCGTAATTGGTGTTCGCGAGCAGAACGCGGATGAGGATGACCTGCAGCCGGGCGTGCAGCAGAAGGTGCGCGTCTACGTGGCTCAGCGCCGCAAGATCACGATCGGCGATAAGCTGGCTGGTCGTCACGGTAACAAGGGCGTTGTGTCGAAGGTTCTCCCGGTTGAAGACATGCCGTTCCTTGAGGATGGCACGCCGGTTGACATTATTTTGAACCCGCTGGGTGTTCCGCCGCGAATGAACCTGGGTCAGGTCTTGGAGTACCACCTCGGCTGGATTGCCGCGATGGGTTGGGACATTTCCGAGGCAGTGAAGAACGGCGAGAACTGGGCGAAGTACATTCCAGAAGAGGGGATTAAGGCCCCGGCTCGTACGAATGTTGCTACGCCGGTGTTCGACGGTTTGGAGCCGGAGGCTTTGAAGGGCCTGCTTTCGTACACTCTGCCTAACCGTGATGGTGATCGTCTGATTGACGAAAGCGGTAAGGCGCAGTTGTTCGATGGCCGTTCCGGTGAGCCGTTCCCGGGCCGCATTGCGGTTGGCTACACGTACATGCTGAAGCTGCACCACCTGGTGGATGACAAGATTCACGCTCGTTCAACGGGCCCGTACTCGATGATCACGCAGCAGCCGCTTGGTGGTAAGGCACAGTTCGGTGGCCAGCGCTTCGGTGAGATGGAGGTGTGGGCGCTTGAAGCTTACGGCGCCGCCTACGCTCTGCAGGAGCTGCTCACCATCAAATCGGATGACATGCAGGGTCGTGTTTCGGTTGTTAACTCGATCGTGAAGGGCGAGGACATCCCGGAGCCGGGTATTCCTGAGTCTTTCCGCGTCCTCATGTATGAGATGCGTTCGCTGTGCTTGAACGTTGAGGCTCTTGACGCTTTCGGCAACGCGATTGATCTTGCTACCCAAAGCGATTCGGCGCGTTCGGCGTCGGAGGAGCTCGGCATTACGCTCGACACTCGTCCGAATGCGGGCGCGCTGCTTGACGACATTTAGTCCGCCTACCCGCCACCTCGGTTTTAGGTGGTGGCGGGAAGGCGCCTTTGCCGCTCCAGCGGGCGGCAGGGGAGCCGGACCATCCAACGCTGGACCCGGTGTACTACAGAAGGAAACACTTTGATCGACGCCAATGCTTTCGACAAGCTTCACATTGGACTGGCGACTCTTGACGACATCCACGAGTGGAGCCACGGCGAAGTAAAGAAACCAGAAACGATCAACTACCGTACGCTCAAGCCGGAAAAGGACGGTTTGTTCTGTGAGCGTATTTTCGGTCCTACGCGGGACTGGGAGTGTGCGTGCGGTAAGTACAAGCGCGTGCGTTACAAGGGCATCGTGTGTGAGCGATGCGGAGTTGAGGTAGCGCGTGCGGACGTGCGTCGTGAGCGCATGGGCCACATTGAGCTTGCCGCTCCCGTGACACACATTTGGTACTTCAAGGGCGTTCCGTCGCGCCTTGGATACCTGCTTGATCTTGCACCGAAGGATCTTGAGAAGGTCATTTATTTTGCGGCCTACATGATCACTGAGGTTGATGAGGAGGCTCGCCGCGAGGATCTGCCGACCCTGCGTAACGAGCTTGAGGTTGAGCGCAAGAACATTGAGGCTCGCCGCGAGGCCGACATTAATGCCCGCGCGGAGGCTCTTGAGGCCCGTCTTGCCGAGATGGAAGAGAAGGGCAACAAGCAGGAGACTCGCGACCGCGAGCGCCGTGCTGGTGAGCGTGACATGAACGCGATCCGTCGTGGCTACGAGCAGAGGCTTGCCCGCCTTGAAGAGGTGTGGGATAAGTTCATGAACCTGCAGGTCGGTGACCTGGAGGGTGACGAGCTCATTTACCGCGACATGCAGGTTCGCTACGGCATTTACTTCAAGGGCGCGATGGGTGCGGCCGCTATTCAGAAGCGTCTGCAGTCTTTCGATCTTGAGGCTGAAGCTGAGGCTCTGCGCGAGATTATTGCTACCGGTACCGGTCAGCGTAAGACGCGTGCGCTTAAGCGTTTGAAGGTTGTGAACGCGTTCCTCACTACGGATAACGTTCCAGAGGCAATGGTTCTGGACGCTATCCCGGTGATTCCGCCGGACTTGCGTCCGATGGTGCAGCTTGATGGTGGCCGCTTCGCGACCTCGGACCTCAATGATCTGTACCGCCGCGTGATTAACCGCAACAACCGTTTGAAGCGTCTTCTTGAGCTGAACGCTCCGGAAATCATCGTGAATAACGAAAAGCGCATGCTGCAGGAGTCTGTGGATGCCCTGTTTGACAATGGCCGCCGCGGCCGCCCGGTCTCCGGTCCGGGTAACCGTCCGCTGAAGTCGCTGTCCGACATGCTTAAGGGTAAGCAGGGTCGTTTCCGTCAGAACCTTCTTGGTAAGCGCGTGGACTACTCGGGCCGTTCGGTTATTGTGGTTGGTCCGCAGTTGAAGCTTCACCAGTGTGGTCTGCCGAAGCAGATGGCGTTGGAGCTGTTCAAGCCGTTCGTTATGAAGCGTCTGATTGAAAAGAAGTATGCCCAGAACATCAAGGCCGCGCAGCGTAAGGTTGATCGTTCGCGCCCCGAGGTGTGGGACGTTCTCGATGAGGTTATTCGCGAGCACCCAGTGCTGCTGAACCGTGCGCCTACGCTTCACCGCCTTGGCATTCAGGCGTTTGAGCCGCAGCTTATTGAGGGTAAGGCTATTCAGCTACACCCGCTGGTTTGCGGCGCGTTCAACGCTGACTTCGATGGTGACCAAATGGCTGTGCACCTTCCGCTTGGTGCGGAGGCGCAGGCTGAGGCGCGCGTCCTCATGCTGTCTTCGAACAACATTTTGAAGCCGTCTGATGGTCGCCCAGTGACCATGCCGTCGCACGACATGATCATTGGCTTGTACCACCTCACGCTGAACCCGGATTCGTCGATCCCGGTTCCGCGTAATGAGGAGACGGGCGAGCCGATCCTGCCTCACTTCAGCTCTGTTGCCGAGGCGATCATGGCATTTGACCGCGGTGACCTGCACCTGAATGCGCGCGCGATTATTCGTTTCACGGATATTGTGCCGCCGAAGAACTGGGTTGCTCCGGAAGGTTGGAGCGAGGGTGATCCGATCGAGCTGGAAACCTCGCTTGGTCGTGCCCTGTTCAACGATCTTCTCCCGGTGGAGTACCCCTACGTTGAGGCCGTTGTGAACAAGAAGGTTCTCGGCAGGGTTGTCAACGACCTTGCGGAGCTTTACCCCAAGGTTCTGGTTGCCGAGTCGCTTGACGCGCTGAAGGCTGCGGGCTTCTACTGGTCTACCTGGTCTGGCCTCACCATTGCGTTTGATGACATCATGACGCCGCCAAATAAGGGTGAGATTCTTGCCCAGCACGAGGCAGCAGCAGCACGGATTCAGCGCGACTACGAGATCGGTAAGATCACGGAAGACGAGCGTTACAACGCGCTGGTTGAAATCTGGACCACTGCAACTCGTGAGGTTGCAGACGCGATGGAAGAGGCGTTCCCTGAGCGCAACAACCTGTTCCAGATGGTTGATTCGGGTGCTCGTGGTAACTGGGATCAGGTGCGCCAGCTGGCCGGTATGCGTGGCCTCGTGTCGGACCCGAAGCAAAAGCTTATTGAGCGTCCGATTAAGGCTAACTACCGCGAGGGCCTCACGGTTCTGGAGTACTTTATTGCAACCCACGGTGCTCGTAAGGGGCTTGCTGATACGGCTCTTCGTACCGCTGACTCCGGCTACTTGACGCGTCGTCTTGTTGACGTGTCGCAGGATGTCGTAGTGCACGAGGAAGACTGTGGCACCCGTCGCGGTATCAACATGGATATTGCGGAGCTGGACGAAGAGGGCAAGGCGCACCGCCTCGACACTGTTGAGACCACTGCTTACGCGCGTACGCTCGCGGCTGACGCGAAGGACGCGGACGGAAACGTGGTTGCTGAGGCAGGTTCGGATGTGGGCGACGTCTTGATCGACAAGCTCGTGGATGCGGGCATCACCACCATTAAGGTGCGTTCGGTGCTCTACTGTGAGTCCGCTACGGGTACGTGTGCGGCCTGCTACGGCCGTTCGCTTGCGTCGGGCAAGCGCGTAGACATCGGCGAGGCCGTGGGTATTATCGCGGCACAGTCGATTGGTGAGCCCGGTACTCAGCTGACGATGCGTACCTTCCACACCGGTGGTGTTGCATCGGCTGCGGATATTACGCAGGGTCTGCCGCGTGTGCAGGAACTCTTCGAGGCTCGCACCCCGAAGGGTGAGGCAACGATGGCAGAGGCAGCGGGCAAGGTCCACATCGATGATACGGATCCCACCAACCGCAAGATTGTGATCACTCGTGATGATGGCGAGGCCGACCTTGTGGTTGAGGTTTCGCGTCGCCAGGAGCTCCTCGTGGAGGAGGCCGAGCACATCGCGGTTGGCACGAAGCTCACCACGGGTCGTCTTGACCCGAAGAAGATGCTTCGCATCCGCAACAAGTCGGAGACGCAGCGTCAGCTGGTTGATGAGGTGCAGGAAGTGTACCGCTCGCAGGGCGTGGACATTCACTCCAAGCACATTGAGGTGATTGTTCGTCAGATGCTGCGTCGCGTCACGGTTCTGGATGATCCGGGCGACACCGAGCTTCTGCCCGGTCAGCTTGTTGACGAGGTCGATTTTAAGCGCATCAACCGTGCAACTGTGGCTCAGGGCGGTCGCCCGGCTGCGGGTCGTCCGGAGCTGATGGGTATCACGAAGGCTTCGCTGGCTACTGATTCGTGGCTTGCTGCGGCTTCGTTCCAGGAGACCACGAAGATCTTGACTGAGGCTGCTATTAGCGCGAAGTCGGATCCGTTGATTGGTCTGAAGGAGAACGTGATTCTCGGTAAGCTCATCCCGGCCGGTACGGGTCTTGCACGCTACAACAAGATCCACGTGGAGCCCACGCCAGAAGCGATGGCCAACGCGGATTACGTTGAGGCTGATTTCCAGGTTGGTGAGGTCGATGAGGCGTTCCTCGCTTCGCTCGACTCAATCGATTTTGGAGCTCCGTTCTCGGATAGTGACTTCCGCTAATCCGGTTTGAAGCGCATTTAGATTTCGCCCCCTCTGCGGAGGGGGCGAAACTAATTCATCAGGCGCGGTGGGGCGGGGAGGGGATCCCTTGGCGTTTGCATTGTTAGATCCGGCACAATGGGCCCGGGTAAAAGGCCTCGGTATTGACCATTGCAGGCAAAAAGCCTTATATTTGACGACGGTGCCCGCGTCGCCGGGTATCCACCGTTCAGATTTTTCTGACAAGTGGGCTCTTTGACTGTTCGTCTGAGCTCCGGACGTCATCCTTAACCCTCACGATATGCGACTGTGAGGCTGTTGGCGGGCCGGCCCCGGCGGACACCAGTGTGTCCACGCGGGGTAGCGCGTAAGCGTTTCGGCGTCGCGATACTAAAAGTTTGTTGTTTAAGGAAGACGGAGAAGTAGTGCCTACCATCCAGCAACTGGTGCGCAAGGGACGCAGCACCAAGCCGGCGAAGGCAGCAACGCCCGCACTGAAGGGAAGCCCTCAGCGCCGCGGTGTCTGCACTCGCGTATTTACCACCACGCCTAAGAAGCCGAACTCGGCTCTTCGTAAGGTGGCTCGTGTTCGCCTTTCCTCGGGTATTGAGGTCACGGCTTACATCCCCGGTGAGGGTCACAACCTGCAGGAGCACTCGATCGTGCTCGTTCGCGGTGGTCGTGTGAAGGACCTCCCGGGTGTTCGTTACCACATCGTTCGTGGCGCCCTCGATACGCAGGGTGTTCGCGGTCGTCAGCAGGCTCGTTCCCACTACGGTGCGAAGAAGGAGAAGAAGTAATGCCTCGTAAAGGTCCAGCTCCCAAGCGCCCTCTAGTTGAGGATCCGATTTACGGTTCGAAGGTTGTTAGCCAGCTGGTTAACCGCGTTCTGCTTGACGGCAAGCGTTCTGTTGCTCAGAAGATTGTTTACGGCGCTCTTGAGGGCGTCGCACAGAAGACTGAGCAGGATCCGGTTGCTGTTTTGAAGCGCGCGCTTGAGAACATTCGTCCGGCTCTTGAGGTTCGCTCTCGCCGTGTTGGTGGCGCAACCTACCAGGTTCCGGTTGAGGTTCGCTCTTCGCGTGGTACCACTCTTGCTCTTCGTTGGCTGGTTGATTTCTCCCGTCAGCGTCGTGAGAAGACCATGACCGAGCGCCTCATGAACGAGATTCTCGATGCATCCAACGGCCTTGGCGGCGCTGTGAAGCGTCGTGAAGACATGCACAAGATGGCGGAGTCCAACAAGGCTTTCGCTCACTACCGCTGGTAATCCCAGCTCTGCTCGTAGATCTAACAAGCGAAGGAAACACACGTGGCACAAGAGGTGTTCACCGACCTCACGAAGGTCCGCAATATCGGCATCATGGCTCACATCGATGCTGGCAAGACCACAGTTACAGAACGCATCCTTTTCTACACCGGCATCAACTACAAGCTGGGTGAGACCCACGACGGTGCTGGCACGATGGACTGGATGGAGCAGGAGAAGGAGCGCGGCATTACCATTACGTCCGCTGCTACCACCTGTTTCTGGAATGACAACCAGATCAATATTATTGATACCCCCGGACACGTTGACTTCACCGTTGAGGTGGAGCGTTCGCTGCGCGTGCTTGACGGCGCGGTAGCGGTGTTCGACGGTAAGGAAGGCGTTGAGCCGCAGTCTGAGACCGTGTGGCGTCAGGCTGACAAGTACGACGTTCCGCGTATTTGCTTCATCAACAAGATGGATAAGCTGGGCGCGAACTTCAAGTACTCGGTTCAGACCATTAAGGACCGTTTGGGTGCAACCCCGATCGTCATGGCTTTCCCGATTGGCGCGGAGGCCGACTTCCAGGGCGTTGTTGACATCATGAAGATGAAGGCCGTCTACTTCCCGGAGAAGGATGAGGATGGCAACGATCTCTTCGGTGCACGCGTGGTTGAGGAAGAGATTCCGGCGGAGCTTCAGGCTGAGGCTGAGGAGTACCGCGAGGCTCTTATCGAGGCCGCTGCTGAGGCTAACGAAGAGCTCATGGACATTTACCTTGAAGAGGGTGAACTGACTAACGATCAGATTCGTGCTGGCGTTCGTGAACTCACCATTTCTTCGCAGGCTTACCCGGTATTCTGTGGCTCTGCTTTCAAGAATAAGGGTGTGCAGGTCGTGCTTGACGGCGTGGTTTCGTACCTGCCTTCGCCGCTGGATGTGCCTTCCGTTAAGGGCACGAAGGTCGGAGATGAAGAGACCGTTATTGAGCGTCACGCGGATGAGAACGAGCCGTTCTCTGCTCTGGCGTTCAAGGTTGCTGTTCACCCGTTCTACGGCAAGCTGACCTACATTCGTGTTTACTCGGGCAAGGTTGCATCCGGCGAGACCGTGATGAACTCGACCAAGGGTAAGCGCGAGCGCATCGGCAAGATGTTCCAGATGCACTCCAACAAGGAAAACCCTGTAGATGTTGCACACGCTGGTCACATTTACGCTTTCATCGGTTTGAAGGACACCACCACGGGCGACACGCTTTGTGCGCAGGACGCTCCGGTTGTTCTTGAGTCGATGACCTTCCCGGATCCGGTTATCCACGTGGCTATTGAGCCGAAGTCGAAGGCGGATCAGGAGAAGCTCGGTACGGCTATTCAGAAGCTGGCCGAAGAAGACCCGACCTTCACGGTTCGCCTCGATGAGGAGACCGGCCAGACGGTTATTGGCGGTATGGGCGAGCTTCACCTTGATGTTCTTGTTGACCGTATGCGTCGCGAGTTCAAGGTTGAGGCTAACGTTGGTGCGCCGATGGTTGCTTACCGCGAGACCATCCGCAAGACCGTTGAGAAGGTTGAGTACACGCACAAGAAGCAAACTGGTGGCTCTGGCCAGTTCGCAAAGGTGATCGTTCGCTTCGAGCCGCTCCCGCTGGATGGCGAGAAGACGTACGAGTTCGGCAACGAGGTCACTGGTGGCCGCGTTCCGCGTGAGTACATTCCGTCGGTTGACGCCGGTATCCAGGAGGCCATGCAGACTGGTGTCCTGGCTGGTTACCCGATGGTTGGCTTGAAGGCTACGTTGCTTGACGGCCAGTACCACGATGTTGACTCGTCTGAAATGGCGTTCAAGATCGCTGGCGCAATGGTGTACCGCGAGGGTGTCCGCAAGGCATCTCCGGTGCTTCTTGAGCCGATCATGTCTGTTGAGGTTCGCACTCCTGAGGAGTACATGGGCGACGTTATCGGCGACCTGAACTCCCGTCGTGGCACCATCCAGTCGATGGATGATGCTTCCGGTGTGAAGGTTGTGCGAGCACTCGTTCCGCTGTCGGAAATGTTTGGGTATGTGGGTGACTTGCGTTCGAAGACGCAGGGCCGCGCAGTCTACTCGATGCAGTTCGATAGCTATGATGAGGTTCCTCGTGCAGTAGCCGAGGAAATCATTGGCAACGCTTCGGGCCAGTAAGAGCCTGATCTAGCCAAAAAGTGGCGTTATAAAGACCACACTAATGAAAACCCTGTAGGAAGTATTCGAAGTCAGGTGTTAGGCTACTTTGTAGCACTAAGCTGACAAGAACTTATCTACCCGAGTCCAGGAGGACACAAGTGGCGAAGGCCAAGTTCGAGCGTACCAAACCGCACGTAAATATCGGTACCATCGGTCACGTTGACCACGGTAAGACGACCCTGACCGCGGCGATCACCAAGGTACTGGCTGACAAGTTCCCGGAACTGAACGAGTTCACCCCGTTCGACCAGGTTGATAACGCTCCGGAAGAGCGCGACCGTGGTATTACCATTAACGTTTCTCACGTTGAGTACCAGACCGACAAGCGTCACTACGCACACGTTGACGCCCCGGGTCACGCTGACTACGTGAAGAACATGATTACCGGTGCTGCCCAGATGGATGGCGCTATCCTCGTTGTTGCTGCAACGGACGGCCCGATGGCTCAGACCCGCGAGCACGTTCTGCTTGCTCGCCAGGTTGGCGTGCCGACCCTGGTTGTTGCACTGAACAAGTCCGACATGGTTGATGACGAAGAGATGCTTGAGCTCGTTGAGGAAGAAATCCGCGAGCTGCTCTCCTCGCAGGACTTCGACGGCGACAACACCCCGATTCACCGCGTTTCCGCTCTTAAGGCTCTTGAGGGCGACCCGGTTTGGGTAAAGTCGGTTGAGGATCTCATGGAGACCGTCGACGAGTACATCCCGACCCCGGAGCGCGACATGGACAAGCCGTTCCTCATGCCGATTGAGGACGTCTTCACCATTACCGGTCGTGGCACCGTTGTTACCGGTCGTGTTGAGCGCGGCAAGCTTCCGCTGAACGCTGAGGTTGAGATCCTCGGTATTCGCGAGCCGCAGAAGACCACCGTTACCGGTATCGAGATGTTCCACAAGCAGATGGACGAAGCTTGGGCAGGCGAGAACTGTGGTCTGCTTCTTCGCGGTACCAAGCGTGAGGATGTTGAGCGTGGCCAGGTCGTAGCCATTCCAGGTTCGATCACCCCGCACACCAAGTTCAAGGGTCAGGTTTACATCCTGAAGAAGGAGGAGGGTGGCCGTCACAAGCCGTTCTTCACCAACTACCGCCCGCAGTTCTACTTCCGTACCACGGACGTTACCGGCATCATCGAGCTGCCTGAGGGCACCGACATGGTTATGCCTGGTGACACCACCGAGATCACGGTTGAGCTTATTCAGCCGATCGCAATGGAGGCGGGCCTCGGCTTCGCTATCCGTGAGGGTGGCCGCACCGTTGGCTCCGGTCGTGTGACTGAGGTTCTTTCCTAAGTCTGACTGACTTTTAGTTGTGGCCCAAAGCAAGCGCTTTGGGCCACAACTTATTTGCTCCCCATCACTTTTGCCTGGCACCGTGTTACAACCTCGTGCACGTTTAAGATGGCGTGGCTGGACGTCGCGGTTGCTGCTTTATGGGGGAGTTGCGGCCCAGCCGCAAGCGATGCTTTTGAGAATCACACCACTAAATTCCAAATCATTTGGAATCAGTGCTTAAATCTGTCAAACTGGTGTGGTTGTGTCCGAACGGGAGAGTTATCTCGGGAGGGCGAACAGTGGAGAGCATGAATATGCAATCTGCTGAGGGGCTTTATGCTCCATGTTCTTGATCACAAGAAAACGGTCCAGTTCCTCCAATGGGGAGCCACCGCGCGAAGCTGCTTGAAAAAGCGACACGCCCGAGCGCGGGGACCGGTGAGAAGCTGTTTAAGAGAGGTAAGACGGCATGGCGGGACAAAAGATCCGCATCCGGCTCAAGTCCTATGACCACGAGGTCATTGACAGCTCCGCGCGCAAGATCGTCGACACTGTGCAGCGCGCAGGTGCGACGGTAGTGGGCCCGGTGCCGCTGCCGACCGAGCGTAACGTTTTTACGGTTATTCGGTCGCCCCACAAGTACAAGGACAGCCGCGAACACTTTGAAATGCGCACTCATAAGCGCTTGATTGACATCATCGACCCGACGCCGAAGGCAGTTGACTCGCTTATGCGACTCGACCTTCCGGCCGACGTAAAAATCGATATTAAACTCTGAGGAAACCTGCAGACATGACTAAAAACACCAAGCAGGCGGTTGCGCCCGTAAAGGCGCTACTTGGCCGCAAGCTCGGCATGACCCAGGCATGGGATAACGACGGTAAGGTCGTTCCCTTGACGGTCGTGCAGGTGGGCACCAACGTCGTTACGCAGGTGCGCACTGAAGAGACTGACGGCTACTCTGCCGCACAGATCGGATTTGGCGAGATCGATGCTCGCCGTATCACCAAGCCTTTGGCTGGTCACTTTGAAAAGGCTGGCGTTAAGCCTGTCCGTCACCTCGTTGAGGTCCGCACTTCTGAAGCTGATTCGTTTGAGGTCGGCCAGGAGCTCACTGCGGACGTTTTCGCTGCTGGAGACAAAGTTGATGTTTCCGGTAACACGAAGGGCAAGGGCTTTGCTGGCACGATGAAGCGTCACGGCTTCGCCGGCGGTCCCGGCGGCCACGGTGCACACAAGATTCACCGTAAGCCGGGCTCTATCGGTGGTGCTTCGACCCCTGGTCGCGTATTTAAGGGCACCCGTATGGCCGGTCGCATGGGCAATGTCCGTCGTACCATCCAGAACCAGACCGTTTTTGCAGTTGATGCTGAAAAGGGTCTGCTGCTTATTCGTGGCGCCATTCCTGGCCCGAAGAACGCGGTTGTTCTGGTTCGCTCCTCTGTGAAGGGTGCGTGAACTATAAATGGCTAAGTTGACTATTGACGTTTTGGGCTTTGAGGGTAAGAAGGTCGACACGATCGAGCTTCCCGCAAAGTACTTTGACGTAGATCTTAATATTCCGCTAATCCACCAGGTTGTTAAGGCTCAGCTGGGTGCAGCTCGCGCTGGAACCCACAAGGTCAAGACCCGCGGCGAGGTCCGCGGCGGTGGTAAGAAGCCTTGGCGTCAGAAGGGCACCGGTCGGGCTCGCCAGGGTTCGATCCGCGCTCCGCAGTGGGTAGGCGGCGGCGTTGTGCACGGCCCGCAGCCGCGCTCGTACGCTGAGCGTACCCCCAAGAAGATGAAGGCTGCAGCTCTTTACAGCGCGCTTTCGGACCGCTTCCGCGGTGGCCGCATGCACGTGATCCTCGGCCTCCTTGAGGGCGATGCCCCGTCCACCAAGACCGCTCGAGTAGCTCTTGACAAGATCGTTGACGGTCGCAAGGCTCTCGTGGTTGTAACGCGTGAGGACGACCTGAACCGTCTTTCGGTTCGTAACCTTCCTAGCGTTCACGTTCTTTGGGCGGATCAACTCAACACGTACGACGTGATCAACGCGGAAGATGTTGTGTTCACCAAGGACGCTCTTGAAAGCTTCATTGCATCGAGGGAGGACAACAAGTGAGTCTCGAAAAGTCGAAGAACCCCCGCGATATTATTTTCGCGCCGGTTATCACCGAGAAGTCTTCCGGTCTGATGGATCTTGGAAAGTACACGTTCCTTGTAGATCCGCGCGCGAACAAGACTGAAATCCGCCAGGCAATCGAGGCGATCTTCGATGTGAAGGTAAGCCACGTTGCTACGCAGAACCGACAGGGCAAGCGCTACCGCACTCGCGATGGCATTGGCCGTCGAAACAACACGAAGCGAGCCATCGTTACTGTAAGCGAAGGCACCATTGACATCTTCGGCGATCTCGCCTGAGTCATCGAAGAAGAAGGTTACAAATAATGGCAATCCGTAAGTACAAGCCCACGACTCCTGGTCGTCGTGGCTCGAGCGTGGCGGACTTCGTGGAGATTACCCGGAGCACTCCGGAGAAGTCTCTGGTTCGCCCGCTGACCAAGACCGGCGGTCGTAACAATCAGGGTCGCGTGACGGCTCGTCACCGCGGTGGCGGCCACAAGCGCGCCTACCGTCTGATTGATTTCCGCCGCAACGATAAAGATGGCATTCCGGCTAAGGTCGCTCACATTGAGTACGATCCGAACCGTACTGCTCGTATCGCTCTGCTGCACTACGCCGATGGTGCAAAGCGTTACATTCTAGCTCCTGCAAACCTGAATCAGGGCGACATCGTCGAATCTGGTCCAAGCGCAGATATTAAGCCGGGCAACAACTTGCCGCTGCGTAATATCCCGGTTGGTACCGTGGTTCACGCTGTTGAGCTTTACCCTGGCGGTGGCGCAAAGATCGCACGTTCTGCTGGCACCTCTGTTCAGCTGGTTGCAAAGGAAGGCCGCTTCGCTCAGCTGCGTATGCCTTCTGGCGAAATCCGCAACGTTGAGGTCATGGCCCGCGCAACGGTTGGTTCTGTTGGCAACGCCGAGCAGTCCAACATCAACTGGGGCAAGGCTGGACGTATGCGTTGGAAGGGACGCCGTCCGCACGTTCGTGGTGTTGCTATGAACCCGGTCGATCACCCGCATGGTGGTGGTGAGGGTCGCACGTCTGGTGGCCGTCACCCGGTTAGCCCGTGGGGTAAGCCCGAAGTCCGTACCCGTCGTCCGAATAAGCCCAGCGACAAGCTCATTGTGCGCCGTCGCCGGACCGGCAAGAAGCGCTGATAGAGGAGCTGGATTATGCCACGCAGTCTAAAGAAGGGACCCTTCGTTGACGAGCATCTCCTGAAGAAGGTTGATGAGCAGAACGATAAGGGTACGAAGAACGTTATTAAGACCTGGTCTCGCAGGTCCGTCATTACCCCGGATTTCCTGGGGCACACTGTTGCAGTGCATGACGGCCGTAAGCACGTGCCGGTCTTCGTTACGGAAGCAATGGTTGGTCACAAGTTCGGTGAATTTGCTCCGACCCGCACCTTCCGTAGCCATGACAAGGACGATCGCAAGGCACGCAGGCGCTAAGCCTGGTCTTGTAGCTAGAAGTGAGGCAGGTTTTAATGGAAGCCAAGGCGCAGGCGCGCTACGTACGCGTCACGCCCCTCAAGGCACGTCGCGTTGTGAATGAAATCCGCAACAAGAATGCCTTGGAGGCAGCGGACATTCTGCGGTTCGCTCCGCAGGCTGTCGCAAAAGATATCCGCAAGATTCTGATGAGTGCTATAGCCAACGCGAAAGTGAAGGCTGAAAACGCTGGTGAGCGTTTCAAGGAAGAGGATCTTTACGTAGTTGAGGCTTACGTAAACGAGGGTCCAACCATGAAGCGTTTCCGCCCGCGTGCGCAGGGTCGTGCAGCTCAGATTTTGAAGCGCACGAGCCACATCACCTTGGTGGTTGGTACGAAGGACGACAAAGGGAAGGAAGGCCGGTAATGGGTCAGAAGGTTAACCCCACCGGATTTAGGCTTGGTATTACCACCGAGCACCGCTCCCGCTGGTTCGCTGACTCCACCACGGAAGGCCAGCGTTACAGCGACTACGTGATTGAAGACGTGAAGATTCGCGACTTCCTGAACGAGCACTTGGAGCGCGCTGGCGTGTCGAAGGTCGTTATTGAGCGCACTACCGATCGCGTTCGCGTTGACCTACATACTGCTCGCCCCGGCATTGTTATTGGCCGTCGCGGTGCAGAGGCTGACCGTCTTCGCCAGCAGCTGGAGAAGCTGACAGGCAAGCAGGTTCAGCTGAACATTCTTGAAGTTAAGAACCCTGAGCTTGATTCGAAGCTCGTTGCGCAGGGCATCGCGGAGCAGCTTGCTGCTCGCGTGTCGTTCCGTCGCGCAATGCGCAAGGGCATTCAGTCCGCTATGCGCGGTGGCGCCGAGGGCATTCGTGTCCAGGTGTCGGGCCGCCTTGGTGGTGCTGAAATGTCTCGTACCGAGTTCTACCGTGAAGGTCGTGTGCCGTTGCACACCCTGCGTGCCTACATCGATTACGGCTTCTACGAGGCTCGTACGACGTTCGGCCGCATTGGTGTGAAGGTTTGGATTTACAAGGGCAACGTGACCGAGCGCGAGTACCAGCAGCAGCTTATGGAGGCTGGTAACCGCGGTGGCGCCCGTCGTGGTGGCCGCGGCCGTCGTGGCGCGCGTCGTGGTGGCGATCAGCCCAGGAATAAGAGGCCGCAGGAGGCAGCTGAGGAAGCTGCTCCGAAGGCTGAGACATCTGGATCGGAGGCCTAGTCGTGCTTATCCCAAGGCGGACTAAGTACCGCAAACCGCACCGCCCGACCCGTAAGGGTATGGCGAAGGGTGGCACTGAGATTGCGTTCGGCGATTACGGCATTCAGGCTCTTGAGCCCGCCTACATCACGAACCGTCAGATTGAGGCCGCTCGTATTGCAATGACCCGTTACATTAAGCGTGGCGGTAAGGTCTGGATCAACATTTTCCCGGACCACGCGCTCACGAAGAAGCCTGCTGAAACCCGTATGGGTTCCGGTAAGGGCGCTCCGGAGTTCTGGATCGCTAACGTGAAGCCGGGTCGTGTCATGTTTGAGCTTGCTGGTGTTGACGAGCACGTAGCTCGTGAAGCTATGCGTCGCGCGCAGCACAAGCTCCCGATTAAGACCAAGTTCGTGGTCCGTGAGGGTGGTGACGCATAATGGCAGACAAGAAGGGTCTAACGACGGCTGAGCTCGACGAGATGGATAACGCCCAGCTTGCGAGCGAGCTTGAGAAGGCTAAGGCAGAGCTGTTTAACCTGCGTTTCTCTAAGGCTCTCGGACAGGTTGAGGATCACGGCCGCTTCAAGGCTGTTCGCCGTGACATCGCCCGTATTTACACTGTGGCGCGTGAGCGTGAGCTCGGTATTCGCACCGCACCGAATAGCGAGGAGTGAGTTAAGTGAGCGAAACGCCTGTAGTTCGTAACCACCGTAAGGTTCGCCGCGGTTACGTCGTATCCGACAAGATGGATAGGACGGTCGTGGTAGAGCTCGAGGATCGCACCAAGCACCCTCTGTACGGCAAGGTTGTTACCCGTACCAAGAAGGTTAAGGCGCACGACGAGACCAATGAGATCCGTGTTGGCGACTTGGTTCGCATCATGGAGACTCGTCCGCTCTCCAAGACGAAGCGCTGGCGCGTAGTCGAGGTAATCGAGCGAGCCAAGTAGTTTCTACTTGCAACCTTTCAGAATGTAGCCATCCTAATGGGTGGCTACATTCTTTATTTATGATGTGGGTGAGCAAAGGCACAGGGTTTTTCTTCCGCCCTCTCTTTGGTTTGGGTGGGGAAGTAGCGTAAGCTGTTGGGGTTGCAGTCTTTGCAGCAGTGGCAGTGTGCGCATTTTTCCAAACGTGCGCGTATAGCACTGAGTGGCTTAACCCACCACGCCCACGTTGTAAGACCCAGCCTGCTTTGTTTCAGAGACCTAGCACCGATGGTTTCCTGGTGTGCTCGAGTCTGAAGTGAAGAGGTAACATAGCGCGAGTTTTCGCGCACAAGTCCGTATACGTTCGGCCAGGCTCAAGCGCATTTTGTGCGTGTATGAGAACCAGCTCGACGACAGGAGTACAACGAATGATCCAGCAGGAGTCGCGACTAAAGGTTGCCGACAACACGGGAGCTAAGGAAATCCTGTGCATCCGTGTCCTCGGTGGCTCGGGTCGGCGCTATGCGGGTGTTGGCGATACCATCGTCGCATCCGTGAAAGACGCTATCCCCGGCGGCAACGTGAAGAAGGGTGAAATCGTCAAGGCAGTTGTTGTGCGTACCCGCAAGGAACGCCGCCGCCCAGACGGTTCTTACATCCGCTTCGATGAAAACGCAGCTGTCATCCTTAAGAGTGATGGCGAACCGCGTGGTACCCGTATCTTTGGCCCCGTAGGCCGTGAGCTTCGTGACAAGAAGTTCATGAAGATCGTGTCACTCGCACCGGAGGTGCTCTGATGGCAGCAAAAATTAAGAAGGGTGACCTGGTAGAGGTCATCTCTGGTCGCTCGAGCGATCAGAAGAAGATTGATGAGCGCAACAAGCGCCGCGAGGCCGAGGGGCTTGCTCCTCTAGCGCCTGGCGATAAGGGCAAGCAGGGACGCGTTATTAAGGTGTTCCCAGCCGAGCAGAAGGTCCTCGTTGAGGGCATCAACGTGAAGACCCGCCACACGCGCCAGGGCATGTCTGCCCAGGGCGCTACCACTGGCGGCATTGAGCACATTGAGGCTCCGATCCACATTTCCAAGGTGGCTCTTGTGGATCCGGATACGAAGAAGCGTGTTCGTGTTGGCTTCCGCGTTGAGCGCGACGAGAACGGCAAGCGTATTAACCGCAACCCGATTCGCGTGGTTCGTGGTGGTACCAAGCGCGGCCTCGAACCTGGAAAGGAAATCGGAGCATGACCCCTCGCTTGAAGCAAAAGTACATTGATGAGGTCCGCCCGAAGTTGGAGAAGGACTTCGCGCACGCTAACACCATGGAGGTAGGTGGCCTGGTTAAGGTCGTCGTGAACATGGGTGTTGGAGATGCGGCTCGTGACTCGAAGGCTATCGAGGGTGCGATTCGCGACTTGACCGTTATCACCGGCCAGAAGCCGGCTGTTACCAAGGCTCGTAAGTCGATCGCGCAGTTTAAGTTGCGTGAGGGTCAGCCTATTGGCACGCACGTCACGATGCGTGGTGACCGCATGTGGGAGTTCATGGATCGCCTGATCTCTCTTGCGCTTCCGCGTATTCGCGACTTCCGTGGTCTAAGCCCGAAGCAGTTCGACGGTAACGGCAACTACACGTTCGGCCTGACGGAACAGTCCGTATTCCACGAGATTGATGTGGACAACATTGATCGCGTTCGTGGCATGGACATCACGATCGTCACGTCAGCCAAAACCGACGATGAGGGTCGTGCGCTTCTGCGCGGCCTGGGCTTCCCGCTCAAGGAGAACTGACAAATGGCGAAGACGTCTTTGAAAGTAAAGGCCGCCCGCAAGCCCAAGTTTGCGGTTCGTGCTTACACGCGTTGCAACCGTTGCGGTCGTCCGCACTCGGTGTACCGCAAGTTCGGATTGTGCCGTGTCTGCCTGCGTGAACTCGCTCTTAACGGCGAGCTTCCGGGTGTGACTAAGAGCAGCTGGTAACGACTACATCGCAGGTCCAATCCTGATAAGCAGTTTTGGAAACCGCGTTGAGGAAGGGGAGAAACCCCGATGACAATGACTGATCCCATCGCAGACATGCTCACGCGTCTGCGTAATGCGAGCTCGGCACAGCATGAGTCGGTGTCGATGCCGCATTCTAAGCTCAAAGCAGCTATTGCTGAGATCCTTGTTAGGGAAGGCTACATTGCCGCTAGCAAGGTAGAGGACGCCCGCGTTGGTAAAACTCTGACGCTTGACCTCAAGTATGGTGCTAACCACGAGCGCGCTATCACTGGCGTAAAGCGCGTCTCTAAGCCTGGTTTGCGCGTTTATGCAAAGTCCACCAACCTGCCGCGTGTTCGTGGCGGTCTTGGCGTTGCGATTCTTTCGACTTCGTCCGGCCTGCTCACTGACCGCGAGGCATACAACAGGGGAGTAGGTGGGGAAGTCCTCGCCTACATCTGGTAAGGAGAACTATTCATGTCACGTATTGGCAAGACTCCGATCCCGATCCCCGCTGGTGTTGACGTTACGATTTCGGATCGCGAAGTTAAGGTTAAGGGCCCGAAGGGCGAACTTAGCTACGTCGTGAAGGGCCCGGTTGCCGCGGTTATCGAAGATAACGAGGTTAAGGTCTCTCGCGATAATGATGATCGTGAAGCTCGTGCAATGCACGGTCTTACGCGTTCGTTGATTGAGAACATGGTTGTTGGTGTAACCCAGGGTTACTCCAAGGAACTTGAGATTGTGGGCACGGGTTACCGTGTTGCCGCGAAGGGCAAGGGCCTTGAGTTCCAGCTTGGCTTCTCCCACCCGGTAGTCGTTGAGGCTCCGGAAGGGATCGAGTTCAAGGTTGAGAACCAGACCAAGTTCTCTGTTTCCGGTATCGACAAGCAGCTGGTTGGCGAAACCGCTGCGAAGATCCGCAAGATTCGCGCTCCCGAGCCTTACAAGGGCAAGGGCGTTCGCTACGCCGGCGAGCAGGTACGTCGCAAGGTTGGAAAGGCTGGTAAGTAATGGCTTACACGGTTAAAGGCAAGGGCAAATTCATTGCCCGCAAGCGTCGTCACCAGCGTGTTCGTAAGAACGTTAACGGTACTGCGGAGCGTCCTCGTCTGGTAGTGACCCGCTCTAACCGCCACATGGTTGCGCAGGTTGTGAACGACCAGGTTGGTCACACGCTCGTATCCGCTTCCACTTTGGAAAAGGATTTTGATGGCAAGGGCACGAAGGTTGAGAAGGCTCGCCGTGTTGGCGAACTGATCGCTCAGCGTGCTAAGGATGCCGGTATCACCGCTGTGGTTTTTGACCGCGGTGGCAACAAGTACCACGGCCGTGTCGCCGCTGTAGCAGAGGGTGCCCGCGAGGGCGGCCTGACGCTGTAAGAAGCGACGAAAGGAAGAGAACACACTGATGGCTAAAAATCAGGAAAACTCTGAGGGACGCGACGAGCAGCGTCGCGAGCGCCGCTCAGGTCGCGATCAGCGCCGTGACAACAACCGGCGTGACGACAAGAACCAGTACATTGAGCGTGTAGTTACCATTAACCGCGTCTCTAAGGTGGTTAAGGGTGGTCGTCGTTTCAGCTTCACGGCTCTTGTAGTCGTTGGAGATGGCGAAGGCACTGTCGGCGTTGGCTACGGCAAGGCTAAGGAAGTTCCTCAGGCTATTGCGAAGGGCGTTGAAGAGGCTAAGAAGAACTTCTTCCGCGTTCCGATGATCCGTCGCACGATCACGCACAAGGTTCAGGGCGAGGACGCTGCGGGCGTTGTTATGCTACGTCCCGCAAACCCCGGTACTGGTGTTATCGCCGGTGGCCCGGTTCGTGCAGTGCTTGAGTGCGCGGGTATCCACGACGTTCTGTCGAAGTCGCTTGGCTCGCAGAACGCAATCAACATTGTTCGCGCTACGGTTGCAGCGCTGAAGGAACTTGAGGTTCCCGAGGCTGTTGCTGCGCGTCGCGGACTTCCGCTGGAGCGCGTAGTTCCAGCTTCCATGCTTCGCGCTCGCGCGGAGGGTGAAGCTGAGCGTCGCGCTGCTGCTGAGAAGGCCGAGAACGATAAGGCTGCGGCAGGGGTGAGCAACTAGTGGCTAAGAATCTGAAGATTACTCGCGTTCGCGGCGATGTTGGTCGTCCCGAGCGTCAGCGCGCCACGATGCGTGCTCTTGGTCTGCGTAAGATCAACCAGTCGGTTGTTCTGCCGGACAACAAGTCCAACCGCGGTATGGTTCGCGCCGTCCGCCACATGGTCGAGGTAGAGGAGGTCGACTGACCATGAGTGAAGAATACTCGATCACGCGCCTCCACGACCTTAAGCCGGCACCCGGTTCCAACAAGCGCAAGATGCGCGTTGGCCGCGGTGAAGGTTCGAAGGGTAAGACCGCTGGTCGTGGTACCAAGGGCACGAAGGCTCGTTACCAGGTTCCCGCTGGTTTCGAAGGCGGCCAGATGCCTATGCACATGCGCCTTCCGAAGCTACGTGGCTTCAAGAACCCGTTCCGCGTCGAGTACCAGGTTGTTAACCTGGAAAAGATTGAGGCCCTGTTCCCCAAGGGTGGCGACGTCACCGTTGAGGATCTTGTAGCCAAGGGCGCTGTTCGCGGTGGCGAACTAGTGAAGGTTCTGGGCCAGGGCGAGCTCACCCAGAAGTTCAACATTACGGTTGATAAGTGGTCGGCATCTGCTGAAGCTAAGATCACTGCTGCCGGCGGATCCATTTCCGCTCGCTAATGTCAGCTGTCTGAGATGAGGTGCGGCCCGATCAGTATGGTCGGGCCGCACTTTTACCGTTTGCTTAATCTGGTTTCAGACCTAGCATAATGATGCGCTAGTCTAAGATCGATTACGCTTGAATTGATTTGTTTATCCCAGGAGGACGCTTGCTCTCCGCATTTGCACAGGCATTCCGAACACCTGATCTTCGGAACAAAATGCTGTTCACGCTGATGGTCATGGCATTGTTCAGGCTGGGCTCATTCATTCCTACGCCGGGTGTTTCAACTCCGAATGTTCAGGTTTGTTTGGCACAGCAAGATCAGACCTCGCTTCTTGATCTGGTGAATCTATTCTCCGGTGGCGCGCTCCTACAGCTGTCGGTTTTTGCGCTCGGCATCATGCCTTACATTACGGCGTCGATTATCGTTCAGCTTCTTCGCGTGGTTATTCCCCGTTTTGATGATCTTCATAAGGAAGGACAGCAGGGGCGTTCTAAGCTCACGCAGTACACGCGTTACCTGACGATTTTCTTGGGTGTCCTCCAGTCTTCGACCATCATTTCGCTGGCGATGTCGGGCCGTCTGTTCCCGGGCTGCTCCGTGCCATTGATCCCAAATCAAGGTCCGGTCACGTTCCTTCTGATGGTCATTGTTATGACCGCTGGAACTGGCGTCATCATGTGGCTCGGTGAGCTCATTACGGAGCGCGGTATTGGTAACGGCATGTCGCTCCTTATTTTCACGTCGATCACGGCAACTTTGCCTGCTCGCCTCATGTCTATCGGTCGCGGTGGCGGATGGGGCAAGGTCTTTTGGATCGTGGCTCTCATTCTTGCTATCACCCTGGCAGTGGTTTATGTGGAGCAAGCGCAGCGTCGTATTCCAGTTCAGTACGCGAAGCGCATGGTTGGACGCCGCTTGATGGGTGGTTCCGCCACTTACATTCCGTTGAAGATCAATATGTCGGGCGTTATCCCCGTCATCTTCTCCACGTCTATTCTTGCTCTGCCTCCGATGATTGCTAACTTCGGTGAGCCAACTGCGGATTGGGTCCTGTGGATTCAGCGTAACTTCTTGTCCACTAGCGCCATGTACATGCTGGTGAACGCGATCTTGATTATTTTCTTCGCGTTCTTCTACACGTCAATCACGTTCAATCCGGAAGAGACCGCGGACAACATGAAGCGCTACGGCGGCTTTATCCCCGGTATTCGCGCGGGCCGTCCAACCGCTGATTACCTGCGTTACGTGATGAGTCGTATTACGTCGGCGGGCGCTATCTACCTCGCAATCATCGCGTTGCTCCCAACTCTTGCGATCATTCCTTTGAAGCTTGAGGCTGGCCAGCTACCGTTTGGCGGAACAACGCTTCTGATTGTCGTTGGTGTTGGTTTGCAGACGGTTAAGGAAATTAACTCGCAGCTGCAAAAGCACCACTACGAAGGGTTCCTCCAGTGATAACTCCAGATGGGGCAAATGCAGGCCCCGCGATTTTGATTCTTGGTGCACCGGGTGCGGGGAAGGGCACGCAGGCTAAGCGTATTGCCAAGGCTTTGCAGATCCCCGCAATTTCTACCGGCGCGATTTTCCGCCAGAACATGAAGGACCGCACTGAACTTGGGCAAAAAGCGCAGTCTTACATGGATGCGGGCGAGTTTGTTCCCGATTCGGTTACCAACCCGATGGTGGAGGCCCGCTTGTCGGCGCCAGACGTTGCAGGCGGGTACTTGCTTGATGGCTATCCGCGCACGGTTGAACAGGCGTTTTACCTGCGTGACGCGCTTGCCGCCTCGGGGCGAGATTTGGATCTGGTTCTTGAAATCGCGGTTGAGCTTGATGAGGTCGTTGAACGTTTGCTGAAGCGGGCTGAGATCGAGGGACGCGCTGATGACACTGAGCCGGTAATTCGTCGCCGCCTTGAGGTGTATAAGGATCAGACGGAACCGATGGTTACCTACTACGCGGACCAGGACAAACTGGTGCAAGTGGATGGTGTTGGCACGGTTGATGAGGTGTGGGAACGCATCCGCAAGGTGCTCATCGAGCACGGCTTGCTAGAAAAGTAGTTTGGTGATGGTGAACCCGCTGAGATTTCAGCGGGTTCACCGCTTTTGTACGTGTTGAGGTTTATATGTCTCGAATTGAGCTGAAGTCCGACAAGCAGATTTTGTGGATGCGTGAGGCCGGGCTGGTTGTAGCAGATATTCATAAGGCGCTGCGTCAGGCGGCCGTGCCGGGCGTGACGTTGCTAGAGCTGGACGAAGTTTCGGCAAGCGTGATTGCAAAGAACGGGGCGAAGTCAAACTTCCTTGGCTACGGAGGCTTTCCGGCAACGGTTTGTATTTCGGTCAATGACACGGTGGTGCACGGCATTCCGGACATGACGAGGCTACAGCGCGGCGACTTGGTCTCTTTTGACTGCGGGGCTTATGTGGAGCGCGAAGGCAGGCAGTGGCATGGCGACGCGGCTTTCACGATGATTGTGGGCGGCGATGAGGCCGGTTCGGATGAGGCTCGTCGTTTGAACTCGGTGACGGAAGAATCGATGTGGGCAGCCCTTGCCGCGGTTGCGAAGGGGAAGCGAATCTACGATATTGGCGACGCGGTTGAAGAAGTGGTGGAGAAGCGCCGCGACGGCAGCTGGGAAGCCGGAATCATCGAGGAGTACACGGGGCACGGTATCGGCACCGCAATGCATCAGGCGCCAGAGGTATTGAATTACCGCCCGCGAGGTCTATCCCCACGCATCAAGCCGGGCATGGTTTTGGCGGTAGAGCCAATGCTGACCGATGGAAGTATTGAAACGTTTGTGCTTGAAGATGACTGGACGGTTAAGACTTCGGATGGAAGCTTGGCCTCGCATTGGGAGCACACTATCGCGCGTACAAGCCAGGGCGTTTGGGTGCTGACTGCTCCAGATGGCGGCGCAGCCGGTCTGGCGCCGTACGGGGTGAAACCCACGCCGCTCAGCGCGTGAGTGATTTAACAAGCTCGGGGCCTTTCCAGGCCATCAAATATCCTATAAACTCGATGGTTGGGCCATAATCTGTACCCGAAATTCGGTGTGCATAGGCTCGCCCTCAGTTTTGAGGGTTTCCAAACGACCTGTAGGGGATAGACGGAGGATATGGCGAAAAAAGACGGCGTCATTGAGATGGAAGGAACCGTCGTGGAGGCTCTGCCTAACGCGATGTTTCGAGTTGAGCTTGGTAACGGGCATCTAGTTCTGGCACATATTTCCGGAAAGATGCGCCAACACTACATTCGTATTCTTCCGGAGGACCGCGTCGTCGTCGAGCTTAGCCCGTACGACCTGTCGCGCGGACGCATCGTTTACCGCTACAAGTAAAACCGACACTAAGCCGATTTTCGGTGGAGGTAGAACCATGAAGGTACAGCCGAGTGTCAAGAAGATCTGTGACAACTGCAAGGTGATTCGTCGCCACGGCAAGGTTATGGTCATCTGTGACAATCCGCGACACAAGCAGCGCCAGGGCCGCTAAGCCCAAAGCTGTTTTATAAATCAATAAGCATTTCATCGGCCGCTCCGGGGTATTTTCCCGGGTGCGAGACCCTCGGTTGAGGAGGCCGGGGCTGGGGATTAGAACCTAGATGATGAAGTGACCACCTCCTACTTCACCATTGGAGTGAAAACATGGCACGTATTGCCGGCGTAGACCTCCCCCGCGAGAAGCGGTTGGAAGTTGCGCTTACTTACATTTACGGCGTTGGCCGCACGCGCGCTAAGGAAGCCTTGGCCGCGACCGGTGTTTCACCGGATCTGCGTACAAAGGACGCCACTGAAGAGGATCTCGTAAAGCTCCGTGAGTACATCGAGGGCAACTACAAGGTGGAAGGTGACCTGCGCCGTGAGGTTCAGGCTGATATCCGCCGCAAGATTGAGATTGGTTCCTACCAGGGTCTGCGCCACCGTCGTGGCCTGCCGGTCCGCGGTCAGCGCACCAAGACGAACGCTCGTACCCGCAAGGGCCCGAAGCGCACTGTTGCCGGAAAGAAGAAGGCCTAACCCGCTGGGTTGGCTGTTACTCGCAGGAGAATAAGTTATGGCTACTACTAAGCGTTCATCGGTGGCTCGTAAGGGCAAGCGCAAGACTCGTCAGAATGTGCCCCACGGCCACGCGTACATTAAGTCGACGTTCAATAACACGATCGTGTCGATCACAGACCCAACCGGTGCTGTCCTTTCTTGGGCTTCCTCCGGCCAGGTCGGTTTTAAGGGCTCGCGTAAGTCCACCCCGTTTGCTGCTCAGCTTGCTGCGGAGTCCGCAGCTCGCCGCGCCCAGGAGCACGGTGTGAAGAAGGTTGACGTTTTCGTTAAGGGTCCGGGTTCCGGCCGTGAGACTGCTATTCGTTCGCTTCAGGCAACGGGTATTGAGGTTGGCTCCATTCAGGATGTCACCCCGCAGCCGCACAATGGTGCACGCCCGCCGAAGCGTCGCCGCGTCTGAGCGTTTCATCGAGACCTTTGAGTCTCCACGTCGATGTTGATTAGCCTCCCGGTTATTCAACGCCAAACCTGTTCCAGCAAGTGCTGGTAACACCGCTCAATGTCATATGGCGGATATTGAGCAGAAAGGATCACAGACGTGCTCATTGCACAGCGACCCACTCTGACAGAAGAGAAGGTTAGCGACTACCGCTCGCGTTTTACACTGGAGCCCCTAGAGCCGGGGTTTGGATACACGCTGGGTAACTCCTTGCGTCGTACCTTGCTGTCCTCCATTCCGGGGGCGGCTGTGACGTCTATCCGCATTGATGGCGTTCAGCACGAGTTTTCGACCGTGCCGGGCGTTAAGGAAGATGTCGCCGAGATTATCCTGAACATCAAGGAGATCGTTCTCTCGTCTGAGAATGATGAGCCTGTTGTCATGTACCTTCGTAAGGATGAGGCCGGTGAGGTAACGGCGGGAGATATTACGCTTCCTGCCGGGGTTGAGGTTCACAACCCGGATCTTCACATTGCCACGCTTTCTGAGAAGGGCAAGCTGGAGATCGAGCTGACCGTGGAGCGTGGCCGTGGCTACGTTTCGGCTGCTCAGAATAAGAGCGCGGATGCAGAGATTTCTCGCATCCCGGTTGATTCGATTTACAGCCCCGTTTTGCGGGTTACCTACAAGGTTGAAGCTACTCGTGTTGAGCAGCGTACGGACTTTGACCGTCTCGTCGTTGATGTCGAGACTAAGGCGGCCATTTCGCCGCGTGACGCTCTTGCTTCAGCTGGTAAGACGCTTGTTGAGCTGTTTGGTCTAGCTCGCGAGCTGAATACTGAGGCTGAGGGCATTGAGATTGGTCCGTCCGCTACGGATGAGACGCTTGCGCAGGATCTGGCTCTTCCGATTGAAGAGCTTGGGCTGCAGTCCCGTTCTTACAACGCCTTGCGTCGCCGCGGTATTTTGACCGTTGGCGAGCTGGTTGCTCACTCGGAGGCTGACCTTCTGGATATTCGTAACTTTGGTACGAAGTCTATTGAGGAGATCAGGGAGAAGCTTGCTGGTCTTGGCATGACGCTTAAAGACGCAGTAATGCCCGGTGGTTCCACTGATCAGCCTCGTTCTATCCAGTTCAGCGACGAGTAAGCATCGCACAGAAGTTTTATAGGAGAAATCATGCCCAAGCCTACGAAGGGCCCTCGTCTGGGTGGAAGCCCGGCGCACGAAAAAATCATTCTGGCGAACCTCGCCAGGGAACTGTTCATTCACGGACAGATCACGACGACGGCCGCTAAGGCTCGTCGCTTGCAGCCGCTTGCCGAGAAGATGATCACCAAGGCTCGCCGCGGTGACATTCACGCTCGTCGCACGGTTGCTAAGACGATTTCGGATAAGGACGTTTTGTACACGTTGTTTGACGAGATCGCACCGTCGATTGATCCGGAGCGTCAGGGTGGCTACACCCGTATCACGAAGCTCGGCAATCGTCGTGGCGACAACGCTCCGATGGTTCAGATTTCTATCGTGACCGAGAAGGTTGAGAAGAAGGCTGTTATCGCGGAGGCCGACAAGACTGCAGCTATGGCTGCGGCGGCTGAGGACGAGGTCAAGGAGCAGGAGACCGCCCAGGCTCCTGAATCTGAAGAGGCTGAAGAGGTTGTAGAGGCTGCTGAGGCTGAAGAGGCCGAGGCTGCTGAGGAAACCGAGAAGTAAGTCTGACTGCTTCAAGGAGGGTGCGGATCGTTTGGTCCGCGCCCTCCTTTTGTTTTTGCGCAGGTTGCGGGCCGCTAGGATGGGGAGCATGAGTGAGATTTTGACCCTGGCTGTTGACTGCGGTGGGGGTGGAATAAAGGCGTCGGTGCTGGATGAGAACGGCACGATGATTGCCCCGGCTGTGCGCACGGCTACGCCCTACCCTTTGCCGCCAGCGCTACTGGTTGACACGATTGTGGATTTAGCGGTGCATCTGCCGCATGCGGATCGCGTGACGGTGGGTATGCCCGGCATGATTCGCCACGGTGTGGTGATTGCGACGCCGCACTACATTACGAAGGATGGCCCTCGCTCTAAGGTTTTGCCCGAGTTGGTGCAGCTGTGGTCGCGGTTTGACATGCGCAGGAGTTTGGAGGAGCGCCTACAGGTTCCTACGCTCGTGCTGAATGATGCGGAGGTTGCGGGTGCTGGGGCGATTGCGGGCACGGGCTTAGAGATGATCATTACGCTGGGGACCGGTTTGGGAAACGCGGTGTTTGATGCGGGCAGGCTGGCGCCGCATACGGAGATCTCTCAGGGGCCGATTCGCTGGGGTTTGACCTATGACGATTACCTGGGGGAGCATGAGCGGTTGCGGCTAGGGGACGCGCACTGGTCGCGTCGCGTTCGCCGCACGGTAGCTGCACTCCGTCCCATGTACATGTGGGACCGCTTGTATATCGGTGGAGGCAATGGGGTGCGGATTACGCCGTCTCACCGCGAGCATTTGGGTGATGACGTGGTGATTGTGCCTAATGACGCGGGAATCCGTGGCGGGGTGCGAGCTTGGAACGTTTAGAACAACCCGCGCCACCCGTAGTTGAGCAGGCCGCAGAGCCCGTGGTTCGTGTCCGTTTGGATCTGGCGTATTTGGGAACATCGTTTCGCGGTTGGGCACGTCAGCCGCGTTTGCGTACGGTGCAGGGTGAGGTTGAGGAGGCCTTGGCAACTCTTCTGCGCACGCCGGCGACGCTAACGGTGGCGGGGCGTACTGATGCTGGTGTTCATGCGGCGGCTCAGGTGGCGAACTTTGACGTGGAGCAAAGCCGTATTTCAAAGCTCAACCGTGAGGGTGATTTTGAGGCCGGGATGGCGGCCCTCCAGGGACGCTTGAACGGTTTGTTGTCGCGCGGCAGTGAGGGTGCTGGCGCAGATGTGGTGGTGAAGTCTGTCCGGGTGGTGTCCGCTGATTTTGACGCCCGGTTTAGTGCACTTAAGCGCCACTATTGCTACCGCATTTCAGATCGGGTGGATACGAACGATCCCCTCACCGCTGCCACGATGTGGTGGACTGGTGCGCAGTTGGACGTGAACGCCATGCAGGCAGAAGCAACCTGCCTGCTGGGGGAGCACGATTTCTTGTCATTTTGTAAGCCTCGGGAGGGGGCTACCACTATCCGCACCTTGGAAGAGGTGAGGGTGGAGCGCTCCTCAACGGGAATTGAAGTGCGCTTGTCGGCGGATGCTTTTTGTCATTCGATGGTGAGGTCCGTGGTGGGGGCACTTGTAGAGGTGGGACGCGGGCGGCGTCCGAGCGGGTGGGTTAAGCAGCTGGTGGAACAGCCCAGCAGGTCCCATTCGGTGCCGATCGCGCCCGCGCATGGCCTGACGTTGGTTGCGGTGGAGTATCCGGGTAAGGACGAATGGGCGGACCAGCAGAAACGAACGCGCAGGTTGAGGTCGCTCGACTGCTAATAGGTCGACGCCAGCGCGTTTTATGAGTAATACGCCACTAATGGGCGCTGTTCCTTTGACGCTGATCCGCTAGGTCGTTAAGCTGTAAGACGTTGTGCGTCTAGTGTGCGCGGATCAGAACTTCCCACTCACTGGTCTAACGCCCAGACGCAATGACGCGAGCAATACCTGAATGTGAGCGGTTGCAATTATTCGTCATTGGATATTGTGCCGCTCCCGAATTAGAAGAAGAAGGCCACGCCCGTGCGCACCTATATTCCTAAGCCCGGAGACGACGTCAAGAAGTGGTACGTTATCGACGCCACTGACCTCGTCCTCGGCCGTGTGGCAGCTGCGGCTGCCAGGCTACTTCGTGGGAAGCATAAGCCTACTTTCACGCCGAACCTTGATCAGGGTGATTTCGTCATCATTATTAACGCTGACAAGATCGCCGTTACTGGTAACAAGCTGGATCAGAAGTTCGCTTACCGCCACTCCGGTTTCCCGGGTGGTTTGAAGAAGATTTCTTACCGTGAACTTCTTGCTAAGTACCCTGAGCGTGCTGTTGAGAAGGCTATTCGCGGTATGATCCCGCATAACAAGCTCGGTCGAGCTCAGATGAAGAAGCTCCGTGTCTACGCAGGTCCGGAGCACCCTCATGCGGCTCAAAATCCGATTCCCTACGAGATCACCCAGGTCGCCCAGTAAGCGCCCAGCGCTGTGGACGCCAGTAAGTAAAACTGAGGAGAACTGTGGCTGAGACCACCGATATCGACGTGCTGGAAGAGGAGAACGCCCCCAGCTCGTACACTACTGAAACTGAGACCGAGAAGACTGGCGCTGGCCAGTCGATTACCGCTCCGGGTGTTGGCCTGGGCCGTCGCAAGCGCTCCGTTGCGCGTGTGCGCCTAGTTCCGGGCACTGGCGAGTGGAAGGTCAATGGTCGTTCGTTGGACGACTACTTCCCGAACAAGTTGCACCAGCAGCTGGTTCGCTCACCTTTTGTACTTCTTGACCTTGAGGGTCGTTTTGACGTGATTGCTCGCATTAATGGCGGCGGCACGTCTGGCCAGGCTGGCGCTTTGCGTCTTGGCATTGCCCGCGCGCTTAACGAGATTGACCGTGAGGCTAACCGCCCGGCTTTGAAGAAGGCTGGTTTCTTGACTCGTGACGCTCGTGTCACGGAGCGCAAGAAGGCTGGTCTTAAGAAGGCACGTAAGGCTCCGCAGTACTCCAAGCGTTAATGTTTGGCTGATTGCGTTTTGGAGGCCCGCACCACGTGGTGCGGGCCTCTTTTTTGTGTTTTGCTCATATGATTGTGGGGTAAAAGTTTTTTAGGAGTATCGTTTTTCTTGTTTGTTAGAGGGCGCATGTAGCCCGCGATTGGAGGAATGCTATGCCTCGGATGTTTGGTACTGATGGTGTACGTGGGCTTGCAAATCGGGATATAACCCCGCATTTGGCGTTGGAACTGGGGGAGGCTGCCGCTAGGTATGTGGCGCGTTCTTCTAATGGTTCGGGGTCGCGTCCTCGCGCAATTATTGGCCGCGATACGCGCTTGTCGGGCGAGTTCTTGGATCATGCGCTGGCTGCTGGTTTGGCGGCGGCTGGTATGGATGTGACGCGTATTGGCGTGGCTACTACTCCGATGGTGGCGCATTTGACGGCTACGGAGAACGTTGAGCTGGGTGCGATGATTTCCGCGTCGCATAATCCGATGCCGGATAATGGCATTAAGTTTTTTGCCCACGGCGGTTTTAAGTTGGAGGACCGCGTTGAGGACACGATCGAGCGTTTGATTGGTGAACCGTGGGAGCGCCCGGTGGGCGAAGCGGTTGGCGAGATCGAGTTTGATGATTCGCGCGCCTCGTCTTCGTATATCGAGCATCTTGTAGGTGCGGTTGGTACGTCGCTCAGGGGTATGCGCATCGCGGTTGATGCGGCTAACGGTTCGGCATCTTGGTTTGGTCCGGAGGCGCTTCGCGAGGCCGGGGCTGACGTTGTGGTGATTAACGCGTCGCCTGATGGTAGGAATATCAACCATGATTGCGGTTCTACTCATCCGGAGCAGTTGCAGGCGTTCACCGTGGCGTCGAAGGCTGATTTTGGTGTGGCGTATGACGGTGATGCGGATCGTTGTTTGGCAGTTGATGCTGAGGGCAACCTGGTCGATGGTGACAAGATCATGGGCGCGTTGGCGTTGGATCTGCGTAGGCGTGGAAAGTTGTTTGATGACACGCTGGTGATCACGGTGATGTCGAATCTGGGCCTGGTGCTCGCGATGAAGGAGCAGGGCATTAAGACGGTTCAGACGGCCGTGGGTGATCGTTACGTGTTGGAGGAGATGCGAGCGAAGGGCTACACGCTGGGTGGCGAGCAGTCCGGCCACGTGATCGCCTCTCACCATGCAACCACGGGTGATGGTGTGCTGACGTCGTTGTTGATCGCACGCATGTTGAAGGAGACGGATCGTTCGCTGGCCGAGGCTACGGATTTTGTGAAGCGTTTGCCGCAGATTTTGATCAATGTGGGTGGCGTGGATAAGAAGCGCACGGATGACGAGGCAGTTGTGGCTGCAGTGCGTGAGGCTGAGGAGCGACTGGGCGAGACCGGTCGTGTGGTGCTGCGTCCGTCGGGCACGGAGCCTTTGGTGCGCGTCATGGTTGAGGCAGCAACCCAGGAGCAGGCTGATCACGAGGCCGGCCTAATCGCCGACGTGGTGAAGGAACGCCTGTCGCTGTAGATTGTAGTAGTCATCTGTCGCGAGGTGACTTTCAGGATAGTAACGGAACTGTGGGGATTCGTCCCTGCAGTTCCGTTGTCATTTGACCTGTATAGCAGTGCAGCAGGCGGCAATTTAGAGGTTTTGGATGAGAGCTGCACTCAAGTGGTTTGCCTGGTATGCTGCTTGATATGCTGCGTGTAGTTATCGCGCTTCGTGATGTGTCATGTGCTTAGTACGTACGTAGGAGTAGGCTGGGAAATCTTGCGAAATTATCGCCTTGGAGAGCTGTTCTGTGGCCCAGGAGGATTGGGCTTAGGGGCTCAGCATGCGGATATAGGCAACGGTGACAAGATCACGCATGTGTGGGCCACTGATTATGATGCGGATACTTGTAATACCTATATCAAGAACATTGAAGGTGCTTCTGATCGGTCGGTCATCTGCGAGGATATTCGCGAGTTAGATTACAGCCGACTGAAAGAGATCAGTGGCATTGACGGCCTTGCATTTGGTTTCCCCTGCAATGATTTTTCAATCGTTGGTGAACGAAAAGGAATCTCTGGAGAATTTGGCCCTCTTTACAAGTATGGGGTGAAGGCCCTCGAGATTTTTCAACCCCAATGGTTTATCGCAGAAAATGTTGGGGGATTGCGCTCCAACAATGCGGGCAAAGCCTTCGAACGCATCATGAAGGAACTTCGGGGTGCCGGTTACGAAATCATTCCGAACCTATACAAGTTCGAGCAATACGGCGTCCCTCAAGCGCGTCACCGAATAATCGTGGTCGGTATGCATAAAGATTTAAAGAAAACGTTCAAAGTGCCGTCTGCTGAACCCTACAAACACGTGGATGTCTCCGTGTCTACGGCGTTGGCAGGAAACATGAGAGGCTTAACCGGAACTGAAAAGACCAGGCAATCCTCTCAAGTCGTTGAAAGACTTAAGCATATTAAGCCTGGACAGAATGCGTTCACGGCGGATTTGCCTGCCCGCTTGCAGATCAATACTCGGACTCGGATAAGTCAGATCTACAGGCGTTTAGACCCTGATAAGCCGGCATACACGGTTACCGGTTCTGGGGGCGGAGGCACGCATATGTATCACTGGGATGAGCCGCGCGCACTGACTAACCGCGAGCGGGCTCGTTTGCAGACTTTCCCAGATGATTTCGATTTCTGTGGGAGTAAAGAAAAAGTTCGTCGCCAAATCGGAATGGCTGTCCCGCCCAAGGGGGCGCAGGTCATTTTCGAAGCGATTCTTAAGACGATGGCTGGTGTCGAATACGAATGGCAGGAGCCCAGTTTGAAGTAGTTCATATCTGTAGGGGCTCTTGAAGGTCTAAAAGTCTGTCTGGATAAGGAATTGCTTGTCAAGACTTGAGCATTCAGTCTTTTTGAAGCTCTCAAATATACTGTACTTGAACTCACACTGGCGTGACCTAGAAGGCATAATGGACTGTATTAATCAACCCTGGGCGCAGCGGCTACGTAAGAAGGTCGATGCTTTCGCGAAGAAGCAGGGCACGAGGGAACAAGCAGAAAAGCGATATTCGCAGTTTGATAGGGCCAATTGCTTGCCTCAAATCCTCGATGAAGTTTATGGCCAACTCGAAGTTCGACATCAAGAAGTGCAGGCCAATTTTTTGAAGACTTCGGTCACCACTAAAGACGGATTTGCAGATTGGTATCACGGAGCAAAAGAAAACGACGGTTGCTGGGCGCAATACCGTGATCGGCTTTCTGCCGATCCCGGTATGAGGAGCGCTCTAAAAACTATCGATTCGGAATCCAGCACAGTAGTAGGCCAGTTGGCGAACCCTTTCAAACGAGGGGACAGAAAAAAGGGGCTCGTCCTTGGCTATGTGCAATCAGGTAAAACTGCTAACTATGCAGCCGTCATAGCAAAGGCAGTCGATGCAGGATACAAGATGATAATCGTGCTCTCGGGCATGTACACTGCGCTTCGCCAGCAAACACAGTTGCGTCTTGAGCGAGACCTGGCTGTTGGGCAACGTTTTATCCCTGAAGGCACTGCTAAAGAACACGAGTGGTTCTTGTTAACGAGTGTTGATCTTGAATCCACTACATCAGCAGACGGCGATATGAACGCACGAGTTGCGAAAATCGGTTCGACGAGCATCGTGGAAGACCGTGAGAAAGTATTTCTGGCAGTAGTTAAGAAAAACACTGTAGTTCTGCAAAACGTCAGTAGATTTCTAAAGAACATGCGGGATTCTGATTTGGAAACGTTTCCCGTACTGATAATCGATGATGAGTCAGATCAGGCAACCCCAAACACCGAGGCTGAAAAGAACGCAATTTCCACTATCAACAAGCGCATCCGTGCGATCTGGGAATCGGTGAAAATCGGATCATATGTCGCATACACCGCCACGCCGTTTGCGAATCTACTAATGGATCCGAATGACGAGTTCGAACTATATCCTTCTGATTTCTTTATTGCTATGAAGAAGCCAGATGGTTATTACGGTGCTTTGGAATACTTTGGGCGACGTGAGGCTGGATTAACGGACAAACCTGGTTATGAGCCCGCGTTAGATGCCGTTAGAGAAATACCCGACAGCGAAGTCAAACGTATCGAACCGAAAAAGCGTAAAGGCGTGGATGCTGCACCTGAGATGGTTCCGAGTCTGCGCACGGCCATTGACTGGTTCATTGTGGCGACTGCAATTAGAAGACTCCGCGACGGAGAGCGGCATTCGACGATGCTCGTGCACACATCAATGAAAACCTCATCACACCAGTCCGTCGCGAGTCTCATCAATGCTTATCTAGACGTATTGCAGGATCTGCCTGAAGCAGAGCTATTAGATCATTTCCAAGAGGTATTCTCCGTAGAATATTTAGCGCGTTTGTCACCTGATGCGGAACCCGGTGAATCTTGGGGAGAACTAGAACCTATCTTGTTGGAGTTAGTTCAAAAGGCGAATGTCATTGTCGACAACTCAGAGTCAGATGAGCGGTTGCAATATGATGCTGATGCCCCGGCTACAACCGTTGTTGTTGGTGGTAACACGCTTTCTCGAGGGTTAACGCTTGAAGGATTAGTTTGTTCGTATTTCGCACGTGTATCCCAGGCTGCCGATACCTTGGCGCAGATGGGCCGTTGGTTCGGCTATAGGCCAGGATATGAAGATCTTGTAAGAGTGTGGATGAGTCTAGGTGTGCGCAATAAGTTCACGTACATAGCCGATATTGAGTCCGAATTACGTGAAGAAGCAGAGTTCTTCGTAGATGGGCAACAGACGCCGGGCGAAATTGGAGTGCGGATGCGCACATATCCCGGGGTACTCGAGTTAACCTCGAACAACAAAATGTACTTTGCGCACAAGGTAGACCGTAGTCTTCAAGGGGTAAGACTACAGACGCAAATATTCGAGAATGATCTGGAGCCGATTGCACACAACTGGCAGGCGTTCGTCGATTCGGTCGCGGCTTTTAATCAAGCCTGTTCGAAGGCGAAACGCATTCGAAACAACTGGGTACTGTTCGATGTGCCCTCGGCAGAGATATTGACTTTTCTAGACCGGTATAACGTGCACGAAAAGGTGAGTTCGCTCCAGCCTGAAGTGATAGTCACCTGGATAAATCAGCACGCAATGGGTAAACATTGGAATGTAGTCCTAGTTTCTCCTAAGTCTGGCAAGCGGGTTGAGTTAATCGACGGGATGGAAATTACCCTGTCAAAACGTACTCGAACGATTACAAGCGATGATGATGCAACAGACATCAGGGCAGTTATTGCTCCGGATGATGTTAGCGCTGATATTGAAGCAGTTGAGCCAGGATTAGGAATAAGACAACAAATTGAGGTGCGCAGGCGGGACGCAAGCGGTAATGGACTTTTGTTGTTGTATTTGATTGACAAGTACTCTGCTCCTTCGAATAATGACTCGAAAACTCGGTGTGCGCTTAATGCACCGGCAGATGTTCCTTTGTTCGGCTTGATACCTCCATTCCTCTCAAGAACTGAAAAGAGCGATGGCGATTATGTATCAGTGAAACCCGAAAGCTCTAGGTGAAGGAAAACAGTGAATACGCCTGGTGAAGATTTACGTAGTTACCTAGAAAAGCCCTTTGAGAGCCCCGATGATGAAACGGTAAGAGCATTTCGGCTTGAATGCCCAGGTACCGGGGAACTTGTATGGGTTACTTTCTCCCCGGAAGCTCAAAGGCAGTTACTGATACAAATTTCGGAAGAGCTCGCCGTCATGAGTGGGGCTCTGACGAAATTTATCGACCGACAAACTGTCTGGCACACAGATAGAAAAACCGGCCGCAAGGCTAGGTATGTCGCATTCACATGTACCCGAGCGTCGTTAACATCAACTTTTGAGTCGCTCATCGTTGATTTCATCCGAATGCTAGATGGGATGGAGACGAGTGCGTTTGAGACGTTTGAGGATGTATTTCTTAAGTGGGAAGAGCTTTTGCAACAGGACATCAGAAAGGTCTCTTTTAATACACTCGTTGGCTTATTCGGAGAGCTTGTAGTCCTCGAGTATGTGGCTCCAAATGACCCGACGCTCGCTGTTGAATCGTGGTCAGGACCAGAGAACGAAGGCCCTGACTTTAAGAGCGCGTCTTGGAATATTGAAGTTAAGACCACTACAGCGACAAATTACAATCGCCTGCACGTAAGCGATCCCAACCAGTTTGTCCCCTCAGGTGGAATCCCCCTCTATCTAGCGAGAGTGGCTTTGACAACTCATCCGAGGGGACGAACAATACACGAACTTCGTGATCACATCATTGAGCTGGGAATAAGTAATATCGATCTGGCTGGCAAGATCCAGATGGTATCTGCCCAGATCTTAGAAGATGACACCACTCGCCCTCTTCTAGTTAAAGACATCGGCTTTTACAAGGTCGATGAGACTTTCCCTCATATTGGGGATTTCGGGGCGCCACGCGTAATGGAAGGCGTATCGAACCTGCAATATGACGTGGAATTGCAATACGCATACCGGTTATCCAATGAAGAAATGACGAGCGTATTTCTAGAGCCAGTGAGGACGAATGTCGAACCTTAAACCGCTGAAACAGTACTCGCCAGAGACAGGGGCCAATGCGGTATCCGCAGATGGAACGCATAAGCTACTCGGCACGTTTGCTATGGATCCTTACGAGATTATGATCCGAGAATGTGCTCAAAATAGTTGGGATGCCAAGCTTGAGTCATGTCAGACTCCAAGCTTTGTAGTGGATGTTCGGGAACTTTCGGAATCACAGGACAGCTTTGTAAAGAATGTCGTTCTTGGTTCGCGGAAGAATCTAGCTACCAGCCTAGTGGAGAGTATTCGTAGCAAAGACCGTATGAAATGCATTGAGATCCTGGACAGGGGCACTTCGGGTCTTGATGGCGAAGCCCGTATTTCTGCACCAAAAAAGGACGCTCAGGGGCGAATCTTGGATACGAATTTTCGAGACCTCGTATTCACACTTGGTGCAACACGTGATACCGAGCTAGGCGGCGGAACGTATGGGTTCGGAAAAATCGCTGCTTTTTTGGTCAGCAAATCGATGACAATTATCTATTGGACTCGCTGTTGGTATCGAGGGCAACTCGAATATAGATTGATCGCTTCGCATATTGGTTCTCCATTTCAAGAGAACGGCAAGCAACATATTGGTCGACATTGGTGGGGAGACGAACAGGACGGTGAGTTTGTTCCGGTTATTGGAGAGCAAGCCCGACGAATCGGTGAGGCCATATTTGACCACCATTTTGAAGGTCAAGAAACGGGCACAAATATCCTCGTGATCGATCCTGTTTATACGAACGGGATCGATGAAGAGGAAACAGCAAACGCAGATCTGGAAGAGCGTCAGATTGATACGTACGAACTCGGTGGGAAACTACGAGATTACGCGTTGGTGAATCTCTGGCCGAAAATGACCCCCACATCGTCTGGGGTGGTGCCGATGGATATAAGAGTATTGGCAAATGGTGTCGAGCTCTCAATGGGATCTATTCATGAGGACTTATGGAGTGTATGGGCCGAAGTCCTAAATGATGTGCGTGACCTCGAAGATGGTGAGATTGAGGAGAGCCCCGAAGGGGAAACCGACATCAAGGTCGTGAAGACGATTGGGTATCAACAAAGGACCAAAGGCGTAAAGGATCTTGGATCACTTGCGATTGTTAGAGATCTTTTCCCGATGGATGAAACGCCCTTTAAACGAGCCATGGTAGGGAAGAACGGAACATTATGCCTGTTGCGAGCTCCTGAACTTGTGGTCAGGTACCTGCCTTTTGGCACAGAATCTAATGAAGACGCTTATACGTGCGGAGTGTTCAAAGCGTCTCGAGATCCGGAGGTAGATGAGGCATTCTCAGCTGCCGAAAACCCAACTCACACCGAATGGAATACCGGCCAATTAGACGGTGCGAAGCGTGTTTACAAGAACAGAGTAGAGCGAGCTAGACGAGACGTGCGGGCTGTGGCAGCAGCGTTCATGAATCCTGTGAATCATGACGAGGCTAGCGCAGGAGCGAATATCAACATCACGGTTTCTAAGATGTTGGGCTCTCTGTTACCACGCCCAGCTCTATCTGAATCAATGACCACTTCGTCGAAGAGCCGAAGTGGTAGTAAGGGGCGAAAGAAAGTACTGTTGCCCGAAATTATCGAGTGCAAATTCGGCGGAATTAGCGGTAATCAGCAGATTCAACATCTACTCATAAAGACCCCTGAAAACGAAACTGAACCTTTGAACGTGTCCCTTGAGGTTTCGATTGTTGCGGAGGCAAAAGAGGTTCTCAGAGATGAGCAACTGGAAGTTCAATGGATTAATCTGAATGACCCGCGCAAGAACTCGGCGGGTCTAAAGGCAACCCTAGTTGGTGGTGCTGAGTACTTGGTGAAAGTCAAAGCTCCGGGAGGTTGCTTGCTTGAGACCAAGTTGAATGCTGAGAAACCTGAGAATAAGCGAGAAGGGAGGAGAGCCCAGTGAGAAAAGTTCAGGCATTCCCGTTTTTTGCGGCTTCAGACTCGGACGTTAAATGGGGTAAATGGTCTGTAAACGGCAGTGAGGACGATTCTTTTGAATCATTGATGGATGAATGGCCTCCTTCTCCATCTGTTAGCTTCGAGATTGGAGCCAAAGTATCCGATCGGTTTTTTGAGAACGTACATGTTCAGGACCGAGAACTGTACAGTCTGGTTATTGAGGCTTACTGTCCCGGAACCCGCTATCTAGTCCACGAAACATCGGGTTTTCGTTCGCGAAATGCCGACACTCTTGTCACTTCGGTCAGTGTTGACGCATCCAAGGTTATCGGAGAGATCCAACTTACAGCCACCATATGCGGACCGGGATATGTATCTGATGATCAGAGTATTCCTGCCGTCCCGTTTGCTCGTCTTGCGACCAATACGACGAAGATACTTGCCCGAGGAGACTCTGCAATTATCCCGACTCGGGAGGTCGAGGGATTAGAATCACCTTGGGAAATTCACGTTAGCTTCCAAGACCTAACTGACCGGTATCAGCATCACATCAATCCCCGTCTAAATGCGAATGAAAAGAAGCTCATTCGAGAATTGAATGCAGGCGACAAGGTATTGCAATGGGCGCTGGTGTGTGACGTTATTCGGACCACGATTCAAGCAGCTTCCTCGTTAGCAAGTGATGACTTGAATGAGGTAGATGACTGCGCTGTGGAATATCCGGAATCACTGGCAGCGGCCGTTGCTAGATATGCAAGGATGATGGACAGCAACTGGACTAGCGCCGACCTATTGCGGGCTTACCGTGATCCGTCAAACTTTGTGGAGATCGAGAATAAGATCAAGAAGGCGGTGAAGAAGAATGTCCGTTAACGGTAGCTGGTTTTTATATCCAGTAGCGTCTTCGGATGTGCTGAGTCAGCAGTTCGAAAACCTTGCCTCTATGTATGCCTCGGGGATGGGCATGCGGTCGTATACCCGGCTCGAGCATCCATCTTTCGCCTACTCACCCGAATTGAACCAAGTTGGTGGTACCAAGGTTACTGTGGCACATCTTAAAGAACTGCAGAATAAGGTGGCATCGCTTATAGACAAGACTAGAGAAGGGGAATTTCTATCTTTCGCAACTGATGCTGACTTTGCCTCCCTTCTCCACACAGAAATGAGGGTGCACCCCGCTCAGACTGAGGACGGTCTGATGTGGGCAACACTAGCGACTTTCATATTGCCTGAGTACGTTCTCAGACGGTTCCCGAAGATTAGCGAAGCGAGATTCGGAGCTACTCGAAGGAATGCTCTTCATAGGCTCTGGTTTAGGCGTGAGGCGTTTACGTTGGAACTAGAAGAGAAGTATGAGCACATATTAGACCAGGACAGTGTCCAGCAAACGGTTGAACGCCCATTGCTCAGTTCCGATAAGCGCCTGGTTGAACTCCTGCTGGAGGTTACAGATGAATCTGTTCCTAAGGGCGTCAATCACAGGCTGTTTTTCCGTGACCTTGCCAAACAGGCAACCTATTTGACGGCAGTGAGCGTCCCTGGAGTCATGCCTGAGAAGGTTTTGAAGAGAGAACTATTGAAACGCGCTGCGAATCTGCTGAATGAAAGTGCGTCCTAGATTCTCATAGAAAGCAAAGCTTTGCGCAAATACCGCCTTACGCCGGGAGTACTTGTTGTGCTCCCGGCGTTTGCGTGTCTGCGGGCACTTGCGGTCCGCGTACGGCTGCGACTGCGATCGCAGTTGTGATGGGCACGCTCAAAATGAGGGCGCTGCCGGACGCGAAGATTTGCAGGGCCTCGGCCGCTAGGCTCTCCACCGCGAACAGGTCCGATAAAGACTGGTCATAAAACAGTGCAATCAGCATGACGGAAGACAATGCGGCGCCAGTGTAGGCAAACACTATCGTGTAGATCGTGGAGGCAATGTGGTCGCGCCCAATGCGCATGGCGCTCGAGTAGATCTCTCGTTTCGTGTAAGTGGGGGAGGCAATGCGTAGCTCCCAAACTGCAGAAGACTGCGTGATCGTCACATCGTTCAACACGCCCAGTCCGCTCAAAATAATGGCCGCAACCAAAAGCTGGCTCATATCTAGGCCCGGCAGGCTTGAGGACAAGTTAAACGCAGTCTCGTCAACAAAACCGGACAGATGCCCGAACCTCGTTGCAACGGTGCCAAGAAAAGCAGCCAACAACAGGCCCGCAAAGGTGCCCAACATTGCGGAGGCAGTTCGCATCGAAAAACCGTGCGCAACATGAATCACAACCAGCATGATCGCAGTTGAACCAACCACGCCCACGAGAATCCCGGGTCTTCCCGACGCCAGCGACGGCAACATGAATCGAATGAGCACCAGCACGGCAAACGCAAGCCCTACCAGCGCCATAGCTCCCTTCGCCCTCGCCACGGCCAGCACAACCAAAACGAACAGTAGCGCGAAAAGAAGGATGGGCAGATTGCGCTCAATCCCCGTGAAACTGTAAACCGCAGAGCCGTTTGGGCCGGGTGAACTGATTACCTGAATCACGTCTCCTACAGACAGGTGCGAGGCGGCGGCAGGGCCAGGCGATTCCATCACGGCTTCTTTCCCCGCATCCTCACCCGTGGTCAGCCGGACGGTAAGCGTCACACAAGAATGCGCTCCGCTCGCCGCCAGAGCAGCGCTCTCGCACCGGTGCTCCACTTCAAGAATTTTGGCCTGCTCCCGCGAAACGCCCGGTGCGGTTTGATAACCCGTGAGGGCCTGAACATGCTCAAGTCCCTCCCAGTCAGGCCGTAGCACGTACGCGCCAACAGCGGTCAGAGCCGTAATGAATGCGAGTAGAACAATGATTACCAAACGCGCCTTTGGCGAAGTTGTTGAAGCCTCAGCAGTGCGAGAAATATGTGAGTGCTGGTGTGCCATAGGTGTTTTCTTCTAAACCTAGTTTCAGATTTTGCGTAACCGCAGTTCCCTAACCCGGTGGTCTGCTCCCTTATGAATAACGAGGGTAGCGCGCTCGCGGGTGGGCAGGATGTTGTCCGTTAGGTTAGGCAAGTTAATGGTGTTCCAAATTTCGTGGGCGCGCGCCACGGCCTCCTCGTCCGTCAGATTCGCGTAGGCGCGGAAATACGAGTTCTTGTCACTAAACGCAGTTGAACGTAGCTTCAAGAAACGGTTGATGTACCAAGACTCAATGTGGTCTTGGTCTGCGTCCACGTAAATCGAAAAATCAAAGTAGTCCGAAACCGCTACAGCGCCCGTCTGGTCTTTTGCGGTTCTTGCAGCCTGGAGAACGTTCAGGCCCTCAACGATGAGGATGTCCGGCTGGTTCACCACTTCACGCTCGCCGGGAACAATATCGTAAGTGAGGTGCGAGTAAACGGGGGCGGTCACGCCAGACTGGCCAGACTTCACGTCGGCCATGAACTTCATCAGAGCCGCGCGGTCGTAGGACTCTGGGAAGCCCTTCTTTGCCATTATGCCGCGCTCTTTCAACACGGCATTGGGTAGCAAAAATCCATCCGTTGCAATCAGTTGCACGCGGGGAGTGTTGGGCCACCGGCGCAACAGTTCCCGCAACAGGCGTGCGGTTGAAGACTTACCAACCGCTACCGATCCGGCCACGCCAATAATAAACGGGACCGGCGGGCGGTGGGGTTCGCGCAAAAAGTAGTGTCGGTCGTGTGACAGCCTGCGCGCCGAGTTCACATACATTTGCAAAAGCGCGGAAATAGGGCGGTAAATGGCATCCACTTCCGCAAGATCCATTGGGTCGCCAAGGCTGGAGATCCGCTCAACATCCTCCACGGTTAAAGGTAGTGGCGTTGAATCTGCAAGGTCGCTCCAGGCTTCGCGCGTGAAACGTTGGAACGGTGATTGCTCTGCGTAGAGCCGGGCAGGCGGGTTGAAATGCACGCAACTATTTTGCCTGATTTTTCGCGATTTTTCGCCTCGGATGATGGCGCCCTGTTTTAGGACGTAAAGTTGTGTAGTTGAGGAGGGCAAATGCAGCGAGTTTTTAGCGTGTCAATGATCCGCGCCAGGGAGGCCGCAGCTGTGAAGGCTGCGGGCCTAGATGAGTTGATGAAGGTAGCGGCGCGAGGCGTTGCCGACGCGGTGCAAGATGTGTACCAGGCCGGCGAGGTAGCTGCGCTTGTTGGTGGCGGTGACAATGGGGGAGACGCGCTGTACGCGGCCGCATTCTTGTGCGGTGAGGGCGTTCCCGTTAAGGCCGTCGTGCTGAGTGATCATCCACACGAACGTGCTTTGACTGCCGCGCGCGCGGCTGGGGTGGAAATCTGCCAGCCTGCTAAGACCGCCGCTGACGTGTTGCCGTTGCTTGCCTCCGCAACTGTATGGATCGATGGCCTTGTGGGCACGGGCACCGAAGGCGCGCTGAAGGAACCGCTGGCGTCAATTGTTGCCGCGTTAGAAGAGGCGCGGGGCCAGTTGCCTGGCCGCAAGGTGGTGGCGGTTGACGTGCCGTCGGGACTAGCAACACCGGACGGTACGGTTCCGGCAGATGCGCTGCGCGCTGACATCGTGGTGACGATGGGCGCGTTGAAGCCGTCGGCGGTGTTCCCTCCCGCTTGCTACTACCAGCGCGAGGTTCGCCTAGTGGATTTGGGGCTCGATTTGGGGCCTCATTTTGCCCGCGTACTTGAAGGCGTTGACGTGCGTGAGGTTGTCGCACTCCCATCCGCTACGGATCACAAGTATTCACGCGGCGTGGTGCGCCTGGTGGTGGGATCGCAGAAGTATCCGGGCGCGGCGGTCTTGGCTACCTTGGGAGCACGCGGAGTTGGTACCGGCATGATCCGCCTCGTCACTGATGAAGCTACGCGCACTCTGGTGTTGGCTGCCGCTCCCGAGGTTGTAACAGTGGATGGACGCGCGCAAGCAGTGGCAGTTGGGTGCGGTATGGACCCGCAGAACTTGGAGGATCGTAGCCGGATCGCTACACAGATTTTTGAGGCGGAAGTTCCCCTGGTAGTTGATGCGGGCGCGATTTCGGTGGCAGCGCAGCTGGTGCACTCTGGTCACGCGGCAGCGCCACAGATGGTGTGGACACCCCATGCGGGGGAGGCCGCAGCGGCGCTATCGATCCTGGATGAATCTGAATGGACGCGTGAACGCGTGGAGGAAGCCCCAATCAAGGCCGCTATGCGCCTGGCTGGGCTATCTGGCGCGGTAATTGCGTTGAAGGGTGCTGCCACGCTGATTGTGAGCCCGCGCGGCCACGTGTTTGTGCAGGCGCAGGCTCCGACATGGGCGGGCACGGCCGGCTCAGGCGACGTCCTCGCCGGCGCGATTGCGGGTGTTCTTGCCGGCGTGCAGGCGCACGTCGAGGAGGAAGCGGGCCGCCTCGATTGGGAGGAGCTGACGCGCGCGGTGGCGGCCGCTGTTTGGTTGCACGGGGTGGCGGCGCGGCGTGCAGCTGGATTCGAGGACGTGGATGGGCAGGCCGGCGGGGTTGCTCTGCGTCCGGGCTATGGTTTGGAAGGTGGCCGCCCGATAGCGGCTTCTGATATTGCGCGCAATCTGCCTGACGCTTTTGGGCAGGCCCTGCGTTCGCATAAGAATTCTGCCCGGGAGGCTCTGTGACTGAAAACCCGCAAACCCCACCCCCGTCCGAGCCACCTGCATCCGGCCCCTCGGCACCTGCAAAGCCCTCAGCGCCGGGCCAAGCCCGCCGCAAGCTGATTGACGCAACTACGTGGAAGTTCATCCTGGTGGGCATTGTGAACACGATTGTGGGCACAACCGTGATGTTCTTGGCGTATAACTGGCTGGGTTTTGGCTACTGGGTGTCCTCAGCGTTGAACTACATTATTGGTTCGATTGTGAGCTTCGTGCTGAATAAGTACTTCACGTTCCAAAACAAGGAGCGTTCGCTGCGTCAAGTGTGGCTGTTCATTGTGAATATTGCGGCGTGCTACCTGCTTGCCTACGGGTTGGCTAAGCCCCTGGTTTATGCGCTTACTTCGGAGCTTTCGGTGAAGGTTGCGGATAACTTGTCCATGGGTCTCGGTATGATTTTGTTTGTGGCGTTGAACTATGCGGGGCAGCGTTTTGTGGTGTTCGCCAGCAAAACGGATGCCGCCCAGAAGTAGCGTCCCAGTGGTGTCATAGTCTCGAGGAGAATGACAGTGAGTGAACAGTTAGCGCACTATCCGGCGGTTGTCGAGGTCGATGTTGCCGCGCTTGTGGCAAATGCCGCGCGCATGCGCACTTTCGCTCGGAAGGCTCGCCACCTGGGGATTGTGAAAGCTGACGCCTACGGGCACGGTAGCCACGAGGTTTCTCGCGCGCTTGCCCGCGCAGGCTACGACATTTTGGGTATCGCCCAGCTTGCCGAGGCTCTTGATCTCAGTAGTTTCCTCAAACAAGAGGGCATTGATGGGGTCAGTATTTTCAGTTGGATCCTGCCAGTGTCTGACGAAGCCGCCATTCGCCAAGCGATTGAAGCTGACATTGAACTGTCCGTGTCTAACCTGGACCAGCTTCACTTGATAGAGAGTCAAGGTTTGCCAGCTCGTATTCATCTGAAGGTGGACACGGGGATGGGCCGCGGAGGAGCGATCCCCACAGAGTTCCCTGCCCTCGCGCTCGCGGCAAGCAAGGCAAAACACGCGAAGATCGTGGGCGTGTGGTCGCATTTGGCGCGCGCGGACGAAGCCGGTGCGGAAGGCAAGCGGGCCACCGGCCTTCAAATCAAGATTTTTAACGAGGCAGTGCAGGCGGCTGTAGAGGCTGGCCTGGCCGGTTTTGAGCGCCACCTTGCGGCAACGGCGGGCCAGATCTGGCATGAGGACACTCATTTCGACATGGTGCGAGACGGCATTGGGTTGTACGGACTTTCGCCAGACCCGCAGAACACGCCCTCGCTGGACTTGGGGTTGCAACCGGTGATGACGTTGAAGGCTGACCTGGTGCAGGTCAAGCGCGTCCCGCGGGGTCAAACCGTGTCATATGGAGGACAGTGGGTTGCTCCCACGGATCGCTGGCTCGGCCTGGTTCCTCTTGGATATGGGGACGGTATCCCGCGCCACGCTGCGGGCAAAGGCCCGGTCAGCGTCTATACGCAGGCGGGGAGGATCGACACGCACGTAGTTGGGCGCGTGTGCATGGACCAGTTTGTGATCGACCTTGGGCCCGCGGAGGGCAATGAGCCTCCCGCCCGGGCCGGCGACACCGTGGTGCTGTTTGGCAATCCCAACTCAAAAACCACGCCCGGGTGTCCGCTTGCGGATGATTGGGCGCAGGCGTGCGGCACTATCAACTACGAGATCATTACTCGGTTGGGTGCGCGCGTGCCAAGAGCGTACTCTTAGAGCGGCGCTGATACGTAAAGGAAGACCATGTTTACGATTACTGCAAGAAGCGCGGATGATACGCGTAGCTTGGGGGCCGCTCTTGCCCGGTTTGTGTGCGGGGGCGACATGATTATGCTCACCGGCGATCTGGGGACGGGTAAGACCACGTTCACGCAGGGGCTTGGCCGCGCTATGGGTGTGAAGGGCCGCGTTGCTTCCCCCACGTTCATCATTGCGCGCGTGCATAAGGGCAATCCGGATTTGGTGCACGTGGACGCGTATCGCATTAAGGATCTTGACGATCTAGAAACTTTGGATCTTGACACCGCGCTGGAGGAGTCCGTGCTTGTGGTGGAGTGGGGCGAAGGTAAAACCGAGTCGCTTTCCCCGAACCGCCTTGAAGTGACTTTTAAGAACCCGGCCGCCGTGGACGAGTTGAGTGAAAACTTGGAGCACGCTGATTCCAACATTCGTGAGGTCACTTTCAACCCGGTCGGTCCGCGTTGGACCGGTGAGGACGCGCTTGAAGAAACGCTTCGCGAGGCAGTTGAGGGAGCATACGCATGAAAGACCTGTGCATTGATACCTCCGGCGGTGCGGTAGTTGCGGTTGTAACCGAGGCCGGGACAACGGTAAATACGGAGCCCAACTCTCGCGCTCACGCTGAGCGCCTTGCCGAACTCATCTCGCTTTCGATCAGTGAGGCGGGGCTTGGCAAGACAGCAAAAGAGGCGGACCTGGATCAGGTGATCGTCGGTACCGGGCCGGCTCCATTCACGGGGCTTCGCGCGGGCCTCGTAACCGCTCGAGTGATTGGCCGCGTGGCTGGGATCCCCGTGCGCGGGATTGGCTCGCTCGAGGTTTTGGCTCGCTCTTACCTAGATGACATGCCCGCAGGCGCCGAGATTGTGGTGGTGACCGATGCTCGCCGTCACGAGGTGTATTGGGCGCACGTGCGCGCAGCTGGCCCAAACGACGTTGAGATACTTGAAGGCCCTGCCGTAAACACCGCAGATTTTGTGGCCAATAAGTTCCAAGGTAGCGGCGTTGAGTTCGCGGGCCCGGCCTGCCAGATTTACTCCGACGCTTTGCCGAGCACTCGCGACGCTCAAGGTTTTGACGTGGCTGTGGCTGCGCGGATTGTGCGCGCTCGCCTTGAAAATGGGGTGGAGGACTTTCCGGTAGATCCGCAGTATCTGCGCCGCCCGGATATTCACGGCGAAAAGAAGTGAGCCTGGAGCCCGCCCCGGTGGTTTTAACCGCGGCGAACTTAGAACAGGTGCTGCACTTTGAACAGCAGGTTTTTCCAAAAGCCGACCAGTGGAGCCGCGCCAGCTGGACCGCGGAGCTCTCTAGCCCAGATCGCATCCACTTTGGAATGTTTGACCGCGACGTGCTGATTGCCGCCGCGGGGGCTTCCATAAACGAGGTGGCCGATGTGCTGACCATAGGCGTGCTACCAGAATACCAGGGCCGGGGGATAGCGGGCGCACTACTCGATCACCTGTTGCAGGTGCTTAGAATCGCCCGGTTTTTCACGCCGAGCCAGGTGCACTACCTGATGCCTTTGGAGGGTGATCGCACGATGGCAGATCCTGCCAGCGGCGACACGTCGAGCGAGGATGTCAGCGAATCCGTGGCGGGCATAGAGCGCTCACAGCGCCGGGTTAGTCGCGTGATGCTGGAGGTCCGCGCATCTAATGCCAGCGCGATCGGGTTATACGGATCGCGCGGTTTCAAGCAGATCGCAAGGATTCCGCGCTACTATCGCGCACCCAGCGAAGAAGCCGTCGTGATGGAGCTGGGCCTATAGGTGGGCAGGTAAACACTGCCCCAATTGCAATCTCGTAATGCGTAAAAACCAGTTGGTGGCGACAGGTTTGACGACGATCGGTCATTATGAAACCCAAGTGTTGCCTAATAGACATATTTTTATGACGTTAACAAGGCGCAAAGTGGCCTCAAACCTCTCGGTCGGGGTGACAGAACAAAGCCCGCTATTTCGCGCCATATAGCCCAAAAGTAGGAATATGTGCGAGGGTCCTGCACCAGCGTGACGATCGTATACGACATGAGCTGCGTTTCACGTATGTACCCTTGAATACATGGCCAATAAAAATCTCGAAACGAGGAAGCGCCGCGCCTGGAACACGAACGTGTTCGTGAAGCAACTAATGGCAATTTCCGGCCTCTTCTTCGTCATGTTCGTTATCGTCCACGCGTACGGAAACTTGAAGATGTTCCTCGGCCAGGAGGCGTACGATCACTACGCTCACTGGTTGAAGGGGGACGCCTTCTATCCGCTACTGCCTGAAGGTGGACTGATCGTTGTATTCCGCACGGCGATGATTCTGTTCGCGCTCGTGCACATCCTCGCCGCGTTCCACACCTGGTACGTTTCCAAGAAGGCACGCGCCGACCGCTACTCGGTTAAGAAGAACGTTGCAGACTCCTACGCTGCGCGCACCATGCGCGTATCCGCAGTGATCTTGCTGTTCATGATTGTGTTCCATATTCTCCACTTCACCACGGCAACGATTCCCGCTGGCTTCGAAGCAAGCGAGATGTCCCCGTACATGAGGATGGTTGGAGCCTTCTCTAACCCGGCCCTGGTTGTCCTGTACGCCGTTTTTGTTGGAACCCTTGCAATGCACATCGGTCACGGCATTTGGTCGGCTCTACAGTCCATGGGCTGGCTCCGTCGTAACACCCAGCACATCACTGTTGTAATCGGTGGCATTGTTGCTGCAATCGTGTTCGTGATGTTCATGCTGCCGCCGGTCGCTATCGCATTCGGCTTTATTTCTTGAGGAACGTGAAATGACTGATCAGCTTATCCACGGCCTCTACCGCGAAGGCGAGAAAATCGCGGACACCAAGGCACCTTTGGATGTGCCCCTAGCGCAGTGTTGGGAAACCCGTAAGTTCAACGCAAAGCTCGTGAACCCGGCTAACCGACGCAAGCTCAAGGTGATCATCGTAGGTACCGGTCTTGCAGGTGGCGCTGCCGCTGCTTCGCTTGGCGAAATGGGCTACCACGTTGACGCATTCTTCTACCAGGATTCCGCCCGCCGCGCCCACTCCATTGCTGCGCAGGGTGGTATTAACGCTGCGAAGAATTATCGCAACGACAACGACTCGGTATTCCGCCTGTTCTACGACACTGTTAAGGGCGGCGACTACCGTGCTCGTGAGACCAACGTTTACCGTCTCGCTGAGGTTTCGGCAAACATCATCGACCAGTGTGTTGCCCAGGGCGTTCCATTCGCTCGTGAATACGGCGGCCTGCTAGATAACCGCTCGTTCGGTGGCGTACAGGTATCGCGTACGTTCTACGCTCGTGGCCAGACAGGCCAGCAGCTTTTGATTGGCGCATACCAGGCGCTTGAGCGTCAGGTTGAGGCCGGCACGGTGGTGGAGCACCGCCGCCACGAGATGGTTGAGCTCATTGTTTCGGACGGCCGCGCTCGCGGTATCGTTGCTCGCAACATGGCAACGGGTGAGCTGGAGACCTACACGGCTGACGCTGTTGTTTTGGCAACGGGTGGCTACGGCAACGTATTCTTCCTGTCCACCAACGCGATGGGCTGTAACGGTACGGCTGTTTGGCGTGCACACCGCAAGGGCGCCTACTTTGGCAACCCCTGCTACACGCAGATTCACCCAACCTGCATCCCGCAGCACGGTGACCAGCAGTCAAAGCTGACGCTAATGTCAGAGTCGCTCCGTAACGACGGTCGTATTTGGGTTCCGAAGAAGGCTGAGGACTGCAAGAAGGATCCGCGCGATATTCCGGAAGAGGATCGCGACTACTACTTGGAGCGCATCTACCCGTCGTTCGGTAACCTCGTTCCGCGTGACATTGCTTCGCGTCAGGCGAAGAACATGTGTGACGATGGCCGCGGCGTAGGCCCGGAGATTAACGGCGTTGCACGCGGCGTTTACCTGGATTTCGCAGAAGCTATTGAGCGTATGGGCAAGGACGCGGTTTCCGCTAAGTACGGCAACCTGTTCGACATGTACGAGCGCATCACAGGCGACAACCCGTACGAAGTTCCAATGCGTATCTACCCGGCTGTTCACTACACGATGGGCGGCCTGTGGGTTGACTACGACCTGCAGTCCAACCTGCCGGGCTTGTTCGTAGCTGGCGAGGCTAACTTCTCGGATCACGGTGCTAACCGCCTGGGTGCTTCCGCGCTCATGCAGGGCCTGTCCGATGGCTACTTCGTTCTTCCGAACACGATTAACGATTACCTCGCTGGTGCGTTCGGCTTTGAGAAGCTTGATGAGAACTCGGCTGCCGTTCAGGAGGCGTTGGATTCCACGCAGGCTCGTATCGATAAGCTCATGTCGATCGACGGTAACCGTTCCGTTGACTCGTTCCACAAGGAACTCGGCCACATCATGTGGGAGTACTGCGGTATGGAGCGTAACGAGGAAGGCCTTAAGAAGGCTATTGGAATGATTCGTGAGCTTCGCGAAGAGTTCTACAACAACGTGCGCATTCCGGGTAAGACCAAGGGCGAGATGAACCAGTCTTTGGAAAAGGCCGGCCGCGTTGCCGACTTCCTCGAGCTGGGTGAACTGATGTGTATTGACGCATTGCACCGCGAGGAGTCCTGTGGTGGCCACTTCCGTGCAGAGCACCAGACGCCTGAAGGTGAAGCACTTCGTCATGACGACAAGTTCACCTACGTGGCTGCCTGGGAGTTTGGCGCCGACGGCGTTCCGACCCTGCACAAGGAAGACCTGATTTACAACAACATCGAGCTTAAGCAGCGGAGTTACAAGTGAACATCACCCTTAAGATTTGGCGCCAGGCCAATCCCGAAGATGCTGGCGCGATGCACGAATACCAGGTACACAACGTGTCGGAAGACTCGTCGTTCCTGGAAATGCTGGACATCCTCAACGAGGAACTATTCGAGGCTGGCGAAGAGCCGATCGCATTCGACTCGGACTGCCGTGAGGGCATCTGTGGCCAGTGTGGCGTTGTAATCAACGGCGTTGCACACGGCCCGGAGGTCACCACCACCTGCCAGCTCCACATGCGTTCGTTCAACGATGGTGACACGATCACCATCGAGCCGTGGCGAGCAACCGCATTCCCGATTATTCAGGACCTGGTTGTTGACCGCTCGGCTCTGGACCGCATTATTCAGGCCGGTGGCTACATTTCCGTGAACACGGGTGCGGCTCCGGACGCTCACGCTACGCCGGTTCCGAAGCAGAACGCCGACCGCGCGTTCGAGGCCGCCGCTTGCATCGGTTGTGGTGCTTGCGTGGCTGCCTGCCCGAACGCTTCGGCAATGCTGTTCACCTCGGCTAAGGTCACGCACCTGAACCTGCTTCCGCAGGGCCAGCCGGAGAACCTTATGCGCGTGAAGAACATGCTGAACCAGCATGACGCGGAAGGCTTTGGCACGTGCACGAACATTGGTGAGTGCGCGGCTGTCTGCCCGAAGCAGATCCCGCTGGATGTTATTTCTACGCTGAACCGCCAGCTTGGAAAGGCTGTCCTGAAGGGCGTGTAACCCAAGCCGTATTGGCCAAGCAAAAGGTGGCTTCGAGAATTATCTCGAAGCCACCTTTTTGTTGCTGTAGTGCAGCGGTTAGTACAGGCCCGCGTGTTTGAGGGCGTTTGCGAGGCCATCCTCTTCGATGTGGGTAGAGACAAAATCCGCTACCTTTTTCACTTCTGGAACGGCGTTGCCCATGGCGATGCCCATGCCGGCTGTTGAGACCATCTGCAGGTCATTCAATTCATCTCCAACAGCTACGGTTTGCTCAATGGGGAAGCCAAGCACTTCGGCCACCTCCTTAAGTCCTGTGCCCTTGTTGTACGCCGATAGCATCACCTCTCCCGTATTTGCCACGCCGGTATCAACCGAAGCGGGAATGATGAGGATCTGCGGGCCAAGGTGTTCGTTAACGTCTTCGATCGTGAGGCCCGAGGCTGGGGGAATGGTAATCATCCCTTTAGATGAGCCCACTGGAAGTCCCTTCTTGACGTACGGGGTGACCTGGTCAATGTAGGCGCTCCACCGCTCAACTGCTTCGGGAGTGGACTGGAAAAACATTTCCATAAACCCCTCAGCTGGATGAAGCGCATCAGGGGTTTGCCACAGGCTCACAATGCCGTGTTCACGAAAGTAAGCTTCAGCCTCTTCTATGAACTCTTTAGAAAGTCGGTGATCAAAAAGGTCCTCCCCGTCAAGGCGGGCGTGAGCGCCGTTTGCGCCAATGAATCCTTGAAAGCCTAGATCCCACAGCCACGGATAGATCTCGGGTGCTGACCTGCCCGTGCAAATCCACAGGGTGTGCCCGTTATCGTGCACCTTCTGAAGCGCTTCGCGCGCAGAATCGGGGACGATTTGATGCTGGGTAACAACGGTTCCATCAAGATCGAGGAATACTAATCTCTTCATACTTTTATCGTCTCACACTAACGGAGCGGGCAGGCAATAGGCTCTGGTGTGGGATTGTGCCGCTCAGGGTTTAGAATGCTTGAGGTGATGGAAATGAAAGATGCTTTGGTCTTAGGTATTGAGTCGACGTGTGACGAAACTGGCGTGGCCCTGGTTCGCGGCGGGCAGCTGTTGGCTGATCGTACAGCCACGTCGATGGACGAGTACGCGCGTTACGGTGGCATTATTCCCGAGATAGCCTCGCGCGCGCACCTGGAGTCTTTCTTACCCACTCTTGAAGCGGCGTTAGACGAGGCTGAAGTTCAGCTTTCAGACGTGGACGCTGTGGCTGTTGCGGCAGGGCCCGGGCTGGGGGGGTCGCTAACGGTTGGGATTTGCGCTGGTAAGGCTCTGGCCACCTCCTTGGGTGTGCCAGTGTACGGGGTGAATCACGTGCTGGGGCATTTGGCTGTTGATGAGCTGGTGCACGGGCCGCTTCCAGATAAGTTCATTGGGCTGGTTGTGTCGGGCGGGCACTCTAACCTCTTGCTCGTAAACAACATTGCAACCGATGTGCGTGAACTGGGTGGCACGCTCGATGATGCGGCCGGCGAGGCGTTCGACAAGGTTGGTCGTCTGCTGGGACTGCCGTATCCGGGTGGCCCGCACGTGGATAGGCTGGCGCAGCAGGGCGATAAGGAAGCGATTAAGTTCCCGCGCGGCCTTTCGGGTGGGCGCGACAAGGAACGCTACCGTTACGACTTCTCTTTCTCGGGTTTGAAGACCGCGGTTTCGCGTTACGTGAAGGCCAAGGAACTTCGCGGTGAGTCGATCAGCAAGGCTGATATTTGCGCTGGTTTTAGTGAGGCCGTGAATGATTCGCTGACGGCTAAGGCTGTTCAGGCAGCGCTTGACCACGATGTGAAGACGATTGTGGTTGGAGGCGGGTTTTCCGCGAATTCGCGTTTGCGTGAGCTGTTGACTGAGCGCGCAAATGCGGCTGGCGTTGAGGTTCGAATTCCGCCGATCCGTTTCTGCACGGACAATGGGGCGCAGATCGCGGCAATGGGTTCGCAACTGGTGCGAAATGGTGTGGAGCCCTCAACCTTGCAGTTCTCGCCGGACTCGCAGATGTCGCTAGACGAGATGGCGATGGCGTAGCGTACGCAAAAGCCTCCAGGAAAAGTATGCGGCTACGACGTCCGCGGGCATTCCCAAAGACAGCTTCATGAGTGCCAGCCACTGCACGTTATCGGTGAAGTAGAGCGGGATTTGAACGCTGAGGCGGGCAACGAACACGAAGAACCATATCCACGTGATCTGGTAGTAGCGCAGGCGGGTGAGCTGCCACTCTTCACCTTTACGCCAACGGGTTTTCTCTCCGCGCACTGCTCCGAGCATGACGCCGAGTAGCGGCCAGCGCACCAGGATGGAGATCAGCAGGAGTGAGCCGTAGAACGTGTTCTTCAAGATGGAGATGGCAAACACGTTGACGGCTTGTCCCGTTTTCCACGCCACAAATACCGAGGCGGTCATGCTGAGCACTCCGATGAGGGCAGGGCGCACGGGAAGTCGCTGAATCAGGCGTATGAGCGCGGCGATCGACGTGAAACCAAGAGCCAGGCCCGCGGGGAGCAGGTAGTCTCCCGTGATGTTCAGTCCAACAAGAAAAATGATCGTGGGGACAACGGCTTCAACGAGCACGCGCCAGCCGCCAATGACGGTGAGGGCGTCAAACTCGTCTTCGTTGATGGCGGCCAGGCCGCTTTTCTTCTTCTCTTCTGCGGGCGTTAGCTCTTGCGCGGCGGTCATGCTTCCCCTTTGTGTCTATGTCAGCCACAGAAAGGATAGTTGGAACCGCGAATAAACGCCTACATTCTGCGGTTTTGCTGACGGAGTGCCATGAACTTGGATGGCGGCGTCGCACGGTGAATGTCAGTAACTGGTCTTTTGGGATATTGACTTTGACGCCACCTAGATTTATCGTTAAACAATAATATCGATAAACAATAAGGGGGCCATGATGTCTAGATTTGAAAAAGTGCCGTTCTGGTTCGCGGTTGCGCTGGTGTGGGTGCTGTCGCTACTGGTGATTGCCGGTCAGGCGGTGACGGTTATTGAACTGGCAAGTGGGAAACGCTTATTTGGAGGCGCTCCAATTAGCGCCTGCGACTTGCCGAATTTCTGTTTGCAGGGCGAATCGGAGGTTCCGCTAAGCTACGTCTCTGCCACTAGCATTCAGCTTGCTATTGCTGAGGCCGCGCTTGTTGCTGTAGTTGTCGCGGCCGGCCTCATTATTGGTACTGCGGTTATCCGGGCAATCAGTAAGGGCCGCGCTTTTGAGAGGCGCACCGTGCGGCTTATGGGGGTGACCGGCATAGTGCTTGCGCTAGGTGGGGTTGTCTGTGGTTTTGTCTCCGATGCGGCTAGGTCTGCCCTGCAGCAGGACCTGATTGCGTTCCAAGAGGCCGTGCACCCGGGGTCCGGCACTCTCGTCGTGGGGGAGAAGCCGCTGCTTGCCATGGCGCTGTTCTTTGCAGGAGTGTTGGCGCTGGCGCTGTGGGCGGCGTTTAGGCAGGGGGCGCGCATGCGGGAGGAGCTCGACTATGTCGTCTAAACCATTGCCGCACCGCGTTGAGGTGACGTTAGATGCTGTGCTTGCGCAAAGAGGTATGACGCTCACCGCACTATCAGAGGCCACGGGAATCACGATGGCTAACCTGTCGATTCTGAAAACGGGCAAGGCGCGCGCGATTCGGTTCTCTACGCTCAGCGCAATCTGTGAGGTCCTCCAATGCCAGCCGGGGGACATCCTCAAGCTCGGTTAGTTTGCCAGTGTATGATTTATAGCTGTCGAAAATGGGCGTTAAGAGGTGTTGCGAATAGTTTATTAGGTCTCTTGGTATCGCAAAGGTTACAAATTGGTTACTGTGACATCACTTCGAGGTTAACATTGGGTAAACTTGGTTCATTCCAAGGAACTTATTCGTGAAGGCAAAGCCGCTTTCCCTAATTGTTCAAGCAGTGAGTAACTTGCTTGCGGCCGCATTCACAATCACAGAAGGCCAACAGGAGTAGATGTGAGCGTAACTATAAAAATAAATGATGTTGTGAAACGTTTTGGGGACGTGACTGTTATCCCCGGTCTTACAACGGAAATCAAAGAAAGTGAATTTTTCACCCTATTAGGACCTTCCGGGTGCGGTAAGACCACCTTGTTGCGTATGATCGCCGGTTTTAACTCCATTGAGGATGGTGACATTTACTTTAATGATCAAAGGATCAACGACGTAGATCCCGCCAAGCGCAGCATTGGCATGGTGTTTCAAAACTATGCCATTTTCCCCCACCTTTCGGTTCGTAAGAACGTGGAATTTGGACTAAAGAATATTAAGTTCCCCAGAAAAGACATTCACGATAGAGCCCAAAAATACATTGATCTAGTGCACGTAGATAAATGGGCTGACCAAATGCCCGATAATCTCTCGGGCGGCCAGCAGCAGCGCGTTGCGCTTGCCCGCGCGCTGGTTACTTCGCCCGACGTGCTCCTAATGGATGAGCCCCTATCGAACTTGGACGCAAAGCTTCGTGTAGAGATGCGTGAAGTGATTCGCGAGATCCAACAAAGTGTAGGCATTACCACCGTTTACGTTACGCACGATCAAGAAGAAGCAATGGCGGTGTCTGACCGCATTGCGGTGATGAAAGAAGGCGTAATCCAACAGATTGGAACCCCGCGCGAACTGTACCACCGCCCGGCCAACACCTTTGTTGCGGGATTCATTGGCAGAACGAATGAGGTTTCTGGAACTTTGGAGCATGTTGGAGACAACCTGAAGCTTCACCTGGCTAACCAAACCATTGATCTGCCCCAACCGTTTGCGCAAAGTTTGATGGCGGCCAAGGACGAAGGGGTAATTGCTTCCATTCGGCCTGAGCACTTGGAAATTACCCCCGAACCCACGTCTACGAGTGTCCCCGCTGTAGTTGAGCATTCGGTGTACTTGGGTGCCTCCATCCGGTACTTCCTCAGACTAGAAGATGGTACTGCTATCGAGGCCGAGCAAGAGTCGGATCTAGATGACTCCTACGCTGACGGCGCAAAAGTTAACGTCGATATCAAAATCAACAAGGTTAATCTTTTCTCGGCAGACGGCTCTACCAACCTGCTTACAGTGGCCGCGCGCGGTGGTGAGGAAAACTAATGAGCGCGAATATTTCTACAAGCCCGGTCTCCGCCGGCGGGGCAGTGAAACAAAAGCGTAGGCGGTTGCCAAAGCTGGATATGTGGAGCGGCGTTTCGCTTGCTTTACTTCTGCTATTTGGTCTTTTCCTTGTATATCCGCTATTCAACGTTCTGCGCGAATCGATAGTTAATGGCGAAGGTGAGTTCACCCTAGAGTACTTCTACCGCTTCTTTGCGAACTCGTACTATTTTCAGACCATCAAAAATAGCTTCGTGCTGAGTATTACCGTCACCGTGGTTTCACTGTTAATTGGTGTGCCGTTTTCCTACTTCTACTCTTTCTTTAGCTTGAAAGGGCGGAAGGTACTCTTCGTTGGCGCGGTCCTGTCCGTCATGTCCGCCCCCTTCATCGGCGCGTACGCATGGATCTTGCTACTCGGCAGAAATGGCCTGATCACGCAGTTCTTTAAGCAAACCCTTAGCATAGAGCCACCTAGCATCTATGGATTCTGGGGCCTGGTTATTGTCTTAAGTCTGAAGCTATTTCCTCTTGTGTCTTTATACATGAACGCTGCTTTTAGAAGCATCGATTCATCTTTGCTTGAGGCAGCATCTTTGATGGGAAGCACGGGGCTAAAACGGATCTGGCAGGTCATGTTGCGCCTCACCATTCCGACGCTACTCGCAGCCGCCCTGCTCGTGTTCATGCGCACATTCGCCGACTTTGGTACTCCACTACTTCTTGGACAAAACTATCGGACATTTACGGTTGAGATTTACAACCAGTACCTAGGTGAAACAGGACAGAACCACAACTTTGCGGCAGCAATTGGAATCATTGGCGTGATCGTCACGACTATTGTTTTCCTGATTCAGAAGTACGTTGCTGGAAAGTTTAACTTCCAGTTGCGCTCCAGTCGCCCGATCCAACCCAAGAAGCCGCGTGGCATCGGCGGTGCCCTCATCTACATTTACCAGTATGGTTTGATCGCATTTGCGTTGCTCCCGCAGTTCTATGTTGTGTACCTGTCATTCCGCAAGAACTCCCAATCCCGTTTCTTGCCGGGCTACACCCTGGATTCATACCGGCAGGCCGCGAACCGTCTGCTTGAGCGCTCGATCTACAACACGCTCGTACTGGCAGCAATCTCGATGGTAATCATCATTGTGTTGTCGATTCTCATCGCATACCTTGTGGTTCGCCGACCTAGCGCGATCAATAACTTCATCGACACCACGTCTATGATTCCCTACATCATGCCTGGCGCGGTCATCGGTATTGCTCTTGTGATCTCGTTTAACTCGGCTCCACTTGCCCTAACCGGAACCATGACCATTATGATCATTGCTCTGGTTATTCGCCGTATGCCATACACGATCCGTTCTGCAACGGCCTCGTTGATGCATCAGCCGATTTCGATGGAAGAGGCATCGCGCAGCTTGGGGGCATCTAAGCTGAAGACCTTCTGGAAGGTCACCGTTCCCCTAATGGGATCCGGGATTGCATCGGGTGCGATCTTGAGCTTTGTAACCATCGTGACTGAAATGTCAGCCGCAATTATTTTGTACAACAACCAGACGATAACCCTGACGATGTCTGCATATGTGGCAATCACAAGAGGAAATTACGGGCTTGCGTCCGCATTCTCTGCGGTATTGACGCTTATAACAGCTGTCATTCTCATTGTGTACTTGAAGTTCACAAAGGAAGAAGACGTCAGGCTTTAGAGATTTTCAAATATCCGCAAAACTATAAGGAGTAACAATGCGTTTCAGAAAAGCCGTCGCCGTGGCCGGTGCTCTGTCATTGGCTAGTGTTGGCCTAGCAGCTTGTGGAGGAGGTGAAACTGCGGACGGGGAGAATAATCGCCTCGTGCTGTATTCCTCGATGACGGAGAATGACCTCAATGTCCTCTCGGATCTTCTAGAGCAAGAGTTTCCCGGAATCGATATTGAGATCGTGAATGGCTCTGCTGGCGAACTGACTGCACGTATCAAGTCGGAAGCGGGTAACCCGCAGGGAGACATGATGTGGGGCGGTTTGGACGTCTCTAACGGAGATGCACACTCCGACATTTTCGAGCACTGGCTGTCAGATTATGAAGACACCATTGAAGATGCCTACCACTCGCCAAACGGTTTCTACAACGTAGACCACCTCTCTACTGTGGCATTTGCGGTTAACACCGACCTTGAAAAAGAGCTAGGGCTGAATATCAAGGGCTACGCCGATTTGCTTGATCCGAAGCTAAAGGGCCGCATCACCATGGCGGATCCCACTTCGTCTTCGTCGGCCTGGAACAACATTTCTAACATCATGTCCGTCTTCGGCAATGGTAGTGATGAGGCGTACAAGTACATCGATGACCTATTGAGCAATGACCTCGTGATCGCATCCTCGTCATCTATTCCGTTCACTGCAGTAGCAGATGGAGAGTACGTTGTGGGACTGACCTATGAGGATGGTATTGCGTCGCTGCTGAAGTCGGGCACCGACAACATCCGCATGGTTTACCCGGAGGAAGGCACGAGTGCTACCGCGTTCGGAACAGCGGTGATCAAGGGCGGTCCGAACTCAGATCTTGCTAAGCGAGTCATCAACTACATTATGAGCCCTGAAGGTCAGGTTGCTTTCGCTGAAGGAGTTGGCACCGTTCGCGTGACAACCAAGGAACCGTACGAATCTGAATTCCTGCCGAAGTCCGACACCATCAAGTGGGTAGACAGGGATGTTGAGTGGCTCACCGAACACCGAGATGAGGTTGTCGCTAAGTGGACTGAGCTGTTCACCGCACACCAGTAAAACAAAGGAGTAAGGAAACTTACCTCTGGAATCCAAAGTAGTTGGGACAAGAACCTCCAGTTCTTGTCCCAACTACTTTTATTTTCCCTACCCTAAATAGTTGCTATCGGATAGCCTCGGCTCCTACTGCCTGCGCACTTCTTTCTTGAGCTCGTTGGGTTTGCTGGCCAGGAAGGTAAGCGGGTCGATCGAGTGGCCGGCCTTGAACTCGGCCTGCATAAGTTCAACCATCGCTCGCGGGCCGTCCTCGTGTCGCGCAGCCGCGATCGCGAGCCGCTGGTAGGCCGCTCCCTTGCGCATAATCTCGTGAATATGCTCAAGCTCGTCGCGGCAGCCGATCTCCTCTGCAATGGGGAGTAGCTCGGGAAGCATGTTTCGGATCGTGGTTATCACGTCTTCCTGGTTGCCGGCCTCGTCAACGATCAGGTTAGCTTCCATGCCGTAGCGCGATGCTCTCCACTTGTTCTCCGCAACATACCAATCGGGAATACGGGGTAGTTCTTCGCCGCGGTCGTACATGCGCGAATAGTATTCAACCAGCGTGGCCGTGAGGGCAACGAGCACGCCCACCTCGCGAATGTTCGTGGCTGCGTCAAAAACGCGAATCTCAATGGTTCCCAGCTTTGGCGAGGGGCGAATATCCCAGCGAATCTCAGAGAAGTCGCTGATAATGCCGGTTCGCGTCACGTCCTCAACGTAACGCTCGAGGTCGTCCCACTGCTCAAACTGGCGCGGAATACCTGCGGTGGGTAGCTGCTGGAAGTACATGGCGCGGTTAGACGCGTACCCGGTGTCTTCACCCGCCCAGTATGGCGAGGAAGAAGACAGCGCCTGCAGGTGCGCAAACCGCGTGAGTAGGGCGTTGAGGATTGGCAGAACCTTGGCGGCGTCCTCAATGCCGATGTGCACGTGAACGCCGTACAGCTGCATTTGCCTGCCCCAGTACTGCGTTCTTTCCACTAGGTCGTTGTAGCGGCCCGTGTCGGTAACGCGCTGGTATGCGGGGGTCGCAAAGGGGTGTGTGCCCGCGGTTGCCAGGTCGATGCGCATAGGCGTAGTCACCGGCTGGATGATCGCAATGCTCTCAAGCAGGTCGTCCAAACATTCGGAGGCGTGGCGGCGCGGTTTTGACGTTATCTCAATGGTGTTTAGGAGCATTTCGCGGTGGATGTTTGGCACGTCGCCCAAAGACTCCACGATGTCCATGACGGCATCGGCACTTTGTCTGAGGTCGCCCGTGTCCTTATCGATCATTTGGAGTTCCCACTCCACGCCAATCAGGCCGCGCTCGGACTCGTTGAAATGCATGGTTATCCTATGTTGGTCGCTTGCTCTCTGTTACGAGCCTAGTTTAAAGGTCGAGGCGGCGCGCGATGACTGCCTGGTGACGCCCGTCAACCCTTGTTGCAATGACGGTTACGGGGTTTTCGTAAGAGTTGGTTCTTGGCACCAAAATGCGTTTCAAGGCCGTTTGGAGGGCCGCGGGGTTAATGTCCGCACCGCGCTTCTTTACCTCCACGCTGGTTGGCTCGAGGGCGCGCAGTGCCTTCGAGATGGCTTTCGGCCGCAGTTGCGTCACGTCCAGCACTTCGAATCCACTAAGCGCGTTGGCTTCCTTCCCCGCAACGATCTCGTTTGAAGTCAGGTAGGCAATAGATGGCGAAATCGGGCCTTCTAGCGCCGTGTTGTCTACAAATTGAGCGATGAGGCCAGCGCGAATTACCGCCGGGTCAGGCTCCCACAAATACGTGCCCAGGCCCGCGCTTTCCAACTGCTTGGCCGGCTCCGAGGGGTCGCAAGCCTGCCTGAAAGTAAACGCTTCGCTACCCCTAACTACTGTGGCGGAGCGGCCCGGACCGTGGCTTTGTAGCGCCGGGCTCCACAGGCCCGCCTCCAGTAGCTGCCCGTCCACGGAAACCCAGTTGGCCTCAAAATCAGAGGGGATGTGCTCGTAGCCCAAGCCTGGCGCAACCTTGAGGCCCAGCGCGTCAAAGCCGCCCTGGCGAAGCGGCTCGCGCCAAGACAGCGCGGTAGGGAGGGAAGGGGACCACTCCTCGGGGGAGCTGATGCGCCGCCCGCCAGCCGCAGCGCCCGTGCGCCGGGCCGGATCAGCAAAGATTGCCTGCACGCCCTCACTGATCAAATGTTCAATATCGAGGGTGGTTACATCCCCCAGGTTGGCCTCGCAGTCGGGCATAAACCGCAGATTAACCTTGGTGCAGGCAACGGCCTCTGGATTAATATCCCACGAACGCACGCGCAAGCCCAGGCTGGCCATCGCCAGGGAATCAATGCCAATACCACAACCCAGGTCCGCAACCGTGGTGATTCCCGCGTCCTTGAACCGGGCGGCGTGCATCGCGGCCACCTGCAACCTCGTTGCCTGTTCAAGGCCGTCGCGCGTGAAAATCATGGCGCGCGCAAACTCGCCCAACTTATCTTCGGCTTGGCTGCGCAAGGTCAGCTGCGTGAGCACAGCCGCGCGTTCTCCCGCTTCAAGCTCAAAATTTGCGAGGGCGCTTTCCCGCTCAGCTTCGGGGATCTCTTGCAGGTCACCCAAAACCTGCCAGGGGAGTGGCCTTAGAACCAGTTCAACGGGAGAAACACTCACGAGGCTCCTTCATCCAGCTTTTGGCACTCAGCTTGCAAGAGTGCTAATCGAGGATCTAATCTTGTATGTGTAACGCTTACCGTATCCGACCACCCGCGACGGCGGATGCAGCAAATGCGTGCAGTTCAACTACGAATGTGAAAGGGAGTTGGCCAATGTCGATCTCCATTAAACCACTTGAGGATCGTATTGTGATCCAGCAGGTTGAGGCCGAGCAGACTACGGCTTCAGGCCTTGTTATTCCTGATACTGCGAAGGAAAAGCCGCAAGAGGGCACCGTTGTTGCAGTTGGTCCGGGCCGTGTTGATGACAACGGTAACCGCGTTCCGATGGATGTTTCCGAAGGTGACGTTGTTATCTACTCCAAGTACGGCGGCACCGAGGTTAAGTACCGCGGTGAGGAGTACTTGATTCTCTCGGCTCGCGATGTCCTCGCGATCGTTGAGAAGTAACTAGCTCTTCTAACAAAGCATCCCACGCCATTGGCGTGGGATGCTTTTGTGATGCTTAAGCTACCTGCGTTTATGCTACGCGGAAGCGCTTCTTGCGGTTAATAATTTCGCGCCGTTCTTCTTCGGTCAAGCCGCCCCATACGCCGTATGGTTCCTGTACGCGCAGGGCGTGCTCGCGGCACTGCTCGAGTACGGGACAAGAGGCGCAAATTGCTTTGGCTGCCTCCGCGCGGCGGCGCCTAGTTGAGCCGCGCTCACCTTCCGGGTGGAAGAAAAGTTCTGTGTCCATGTCGCGACACGCGCCGAGGTATTGCCAATCCCACCGATCCGCTACGGGACCGGGAAGCCTGGAGATATCTGTCATCCTTCTGCTTCCTTTCATATCGCCTCTGTCTGCGACCAGAACCTATATTATTAGTTATGCAAAAGTTGTTCAAGACCCTTCCGCATATTGTTCGAAACTTTTAAGAAGTTAGGCTCCGGTGGCGCTTCGCTTCTTCGGGCGTAACAATATTAATAGGTGATGTACCTTAAACTTTTCTGGAAATTGTCCAAACTGGAGATGAACAATGCCCCGCCCAGATCTAAGCGCGCACATGAATCCCGCGCCGCTAACCATCGCAACGGTTGCGCAGCGCCTGGGAGTTTCCGCGTCTACGATCCGTACGTGGGAGCGCCGCTACGGGCTAGGGCCAAAACGCGAACCGGGCAAACGCAGAAGGTATAACGAGATTGAACTCAAGCGGCTTGAACAAATGGTTCGCCTAGTCCGTTCCGGCGTGTTCCCCTCGGATGCCGCGCAAGCGATCAAATCTTCCGATGAAGTACTCGCCGATAGTGAAGCTGCAATTACGGTTGAGTCAATCCTTGACACCGCGCGCCGAGGCGACTTCAACTCCCTCCAGCGCAATCTTGACGTGTTGATCTCCCGAGACGGCCTACTCCATACCTGGCACGAGTACATCGGCCCCGCTATGCGTGGCACCTACTATCCACCCAAAGGGGATAAACCCGGCATCGCCCCCCGGTCGCTAATCACGCAGGCCACACTGTATGCCGTCTACCAAGTGGCCAAGCAGGCGCCGGAACACTCTGCCGGATTCCCGGACGCGTGCCCCGTCCTCGTTGTTTGCGACGCTGCGCATGAACTACGTGCCCATATTGTTGGCGTGGCCCTCGAATGGGAGGGAGTGCCCGCCCGCATCGTCCCCGTTACCGCGCCTGCGGAAGGCCCCGACATCTGCCCCCAAGACGTCAGCGAAGCGATCAAAGAATACCGCGACAGTTTTGGCGCGCACGTCCTCATCCTCATCGGCCTGCTTTCAGCCGATGAAAAAGTTGTCGAGGGCGTGGACGATGAGTGCTCAAACCTGATTCTGGTTGGCCGGCACTGCCCGTTGGATTCTGCCCCGGGTGCCACGCGCTTGCGCACACTCACCGCATGCGTAGAGGAAGCCGTGGATTCAGCTCGAAACTGCTCCATCCCTGAAAGCGTTGGGGTTAACTAATATTATTCCTCTGCTTTGATTGGAGTAATGCCAGATGACTTTCGATTCGGATACGCGCGCCGCGCAGTTTGATGCCCTAATCGATTTTGCAAAAGGCTCCCAGGTGCCAACCGGCTTTGGCTACCTGGACGCGAGCGGCACCGTTGACTCCTCACGCCCCGTAGAACTTTGGATTACCTGCCGCATGACGCACTTGTTCTCACTGGCATCCCTGATGGGCGACCTAGAAGCAAATGTGCTTGCCACCCACGGCGTGAAAGCACTGGCCACATATTTCTACGACCAGCAGTATTCAGGCTGGTTCTCAGCCATTGGGCATGACGCGGACAACGTGCAGATTGTTGATGGCACAAAAATGGCGTACGCGCACGCGTTTGTGGTTTTAGCGGCCTCGTCGGCAAAAATCGCGGGTATCGAGGGGGCCTCGGACCTTTTGGACCTAGCGCTTTCCGTGCAAGACGAGTTCTGGTGGGAGGGCGACCAGGCGAAGGTGCGCGAAAGCTATGACCGCGAGTTCGTGGAATGCGAGAAGTATCGCGGCGTTAACGCGAACATGCACACCGTTGAGTCCTATCTGGCCGCATATGACGCGACGGATGAGAGGCAGTGGCTAAACCGTGCGGTGGCGATACTCAACTGGGTTGTTGAAGAAGCCTCAAAGAACAAATGGCGCGTGCCCGAGCATTTCGACGAGAACTGGAACGTGCTGCCGGACTACAACCGGGATCGGCCCAAGGATCCGTTCCGTCCGTTCGGTTTCACACCGGGGCACGGGTTTGAGTGGGCTCGCCTTGCCGTACACGCTGGGGCGCAGCTGGCGCGTAGCGGAGAAAAAGTGCCGCACTGGATGCTAGAGGGCGCCCTCGAACTGTTTGACCGCGCAGTAGTGGACGGGTGGAACGTGGACGGCGCCCCCGGATTCGTTTACACCATTGATCAAAACGGCAAGCCCGTGGCGCGCGAGCGCATGCACTGGGTGGCGTGTGAAGCGATCGGGGCGGCCGTGACGCTGGCGCGCGCCCTCGAAGGAAACGACGGGTTTGCGGCCGGCGACGCCGCGAAGGCAGAAGATCTGAAAGCTCGCGCTGAGGCCTGGTGGGAGTACTGCGAGCGCTACCTGATTGAACAGTCGGGCCGCTGGTGGCATGAGCTGGATGAGAACAATCAGCCATCCACCTTGACCTGGCCGGGCAAACCGGACGCCTATCACGTGGCGCAAATGCTGCTGCTACCCGAGCTTCCACTTGCGCCCACGTTTGCGCGCGCGATCAAGGAAGCGATCGCGTAGAACGCCGCCGCTGGGCCAAGAAGAGCGAAAGAATCAGAGGGGGAGCCCTGCGCATAAGTGGTAGGGTGAAGGCCGCTCAACGACGAGTTGTGGAGGTTCCATGCACGACAATCGCGAAATTCTGTTAAACCGCGCTCGCCGTACGCTGCGCGAAAGGATTATCCCCGCCCAGTACGAGACGGTAGCTGGTGTGTCGGTTAGCCACTGGGTGGTTCCGGCTTGCGGCGACGCAGTTGGTGAACCCGTCGCATTCGAGCAGGCGAAAATCGCCTCGTATAAACCGATTGAGGTTGGCTCCCGGTGGGGCAAGCCGTGGGAGACCGTGTGGTTCCGCCTGGAGGTTGATGCTGCGCCGCTCGCGTTAAAGGGCGAGGATCGCCTGGAGGTTGTGTTTGACCTCGGCTGGCTGGATAAGTTTGCCGGTTTTCAGTGCGAGGCGCTTGTGCGCAGCGAGAGCGGTCAGATTGTGAAAGCCCTCAACCCGCGCAATAACTGGATTCCTGTGCCCGACGTGGGTTCGCACGTGTTCTATGTTGAAGCCGCCGCAAACCCATTTATCCTCCCGCTCCCACTGTTCCCCATGACCGAGGATGGCGACAAGCTCACCAGTGGGAATGAGTCGCAGTACAGGCTGGCACGTGCAGACCTAGCGATACTGCGAGCAGATGTTTATAGTCTCGCAATGGACCTATCGGTTCTTGTAGAACTGGCCGAAACTACCGCAGAAGATGACCCGTGGGGTTGGAAAATATTGCTGGCGATGAGCGATGCCCTCGACCTCATAAATCTTGATGACGTAGCGGGAACCGCGAGCGCCGCGTCTGAAGTTTTGAAGGCGATTCTGGCCACGCCGGCCTACGCGAATGCACATCGCCTGTCTGCAATGGGGCACGCGCACATCGACTCGGCTTGGCTTTGGCCTATCCGCGAAACGCGCCGCAAGGTCACGCGCACTATCGCGAACGTGGTGCGATTGATCGAGGACGGAACAGGCTTGATTTTCGCCCTTCCTGCCGCGCAACACGTGGCGTGGCTGAAGGAAGAAGACCCGGATCTGTTTGCACGGGTGAAGAAGCAGGTGGAGGCCGGAGCTATCGTTCCGGTTGGCGGCATGTGGGTGGAGCCGGACGCGGTTTTGCCCGGCGGTGAAGCGATGTGTCGACAGCTGACCGAAGGTCTGGACTTCTTCGAATCTGAACTGGGCGCCACGTGCAAAGAGATCTGGTTGCCCGACTCATTTGGCTACTCGGGCGCGCTACCGCAGATTGCGCGGCTAGCTGGGATTGACCGTTTCCTCACTCAAAAAATCTCGTGGAACCAAGTTGATACGTTCCCGCACCACACTCTGATGTGGGAGGGGATTGATGGCTCGCGCATTTTCACGCACTTCCCGCCCGCAGACACCTACGGTTCGGAGGTTACCGGGCAAAACCTTGCCCACGCCGCCTCGAACTTTAAGGACAAGGGGCGCGCCAACAGCTCGGCGCTACTGTTTGGCTACGGCGATGGGGGAGGCGGCCCCACTCGTGAAATGATGGAGCGAATCAAACGCTTTGCTGACTTGGCTGGCGCTGCCCGTACCGTCATCGAGTCACCCGCGCAGTTTTTTGAACGCGCCCAGGCCGAGTACAAGAATCCGCCCGTGTGGGTGGGCGAGCTCTACCTTGAGTTGCATCGCGGCACATTCACTTCTCAGATTGAAACCAAGCGCAATAATCGCCGCGCCGAATCGCTACTTCGCGAGGCCGAGCTGTGGGCCACGATGGCAAACGTGCGGGCAGGTGTGGAATACCCCCACAAACAGTTGCAAGCTGTGTGGCGTGACGTGCTGCTGTGCCAGTTCCACGACATCCTGCCCGGCACCTCCGTTGCATGGGTTTACCGCGAAGTTGCGGCCATCTACGAGCGCGTGCAAGAGCGTCTCGAAGCCATCATCGCTCGTTCGCTCGCGGCACTAGTCGAGGACGAAACCCCGGCACTAACTAATGCTTCGAACTTTACCGCAAACGGTGTCCCCGCCCTTTCCGCTACCGCCCCAGCTGAGGTAGAACCGGTACAGGTACGAGGGCACCTCCTCGAAAATGAATATCTACGTGCCCAGTTTGACGAGGTGGGCCTGCTGACCTCGCTAGTACAGAAAGAAACGGGGCGCGAGTACGTGCCGGCGGGCCAACGCGGCGGGGAACTGCACCTATTCCAAGACTTCCCCAATGAGTGGGACGCGTGGGATCTCGACCCGTTCTACCGCGGATCCAAGCAGGTGATTGTGCCAAAGAACGCTGTTTATGAAAGCACTGACGGCGCCGCAAGAGTGCGTACAACAGCCGAGTTCTCTAACTCGAAGGCCGAGGTCACCTGGACTCTGCAACCCGGATCGCGCTCCCTCGATGTGCACGTACGCCTGGATTGGCATGAGAGTGAGAAGATTTTGAAGCTCACCATGCCGGTCGACATCCACACTGATCACGCGCAGTACGAAACGCAGATGGGCTACATTACGCGACCAACTCATGAGAACACCTCGTGGGAGGCCTACAAGTTTGAGGTCAGCGCACACCGCTGGTTGCGCCTGGCGGATACGAGCGCCAGCCTGGCTATCACCAACGACGCCACGTACGGGTGGAGCGTTGCGCGCCACTCCAGTGGGCAGCGGGGGACGTGGAGCGAAGTTAGTGCATCGCTGGCCCGCGCTTCACGCTTCCCCGACCCGCATCAAGATCAAGGCGTGCACGAGTGGAACTTCCAGCTCGTCCCCGCCGCATCCATTGAACAGGCAGTGGCGCTTGCTCAAATGCTGAACCTTGGCCAGCGCGAGGTGCCCGGCCAGATCAGCCCACTGTTCACCCTCGATGGCGCCGTAGTGGAGTCGGTCCGCATGGTAGACGATGGCTCCGGTGACGTGATTATCCGCGCATACGAGGCGAGTGGCGGCCGCGCTCTTGCGCGCCTGGTCTGGCCCGAAGCGGCGAGCGTGCGCGGCCAAGATCTGCGCTACCGAGACTCGGACCTGGGTGTGCAGGTGCGTGAAGTTTCGGGTGCGTTCGAGTTCAATCTGGACCCGTTTGAGATTGCAACCCTCAGGGTGAATCTCGCCGATTGAGGCCTGAGTCCATCAAGAGGCTGGCCCGCTGCGAGGCGGAGGAGGTTAACTGCGTCCGGCGGGCAACCTCTACGCCGTCCGGATTTTGGGCGATAAGAAGTTTTGTCACTATGCGGGCGCGGGTGAGACCATCGCGCGTCCTGCGTTAAACTGGTCGCGTGAGCGAAATGATCGATAATCCTTTTTCCCTTACCGGCCTAACGTATGACGACGTTTTGTTACTGCCTGAAATCACAGACGTTGTGCCCTCCGAGGTTGACACGACCGCGCAGCTAACAAAAAACATCACTCTTAAAATCCCGATGCTGTCCGCGGCAATGGACACCGTTACCGAGGCGCGCATGGCTATTGCGATGGCTCGCCAGGGCGGCATCGGAATCCTGCACAGAAACCTGTCTATCGAAGATCAAGCGCAGCAGGTGCGCCAGGTGAAGCGATCCGAATCCGGCATGGTTAGCGACCCAGTGACAATCCACAAGGAAGCCACCATCGAGGAGCTGGACGAACTGTGCGGCCACTACCGAGTTTCCGGCCTGCCCGTTGTGGACGAGGACGGCAAGCTTCACGGCATCATCACCAACCGCGACTTGCGTTTCATTCCTCCGAGCGAATGGGCAACCGCAACGGTAGAACAGCACATGACTCCCACGCCGCTTATCACCGCGCCCGTTGGGATCGGCCGCGAAGATGCGAAAGCACTCCTCGCTAAGAATCGCATTGAGAAGCTCCCCATCGTTGATGACCAGGGGCGCCTAGCCGGCCTCATCACCGTTAAAGACTTCGTTAAAACCGAGCAATACCCGGACGCGGCAAAAGACGGCGAGGGTCGCCTTCTAGTTGGCGCGGCAGTGGGCTACTGGGGCGACTCGTGGGATCGCGCAGTGGCGCTCGCGGAAGCAGGCGTAGACGTCCTCGTTGTTGATACCGCAAACGGCGGCGCACAGTTGGCGCTGGACATGATTCGCCGGATCAAGTCCGATGAGCGTTTTGCTGGCATCGACATTATTGGCGGAAACGTTGCCACCACCGAAGGCGCGCAGGCGCTGATCGATGCGGGCGTGGACGCGGTGAAGGTGGGCGTAGGCCCCGGCTCCATTTGCACCACGCGCGTGGTCGCAGGCGTTGGCGTCCCTCAGGTAACCGCGATCTACTTGGCATCGCTTGCTTGCAAGCCGGCGGGTGTGCCGCTCATCGCTGATGGTGGCCTGCAATATTCGGGCGACATCGCAAAGGCTCTCGTTGCGGGCGCTAACACCGTGATGATTGGCTCCATGCTTGCCGGCTGCGAGGAATCTCCCGGTGACCTCGTATTCACCAACGGTAAGCAGTACAAGCGTTACCGCGGCATGGGTTCCGTTGGCGCAATGAGCTCGCGCGGACGCAAGTCCTACTCGAAGGACCGCTACTTCCAGGCGGACGTGTCTTCGGATGACAAGATCGTTCCCGAAGGCATAGAGGGCCAGGTGCCCTACTCGGGTTCGCTAGCCGCAGTGATCTACCAAATGGTTGGCGGCCTACACCAGTCGATGTTCTACCTTGGCGCGCCTACCATTGCGAAGTTGAAGGAGAACGGCAGGTTTGTTCGCGTAACCTCAGCAGGCCTGCGCGAATCGCATCCGCACGACATTCAGATCACGTCAGAAGCCCCGAACTACCACATCAACGAGGGGTAGCGGGCAAAGAATCGCTTGGCAGCTAAGCTGAACTAGCGTAGAAGCAGGCCGGGAAGCTAAACCAACCAGGTGCGGTTGATATTGGCTTCCCGGCCTTTGCTATGCAAGAAAGCCTCAAAATCAGCGGCCCAAACCGCGTGCGCCTGCTTTTGGTACTCGTGCAGACTGTTCAGGCTGTACATGGCCAGGCGAGGGTGCTTGCGAATCATTTGCTTCAGCAGATCTAAAGTTGCACGCGTGTCCACCTCCGCGTCGTGCAAAGACTCATCGGCACTAACGCCGTAGGCCTCCATCAGGTCTGCCAGGGTACGCTTACCGCGCCGCCTGGGAACAAGTGCGCGATCGAGTACCAGCGGGTCAATGACCGGGCGTATCTCACCTAAACGCTGCGTTAGCGTGGGTAGTTGCATGCGGGCAAGCTCGGCCTCCATCAGGCCCAGATCAAACCCTGCATTAAACGCCACCACGGGAATACCGTTGCCGAGCGCGCGGGTCAGAACTTGCGCGACCTCCTCCAACACCTGAGGGTAAGGACGCCCATGCTCGCGCGCATACTCCGTGCTTATCCCATGCACCTTCTGAGCAGCTTCGGGGATCTCAACACCCGGATCAGTCAGCCAATTCGAAACCTCATCGCCGTCCTCACCTCGAAAAATAATCGAGGCTGTAACGAGCCGGCTACTACCTGGAATAACCCCCGTAGTCTCCGTATCAAAACCCACGAACGGGCCGGCAATCCAAGACATGGATCCTCCTTAACGTTTCACTACGTAAAGCTTATATGCCCATACGGACAACTATTTCAACAAGCGTCACGTAAGGCTCGTATCATGGAAGTGTGACTGAGACGATTAACATTGGACGCGGCAAACAAGCCCGCCGCGCATACTCGCTGGACGACGTGGCAATCGTCCCCTCCCGGCGCACGCGCGACCCCGAAGACGTAAACACGTCCTGGCAAATCGACGCGTACAACGTGGACATTCCCGTCCTGGGCGCGCCAATGGACTCGGCCATGAGCCCCGAAAACGTGATCGCACTAGGCAAGCTGGGTGGCATCGGCGTCCTCGACCTCGAAGGCCTATGGACCAGGTATGAGGACCCCGAACCTGTCTACGAGGAAATCCGCGGACTGCCCGCGCGCGCCTCAAACCGCCGGCTTCAAGAAATCTATGCCGAGCCCATAAAACCTGAACTGATTGGCCAACGCCTGAGCCAGATTCGCGAGGCCGGAGTTGTAGTTGCCGGCAAGCTCTCCCCGCAACGCACCCAAAAGTACTGGCGCTACGTTGTGGACGCGGGGGTAGACCTGTTCATCATTCGCGGCACCACGGTATCCGCCGAACACGTATCCAGTAGGGCACAACCGCTAAACCTAAAGCGCTTCATTTATGAACTCGAAGTGCCCGTCATCGTGGGCGGCGTAGCAAACTACAACGCCGCCCTGCACCTCATGAGAACCGGCGCTGCCGGCGTGCTCGTAGGATTTGGTGGGGGAGCCGCACACTCCACCCGCCAACTCCTCGGAATCCACGCGCCCATGGCAACCGCACTCGCAGACATCGCTGCGGCAAGGCGAGACTACCTCGACGAATCTGGCGGTAGGTACGTGCACATCATCGCCGACGGAGGCATCGGGCTTTCCGGAGACCTCCCGAAGGCAATCGCCTGCGGCGCGGATGCAGTCATGCTCGGCGCAGCCCTCGCTCGCGCAAAAGAAGCCCCTGGAAGCGGATGGCACTGGGGATCGGAGGCCTACCACCCCGAAGTTCCTCGCGGACACCGCGTACACGTGGGCACGGTTGGCAGCATGGAAGAAATCCTCTTCGGTCCCTCCTCACGGGCCGACGGCACCGTTAACTACATCGGTTCGCTCCGCCGCACCATGGCAACCACCGGCTACTTGGAAGTCAAAGAACTCCAACGCGTAGACATGGTGGTGGCGCCCTACGAACCGCACTAAAGGTTCCTCACCAATATTCGATACGGCATAGCCTGCTTGGGCATGCGTGCAAACCGCCCCCAGCATGGCCCCCGTGTTAGACAATAGAAGTAAGAGCGCGCACGTCGCGCGATCAACGATGAAGGAGAACTAATGACCGAAATCGAATACCGCATTGAGCACGACACGATGGGTGAAGTTCGCGTTCCCAAGAACGCCCTCTACGCCGCACAAACACAGCGTGCAGTTGAGAACTTCCCGATCTCCGGGCGCGGACTTTCCGATCACCACATCGCCGCACTCGGCCAGGTGAAGCGCGCTGCCGCTATCGCCAACCTCGAGCTCGGCGTCATCGACCAGGCCACCTCGGACGCCATCCGCGAAGCCGCCGAAGAGGTCATTGCCGGCAAGCACGACGGTGAGTTCCCCATCGACGTCTTCCAGACCGGTTCGGGCACGTCCTCGAATATGAACACCAACGAGGTCATCTCTACCCTCGCCACCCGTATCAAGGGCGACAAGGTACACCCGAACGACCACGTCAATGCGTCGCAGTCTTCCAACGACGTGTTCCCCACGTCAATCCACATCGCTGCCGCACAGGCCGTTGATGAGGTTCTTCTGCCCGGTCTTGAGACCCTCGCGAAATCGCTCGAAGCCAAGGCTGAAGAGTACAAGGACGTTGTGAAGTCTGGCCGCACCCACTTGATGGATGCAACCCCGATCATGCTTGGCCAGGAGTTCTCCGGCTACGCCACCCAGATCCGCTACGGCATCGACCGCGTGCACGCCGCCCTCCCGCGCCTGTACGAGCTCCCTCTTGGCGGCACCGCTGTGGGCACCGGCATCAACACGCCGGCCGGCTTCTCCGAGCGCGTCATCGAGCTCATCGCCGAGAACACGGGCCTTCCATTCAAGGAAGCCAGCAACCACTTCGAAGCCCAGGCCGCCCAGGACTCCCTCGTTGAACTGTCCGGCGCCCTGCGTACCATCGCAGTGTCACTAACCAAGATCGCTAACGACCTGCGTTGGATGGGCTCCGGCCCGCGCACCGGAATCGGCGAGCTCCACCTGCCTGACCTGCAGCCGGGCTCCTCGATCATGCCGGGCAAGGTTAACCCCGTTGTTCCTGAAGCCACCGTCATGGTTGCAGCCCAGGTTATCGGTAACGACGCGGCGATCGCGTTCGCTGGCGCCCAGGGCAACTTCGACCTGCTGGTGATGCTGCCCGTCATGGCTCGCAACATCCTCGAGTCGATCAACATCGTTGGCAACGTCTGCACCGTCCTCGCAAAGCGCACGGTTGACGGCCTGATCGCAAACGTTGAACGCTGCAAGGAGCTTGCCGAGTCCTCGCCGTCCATCGTTACCCCGCTCAACCGCATCATCGGTTACGAGAACGCCGCGAAGATCGCCAAGCACTCCGTAGCTAAGGGCATCACGGTTCGCGAGGCCGTGATTGACCTCGGATTCGTAGAGCGCGGTGAGATCACCGAAGCACAGCTTGATGAAGCCCTCGACGTGGCGTCCATGACCCACCCGAAGGCCAACTAACAAAGCGGAATAAGGCTCGCGTCCAGCAAGGTTGGGCGCGAGCCTTTTCTATCCGTGAAGCCTGGTTTCCTCGCATAATCACTGGTTGGAAAGTGCGCGCTGACTTTGACACAATCAACCGAGATCCACTTTTGAAAGGTCAAGGCAAGTTGGTTTCTGCTGATGTCGCTAGAGCGCGCGCCGGCGTAACCGCGCTGTTCTTCACCAACGGCGCACTGTTTGCAAACTTCGCGCCGAGGTTCCCAGAACTAAAAGACGCATTCGAACTAACCGCGGGAGGCTACGGCCTGATCATTGCGGCGTTCCCGCTAGGCGCCATCATTGGCGGCCCCTTCGCCGCGAAGTTCGTGGAGCGCTTCACCTCCGCTAAAGTCGCGGCCTACGGCACGTTCCTGATTGGAATCGCGCTGACTCTTTCGGCGGTCCTGGTAGCTATCGCGCAGGGTGGGGGAGCTATCCTCGTAGTCCCATTCGCCATCCTTTTCGCACTTGGCGGCGCGACGGATGCAATCGTTGACGTGGGCCAAAACGCGCACGGCCTACGCGTACAAAAACGCTACGGACGTTCCATTATTAATAGTTTTCACGCCTTCTGGTCCTTGGGTGCAATGACCGGAGGACTGATGGCCATGGTAGCCACCGCGCTAGCCGTTCCAATCGGCTATCACATCGGATTTGCCGGAGTCCTCTTCAGTCTTGTTGCCCTCATCGCCAGCAAGTACACCCTCCCGGGACGTGACGGGGCAGATCAAGACGAGCCCAGTATTCACCGGCTCTCTGCAAAAAACTGGTCTGTTCCCCTCGTTATTGCGCTTTTGCTACTTCTGGCGATTTCCGGTGTGCTCGTCGAAGACATCGCGCAATCTTGGTCCACGCTCTACATGCGTGATTACCTGGGGGCCAGCGCGGCCCTCGCGCCCGCAGCATACGTGTGTATGCTCGCTTTCCACTTCCTGGGTCGCGTCACGGGGGACAGGTTTGTTGATCAGCTTGGGGCAAAGCGCACCATTTTGATGGGTGGCACTCTCATCATTGTTGGTATGAGCGCGGCCCTCCTATTCCAAAACATCTTTGTCACCGTCATTGCCTTCGCCGCAGCGGGCTTTGGCGCGGCTACCACCGTTCCCTTGGCAATGAACGCCGCAGACGACGTGCCCGGATTGAAACCGGGGGTTGGCCTCATGGTGATCTCTTGGCTCATGCGCCTTTCGTTCCTGCTCTTGCCACCGCTGCTCGGCCAGGCGATTGTCGCAACGTCCCTGTTGGCGCCCATTGTGATCTTGCCGATCGGAGGCGCGTTAGTCATTGCTTCTACAGTTGTGTTGGAAGAGCGTAAATCTGTGCAGGACTAGTCCAAAATGATTTTGCCCCGAGGCTATTCAAGTGGCCTCGGGGCAAAACTATAAACGCGGTTTAGCGCTTGACGTGCGGATGTTTTGCGTAAGAGATGATCGTGGCCGCTAATCCTCCGACGGTTACGACACCCGCGACGATGACTGCCACCTTCACTGCCACGGTCACTGAAGGGTAGAAAGCTAGGATCAGCAAGGTAGCTCCGTGTGCCATAGCAATAAACACGAGGGCACCCAGAATCGGCAGAGATGCGCGGTGCACGTGACGAACCACCTCGGTATCATCGGACCGCACGGGCAAACGCAGGGCGGAACCTTGCCAGGCATCCTCTTTCACAATGCTCGCAATCAAAGCCACGCCAAGGGTAGCAGCCATTATGAATAGGGCCCCAAAAACCAACAGTAGTGCAGTCACGGCTACCTCTTTTCTAATTCGATGCCGAGGCTATCAGCCAGCTTGTCTATGCGCGCAAGCCACGGCGCAGGCGAAAGATCAGATGCGAGCATCAGACCACCACGAGGCGACAGATTCGCGCCTTCTAGTACACGCGGGCCATTTGCCAAAGTGGAGCGCTTGAACTGGTTTGTGAAGAAGCGGCGCAGGAACACGCGCTCCCACGTGAGGATCTGCTGAAGGTCAAACTCGGCGCGATCCGCTGCTTCTAAACCGTCAGGCCAAACGCCCTCGTCTGCGTTGCTCCAAGCATTCAACGCGCGAAAAGCCGTGAGTTCTGGGGACAAACCCAGGTAAACCAGATAGTAGGCGTTGAAATCCTGCAACGCGTAAGGGCCGATCATTGCCTGCGTAGACTGGGCCTCTTCGCCTTCACGCGTGGGGATCAGCTCCGGTGTGATTTCGGTGTTCAAAATCGAATCCAGCGTGTCATTAACGTCCTCGCCAAAACGATTCGAGGCCATAATCCAACGGATCAGATGCTGCATAAGCGTTTTGGAACGCCCGGATTCACGCTGTAGTGCGACATGTGGTCACCAACGCCAAACGTGCACCACCCGAGCATGAGCTCCGAATAGTCGCCCGTACCGATCACCAGGCCGCGCCTGCCGTTGGCAATGCGGAACAAGAAATCGGTGCGCAGACCCGCCTGCACGTTCTCAAACGTCACGTCATACACTTCTTCGCCGCGTCCAAACGGGTGCCCCATGTCGGCAAGCATTTGGCGGGCGGTATCGCGAATATCGATCACCTCAAACGTTGTGCCCAGAACCTCGCACAGCTTTGTCGCATTGTTCTTCGTGTGCGAGGTGGTGGCAAAGCCCGGCATGGTGAACGTCAAAATGTCGGTGCGAGGCCGGCCCATGCGCTCCATAGCTTCAACACACACGAGGAGGGCAAGCGTAGAATCCAGCCCACCGGATATGCCGATAACCGGGTGCGGGTTGCCGGTGGCCTCAAGCCTGCGCATCAAGGCCTGGACCTGCAGGTCAATCATATCCTCTAGGTCAGATTTCCAAAGCTCCGGATCCGTATCCAAATACGGAAAGCGGGGGAACCTGCGCTCTAGCGTCCAGTCGCCCCGCGGTTGCACCCGCACCTGTTGGCTGGCAAACATTTCCTCTTGCGCCGGGCTTGAAAGCTTGCGCTCTGCCTGTAGTCGAGCCAGATCAATATCGGCATAAGTGAGGCGTACACCGGATCCGAACCGGTCGTTTTGTGCCAGTACCTCGCCGGCCTCCACGATGAAAGCCTGCCCGTCCCACGCGTAATCGGTTGTGGACTCTCCCTCGCCTGCGCCCACATACACAACCGCGAGTTTTGCGGTTCGCGAGGCCTCACGTGCCCGGGCCAAACGATGCCGTGCAGTTCCTGCAAACGCGGGTGCCCCGCCCAAGTTCGCAACTAGGCTAACGCCATGCTTTGCCTGCATCTGGTAGTCGATCGGTTCCTGCAGTTGCACGCTGATGGATAGGCCGGGCACGTCCTGGATCGTCAGAGGTGTCTCGCTCGCAAAAAATAGCGGCTGGTCCAATATGACCGAGTAGGCGGGGGAGGCATCAGAGCAGGAACTAAACCAGCGCTTTCGCATCGGATCATTTTGAACGGGATCAAACCAGATTCCTACTATTTGGCCGCGGGTGACAGCGACTGCGGCGTTCAGAGTCTTGCCACTTACCCGTAGAGGAGTGCCAAACAGAGCTACTAGGGGCCAATTTACGGAGGCCTGCTTGATGGTCTCTATTGCAGTTTCGCATTCCTCGTGCATTGTGTCTTGGAACAGCAGATCGTCTGCCGTTACTCCTACCAGCGTGAGCTCTTGAAACACGACTACGCTTGCTCCGGCTTCGCTCGCCAGGTTGGCGGCTTCAATGATGCTGATCGCGTTCGCGGCGGGATCCCCAACCTTGATGGGGATGTTGGCGGCCGCTACACGGGCAAACCCGTTTGCGATGGGGGAGTGAAAGTCGTACATGTTTTTCCTTCACGAATGGCAGGTAAAGCAGGGCTTGGTTATCCCTGATTACGATTTTAGAGCCCAAATTGAAATGGCGCCCCGCTCCGCGAAGAAAACCGAACAGCTCGGTCGATTCCTCGCGAGAGCGGGGCGCCACAATGTTTTAGTCAAGCAGCGACATCGCTTGTTGGGCGATGGCTAGCTCCTCGTTTGTAGGCACAACCATTACTCGCACCTTCGAGTCGGAGGCCGAGATTGTGCGCGGATCCTTTGAGCGCAAAACGTTTGCAACCGGATCCAGCGTGATGCCGAACATCTTCAGCTTGTCGCACAGTTCCTGGCGGAGAGCCGAGTCGTTTTCGCCAATGCCTGCGGTGAACGTGAGAACGTCCAGGCCGCCCATTTCGGCAGCGTAGGCGCCAACGTACTTGACCAGGCGGTGCAGTACGACGTCTAGGGCAAGACGGGCTTCCTTGTCTCCCGCGTTTGCGCGGGCGCGAACGCTACGCATGTCATTGTCGCCGGTAAGGCCTTTCAGACCGGAGCGCTTGTTAAACAAAGTGTCGATCTCATCGATCTTCATGCCGCCGTTGCGCATGAGGTGGAACACAGCCGCCGGGTCGATGTCACCGGTTCGCGTGCCCATCACAAGGCCCTCGAGAGGGGTTAGGCCCATCGAGGTGTCTACGGCCTCGCCGTTTACAACTGCGGAAGCGGACGCGCCGTTGCCCAGGTGGAGCACGATTTGGCGGATACGTTTACGGCCCAGCAGGTCATGGACTCGGCCAGAGACGTACTGGTGCGAGGTCCCGTGCGCGCCGTAGCGGCGGATCGAGTACTTGTCCGCGGTTTCCTTGTCCAACGCGTAGGATGCCGACTCGTCGGGCAAAGACTGGAAGAACGCCGTGTCGAAAACCGCCACGTGAGGAACGTCTGGAAGCATCTTTCGCGCTACGTCAATGCCCTTTAGGTGGGCGGGGTTGTGTAGCGGGGCTAATGGGGACAACTGGTCGATTAGGTTGCGCGTTTGGTCGTCTATGAGGGCGGGGCCAGAGAAGTACCTGCCACCTTGGACCACGCGGTGTCCAACTGCCACGATATTGGCTTCCTCGAGCTTTGGTCCAACCTGGTCGAACAGGCGCAGGGCCTCGCGCAGTGCTGCGGTGTGGTCGAGGATCGGCTGGTCCATCGCAACCTCTTTGTCTCCGAATCGGTGTTCGGTGTGAGACACGGGTTCGCCGATTCTCTCAGCGATACCCGAGGTGATGGAGACGCCATCTTCGGGCTCTACCAGCTGGTATTTGAGCGATGAGGATCCGGAGTTGATAACAAGCACCCGGGGAGGAGTTTCACTCATTGGTTGCTTCCTGTCTAGTTCTGCTCGTTGTTGATGCTTTGGGCTTGCACGGCGGTGATTGCAACCGTGTTAATGATGTCTTCCACGAGGGCGCCACGCGAAAGGTCGTTAACCGGCTTGTTGAGGCCCTGCAAGATGGGGCCCACGGCAACAGCGCCGGAGGAACGCTGCACGGCTTTATACGTGGTGTTACCGGTGTTGAGGTCGGGGAAGATAAACACGGTGGCCTTGCCGGCTACGTCCGAGTTTGGCATCTTCTGCGAGGCAACTACCGGATCGATGGACGCGTCAAACTGAAGCGGGCCATCAACGGCAAGGCCGGGTGCCTTTTGGCGCACGAGTTCGGTGGCTTCACGAACCTTGTCCACGTCCGGGCCGTGGCCGGACGTGCCGGTGGAGTAGGAGATCATCGCAACGCGAGGCTCCACCCCAAATTGGGCGGCTGTTTCAGCGGATGAGATCGCGATGTCGGCAAGTTGTTCGGCCGACGGGTCCAGATTCACAGCGCAGTCGCCGTAAACGTGTACGCGATCCTTCATCAGCATGAGGAAAGTGGAAGACACGATCGAGGTGCCGGGCTTGGTCTTGATGATCTGGAACGACGGCACAATGGTGTGAGCCGTGGTGTGGGCAGCGCCTGAAACCATGCCGTCCGCATCCCCCATATGCACCATCATGGTGCCAAAGTAGGAAACGTCTTGAACCTTCTCGCGCGCCTGCTCCAAGGTCACGCCCTTCTTTGCGCGCAGGCGGGCAAACTCGGCCGCATACTTTTCCAAGAATTCCGGATCTTGCGGCGACACGATTTGTGTGTTTGCCAGTTCGACGCCCAGCTCGCCCGCACGGGCGCGGATCGCTTCCTCATCGCCAATCAGAATCACGTCGGCAACGCCACGCCGCACAATCGTGTCGGTAGCGTGCAAAATGCGATCATCCTCGGGCTCGGGCAAGACTATGCGCATGCGTTTGGCCGCAGCCTTTTCAAGCAGGTCAATCTGGAACATGAGCGGAGTGACGTGCGCGGTGCCAGGAGCCTCAGAAATGGCTTCCATTGCGGCCGGATTGATCGATTTGCGAACCAGTTCGATAGCGCGCTCAAGTTTGCGAGGGGTGTGCAGATGCACGGGGCCGCGGGTGCGCGAAACCCTGTCCGCGGTTTCAAAAGTGCCGGTAGAAACCGTCATAATCGGCAGGTCCGGAACGAGTTTGCCAACCAGGTCCATCACTTGTTCAGACAGTTCAAAACCGCCATTTAGAATGAGGCCGGCGAGGCTCGGCTTGCCCTCAACCGCGTGAGCTGCGGCAACGGTCATCAAAAGCTCAGGGCGATCCGCTGCGGCAATAACGATCTGACCATCTTGTAGTCGCTCAAGTACGTGCGTGGAGTTCATGCCGCAAATGAGGACGTTTTCGGCTTCGCGAAGCAGGTTTGCGCGGTCACCATTTACCAGTGTGGCGTTGGTGGAGTTCATGATGTCGATGACTCGAGGGGCGGTAAGCAACGGGTCTTCCGGGATCACGTAGGTGGGGATCTTCTCCACCTTGCGGCGGTAGTCATCCGCATTTTCCTCTGGAACGCGCGTTATAACCACACCCGCCACGTGGGCGAACTCCTGGCGAGCCGTAGTCACGGCTAGGCGTCCGGCATCCATCACGTCTTCTGGGGTGCGGTCAATACCGGATAGAACAACGGCCATGTGTGCCCCAATGTTGGCGCTTACTCGGCAGTTGAACTCAAACTCGTCAAAACCAACGACGCCTTCAAAATCGGAACCTGAAACTATGACAACATCAACGTTTTCAGAAAGCTTGCGGTGTGTTCGCACAATGCTTTCCAAAGCGGAATCAGGGTCCGCAATGTACTCGTCATAGGTGAGGGCGCCAACGGCAGGTCCAGAAATGACGGTGCCGTTGTTGAAGATGTTCAGCATCGCGTCTGTGGATCGGTCTCGCACAATGGGGCGCAGGAGGCCAACCTTCATACCTTTTTCAATAAAAAATGAAGCCAGCCCGATGGTCACCATTGGTTTACCGGTGCGAGGCTCTGGCGAGGCAACGAAAAGTGTGCGTGCCAAAACTATCTCCTTCAGAATATTTTTATGGCTCTTTCCAATGGTAGTTAAAAACAACCATGAAAGTAGAGTCAAAAATGTCTCAAGGCACCAAAGTCGCATTTGAGTAGTGAATACATAGCACTCGTGATGTAACGTTACGCGGGTGCACAACATGAGTTTTAACGAAAGGCACGAGGCCATAAGCCGGGGTCTTGCCAGTAGGAACGGTATTGAGCTTCCCACGGTGGCAAAAGAGCCTGGCTGGTGGCCGTCTTTCTTGCGCCCTCCATTGGGTGATCCTGTGGATATGGAGGCCTCGCCTAGGCGGATCTTGTTAGGACTCTTACGTAAGAATAAGTGGTTGCTTCTTGGCGCCACATTGGTGGCAACCCTGTCGCAGGTGTCTTCAGCTCTGTTGGCTTGGGCGCTCGGGCTCCTTCTGGATGCCGGCCTGGATATGGGCTTGGGTAGCCACCTTATTCGCCCCGCGGTGGTTTTCTTCTCGCTGATTCTAATCGCAACCGTGTTCTCGGGGTTGTACCAAGTATTCGAGATCGGAACTTGGTTTCAAGCCCAAGTTGGAAGTGCACGAATGTCCTCGTATCACGTGACAAACCGGCGCGGGCAAACAGAAACAGACATGGCAACCGGAGACATTATTGCCACGATAACAACCGACTCCAACCATATTGGCGCACTTTTTGCTTACATTTCAGATCTGGCAGCGTCCCTGATTACAACAGTCGTGATTGCCGCTCTGATGTTCTCTGTCTCAGTTCCCTTGGGGCTAGTGGTGCTGATCGGAATGCCGGTGGTGGTTGGCGGTCTCTCTTTGCTTATAAAACCGCTCGAGCAGCGCCAGCAATCCCAGCGTGATGCGCAAGGCGACCTCACTAATATCGGCACGGATGTTGTGACCGGTCTGCGAGTTTTGCGCGGAATTGGAGGGGAAGACGTATTCAACGAGCGCTACAGGGAGTTGTCGCAAGAGGTTCGTCGTCGAGGGATTCACGCTGCCCGCCCGCAGGCTTTGCTAAGCGCCGCATCGCAGGGAGTCCCGCACGCATTCGCTCTCGCGGTAGTGGCAATCGCAGCGTTCTTGGTTTTTGAAGGCCAGCTATCTGCCGGAGAGATGATCGCTTTTTACGGTTTTGCCGGGTACTTGGCCACGCCGCTGTTCATAATCGTAGGAGCGATGCAGGTGGGCACGCGTGCGTGGGTGGGACTGCGCAAGGTGGCTCGCGTGCAGGAGCTGAAATCGAGCGTGCAGGATCGGACGGACGCTAATGAGAACGTGGACAACAACTCGGAAAACGAAGCGAGTTCTTGTTCAGCGGACAGCCGGTATCTGCAATCTCTGCGCGACGGTATCAGCGGCGTAGAGGTGAAGGGCGGCGCTATTACCGCACTGGTTGCTGCTAATCCGGATGTTTCCGCGCAACTGGCTACAAGGCTTTGTCGGGTAGACGACGAGAACCCGGTATTTATTGGCAAAGATGATTTGCGTGATCGCCCGGTAGATGAGGTGCGCAAGCACATCGTCCTGGCGTCGGCACACGACCACCTGTTTAGGGGAAGCTTGCGAGATAATCTGTTGGCTGATCGGGCAGATATGCGCGAGCCGCTGACGGTGCAGAACACGATTTTTGAGACCTATCTGGATAGCCGGATTCGCGAGGAGCGCCCCGAAGTTGAGGTGGGGGAGCATGCGATGGATGAGGCTCTGCTGGACGCTATGTGGACTGCGGATGCTCAAGACGTGCTGGATTCCATTCCTGGGGCGTTGAACGGAGCAGTGGCAGAGAAGGGCCGCACGCTCTCTGGTGGGCAACGCCAGCGCGTTGCACTTGCGCGTGCCCTCGCGACAAACGCGGATGTGCTAATCGCAATCGAGCCTACCTCCGCGGTGGATTCGCATACAGAGGCGCGGATTGCCAGCCGGTTGCGCTCGCGGCGCCAGCAGCTCACCACGGTGCTAGTAACCTCCTCCCCATTGGTTTTAGAACAGTGTGACGAGGTTGTGTTTATTGGTGAGGACGGCAAGGAAGTGGCTCGCGGATCTCACGATGAACTGCTGGATCGCGCGCTAAGGCGCGAGGAGAGCGGTCTTAAGTATCAAAAGGTTGTTCAGCGCGCTCAGGGAGGAGAGTAATGAAGCTTCCTATTGCCGCTCGCCCGCAGGTGATCTCGAGGTTTTGGGCTGTTATCCGCCGGTTCCCCAAGCTAATTGCCACGGTCTTGGTGTTCCAAGTTGTGGCGTCTCTAATCGTGGTGGCAACCCCGTGGCTCATCGGTAGGCTTTTGGATCTGATCGTGGCGGGGACTACTCGCGCGGAAGTGACACGCTACCTCATCATTATTGGGGTGCTGGTGGCCGCACAGTTGTTGCTGACTTATTTGGGCGAGTACTTCTCGCGCGTGTTCGGCCAGGCGGTTTTTGCCCAGCTTCGCGAGGATCTGGTGAATTCGGTTACCCACATGCCTCTGTCCGTTGTGGAAGCGGCAGGTACGGGAGACCTGATTGGGCGTACAACCCACGATATTGACCGCATTCAGTACCTGGTCCAGCGCGGAATCTACCGCATTATTATGATCGTGCTAACTGCGCTAGTCACCTACGTAGCCGCGTTTTTGCTTGCCCCCATGTTGGCGCTATTGCTATTGGTTCCGCTGATTCCTCTAATGTTCATAGTGCGCTGGTACTTGCGCCGTGCTGTGCCGGGATATCAGGCGGAGTCCGCGCAGTGGGCAACGCTGTCCGGCATTACCACCGAGACGGTTGAACAGCATTCCACGGTTGACGCGCTCAACTTGCGCCGGGTCAGAAATAACATCCTGGACGTGGCCATCACCCAGATTTGGAATCTGGAGCGCTACACCGCTTACCTGCGCATCTTCTTGCTAAGCGCAGTCATTTTCTTCCTGCAAACCCCGGCGCTGTTGGTGGCGATGGCCGGAGCATGGGCGATTCCAAACGGCTACGCCACGCTGGGCGTGGTAACCACGATCGCGCTGTACGGAGTTCAGCTTTCGCATCCGCTCGGTGAGCTTTCGTTCTGGGTGGATGTACTTCAAAGTGCGGCAACCTCGTTGGCCCGTATTTTTGGCGTGGACGAGGTGGAATCGGACAGGGTCGCGTCGGGCAAGCAGCCTACCTCGAACGCTGTAAGCGTACGAGACGTGAGCTTTGAGTACCGGCCGGAACATCCCGTTTTGCACGGGGTTGATTTAGAGCTGAGGCCGGGGGAGACGCTCGCAATCGTGGGCCCGTCAGGTGCGGGCAAGTCCACACTCGGCCGGATGATTGCAGGTATTCACCCGCCCACCTCCGGGTCGGTAACGGTTGGAGGAGTTCCTCTAGTTGAACTCACGGAAAACGAGCTGCACCAGAACGTGGCCCTGGTGACGCAGGAGCACCACGTGTTTGTCGGCACGATCGCGGACAACCTCCGGCTCGCAAAACCGGACGCCACGATTGAACAGATGTGGCATGTTCTAAAAAGCATGGGGGCGGCCAGCTGGGTACAGGAGCTACCGGATGGGCTGGACACCAAGGTCGGCTCGGGCGCTCTGACACTGAGCCCAGCGCAGGCCCAGCAGTTAGCGCTTGCCCGCATCGTCCTCATGAATCCGCACACGTTGATTCTTGACGAGGCTACCTCGCTGATGGATCCAACGGCGGCAAGGCAGTTGGAGCGTTCCCTTGGGAAGGCGTTGGAGGGGCGAACCGTCGTTGCGATCGCGCACCGGCTGTATACGGCTCACGACGCGGACCGGGTAGCGGTGATGGTGGACGGACGCATAGTGGAGCTCGGCACGCACGATGAGCTTGTAGCTCGCGGCGGCGAATACGCTTCCTTGTGGAGAGCCTGGCAACACGAATAGTAAAAGGGGAGCGCGGTGAATCGAGTCCGTAAGGATGGTTCACCGCGCCCCTCTATTTGAGTGACTTTGATGCTAACCCGATTGGCGAGCCAGGTCAGCCGCGCCGATTAGGCCAGCGGGAACGCCCAGCTCAGCCAGTGTGATCTGGGCAGGCTGGCGGTACAGGCGGGCAGTAAGGTTCTTTTCGAACGACTTTTGGACGGGCGCACGCAACAACTCTCCCGCAGAGGCGACGCCGCCGGCTAGCACGATCATTTCCGGATCGAGGATGGCACAGAGGTCAGCAAGCCCGCGGCCCACCCACTCCGCAATGGTTTCAACCACGTCGAGCGCAACCGGGTCGCCTTCTTTCGCAGCGGCCGTAACCATCTGCCCGGTGATCTGCTGCGGGTTACCGTCAGCCATTTCTAGCAGTCGCAACGCAGACGCGGGTGCAACAGTGGCGATTTCGCGAGCTTCGTGCACGAGAGCCGTGCCCGAACCGTAGCGTTCCCAACAACCTCGATTTCCGCAGCCACAGCGACGTCCTCCGGCCTTGACCTGCATGTGGCCAACCTCGCCGGCAAATCCTTGATAACCGCGCACCAGCCTGTCATCAACGATGATGCCGCCACCAATGCCAGTACCTAGCGTGATAACAATCGCGTTCTTCGCGTCGCGGGCGGCTCCGAAACGGAACTCGCCCCATGCCGCCGCATTTGCGTCGTTTTCGACCACAGTGGGAAGCTCTGTTGCCTCCGTGATCTTTGAAGCCAGCGGCTCGTTGCGCCACGCCAAGTTTGGCGCGTACACAACCGAAGTGCGCGCGGCGTCGCAAAAACCTGCGGCTCCAATACCAACGGCACTTACTTCCTCGCCCTCACGCAGCTTTGCAACCAGCGTGGCGATTGCGCTCGCGGTTGCGTCAACTTCTTGCGCAGGAGTCTGTATAACTTCCGTGCGCAGAACTTCACCTTCTTCATTAACAAGGCCTGCGGCGATCTTCGTGCCGCCTACGTCAACTCCAATCGTGAGGCTCACGTGCTACTCCTTATTTAGTCACAGGGGCTTTATTGTGCGAAGTTCAAACTTACGGTCTGCACCTAAACTGTACGTCAACGCGCGGCAGATATTTTTCAGAATGGGTGGTCGGGTTTGTTCCACACGCTCAGCGGGTGGGTGGGGATAGTGAAGGCGCTATCAAGGTGTTCAGATACCAGCGAGGCAAGGTTCGCGGGCGTGCCATCTGAGACGAAAAGGATTGGCGGGCGCAACTTCGCAGTTTCAACGAGGTTGAGGATAGGTTTGGCGCCGCCATCTTCAGATTCAACCCAGTAGACCATCCAGTCCGGCCCGATTGGGTGCTTGCGTGAGACGATAAGCCGCTTCACTGCGCATCCGGGAGGGAGGGCAGCCACGACGTCCTCATCCAGGTCAATCATTTGTTGCGGTCCGCATACCCACGTTAGTTCATTTTCGTCAATGGACGTCAGTTTTAGTTTGAGGTCCGACTTCTTGGCCTCGAACGACTTGCGTTTGGAGCGTAGGCGCAGGTTTTCAAAGCTATCAACCAGATCGCCGAGGGCGTTGTAGTCCTTTTGCGTCCACGGAATCATGACGCCCGGGTTGATGGCAGTGTACGAGGCGGAGGCCAGGAACCATTCGAGAGGATCAACGGGTTCGGTGAGCAGACCTTCGCGCAGGTAGAGGGCGCGGCGAAGCACCTGGTCTCGCAGCGGGTCGGCAACGCGCTTTTGAGCTTTGGCGAGCCGACGGTGGAAGCGGTTTTGGGCGGATTCGTAGTCATCGCCGGTATTCCACTGGTCTCCGGGCCAGTTGTGCAGTCGGGTTAGTTCTTCACGTAGTGAGAAGCGCTCACCGATGTGGCCGCGCAGTTTAAGGAACTCGTCCCACGCCTCCACCCACGCCACGGCTTGCACAAAAGCATGCGGGTAGGTGCGGGTGGGTAAAACGGTAAGGTTCTTGGCGCCCTCTTCTACGTTGTTGTACCACTGTTGCAGGTCTTCGGTGGTGTACCAGCGGGATTTGCTGTCGGTAAGTTCTTCCCAGTTTGGATTGGTTTTTCGGGCCTCGTGGGCCTGCCACATGCGGGCAAGGGGCTCGCGAATTTTGCGGCGCGGTAGTGTGCGCGTGCGGTTGGTGTACTCGTTTTCAATGATGTTGATAGCGGCGAGTACCAGGTCAAGGTCAGGTAGGTCTGGACCTTTTCGTTTTCCGAGGTCACGAGGGCTGGTCCAAAGAGATATTAACCACGCTGTGTCGGGGCAGTGAGCCGCGGTGGCGGCTTCGTTGGCGGCTTGAAGGAAGTCGTGATTGATGGCGTCGATGGCTTGTTTTTCGGTTTTTGTAAGGGGTTTGAGCTTGCGCGTGCCCCATTTACGGATGAAGACTTCTGAAAGCGACGTTGCCGACTTCTTGTGTGCCATGTCTAATATTCTGCCCTAATTTTGGGACGCGGTGACGGAAGGCAAATTTTGCGCGGTAGAATTTAGCTGTGACTAACGCAAATGAAATGAAGAATCGCCCGGTTCTGGTGGTCGATTTAGGTGCACAAAACGTGCAGCTGATTGCCCGCCGGGTCCGTGAGGCCCATGTTTACTCCGAGATTGTTCCCCAGACTTATAGTGCGCAGCAGATCCGTGAAAAAAATCCTGCTGCGATTATTCTTTCTGGTGGTCCGTCGTCCGCGCACGTTAAGTTTGACGCGGACATTCTTAATTCTGGGGTTCCAGTTCTTGCTATTTCGTCGGGCTTCCACGTGATGATGGATGCCTTGGGGGGTGTGGTTACCCCCGGAGATGTTCCTGAAAATGGTCGCGCCCGCGCAACTGTGACGGTTTCGGATTCGAAACTGCTTGGTACTGATGGTGACCAGGATGTGTGGATGTCTCACACTGACCGCGTCGAGGAGCTCCCCGATGGGTTCCGCGTGAGCGCGAGCACGGAGAAGTCGAAGATTGCGGCAGCCGAGGATGCAGCTCGCGGCTTGTACGGCGTGGAGTGGCTCCCGGAGATTCGTCGCACCGAGCACGGTCAGGATCAGATTGTGCGTTTCTTGCGCGATATTGCCGGTATTGAGGGCGAGTGGTCCGCGGCCTCGATTGTCGATAGTGAGATTCAGAAGATCCGCGAGCAGGTTGGTTCTGCGCGCGTGATTTGTGCGCTTTCTGGCGGCGTGGATTCTTCGGTTGCGGCAGCGCTTGTACACAAGGCTGTTGGCGATCAGCTCACCTGTTTCTTCGTGGACCATGGCCTGTTGCGTCTGGGTGAGCGTGAGCAGGTTGAGCGTGACTACGCAGCCACGATGGGTATCCGTGTGGTCACGATTGATGAGTCCGAACGTTTTTTGAACGCGTTGAAGGACGTCACCGAACCGGAGCAGAAGCGCAAGATCATTGGCCGCGAGTTCATTCGTGTGTTCGAGGATGCTCAGAAGAAGTTCGTGGCAGAAGCTGATCGCGATGGGGAGGAGGTTAAGTTCCTCGTCCAGGGCACAATCTATCCGGATGTGGTCGAGTCTGGAGCCGAAGGGTCGGCGAACATCAAGTCGCACCACAACGTGGGCGGCCTGCCTGAGGATTTGAACTTTGAGCTGGTTGAGCCGTTGCGCGCCCTCTTTAAGGATGAGGTTCGCGAGCTTGGCCTCGAGATTGGGGTGCCGGCCTCTATGGTGAAGCGCCAGCCGTTCCCCGGCCCCGGCTTGGGTGTGCGCGTGGTTGGCGCGCTGACTCGGGAGCGTCTGGATGTTCTGCGCGCAGCTGACTACATTGTGCGCGAGGAGCTAACGAATGCTGGCCTTGATGAAGTTATTTGGCAGTGCCCGGTTGTTCTGCTTGCTGATGTAAGGTCCGTGGGTGTCACGGGCGATCAGCGCACGTACGGTCACCCAGTTGTTCTGCGCCCGATCATTTCTGAGGACGCCATGAGCGCCGAGTGGGCACGCGTGCCGTTCGATGTGCTGGATCGCATTTCGATGCGAATCACCAGCGAGGTCCCGGAAATCAACCGTGTTGTGCTTGATGTGACGTCGAAGCCGCCGGCAACGATCGAGTGGGAGTAATCTCCTAGAGTGATGTTTTGGGGAGGGCAGTGCGTGGCGCTGCCCTCCCCAAAATGCTTATGAGGGGCCGGTTCTTAAGGCAGGTGGGTGCTGATAGGGCGCAAGTCTGCCAAAATACTGTTGTCGCAGTGTAGTGATGAGCGAGGAGATTTTTATGCCGGACGACGCAGCGCTCCAGGACGTAGAGCCCCAGGACGCGGAACCTGAGGGCGTGCCGGTAGCGCATTCGGAGCAGAGTGAGCAGGGTATCCAGCCCGTAGACGCGTCTGAACAATCGGCAACAGTCGAAGCTACGGTGCCAAGCAGGGTGCGTAGGTTTAGGGACGCGCTATTGAATCCGAAAGCCTGGTTTGCTTCTAAGAATCGTCCGGGTATTGCCGCGTTCGTCATTCCGGCACTGATCATTTTCATCGCGTTTCAGGTGTCGGGGGTGTGGCCCAGCGGCAACCGGCACATCCTCACTATCGACCTGTACCATCAGTACGCGCCGTTCCTCGCTGAATATCAGCGCAAGCTGTCAAACTTTGAGACTCTTATGTATTCGTGGCGAGGAGGCTTGGGTACCGACTTCCTTTCGCTCTTCGCCTACTACTTGGCAAGTCCAATAAACCTGCTCATTTTGTTGTTCCCCGCCTCGCAACTGTCTAACTTTGTGCTGTTCGACGTCGTTTTGAAAACGGGCTTGGCGGGCTACACCAGCTATTTCTTCCTGCGTCGAGGCCGCGCTCACACCCCGTGGGTTGCCGTCTTGTTCTCCCTCGGATACGCGCTCTCTTCGTTCACGCTCGCGTACTTTTGGAACATAATGTGGCTGGACGTGCAGATCATGTTGCCTCTCCTCGCTTACGGCGCGTGGTTGATCGTCAAGCATGAGCGGCTTGTTCCCTACGTGATTTTCACGGCCATAACCCTCTTCGTAAATTATTACGCGGCGTTCTTCGCCGTCCTGTTTATCGCCCTGTATTTCCTGGTCCTTCTGGTTGAGAACGTTCCGTTCAAACGTTGGCGAGATCAGGTGGCTAAAGCGATCCTGTTTGGTGGGGCGTCCGTGTTCGGGGCCGCGCTGGCCTCCGCGCTGTTAATCCCGGTCTATTTGAAGTTGCAACACACGTCGGCATACGGTGATGCGTGGCCAGACAAAGTGGACTTCATGTATTCGCCCATTGATTTGCTTGGGCGCCAAATGTTCCTGTCCGCACCCGCTGTGCGCGAGGGTCTTCCGAACATTTACGCGGGAACCCTCGTCCTGTTGCTGATCCCGGCCTACTTCCTGACTCGAAGTATTTCCGTAAAGGTGAAGGTTGCTAACGGAATTCTGTTGACCGTCATGGCGCTCAGCTTGTCGGTCAACTCGTTGAACTTCTTCTGGCACGGAATGCACTACCCGAACCAGTTGAACCACCGGTTTGCATTCACCGCGGTATTCCTCCTTGTGGTAATGGCTGCCGACGCTTTCCGTGCGCTCAAAACCGAGCCGCTTCCACTGGCGAAGATCGCATCCGGAATAGGTCTGCTCGCCCTGGTCATGTATCGAATCGATAAAGAGGCTGTGACCGCGCGTTCGATGGTCGCGACCATCGCGGTTAGCGCGCTGTACGTGGCGGTTCTTGCGGCTGTATCTAGGCGAGAAGAAATCACCTTGAAACTGAGGAAGTCGCCGCGAGTGTTTGCCGCGCGGAGCGTTGCAGTGGCAACCATGATCGGCTTGGTCTCAATGGAGCTACTGGCTTCATCAATTGTGGGCATTAAAGATGTGCGAGACGGGCAGGTATTTGGCAATCGCGACGGCTATGCCGCGGGCGACTTCCCCCGGGATGTGCGCGAGGTTGCCGCTAAGATCAAGACTGACAATGACGGGTATCCGCGGGCGGAGCTCGCTAATCGCAAGACCTATAACGACGCATTCCTCTACGGCTATGACGGTGTCACGCTGTTTGGTTCTTCATTCAGCCAGGCGCAGTTGAAACTCATGGAGGACGTTGGCCTATCCACTAACGGCATTAACTCCTACGCTTACAATCCGGCTAAACCGCTCGATACCTTCCTGGGCGTGAAATATGTGATGGCCAGCGACAAAGAGCGCGGGCAGTTGATTGACTACCCGACCTACTACGAATCGACCAGTCTCAATGTTTACGAGAACGCGGACGCCCTGCCTAATGCGTTCCTGGTTGATAGCGCGGCCAAAGATTTCAAAACCGGAGCCGAGGGATTCCTTACCAATCAAGCGAGGATGTACGAGGCTGCGTTTGGCACCTCCGGCCTGTATGAGACGGTGAAGGCAGAGTTCTCAGCTACCACGGGCACGGTGTCTGAGCAATCTAACGAGCCTTTTGGTCAGCAGGTCAAGATTGAATCTTCTTCCGGACAGGCCGTTGCAAACGTGAGGGTTACAGCGCAAAAGGATGGCCACTACTTCCTCGCCTACAAGTCTGGAACGGTGAAGGTGCAAAACGTTTCGGTTTACACCGGGAATGAACAGAAGGTCCAGGTAAGTACCCAAAAGAATGGTCTGGTTGACTTGGGCGTTTTGCACGCGGGCGATACCGGTCGAGTGGAGTTCAAGACCGAGAAAGACAAGTCCGGCACGGTTAGCTTCGAAGCCGGCGTAATGAATGATTCGGTTTATGAAAGTGCCGTTGCGAAGGCGAAAGCCACCCCCGTGAAGATTGAGCGGGGCGGTCGTTCTATGGATTTGAGCATCAGCGCACCCCAGGCAGGCTACTTGCTGGTAAGTAATATTTACGATCCGGGTTGGGAAGCTACAGTTAACGGGCAGAATGTAAAGATAGAGCCTTTCGATGATTCGCTCATGCTGATTCCGGTGCAAGCGGGTGATAACCAGGTGCATATGAGTTTCACGCCTATCGGATTGCGGGCGGGACAACTCACCAGCGCCCTCGCGTTATTGCTACTGATAGCTTTGATTGTTTTTGAGCGGAAAACCAGGCAACGCCAGTTGAAGCGCAAGCACGAGCGTGAGATCGCCAAGAGTGACTTGCCCCAGGATGAACCTGCCTTGGCCGAAGCGGGGGAGCTTAACGAGGAAACCCTGGACGCAGATGAGATGTATGACGGTGGAGTAGAAGATGAGTAGGAAAAAGCCTCGGAACTGGCCCGGGCCCCCTGCGGCTCTAGCTGGTCCTGTGCTCGATAATCACACGCATCTGCCCATTGGGGAGTGGGAAATCCCCAAAGCTGGCGGCGTCAAGCTTCCCCTCGAGGAACAGCTCCATCGCGCGCACCAGGTGGGAGTCCGCGGGCTCATTACGGTGGGCTGTGAGATTACAGATTTTGATCCCACCATTGAGCTTGCCCACAAGTTTGGTGACTCGGCTGGCTTCCCGCGGGTACGTGCAGCTATTGCGCTCCATCCCAATGAGGCGCCGCTACACGCGGGTGTGTTGGACGTGGCCGCCGACGGTTGGGAGCATGAGCTGAAGGATCATCACGTGCCTTTAGATGAGGCTCTTGCCGCGGTGGAGAGCCGGCTGGATGATCCGTCCATTGTGGCTGTGGGAGAAACCGGTATCGACCTGTTCCGCACGGCCGACGCAGGCCTTATCGCTGCAAAGGAATCGTTTGCTGCTCATTTGCGCATGGGATTTGAGCGTTCCTTACCAGTGCAGATCCATGACCGAGATGCACATCAGGAGTGCTTGGACGTCCTCTACGACACGGGTGCAGATAAGGGGAACGCGCCAATCGTGTTCCACTGCTTTTCAGGTGGAACGCACCTGGCTCGGCACGTAGAGAAGAACGGCTGGTACGCCTCGTTTGGCGGATCACTAACGTTTGCGGCTAACGATGATCTGCGCGAGGCCTTCAAATCACTATCACCAGACCGCATTCTGGTAGAAACAGATGCTCCTTACCTCACTCCCGTGCCGTATCGCGGTCATCCGAACGCCTCATACGTTATTGCGCATACGGTTCGGTTCATCGCGCAGATGTGGGAGCGTAGTGAGGAGGACGCCCTCGAGCAGTTACAGAAAAATAGTGAAGCAGTGTATGGCAATGTCTTTTTTGCTTGAAGTGCTTTGTAAGTAAAGGCACAAACTTTGTGTGAGCTTGCACAATTTGCCGGCGGATTAGCTTCCCATTTCTATAACGATCTGGTTACGGTAGGGAGTAGTTAGTTATCTACTCAAGAGGTAAAAGTTTGGCTTTCAACAATGTAGCGTCAACCCGCTGGGCAACGAACGCATCGAAAACGACCATTAAATCCGTTGCAGCTGCGTCTGCTTTGGCCCTCGTAGCGACGGCTGGCGTTTCGATTGCTTCGGCGCGTACCGACGTCCTGGTGAACGCTGATGGTGCAACTTCGGTTGTAACGGTCTGGGGCGGCACGGTTGGCGGCGCGCTGGAGGCGGCTGGTGTAAAGGTTGGCGAGCATGATCTCGTAACCCCTGCAGTTTCCGCTCCGGTAGAAAAGGGCCAGACGATTACGTTCACGTCTGCGAAGCCGTACACGATTCGCGATGAGTTGGGCCGCTCTGAGGTTTGGTCCACCGCCGATTCGCTTGAGGGCGTGATGAGCGTGTTCGCTGATTCGGGCCGCAATGTTGCCATCGCTGCGAATCGTTCGAGTGTTCGCGAGGCCCTGCCTGCAGTTCTTAACGAGGCTGGCACTGTAAGCGTTGTGGTTGACGGCAATGCCAAGTCTGTTGAGGTTCCTGAGGATGCAACCGTTCCTGATATCCTTGAAGCAGCAAACATTACTCCTTCACCCATTGACCAGGTCTTCCTAGAAACCGGTGACGGTGACGTGAAGGTGAACATCGTGCGCCAAACGCGCGGCACTGTAACCGACGTCGAGGAGCTTGATTTCAAGACGGTTGAGCGTGACACGGATGAGCTTTACGAGGGTGAATCTCGCGTGGTGCAAGAGGGCCAGAAGGGCAAGATCACCACTGTAAAGTACGAGCAGAAGCGTGGCAGTGAGGTCCTTGTTTCTACCAAGGTTTCTGAAGATCGTGAAGAGCCTACCGACAAGATCGTTGAGCATGGAACCAAGAAGCGCCCGGCTGGAGCTGTAGCGGCTGCTCCGCAGCAGGGCTCGGGTACGGGTTCCGCGCCGGCCGGTGTTTGGGCCGCGCTGGCTCAGTGTGAGTCCGGTGGCAATCCGGGCACGAACACGGGTAACGGTTTCTACGGCCTCTACCAGTTCTCGCTACCTACGTGGCAAGCGGTAGGCGGCAGTGGCTTGCCGTCGGATGCTTCGGCTGAAGAGCAGACGATGCGAGCCCAGATCCTCCAGCAGCGCGCTGGTTGGGGACAGTGGCCGGCATGCTCGTCAATGCTTGGACTGCGATAAACTAAAGCGTCTAGTAGGGGAAGTGGTGGCTCAGCTACCACTTCCCCTTGTAATTTGTGTCTGTGTCTGCCCGGTAGAATGGTTCTATGAGCGAAGTTAAGTTGTTGACGCCAAGGGATGTGCGCGAGATCTGCGCCGCCCTTCACATCCAACCTACAAAAACGCTGGGTCAGAACTTCGTTCATGATGCCGGTACGGTTCGCAAGATTGTGAAAGCCGCGAATGTTGTAGCCGGGGAACACGTGTTGGAGATTGGTCCGGGTCTGGGCTCTCTAACGCTGGGCTTGTTGGAGGCCGGCGCGCGCGTGACGGCGATTGAGATTGACCCGGTTTTGGCAACGGCTCTGCCGGCCACTGTAGCCGGGCATGCGCCGGGTGCGCCGCTTCGGGTTCTTCAGTCGGATGCTCTTAAGGTCACCACTTTGGATCGTCTGAATGAGGCGAAGCCTATTGAGGGAGAGATGCAAGAGTGGGAGGCTCCCACCCGCCTCGTGGCAAATCTTCCGTACAACGTGGCTGTGCCGTTGATCCTAGGTGTATTGGATAACTTCCCATCCATCCGTGAGCTTTTAGTGATGGTGCAAACTGAGGTTGCGCAGCGCCTGAGCGCCAATCCAGGGTCAAAAATTTACGGCGTGCCGTCCGTCAAGGTCGCTTGGTATGGCGATGCTGAGCTAGCGGGCACTATTTCCCGGCGCGTCTTTTGGCCCATCCCAAATGTTGATTCTTCGCTGGTGCGAATTTCGCGTTACGAGGCGGATGCTTTGCCGGCTGCCGAGCAGGCGGGTGTTACTCGCCAAGAACTTTTTGAGGTTGTGGATGCCGCGTTCTCTCAGCGTCGCAAAACCCTTCGCGCTGCCTTGAAGAAGTGGGCGGATGTGGACGTGGACGCATTGATAGAAAACGCGGGTATCGACCCGCTTGCGCGAGGTGAGGTATTGGATATTGACCAATTCTTGTCCTTAGCTAAGGCCCGCAACGAGTTGAAGCAGGGCGCCTAGTGATCACAGCGAGCGCACCGGGAAAGCTGAATCTTATCCTTTTGGTAGGTAAACCCGACCAACGTGGCTACCATCCGCTTTATTCCATTTTTGAAACGTTGAATATTAGGGAGCGAGCAACCGTTCGTTTTCGCCCGCAACGCGATGAATCTGCGCGAATCGGCATGCCGATCGTAGTGCACACGCTGGGCGCGGACCTATCGGATTTGGAACCTACAAAACACCTGGCGTTTCGAGCGGCAAGAGCGCTGATTTTGGAGGCCGCAAAGCTTGGTATTCCAGCGGTTCCAGACGGCCACGTCCTCGAGATCGAAATTGAAAAGAGCATCCCGGTAGCCGGCGGAATGGCCGGAGGTTCCGCAGACGCGGCCGCAACCCTCGTAGCGGTTGATAAACTCCTGGGGTTAAACCTCGATCGCGAGAGCATGCATGAGATTGCCCGTGGGCTTGGCGCAGATGTGCCGGCGTGTTTGGAGGGTGGGATTAGCCTGGGCCTGGGATATGGGGACCACATGACGCGACTGTACCAGCCCGATACGCCTGAGCACTACTGGGTGATGTGCACGATGCGGCAGGGGCTTTCAACGCCGGCCGTGTTCAAAGAGTTTGACGTACAGGGCAGAGGTCGGAGCAAGCTACCTACTAGTTTGCGCGAGGGCGATTGGCGTGTGCTTGAAGGTGCTGAGCAACTGGTGGGCCTATTAGAAAATGATCTGCAGGAAACCGCTTTGAGTATGCACCCTACGCTTGGGCAAGCGTGGAAGGTGATTGAAGAGGCCGGGCCGCTCGCAGTTTTACTGTCCGGTTCGGGCCCAACGGTAGCGGCGCTGGCAACTAGCCTTGAACATGCCCGCCAGATTGAGCAGCGCCTCGCAGAGGCGCCCGAGGTGGAGAACACGCTGGTGGTGTCTGGCCCCGCGCAGCCGGCAAAGGTGGAGTAGTGGCACATCTTTTTGGAACGCAGAGCATTGGCGCGATAGGTGGTTCGCGCAAGATTTTGGCCGACATTTCGGTTTCGGTGGCAGACGGAGATCGCATTGGTGTGCTCGGCCCAAACGGGGCGGGCAAAACCACGCTGTTGGATATGCTCGCGGGCGAACGTGAGGTAGATAGCGGCCAGATAATTGTGCGCGATGGTGTCACGTTTGCGCACTTGTCTCAGCGCGACGTCATCAGCGCCCAGACGGTCCAAAGCGTGGTTCATCCCGGACTTGCAGCCCACGAGTGGGCGTCTGTGCCCGCGATTAGGGATGTTCATGAGGGGCTTTTGGCTGATATTGATCTGGAAGCGAAAATGAGTGAGCTTTCAGGAGGTCAGCGCAGGCGCGTGAACTTGGCGCGAGTTTTGTCTGCAGGCGTCGTGCAGGGGCACCCGGCGGACGTCCTCGTGTTGGATGAACCCACGAACCATTTGGATGTTGAGGGCGTATCTTGGCTGGCTAAACATTTGAATCAGCGGATGGGGCCGCGCGATGGTTCGGGCCGTAATAGTGGTGCTCTGATCGTGGTGACGCACGACCGCTGGTTCTTGGACGCGGTGTGCACCCACGTGTGGGAGGTTGTGCCAGGTATTGATCCGGGTGGTTCTCGGCCGCAGATTCTGGGCCGAATCGAAATGTACGAAGGCTCGTACGCGGCTTATATTTTGGCCCGGGCGGAGAGGGCTCGCCAAAACGCTCTCGCGGAACAAAAACGGCAAAACCTGCTTCGCAAGGAGCTCGCCTGGTTGCGCCGCGGCGCGCCCGCGCGCACTTCGAAGCCTCGTTTTCGTATTGAGGCCGCGGAAGAACTGATCGTTAATGAGCCTCCTCCGCGCGATGAGGTTGAACTTGTACGCATGGCTACCGCGCGTCTGGGCAAACAGGTGATTGACCTGGAAGGCGTGTCTTTAGCTTTTGGCGAGGGCGATGAGAAGCGCACGATTTTTGAGGACGTGACTTACCGTCTAGCTCCGGCTGAGCGCGTGGGAATTGTGGGTGTGAATGGTGCGGGTAAAACCACCCTGCTACGCCTGCTTAGTGGCGAGGTGGAGCCCGATTCGGGTCGGGTAAAGCGCGGCAAAACAGTGAAGGTGCGCACGCTTTCGCAAGATACGCATGAACTAGACGCAGTCGCACATAGGCGGGTGGTTGAGGCCGTGGCTGACGTGGCGCAGTCGGTGATGATTGGCGATAGGGAGGTGTCTGCCTCCCAGTTGGTTGAACGAATCGGTTTTACGCGCAGTAGGGCGTGGACCCCGGTTGCTGACATTTCGGGCGGGGAGAGGCGCCGGTTGCAGCTGATCCGTTTGCTGATGTCGGAGCCGAACGTGATTTTGCTGGATGAGCCTACCAACGACCTCGACACTGACACGCTTGCGGCCATGGAAGATCTGCTGGATTCCTTCCCCGGCACGCTGGTAGTGGTTTCTCACGATCGTTATTTGCTGGAGCGTACTACCACTCACCAACTTGCTCTATTTGGTGACGGCAAGCTTCGTGCCATTCCCGGTGGTGTGGAGCAGTATTTGCAGATGCGCGAGGCCGGCATGGGTGGCGTGGCCGGTAGGGGGACGTCGCGGTGGTCAGATACTAACCGCGAAGAACCGGGCAAAAACGGCGCGCATAAAACTTTGGCCGCGCCAAAAACTTCCGACGCGCAGCTGTTCCGCGAAGCGCAGAAGGAAGCGCGCCGAATCGAGCGGCAGATGGATCGCCTGGCCAGTCAGATAGAGAAGTACGAGGCCCAGTTGGGAGAGCTAGCTGCCAACCCGGAGTCCTCCGCGGATCAGATTGCCGAGATGGCCCGGGTGTCGGCCGCACTTCAAGATACTCAAAGCGAGCATGATGAGCTAGAAATGGCGTGGCTAGAGGCCGCAGAGGCCGCTGAACGCGCCAAGTAGTCTCTGTCTAATGGCCGGGCCAGCTCTTGATCTGTTGCAAGATGGCGGCCTGGTTGCGCTCGAGCAGGCCTGCTCCGATGCGCAGTGCCACGTAGCTGATCCCTAGCGTCCATACCAATACCAGTAGATAAACCGCGGCCTCGGTGATGATGGGGCCAAGGTAGATGTATGCAAGAACTGCTGGGACCATCAGCAAGCTACCGAGTGTGAATACGACCAGACCGCCAATAAACGTGGCCATTTGGTTTGCCGTGCCCTTGGTAGACATGGCTGATGTTCCCGGAGGTTGCACGCCAAATGCGCGGTATCCAGTTATGGCAGACATCAGGCTTGCGGTAAGCAGTCCCAGTGAGAACGAGGCGATGGTCAGCGCTAGCCAGGACATTCCGATTGGTAGTGCAATGGATGCCAGAACGCCGTTGAATATGGAAACCACGATTAGAGCGGGAAGTGATGCGAAGAGACGCCCGAAGCGGTCGGCTCGTCCGGTTACACCCGCGCTGACATGCATCCAGTAGGCGGTTGAGTCGTATGAGAGCAACATACCCGCAGTCTGACCGAAGATCAGGGGAGTGAATACGAATAAAAACCAGCCCGTGGACGCACCCGTTGGGCTTAGCGAAAAGCCGAGACCAAGAATCGGCATCATCAGCATGATGATGAGGGAGGGCGCTAGGCGCGCGTCACGCACCCACATGTGAAGGTTGCGGGCTGCCAGCGCAGCGGTGGGTGGGTTGAGGCCCAGTTTCAGCCAGAAGTTTAGAGACTTCAGCTGTTGGTCTAGGCCGGCAACAGTCTTGACCTCAGTGGCTACTAAAGTCGGATCCACTACGCTTTGCCCCGCGGCCACGGCCTGCTTGGTCGCATCGGTGAGTTCGTGTTTGCGCCCCACCATTTCGCCGCGAACCAGCGAGTGCCATCCAGCTCCTAGTACCGTAAAGATTGCTACCCCGTAAGCCACTTGCACGAGGGCGGGGATGAGCTCACCGCCTGCCAGAAGGTAGGGAATAGAAACGATGCCAGCGAATGGTGTCCATTTCGCGATGATTGTCAAAGTGCCAATGTCGAGGTTCATTCCGCCTTCTGCAAAGGTCGACATGAAGTAGGAAAATCCCCACATGATTGCCACAAACAGGACTACGCCAACCATTTGCATGAGGTCGCGCCGGCCTTGAGAGGCCTCAACGCGGGCAGCAAACCAGAAGCTTATAAACCGCGATACGAGGGCAAGGGAGACCAGAGCAAACGGCATCAGCACGATGGATAGAACGCCGTAAAGTGGCTCATTTACCTTGAATAGTCCCGCGGTTCCGGCGACGAAAACGAGGAGTGTTATGAGGCCGGCCGGCCCTGCTACTGAGGCGTAAAGGAGCGCTCTAGACAAAGATCTGGTTGGCGCAACATAAGGGGCGAAGGACTTTGGCGCGGTTGTGGCATCTAGTCCCATACCAAATAGAGGAGCGCCTGCCCACGCTAGCGTGCTAGCGCTGGCCACCAGCAGGGCAACTTTGGTGAATGGGATTAAGAGGCTGGCATCAAGAATCAGTAGCGGCGCGATCAGCATGAAACCAAAGAATGCGCCAAAGTAGAGCGTAGCTAGGATAACGAGAACTAACTTCCACCATTTTTGGGTTAGGTTGTTCCACAAAGAGCGAAGTTTAAGGCCAATTATTGACGCAACCAATCGAGACCTCCTGTCTCCTTCACCCCACCTACGAGCTCGCGGAAGCGCTCGTCCAGGCTCTTACCAGCTGATACCTGCTCGGTGGTGCCGGCCGCTAGCACTTGACCGTGATTCAAAATCGCCACGTGGTCACACAGTTTTTCTACCGTGTCCATAACGTGCGAGGAGAGCACTACGGTGCCTCCGGCTTCTACGAATTCGGTTAGGAGGCTACGAATACCGGCCGCGGATATCGGGTCTACCGATTCAAACGGCTCGTCAAGTACAACGATTTTCGGGCCGTGTACGAGGGCGCAGGCCAGCGCAACTTTCTTCGTCATGCCCTGCGAATAGTCGGCTACAAGTTTCTTACCGGTGTTTTCAAGGCCGAGCGCTTCGAGTAGCTCTTTTGCCCGAGTGCGGGACGTGTCTTTATCGAGCCCGCGGAGCATTCCCATGTATTCCACCAGGGCGGCGCCGGAGAGGCGGTCGAACAGTCGGTATCCGTCGGGCAGAACGCCGAGCATGGCCTTGGCCTCTTCGGATTTATCCCAAATATCTACGCCGGAAATGTATGCGGTTCCAGCGTCTGGCACAAGCATGCCCGTAACCATAGAAAGGAACGTAGTTTTGCCTGCTCCGTTAGGGCCGACTAGGCCAAAGAAGGATCCGCGCGGGATGCCCAGGGTTAGGTTGCCAACCGCAATGGTATTCCCAAAAACCTTGGTCAGGCCGCGCGCGTCGATCGCGATGGGCGGTCCGTCAAAGCGGGTGCTGTGAATGCTTTGCGTAGGGCTCGTGGGAGCTTGTTGGTGAATGTTTTCGTTGCTCACGATTTCCTCTTAGTCGGGTACAAATCGGGTCGAAAATGTTAGGTAATGAAGCTGGCAGGCACGCGTGGTGTGCCCTACACGTTAAGCGTCGAATGCGAGTAGTAGCGGCTTCAACAGTAGTGAAAGCCTCTGCTCATCTTCTTCGCTGATTCCAACCAGCAGGTTACGTTCGTCGTCAAGTAGTGATTTGAGCGCGGAGTCCACGCGTTTGCGGCCCTCGACGGTTAGCGACACTAGGACGGCGCGCCGGTCCGACGGGGAAGGGGATCGTTCAACAAGCCCTTTTGCTTCCAGCCTGTCGATACGGTTGGTCATGGTTCCCGATGAGACGAGTAGTTCGTTCATGAGGACGCCCGGGGTGAGCGCGTATGGGCTACCAGACCTGCGTAGGGACGAGAGAACATCGAATTCCCAAGGCTCGAGGCCGTGCGAAAGAAACGCGTTTCGCCGCGCGAGGTCGAGGTGGCGGGCCAGTCGCGTGATGCGCGAGAAAACGAGCATGGGAGTGGAGTCGAGGTCGGGCCTCTCTTTTTGCCAAGAGCTGACGATGCGGTCAACCTCGTCGTCCGGAGTTGGGACGGGCATGCGTTTGTTTTCACTCACGCTTCAAAGATACTTGAAATCAAGACTCTTGTCTTCGTTGATTTTGAAGTTCACCTTAATCAGCGTCGCTAAGTAGCTGCGGATCGGGGTGCAGATTTCGTAGTCCGAGCCAGGTGAGGTTAACGATGTGGGAGGCCACGGTCTTCTTATCGGGGCTGCGCTCTTCTAGCCACCATTGACCAACTTGGGCGATTAGTCCAACCAGCATCTGCGCGTAGATTGGGGCGGCTTTAGCATTTAGTTTTGCTTCCTTGAAGCGGGCGGCAACAAGATGCTCAACCTTGTTTGCTACATCGCCGATGACGGAGGAGTAGTAGCCTTCGGATCGGTTTAGGGGAGCGTCTCGAACGAGCACGCGGAAGCCATCGGTGTGCTCGTCAATGTAGTCCAGGAGGGCAAGAGCGGTGTTCTCAACGATGCGACGCGGGTGCTCCGCCGAGTTAAGCGAGTTAGTGATAGTGGTGACAAGGAGCTGTACTTCCCGGTCCACGATCACGGCGTAGAGGCCTTCTTTGCCTCCAAAGTGTTCGTATACAACGGGTTTTGTTACCCCCGCTTTACTCGCGATTTCTTCTACCGTGGTGGCGTCAAAACCGCGGGCGGCAAAAACGGAACGTCCGGTTGCGATGAGTTGTTCACGGCGTTCGATTGCGCTCAGCCTGGTCCTTTTCGCAGCCACTTTATTTCCTCCGCCCTCGCGGGCATTTTAACTTCGATCACTGGCACCGGTTTCGTTTAGGTGCTCAGCTTTAAAGTATGGCACAATGACTTGTGGCTTTCCGCCCTAGTGTAACGGCAGCACACAGGCTTTTGGTGCCTTGAGGTCTGGGTTCGAATCCTAGGGGCGGAACGGTTGCTCCCACGCAAACGCGTGGGAGTTTTTCTTGTCTGCCCCGTTTCATCCCAAAAATTTATTGAGTCTGCCTAAATTTTCGCCTCGGCGCCTCTGTTCCTATTAAGATCGGAGGTGTTGGCGTAACTCTCGCGGTTTTACAAAACCAAAAGGATGGGAATGTGAGTAACCCGTTGGCTGTAATCGTCCTGGCGGCAGGTCAGGGCACGCGTATGAAGTCCAATACTCCAAAGGTTCTTCACCCAATGTGTGGGCGCCCGCTTTTGGGACACGCAATTGTTGCGGCAGAAGAATCCGGGGCGGCAAAACAGGTTGTGGTGATTCGTCACCAGCGTGATCGCGTGGCGCAGATGGTGCAGGATTTCGCGCCGGATGCTGTGATTGCAGATCAGGATGAGATTCCGGGTACGGGTCGCGCCGTTCAGTGCGGATTGGAAGAACTCGCGAAGCACGTGGATGAGCTCGCGGGAACTGTTTTCGTTACGTCCGCTGACGTACCCCTGCTTACTGGGCAGACGCTGCGCGAGCTGGGGAAGGCGCACGAGAGTGCGAAGAATGCGGTTACGGTTGTGACAACCGTTGTGGAAGACCCCACGGGTTATGGCCGGATTATTCGCGAAGAGGGTGCGGTTACGAAGATCGTGGAGCACCGCGACGCCTCGGAAGACGAACTAGCTGTGCGGGAAATTAACGCGGGAATCTACGCGTTTGATGCGGCTTTCCTCGCCGAGGTTCTACCTACGCTTGGGACGGATAATGACCAGGGTGAGGTTTATCTGACCGACACCATTGCAGCAGCTATTGCGCGGGGCCGCAGGTGTGGAGCTTTCATTCTTGAGGACGTGTGGCAGGCGCAGGGGTGTAATGACCGCGTTCAGCTATCCGAGCTTCGTGCGGAAATGAACCGGCGAATCCTCGAAGAACACATGCGCGGGGGCGTAACCGTGGTTGATCCAACCTCAACGTGGATTGATGTTGATGTAGAAATCGCGCCGGATGTGACGATTGAGCCGGGCTGCATCCTCGAAGGCAACACTTTTATTGATTCTTATTCTGAAATTGGCCCTCATACGACGCTACGTAATGTAGAAGTCGGTGAGGGCTCCATCATGCCGTACTGCTTTGCCTTCGACGCGTTGGTTGAAGCAGGCACTCTTCTACCCGCCTTCCAACAGCTGCAAAACCGCATTTAGGAGAAATTAAAGTGACTGGAATTATCACCACCGGTGAAAAGCGCCTGATCCTGGTGTCAGGGCGAGCCTACCCTGAGCTTGCGGCGGCTGTTGGCGAGGAGCTTCAAACGGGTGTTCTACCCACCACGGCATACGATTTTGCGAATGGTGAGATTTACGTGCGCTTCAACGAGTCTGTTCGTGGCTGTGACGCGTTTGTTATCCAGTCGCATACCGAGCCCATCAACAAGTGGGTTATGGAACAGCTGATCATGATTGATGCGCTCAAGCGTGCAAGCGCGAAGCGCATCACCGTTGTGGCACCGTTCTACCCGTATGGACGTCAAGACAAGAAGCACCTTGGTCGCGAGCCCATTTCGGCCCGCCTCATGTCCGATCTTTTCAAGGCTGCCGGTGCTGACCGCCTCATGTCGGTAGATTTACACGCGGCTCAGGCGCAGGGTTTCTTTGACGGTCCGGTCGATCACCTTTGGGCCATGCCAGTCCTCGTTGACTATGTCCGTACCCGCGTGGATCTGTCTAATGTTGCGGTGGTCTCTCCTGATGCTGGCCGTATTCGGGTTGCGGAGAAATGGTCGCAGAAGCTGGGTGGAGCTCCCCTTGCTTTCATTCATAAGACTCGCGACACCACTCGTCCAAACGTTGCGGTTGCAAACCGGGTTGTTGGTGACGTGGTGGGCCGCGAGTGCGTTTTGGTGGATGACCTCATTGATACGGGCGGCACGATTGCAGAGGCCGTGAAGGTTCTGCTTGCTTCGGGTGCTAAGGACGTGATTGTGGTTGCAACCCACGGCGTTCTCTCTGATCCGGCAACCCAGCGTCTTTCCGAATGCGGCGCTAGGGAAGTGGTTGTGACCAACACTCTTCCGATTGTCCCGTCCAAGCGGTTCGATAAACTAACCATCCTCTCCATTGCCCCGCTTCTTGCGCGCGCAATTCGTGAGGTATTTGACGATGGTTCGGTGACGTCGCTATTCGACGGAGTCGCATAATTTCGCTACACTATTGAAGTTGCCTCGGCGAGGGCTGGCGTTGCTGGCCGTTATCGACAGGGCGTTCGAAACGCATTGTTTCGCACCACCATCCGGGGTCACGTTCATTTTGAGAGATCCTAGGAGGATAAATGCCTGCTGATATTACGCGTATGGAAGCGAAGGTTCGCACCGAGTTTGGTAAGGGCGCTGCCCGTCGCGCACGCCGCGACGGCCTAGTTCCGGCCGTTGTTTACTCTGATTTTGTTGATCCGATCCACCTTGATCTACCTGGCCACGAGACGTTCCTTGTAGTTAAGGACAGCGCGAACGCTCTTGTTAACCTCGTGTTCGATGGCAATGAGCAGCTTGCTCTGGTTAAGGATATTCAGCGTCACCCGGTTCGTCGTGACATCCTGCATGTTGACATGTTTGCGGTTCGCCGCGATGAGATGGTTGAGGTTACTGTCCCGCTGATCGTCCACGGCGAAGTCAAGGACAACATGGTTGCTAACCAGGAGCACTTCGAGATCCTGGTCAAGGCTCCGGTTATTGCTATCCCGCAGAGCTTCGAGCTTTCCATTGAGGGCATGACCGAGGGCGATAGCCTTACGGTTGCTGCGCTAGAAATGCCTGAGGGCGTAACGCACGAGATGGATCCGGAAGAGGTTCTGGTTTCGATCGTTGCTGCTGAGGAAGTTCCGGAGCCTGAGGTTGCAGAGACTGAAGAGGGCGAAGCTGCTGAAGGCGAAGCTGAGGCAGAGGAAGAGGCTGCGGAAGAGGAGTAATCCTCGCCGAGTTAGCCACTTAGCTGTTGCGGATTGGGAGACGGGGTCTCCCAATCCGCTTTTTTATTCGGCTTGACGTGTGATGTGCGGATTCGGCTAGACAGGCCGCAAATATAACTGTTCGCTTACGATCATGAAGCAGAGTTCTGGGGGCCTTCTATATCGGTTATACTGTTACGTGCATACGAGCGGACCTTGCCAGATTGCGGGGGAGACTCGTCAAACTTCTAAAACCTTTCCACAGGAGGAACTGTGAAGAAAACGATTAAGGTATCTGCGGTTGCTGCTGCAGCAGCATTGATGCTGGCAGCTTGCGGTTCGGCCCCGGATCAAGGCGGTAACGAAGGCGCAAGCGGCGAGACCGGCGGCGCGCAGGGTGCAAGCAATGTCAAGGCTTGCATGGTTTCTGACGAGGGCGGCTTTGACGACAAGTCGTTTAACCAGTCGGGCTATGAAGGTTTGAAGCGCGCTGAGAAGGAACTCGGCGTTGAGGTGAAGACCGCTGAGTCGAACTCGGATGCTGATTTTGATCCGAACATCTCCACGATGGTGGATGAGGGCTGTGACCTGATCATCGGCGTTGGCTTCAAGATGGCCGCTCAGCTTGAGGCTAAGGCTGTTGAGCACCCGGACGTTAAGTTCGCTCTAGTTGACTCGACCTTCGAGAACCAGCCGGAGAACGCTCGCGCACTTGTGTTCAACACCGCTGAGGCCGGCTACCTCGCTGGCTACCTCGCATCGGGCATGACCCAGACCGGTAAGATCGGTACCTTCCTTGGCATGAAGATTCCTTCGACCGCTATCTTCGCTGATGGCTTCGAAGGCGGCATGATGAAGTACAACGAGGTCCACTCGACCGACGTGAAGCTTCTTGGCTGGGACATGGAGAGCCAGGAAGGCTCCTACACCGGTGACTTCTCTGATGTCGCTAAGGGTAAGAACACCGCTCAGCAGCTGATTAACCAGGGCGCTGACATTGTCATGCCAGTAGCTGGTCCGGTTGGCGCTGGCGCGCTCACCGCTGCTTCCGAATCTGACGGCGTTTCCGTCATCTGGGTTGACGCTGACGGTTACCTCACCCAGCCGGAACAGGGCCAGTACATCCTCACCTCGGTGATGAAGGAGATCGGCCAGGCAGTGTTCGACACGATCAAGTCTGTTGCTGATGGCAACTGGACTTCGGAGCAGTACGTTGGCGATCTCGAGAACGGCGGCGTTTCGATCGCACCGTTCCACGACTTCGATTCGAAGGTTCCTGCAGAGCTCAAGGACGAGGTTGAGCAGATTAAGCAGGACATCATCTCTGGCAAGATCAAGGTTGAGACCAAGAACCAGCCGTAATTTACAGAGCTGACCAATACAAGTAGGTAAGGCCCGGGCGCCCTTCTCGGCATCCGGGCCTTACCTGGCTTTATGGGCGCTTTGAAACGAAGGAAAACATTGTGAAACTCGAACTTCGAGGCATCACCAAGGTTTTCGGTCCGCTCGTCGCTAACGACAACATAAACATCACCGTCGAGCCTGGGGAGATTCACGCTCTTCTTGGTGAAAATGGTGCGGGCAAGTCAACTTTGATGAATGTCCTTTATGGTCTCTACCAGCCAGATGGCGGTGAGATCCTGATTGATGATAAGCCGGTTCATTTCAGCGGCCCCGGAGATGCGGTCGCAGCTGGCATTGGTATGGTGCACCAGCACTTTATGCTGGTCCCTGTTTTTACAGTGGCGGAATCCGTAGCCCTCGGTTACGAGCCCACTGGAGCGCTTGGCGTTATAAATAAGACCAAGGCACGCAAACTGGTTAACGAGCTCTCGGCTCGTTTCGGTTTTGATATCGACCCGGATGCGCGTATTGAAGATCTCTCAGTTGGCGCGCAGCAGCGCGTGGAGATCATTAAGGCGCTGTCGCGCGAGGCCAAGGTTCTGATTTTGGATGAGCCCACCGCAGTGCTCACGCCGCAAGAAACCGATGAGCTCATGGACATCATGGTTCAGCTCAAGGAATCGGGCACTTCAATCGTGTTCATTACCCACAAGCTACGTGAGGTGCGAGCGGTTGCAGACCGAATCACGGTGATTAGGCGCGGCAAGGTTGTTGGTGAGGCATCCCCGCAGTCCACGGAAACCGAATTGGCCTCCCAGATGGTTGGCCGCCCCGTGAAGCTTGATGTTGATAAGAACGAGGCAAAGCTGGGCGAAGTGGGACTATCCGTTTCGGACCTGTCGGTTGTAAGCGAAGAGGGGAACATCCTGCTCGACCGGGTAAGCCTGGACGTTCACAAGGGCGAAATCGTCTGTGTAGCGGGCGTGCAGGGCAACGGCCAAACTGAGCTTGCCAAAGCGATCCTCGGTGATATTGAGCCAAACTCTGGCTCCATTAAGATCAGCGGTGAAGATCTTGCCGCATTCACCATCAAGGAACGTTTGCAGAAGAAGGGCCTTGGATACGTCCCGGAAGACCGGTCAACAAACGGCATGATCGCCTCGTTCTCGATAGCAGAGAACATGATCCTAGACGTTTACGATCGGGCACCTTTTGCCAAGGGCATCAATATGTTGCCCGCGGTGGTGGAAAAACACGCGGAGAAACTACGCGACATGTTTGACGTTCGCGTGACATCAATCCACGATCCGATTTCTACGCTTTCTGGCGGTAACGCGCAGAAGGCTATCTTGGCGCGTGAACTTTCGCGTGATCTAGAGGCCCTCGTGGCGTCACAACCCACTCGTGGCCTCGACGTTGGTTCCATCGAGTTTGTGTACGAACGCATCGTGCAAGAGCGCGACAACGACACCGCTGTCTTGGTGATTTCTACAGAGCTTGACGAGGTGGATGCGCTTGCTGATCGTATCGCGGTTATGTACCGCGGCAAGATCGTGGGCATTGTTCCGGCGGGTACGCCGCGTTCTGTGCTCGGCCTCATGATGGCTGGTGTGCCTCTTGAAGAGGCGCAGGCGCAGGCTCGTACAACGAAGATTGAGGAGGCTGGCGAATGAGTCAGGAAACAAATCCGCAGCCGACTAACCAGAAACTGCCTGGTGAGATCCACGGGCAAGAGCGCGAAGTTGAAAAGCCGGCAGAAAAGAAGGCGGAATCTGACAAGGTTCCTTTCGGTAGCCGACTGACGCAGCGCCTGTTCTCGATCAATACGGCCGTGATTCTAGGGGCTATTGCTGTTGCACTGGTGCTTGGCGCGTTGATTGTTGTGATCTTCAACGAGGACGTCCAAACCGCTGCTGGTTATCTTTTTGCGCAGCCGTCGGACTTCTTCCAAGCGGCTGGATCCACGTTCCAGAGCTTCTTCTCGTCGCTGTTTAGAGGTTCTATCTACAACTATCAGGCAGATTCCTTCGCGGTTGGTATTAAACCTCTTCTTGAGACGCTAACCCGTTCGGTTCCACTGATCATTGCCGGTCTTGCAATCGCGGTTTCGTTCCGCGCGGGCCTGTTCAATATCGGTGTGCAGGGTCAGCTGATCATGGGTGCTTTTGTGGGCACAGTAGTGGGCATGCACCTGCACCTTCCGATTGTCCTGCACCTCATTGTTGCGATCGTGTGCGCTGTTTTGGGTGGTGCTCTGTGGGGCGCTATCCCGGGCTTCTTGAAGGCAAAGGTTGGCGCAAATGAAGTTATCGTGACCATCATGTTGAACTCTATTGCTCTACTGTTCCTCTCGTGGACGCTGAGCCAGGAGTTCATGAAGGGTGATGGTTCGGCAGGTAAGTCAATGTACGTTGCCGACACGGCCACGTACCCGAGCTTACTTGGCTCAAACTACCGTCTTGACCTTTCATTCATTATCGCGATCCTGGCTGCCGTATTCGTATGGTGGCTGTTGGAACGCTCCACGTTTGGTTTCGAACTTCGCGCCGCTGGTGCAAACCCGCACGCAGCGCGTACGGCCGGTATTTCCGTTCCGCGCGTCATCTTCTTGACGCTTGTGATTTCGGGTGGTCTCGCCGGTCTTGCCGGTACAGCTCCCGTGTTGGGCACCGAGAAGTTCCTTACCAGCGCTACAGCCGGATCATACGGATTCGACGCAATCACGGTTGCGTTGCTTGGTAAATCAACGCCGCTCGGCACCGTTCTCGCCGGCATCCTGTTTGGCGCACTCGCTGCAGGCGGTTCCACCATGCAGGCAGCCGCTGGAATTCCTGTGGACATTGTTCAGGTCACGCAGGCGATCATCGTTTTGTTGATTGCGGCATCTGAAGCAGTTCAGTACTACCGCAATAAGCGAAAGGTGGCTGCGCGCGCCTCGGCTGGAGCTAAGAAGGAGGCCGCAAAGTGAGCACTGAAAACGTAGTTCAGCATAAGAAGGCAGGCGATGACATTCGCCTGAAGATGCAGTTGCGCGACCCGATCGCAGCAACCGTAATGGCAGTCCTCACGGTACTCATCGCGTTCACCACCAGGGGAAACTCAACGGTCTCGTGGGCGGGCGCAACCTCGTGGTTCACCATTCCGGATACCACTTTGCCAGCCGGTCTGACCTCGTGGATCATGGTGCTAATCGCGGTACCCGTAACTGGATACATCTGGTATCTGGCTAAGGAACGTAAGCACGTAAACGGCTGGCTACTTGTAGCCGTGGCCGTACCGTTCGTGATCGCATTCTTGCTCTCCACCATTGCGGGCAAGGACGCACACCTGCCGGCCGTGTCACTGCTGACCGGCGCTCTAGCGTTTGCTACGCCGCTCGTATTCGGCGCGCTATCTGGTGTAGTCAACGAACGTTCCGGCGTTATTAACATTGCGATTGAAGGTCAGCTGCTATTCGGTGCTTTCCTTGGCGCGGTTGTGGCTTCCGTCGCGGGGAATCCGTACTTCGGCCTCATTGGCGCGCCAATCGCGGGCGCTTTAGTTGCCGTGCTACTTGCACTGTTCACTATCAACTTCCGCACCGATCACATCATTGTGGGTGTTGTGCTGAACATGCTGGTGGTTGGTCTAACCTCGTTCCTTTACTCCACGGTACTGAAGTACAACGCGGAGACTTTGAACTCGGTTAACCGTCTGCCGAACTTGAAGATCCCCGTACTTGCGGACATTCCGGTAATCGGCCCGATCCTGTTCAACCAGTCGATCCTCGTGTACCTGATGTTCCTCACGGTAATCATCCTGCAGTTCATGGTCTTCAACTCCCGTTGGGGACTGCGCATGAGGGCTTGTGGTGAACATCCGCGTGCCGCGGATACCGTGGGTATCAAGGTAAACCGTACGCGTTGGATGAACGTGTTGCTGGGCGGCGCTCTTGCCGGCCTGGGTGGTGCATTCTTCACGATCGGTCAGGGCCTCGCGTTCTCGAAGGACATGGCTGCCGGCAACGGCTTTATCGCCCTTGCGGCGATGATCCTTGGCCGTTGGAACCCGAAGGGCGCATTCGGTGCGGCCCTCCTGTTCGGCTTTGCCACGAACCTTGGTGCCATCATGCAGGCAGTTGGCTCAAATGTTCCATCCGAGTTCTTGCTGATGATCCCGTACGTGATTACGATCCTCGCGGTTGCTGGCTTCGTCGGAGTAGTCCGCGCTCCTGCTGCAGAAGGTAAACCGTACCCGTAAACCGGAATCAATTTGCCGTTAGCCCCCAAAATTTTGGGGGCTAACGGAGCACCCTAAGGAAAACCATGACTGAGATTACTGATGAAGTCTGGACCAAGCTGTATGAAGCGGCAGTAGCTGCGAACAAAAGAGCTTACGCTCCCTACTCGAACTACCGGGTTGGCGCTGCCGCGCTCGTAGATGACGGGCGCATTGTTACCGGTTGCAACGTGGAGAATGCGGGCCTAGGAGTCACACTATGCGCCGAATGCGGGGTGATTTCCGACCTCATTAATGGAGGTGGAGGCCGCCTCGTAGCGTTCACGTGCGTCAACCAGGATGGTGACTATATCGTGCCGTGTGGCCGGTGCCGGCAAATCCTGTACGAGCACGGAGGCAAGCAGCTTCTTATGAAGATGCCGAGGGGCATTCAGACAATGGCCGAGGTCCTTCCGGACGCGTTCGGCCCAGACGACCTCGACGAAGTTGAAAGGTCATAACATGAAGAAAACTTTTGACGCTGTAGACGTTATTCGTCACAAGCGTGACGGTGGGGAACTAACCCCCGAAGAAATCGATTGGATCATCGATGCGTACACTCGCGGTGACGTGGGTGAAGAACAGATGGCTGCCATGGCGATGGCGATCTTCCTAAACGGAATGACGCGCGCCGAGATTGGGCGCTGGACGCTCGCAATGATCAACTCCGGTGAGCGCATGGACTTCAGCTCGCTTCCGCGCCGCACCGCAGATAAGCACTCTACGGGCGGTGTCGGAGACAAGATCACGCTTCCGCTTGCACCGCTGGTTGCCGCATTTGACGTGGCTGTCCCGCAGCTTTCTGGGCGCGGACTCGGGCACACTGGCGGCACTCTCGACAAACTAGAGTCGATTCCCGGTTGGAGGGCAAACCTATCCAACCAGGAAGTCATCGACATGCTGGCCGGACCGGGATGCGTAATCTGTGCAGCCGGTTCAGGCCTTGCTCCCGCAGATAAGAAGCTGTACGCGCTTCGCGACATCACGTCTACCGTGGATTGCATTCCGCTTATTTCCAGTTCGATCATGTCGAAGAAGATCGCGGAGGGCACCGACTCACTCGTGTTGGACGTGAAAGTCGGCTCGGGTGCGTTCATGAAGGATCTTGACAAGGCGCGTGAGCTTGCCCGCACGATGGTTGATCTTGGTACCGATCATGGCGTTAAGACCTCCGCGCTCCTGACCGATATGTCCACTCCGCTTGGTCTTACGGTTGGCAATGCCCTCGAAGTGCGTGAGTCCGTTGAGGTTCTTGCGGGTGGTGGCCCGGAGGATGTTGTTGAGCTGACCGTTGAACTTGCTCGCGAGATGCTTACCGCTGCTGGAAAGCCTGATGCGGATCTTGAGGCCGCTTTGAAGGATGGGCGCGCAATGGACCGCTGGAGGGAAATGATCACCGCTCAGGGTGGCGATCCGGATGCTCCACTCCCGGTTGCAAAGGACACGCACGATGTTGTTGCCGAGCGAGACGGGTACCTAACCCGCCTCGATGCGCTTTCAGTTGGCGTGGCTTCCTGGCGTCTTGGCGCGGGTCGCGCTCGCGCTGGCGAGGAGGTTCAGGCCGTTGCAGGCATCGAGCTTCACGCAAAGCCGGGTGACAAGGTGGTTAAGGGCCAGCCGCTCATGACGTTGCACACGGCAACGCCACAGCGTTTTGAGCGCGCACTGCAGACGTTGGAAGGCGGCTACGACATCGGTGATGAGAAGCCGGCTGAGCGCGCCTCGGTAGTGCTTGATCGGATTAGCTAATCGATGCATAGGCAGGCTACGGATACGACGTGTGGCATTGCGGCCGCCCTCCAGGTGGCTTCAAAACATGTGCCTTCCGTCAAGAAGTATGCGGATATGAACGCGGCTGAGGCAGCTTTGCAACAGGAACGCGTTCACCGCATCGCCTCGCGCATGGGAATGCCCTGGCCAAGAAGTTTGGGCACGTCTCCGTGGGCGATGACGGGCTTGCTGAGTAGCGCTACGGGCCTAAAGTATCGGCGATACGCATGGATACCAGGCATTGAGGATCTGGCGTTGTCTGCCCTTAAACGGGGCGAGGACGTCGCATTCTTCACGGGTGGGGGAACACTGAAGGTAAAAGAACCGTGGTGTTTTGCAGATGTGATTCCCCGCCACGTGATTACCGCCTCTATGAGGGGCGATCAGATAGAGATTTTTGAGCCCGCTGAGGGCAAATATTGGACGATGGAGTGGAGCGATTTTGTTGCTCGCTCCCGCTCTTGCACACGTGAGCGCGCGTTTGGTAATTGGCAGCGCGTACTCGTTGCTGTGATACCGGAAGGAATGTAAAAGAAAATGAAGCGTGCAGAACTTGCAAAAATGATCGATCACACCCTGTTGAAGCCCGAGTCGACAGCGAAGGACGTCGAGGCATTGATCGAGGAAGGTGCACAGCTGGGCACTTTCTCGGTCTGCGTCTCGCCAAACCAGTTGCCGATTGAGGTTCCTGAGGGCCTGAAGGTTGCCGTGGTTTGTGGTTTCCCATCGGGCGCGCACATGCCTGAGGTCAAGGCCGCAGAGGCTCGCCAGTCGGTTGAGCTGGGCGCGCAGGAGATCGACATGGTTGTGAACTTGAAGCTTGTTAAGGAAGGCAAGTTTGACGAGGTAGAGGCCGACATTCGCGCTGTTCGCGAAGCCAGCGAGGGCGCGCTGTTGAAGGTAATCATTGAGTCTGCCGCGCTGACGGATGAGGAGATCGTGGCTTGCTGCAAGGCGTCCGAGGCTGCGGGCGCTGACTACGTGAAGACCTCCACGGGCTTCCACCCGGCCGGTGGCGCCTCGGTCCACGCTGTGAAGCTGATGCGCGATACCGTGGGCGATCGCCTGGGGGTTAAGGCTTCGGGTGGTATCCGCGATACCAAGACCGCGCTGGCGATGGTCGCGGCCGGTGCTTCCCGCCTGGGCCTATCTTCGTCGAAGGCTATCCTCGCGGGCATGGATGACTAATCTGAGCTAACAAGAGTTTTGGGCCGGGCATGTGTAATGCCCGGCCCAATCTTGTGCGCATCTACTGGCGTTTAGCTGCTAAATGCCGAGCGCGTCGCGCATGTCTTTCTTCATGAGTTCGAGGCGTCGATCGGCCTCGTCTCGAATATCATCCATTCTGGCACCCTCGGGAACCGCAACAATGGTTTCGAGGTAGCACTTGAGCTTTGGTTCCGTGCCGGACGGGCGGGCCACAACGCGGTCGCCGCGCTCGGATAGGAACACGAGGCCGTTTGTAGGTGGAAGCTCCTCGGATCCTTCCGACAGGTCGGTCACGGACGCCAACGGGGAGCCGGCAAGCTCCTTGAGGCTGCCTCCGCGCAGGTTCTCCATGCCTTTCGGAATGAGGGAGAGGTCCGAGACGCGGATGGACAGGGGAGCGGTTGCGTAAAGGCCGTGGCGGCGTGCGAGGTCGTTCAGCGCCTGCAGTAGCGACGAGCCGGCGGCCTTGCGCTCAGCTGCCATCTGGGCGAGCTCTAGGCATGCGGTGATACCGTCTTTGTCTCGCACAAAGTCTGGGTCAACGCAGTATCCCAGGGCCTCCTCGTAGCCGAATACAACGCCGGGCACGCGCGAGATCCATTTGAAGCCGGTCAGTGTCGCCTTGTAGGCCACGTTGTAGTGCGCGGCAATTTGGGATAGCAGGCGGGAGGACACGATGGAGTTGGCCACCACCGCGTCGGTTCCGGCGTGTTCACGCACGGCTTTTTCGCCCAGCAGGGTGCCTACCTCGTCACCGGCCAGCTGGCGCCAGCCGCCTTCGGCACGCGGATCCTTGATGGCGGCCGACATGCGGTCAGCATCCGGATCGTTGGCGAGGATGAGGTCAGCATCAACCTTGCGTGCGAGTTCGTAGGACAGGTCCAGGGCGCCCGGTTCCTCCGGGTTCGGGAACGCAACGGTGGGGAAGTCAGGATCTGGATCGTGCTGTTCTTTGACGATGTGCACGTCCTCGAAACCGGCCCGGTGAAGAGCTTCGAGGCAGGTGTCGCCACCCACGCCGTGCATGGAGGTCAGGACGATCCGCAGGTCTTTTGCTCCGGCGGGGACTAGCGATGCGGCCCGAGTCAGGTACTCGTTCAGAATGTCCTTGCCCAGGGTTTCCCAACCGTCCTCGGCAATCGGCACGGCCTTGATCGACTTTACTGCCTTGATCTGGTCGAAAATTTGCGCATCGAACGGCGGTACGATCTGCGCGCCTTGGCCTGAATCATTGACGGCGCGTCCGCCTAGGTAGACCTTGTAGCCGTTGTCTTGGGGCGGGTTGTGCGATGCCGTGACCATGACGGCTGCGTCCGCGTTTAGGTGGCGGAGTGCAAATGCGGTGACGGGTGTGGGCAGGTGCTGGTCGAACAGGTAGACCTTCCCGCCGGCCGCAGTGGCGATGCCGGCCGTGTCTTTTGCGAACTGGTCGGATTGGTAGCGGGCGTCGTAGCCCACAACCAGGGTGAAGTCGTCTCCAACTTTTTCTTTGAGGAAGGCGACGAGGCCGGCAGCCGCGCGGATAACGACTGCGCGGTTCATGCGGTTGGGGCCGGCCCCAAGTTTGCCGCGCAGACCAGCCGTGCCGAATTCGAGGGTGCCGTCGAAGCGGTCGGTCAGCTCAGCTTCAGCTTCGCCGCTTCCTTCTCCGCCGGCTTTGTAGGCGGCGAGGAGGGCCTCTATTTCGGCTCTCGATTTCTCGTCCGGATCGTCGTCGATCCACTGTTGGATTAGGCGTTCATTGAATGTCGCCATGGGTTTCCTTCCGGTAACAGCGCATGCGCTGGGGCGCCCGGTCGGGCGCTATTAAAGGTTGCGGACAATGTTGGCAAGCAGGTCCGAGATGCGCGGGCCTGCGGCTTGTCCGGCTTGGATTACTTCCTCGTGTGACAGGGGAGTTTTTGAGATGCCTGCCGCCGGGTTAGTAACGAGGGAAATGCCGAGTACTTCCATCCCTGCCTCGCGCGCGGCGATAGCTTCAAGGGTGGTAGACATTCCAACCAGGTCGGCGCCTAGAACCTTCGCCATTTGCACTTCCGCGGGGGTTTCATAGTGGGGCCCGCGGAACTGGCAGTAGACGCCTTCGGGAATGGTCGGGTCAATTTCGTGGGCGAGGTCGCGAAGCCTTTGCGAGTACAGGTCGGTCAGGTCAACGAACGTTGCGCCTTCGAGGGGTGAGGCCGCCGTGAGGTTAATGTGGTCGCTGATGAGGACGGGCTGGCCCGGTGTCCATTCGGGATGCAGGCCGCCACACCCGTTGGTGAGTACCGCGATTTTCGCGCCGGTTGCCGCGGCGGTGCGGATACCGTGGGCCACGGCGCGTACGCCGCGTCCTTCGTAGTAGTGCGTGCGTGATCCGAGGACTAGGGCGTGCTTGCCGCTGGGAAGTTCGATGGAGCGGGTTAGTCCCACGTGGCCTTCAACTGCTGGCTTGGAAAAGCCGGGAACTTCGTGGGCAGGAATCTCGGCTACGGTTTTGCCGATAAGTTCGGCTGCTCCGCCCCATCCGGATCCGAGGACAAGGGCGATGTCGTGCTGCTTTACGCCGGTGCGATCCGCGATATATTTCGCTGCTTCTTCAGCTTTTCCAAAAGGGTCATTAACGTCTAGTTCATTGTTTTGGTTGGTTTCATTCATAACCATCTATTTTACTGGAAAATTGTGATGGTGAACCATTTGATAGGTAACAATGGGGAAGCAGCCTATTAATTTTAGTGAGGGATTGATCGTATGACTAGCGTCGAGCACGCCGCAGATTCAGGTTCGCACCGCCTTGGGGCTGAGCCGGCAGCGTCGCCGGTTAGAGAGGGCTCGAAGGTCGTAATTATTGGCGGCGGTCCGGGTGGCTATGAGGCCGCAACGGTTGCGGTTCGACTTGGTGCCAAGGTCACGCTGGTGGAAGCCCAGGGCTTGGGTGGTGCGGCGGTTCTGACCGATGTGGTGCCGTCTAAGACGCTCATTGCTACCGCACAGTGGTTGACGCAAACAGAACAGACAGAAGAGCTCGGTATCGGCGTGGGAACGGATAGCCCCACGGCTGATTTGATGAGGATTAATGAGCGCGTGCGCGCTTTGGCAAGCGCCCAGTCCCGTGACATTCGCGCGGGCCTCGAGGCCCTGGGCGTGAACGTGGTTGACGGCGTGGGCAAGATCGGGGCTTCGCTACTTCCCGATGGTACGCGCGAGGTATTCGTGTCGAAGGGGTGGGAAGAGGCCGCTAGGGACCAGATCGAGATGACGCTACGTGCCGACGTGGTGCTGATCGCCACGGGGGCGCGCCCGCGCGCATTGCCCGGCTCGCCGTTTGATGGCGAGCGGATCTTGAACTGGGTGCAGCTGTACGGCATGAAGGAGCCTCCGGAGCATTTGATTGTGATTGGCTCAGGCGTGACGGGCGCTGAGCTTGCGGGCGCATACCAGGTGCTTGGCACTAAGGTGACGCTGGTGTCCTCGCGTGATCGCGTGCTACCCAATGCGGATGAGGACGCGGCTCGCTTGATCGAAGACGTGTTTGAGAGGCGCGGAATGGTGATCAAAGGCCATGCGCGCGCCAAGGCCGCTAGGCGCACAGGGGAAGGCGTTGAGGTTGAGCTGGAATCGGGCGAGGTTCTAAGCGGCTCCCACGTGTTGATCGCGGTGGGTTCAGTGCCGTCCACGAAGGGGATTGGCTTGGAGGAAGCCGGGGTTCGTCTGACTGAGCGCGGCCACATTGAGGTGGACCGGGTCTCGCGCACCTCTGCCTCGCACGTGTATGCGGCAGGGGATTGCACGGGGGTGTTCCCACTCGCTTCGGTGGCCGCGCAAATGGGGCGCATCGCAATGTGGCACGCCCTTGGAGATGCAGTGACGCCCTTGGACGTGTCTCTCGTGGGCTCTACTATTTTCACCTTGCCCGAGGTTGCCACGGTTGGTATGACCGAAGATCAGGCGAGGTCGAATCACATGAACATCAAGATCGCGCAACTTCCTATTGCGCGTAATCCGCGGGCAAAAATGCAGGGTGTTCGCGATGGTTTTGTGAAGATTTTTGCCGAAGCTGACACGGGTGTGATCACGGGTGGGGTGATCGTTTGCGAGCGCGCATCAGAGCAGATTTTCCCGCTGACGCTCGCGGTGACACACCGTATGACGGTTGATCAGCTGTCTTCGGCATACACGGTTTATCCATCGATTTCGGGCACTTTGTCCGAGGTTGCCAGAATGTTGCACTGATTGTGGAGAAAAAGTGAGCCCAAAAACGAAACGTCCAACTTACCGGCGCGGCCCGCTCCTGTACAGGGGTAGGCAGGTGCCCAAAGAGACCACCGATGCGTATTTGCTGAAGCCGCAGTCTGATGCGGATTGGATCCATTCGGACCCGTGGCGCGTGCTTCGTATCCAGTCCGAGCTTGTGGAGGGGTTTGGCGCGCTTTCAGAGGTGGGCCCTGCGATTTCAGTGTTCGGTTCGGCGCGCACACATCACGAGAGTGAGGATTACGCGGTTGCGCACAAGATGGGTCGGATGCTTGCCGAGCGGGGCCTAGCTGTGATTACGGGCGGCGGCCCGGGAATCATGGAGGCTGCGAATAGGGGCGCGGTTGAGGCGGGCGGAGTTTCGGTTGGCCTCGGCATTGAGCTACCCCACGAGCAGGGCATGAACAAGTGGGTTGATCTGGGCGTGAACTTCCGCTACTTCTTTACGCGCAAACTCATGTTTGTGAAGTACTCGCAAGGTTTTGTGGTTATGCCGGGTGGTTTTGGCACATTTGATGAGCTGTTTGAAGCTCTCACGCTGGTGCAGACCGAGAAGATTCGCCGTTTCCCGATTGTGTTGGTTGATAGCTCCTACTGGGGCGGTCTGGTGGATTGGTTGCAAAACGTGATGGTGAAAGAGGGAATGATTCACGAGGACGATATGGATTTGATCCACCTCGTTGATACGCCCGAGCAGGCCATGGCGGTGATAGAAGATTTCCTGGCTGACGACATCAAACGCTCGCGCGATCAGCGCATGTGAATGTGACCAGTAGTGGTGTGAATGCGGGCAGTTTTGCGCTCTCTCATGCCGAAACTCACGTGTCGCGATAGAATGAAGGGGGTATAGGGCGGCTTAAATCGTGATCGCCCGTAGACGAGGGGAAGGAATTTACACGTGGCTGCAATGAAACCTCGTACTGGAGATGGCCCTATGGAGGCGTCCAAGGAGGGGCGCGGAATCGTGATGCGTATTCCTTCTGAGGGTGGTGGGCGCCTGGTTGTTGAGCTCACGCCTGATGAAGCGAAGGTGCTTGCGAAGGAACTTCAAGAGGCGATTTCTTAGCGTTTACAAAAATGGTGCCGGCCATCTGCCGGCACCATTTTTGTTTGGCTTTGTTTATCGGCGGATGGCCACGAGCAACCCATCACCTACGGGGAGGATCTGGGTGACCCAGTTGCTGGAGTCCGCAATATCTTTGGCCAGCTGGCGCATGGCAACCGTGTCTGGTTCGCGCCTGGCTGGGTCTGCTACCTGGTCGTGCCAGAGGGCGTGCGCAATGATCATGAGACCACCGGGGCGGAGCATACGCGTTGCGTGCTCAACGTATTCGGGGGTTTCGCTAACGGCTCCGTCTAGGAACATGAGGTCGTAGGTACGTGAGGCCATGCGGGGGAGCACATCGAGTGCGCGCCCGGTAATGAGCCTGGTGCGCGGTGGCCTCATTCCCGCCGCGGCAAATGCGGCGCGGGCAACGCGATGGTGTTCCGCGTCAAAGTCAATGCTGGTGAGGACGGCGTCTGCGCTCATGCCGGATAGTAGCCACAGTCCGGAAACGCCCGTGCCCGTGCCGATTTCGGCTACTGCTTTGGCGCCGCACGCGGCAACGAGGGAGCGCAGGGTTGCTCCGGTGCCAGGTGAGATGGGCGTGCATCCGAGCTCTTCGGCCTGGAGGCGCGTGGCCATTAAAACCTCGCCCTCGGGTACGAATTCCTCGCAGTAGGACCAGCTGAGTGCCTTATCGGTAGCGATGATGCGCCCCTTTCCCGAAAAATTTTGCGCAGTTGCGTATAGTTTATCGTCTTGGGCTAATAGTTTCGTGCACGATTAGAATGGGGTTATGGGTTTTTCAATCAGTGGCGGTGAATTCTTGGTGATCCTTGTGGTCATCATGCTGGTTGTGGGCCCCTCGAGGATGCCGGCGGTGGCAAAGGGCGTGACGCGCATTGTGAAGAGTACGCGCCTACAACTCACGAAGTGGCGGGCTACGCTGGATGATCAGATGGGGGATGACTTCAAGCAGGTTGATCTGTCAAAGCTCGATCCGCGCCAGTATGATCCGCGTCGTTTGATTCGCGAGGCCGTGCAAGAGGAGATGGATGAGTGGAAGAAGCTCATGAATCCGCTTTCCCCGATACCGCCCTCATCTAGACCGTCCGCTCCTAAATCGAGTGGTACCGGCAAGATGCCAGCGCAATCGGCAACGAAGGCCGAGGGGGTTCAGCTTACTCAGGCCAGGCCGACTCCCGCACCTGCGGCGCCGGTCAAACCCAGGCGGATCCGCACCTCATCCTCGCCAACCATGAAGACAAGGGCGAAGACGCTGAAGCGCGGAAAATAGACACGGGGTAGCCATATTTACGCGCCCGGAATCAAAATAGTTTGGATAAAGGTGGTGGAGTAGCTCATCTGAACTGCTCCACCACCTTTTGCTTATCTAGGGCCGGTCTTATTTGGGAGTTACACCCAGCTGGCGCCCTGCAAGGCCGCGTGCATGCTTGCCAAGCTTTGCGGCAAGGTCATTCAGCACGGTCGATGCGGGCGATTCGGACAGGGCAACGGGCTTGCCCTCGTCTCCGCCTTCGCGCAGGTCCACATCTAGCGGAATCTGTGCAAGTAGCGGCACCTCGTAGCCAAGAGCGCTGGATAGGCGCGCCGCAACGGTAGATCCGCCGCCCTCACCAAATAGGTTCAGGTGCGTGCCGTCAGGCTGGGGCAGGTAAGACATGTTCTCCACTACGCCAACAACGCGCTGGCGAGTTTGACCCGCGATGGATCCGGCGCGCTCGGCAACCTCGGCTGCGGCCAGTTGCGGCGTGGTTACAACCAGGATCTCAGCCGTGGGCAGAAGCTGCGGGATAGAGATGGCAACGTCGCCCGTGCCCGGCGGAAGGTCAAGCAGAAGCACATCTAGGTCGCCCCAGAACACGTCTGCAAGGAACTGTTGGATTGCGCGGTGCAACATGGGGCCGCGCCACACAACTGCCTGGCCATCCGGCACAAACATGCCGATCGACATGACCTTAACGCCGTTAGCAATAGGCGGAATGATCATGCCGTCAATAACCTGCGGTTCGTGTTCAACGCCCATCATGCGAGGAATTGAAAAACCATAAATGTCGGCGTCAACCACGCCAACCTTCAAACCTTGCTTTGCCATTGCCGCTGCGAGGTTTGCGGTTACGGAGGACTTTCCAACTCCGCCCTTCCCCGAGGTCACCGCAATGACGCGCGTTAGTGAGCCGGGCTGGGCGAATGGAATCTCGCGTTCCTCAACGCCGCCGTTTAGCTGTTCGCGTAGAGCCTTGCGCTGCTCCTCATTCATGGCGCCCATGATGACGCGCACACCGGTCACGCCTTCGAGGGCAGAAAGGGTCTTCTCAACTTGCTCGTTAATGGTGTGCTTAAGCGGACAACCCGCGGTGGTGAGCAAAATGTTGACGATCACATTGCCGCCGTCAATTTCGATATCTCCCACCATGTTCAGCTCGGTGATTGGCCGCTGAATTTCAGGGTCAATGACGGAACTGAGCGCTTCGCGCACCTGTTCTTCTGTAAGGATACTCATACACGCCATACTAGTCGGTCCATGGATGGGATGCCTTACGGGGTTAGTCTAAGAGTCAAGAAAATCTCGGGGCTATTAGTTTACGAGGCGGGTTGCAATAGGTGAATGGTGTACCAGTGCGCAAACAAGCGTCGGCCGTAATGGGCAAGCAGGAGTTGCAAGCTCCACGCCGACCCGAGGCGCGCACCCCCGCTCGGCGAGTTCGCGGACTGGACGGGCTACGCGCGCTCGCGGCCGCTGCAGTGCTCGCTTACCACCTGATTCCAGGAGTGGCGATTGGTGGCTTCTTGGGCGTAGACGTGTTCTTCGTCCTCTCTGGATTTTTGATTACTGCCCTCCTAATCCGCGAAAATCAGCGATTTGGCGGCATCAACTTGAAGTCGTTCTGGTTGCGCCGCATTCGCCGCCTGCTCCCCGCAGTGGGGCTGATGTCGGTGATAACCCTGATCGTTGCCGGCCTTTTGAATCGCGATCTGCTGGTGGGCATTTTGCCGCAGTTCGTAGGCGTCCTCACGTTCTCATACAACTGGGTGGAAATCTCGCAGGGCGTTTCCTATTTCAACCAGGCACAGCCACATTTATGGACAAACGTGTGGTCCTTGGCTGTGGAACAGCAGTTTTATCTTTTGTGGCCGCTAGCGGTGGTGGGCATTTTGTTCTTGCCCCCCAAGTGGCGCCCTGCGGTGCCCTTGACACTCGCGGTAATTTCGGCCGGTTTGATGGCCTTTTGGGTTTCGGGTACAACCGAGTTCACGCGCGCCTACCAGGGTACGGATTCGCACGCTTTTGGCCTGATGCTCGGCGCGGCCCTCGCAATGGTGGCAACCGACCCGATGGGCATGCCGGACAAGGTTGCGGCCGGGTGGCAAAAGTGGTTGCGCGGCCTCCTCGCATGGATTTGCCTTGCCATCATCGTGAGCACCTGGTTCCTCATTCCCGATGACCGCGCGTGGGTGTACCCGTGGGGCACTCTCATCGCGGTGGTGGCTACCCTGGGTTTGATTCAGGGCTTCCTTCCGCAGATTGACGAGGCGGGCGGGCCCGGCCACCTCCTCGCAAACCTGTTGGACGCGCGCCCCCTGGTGTGGCTGGGGGAGCGCTCATATGGGATCTACCTGTGGCATTGGCCGCTGTGGGTAATCGCCGGCAAGATGCTGCCGGCCGCACCCGTGATACTGATTGCGCTGATCGTTATTGCCGGGTCGGTGTTGGCCGCTACCCTCTCGTATCGATACGTTGAGGTTCCCATGCGGCAAGAGGGGATTGGCGCAACTATTAAGCGGTGGCTCGGCCCCTCGTGGGACTTGATCGACCCTTCCACGCCAATGCCGAAGGCTCCGCAGTGGCAAAGCTACCGCCGGATCATGGCGCCCGGTCTCGTCGCTGTTGTGGTGGTTGGCACCGTACTTGGTTTCTTACTTTCGGCGCCCGAGAAAACGCAGGCGCAGATTGCTGTGGAGCGTGGCCAGCATGCGTTGCAGGGCGGCTCTCAACCTACGGAGGCCCCAACAGAGGCTCCCACAGAAGAGCCGGAGCCGACGTTGAGCCCTGCTACGGGGGAGAACACAGTGGTTTACGGCGACTCCGTGACGGTGGCTTCGGCCGCGCACCTTCAAGAATTGCTACCGGGCGTGCAGATTGATGCAGAGGTGTCGCGCTGGGTGTACCAGGGCATTGACCTCATGCATGCCGCTGCCGAGGACGGATCACTGCGCACGTACGTGGTGGTTGCTCTGGCCACCAACGGACCGGTGGACCTGGGCCAGCTTGATGACATGCTAAAAACCATCGGGCCGGATCGGCGCCTCGTTCTCGTAACTGGTTTTGGGCCCGCGCGAACCACTTGGGTTGAACCGTCGGCGAGCCTCATTCGCGAGTTCGCTCAGAAGCATTCCGATGTTGTGCGGGTAGCGGACTGGAACGCCGCGATTCGCGATCACACTGACCTGCTGGCTTCCGACTACGTGCATCCAGATGATGACGGCGCGAAGATTTTCGCTCAGACCGTTGTAGATGCGCTTGCCAGCTTTAGCCAGCCGGATGCAGATCCATCCGAAGAGTAGTTAGCAAGTCGCGGAGTTGATTTTAAGAGTCGCGGGTAGTCATTCGCGCGTGCGTTTGAGCGCCGCCCGTTATTCCCGCTTACCATCGCGGGCAACGGTTATCGCTCAAGTGTGCGGCTACTGATCCGCGTCAGCTTCTTTAACCTCGTCGCTTTCTTGTGTCTCGCGCAACTTATCGCGAGCAAGGTCGTGTTCAAAAATCTCTTCTAGCAGGTCGCGGATCTCAGAGCGTACAAAGTCGCGGGTAGCAACGTCGCCCAAGGCCTGACGTAATCCCGCGATCTCGCGCGTGAGGTACTCGGTGTCGGCAAGGTTACGCTCGGCGCGGTGCCTGTCTTGTTCGGCAGTAACGCGGTCGCGGTCATCTTGGCGGTTCTGCGCAAGCAAAATCAGAGGAGCCGCATAGGAGGCCTGCAGGGACAACATCAATGTGAGGGCAGTGAACCCGAGCTCGGCCTTGTCGAACTGCAGGTGAGCCGGAGCAAACGTGTTCCACCCCAGCCACGCGAACACGAAGATAGTTAGGTAGATGAGGAACTGCGGGGTACCAGAGAAGCGGGCGATAGCTTCAGCTACGCGCCCTACGCCCTCGGATTCAAGGTTGATACGCGGTAGCCAACGTCGCCTGGTTAGCGGAGTATCTAGTCGCTCAGCCATTCAAACCCCCTTAAAACTCGTCATCCAGATCGCGCCAGTCTTCTGGCAATAGGTTATCGAGCACGTCGTCAACCGAAATAGCGCCCAGTACGTGCCCGTGCTCATCCACTACCGGAACGGCCGTCAGGTTGTACATTGCAAGCGTTTTGGTGATCGACCGGATGGAACGCTGCGGATCAACTGTTTCGATGTCGGTATCCACGATAGTTCCGAGTAGCGATTGCGGTGGTTCGCGTAGTGCCCGCTGAATATGTACCACGCCAATGAACTTGCCCGTAGGAGTTTCTAGCGGCGGCCTCGCAACAATAACCATGGCGGCGAGGGCGGGTGGAATGTCTTTGTTTCGCACGTTTGCCAGCATCTGGGCCACAGTTGCGTCCGGCGGCAAAATCACGGGCTCGGTGGTCATAAGGCCACCGGCAGTGTCATCGTCATAGCGCATGAGTCGGCGCACGTCCTCGGCCTCTTCGGGCTCCATGAGGTTAAGCAAGTTCTGCGCGGTTAGGGGCGCTAGCTCAGAGATGAGGTCGGCGGCGTCATCCGGCTGCATCACGTCGAGCACATCTGCGGCTTGCTTCGCCTGGAGCCGTTCGAGGATCGCCACCGAGTCATCCTCGGGGAGCTCTTCCAACACGTCAGCGAGGCGCTCATCGGAAAGCTGTGAGGCTACCTCGTACATGCGTTCTTCGGGAAGGTCGCGAATAATGTCAGCGAGGTCTGCGGCCTTCATGTCATGCGTGGACGCGATAAGGCTGGTGGCGTCCTGAACACCAACCTGGGTGGACAGTTTCGTCACGTCGGAAACGGACACCAGCATGCTCTCGCCCGCGCGTTTAAAACCAAACGTTGATTTGGTAACGCGTTCTACGAATAGTTCCGTTACTCGCCATTCGCGAGGCAGCCGTTGTTCCATGCCCACGTCACGAATGCGAACCTCTCCTGAACCATCGCGCATGGATACCACGCGGTCAAACAATTGGGAGATGATGAGCGTTTCGGCCTCGCGCTGGGTAAAACGGCGCATGTTCAGCAGGCCCGTGGTGATAACCGCACCCGGTTCGATGGCGGTGACGCGCGAGATTGGAACAAAAACGCGGCGTCGGTTTGAAACCTCCACAACAAAGCCCACCACGTCGGGTGCGCGATTCACTCGCATGATGGAAACGACGTCATAAATGCGCCCCACCTGGTCTCCGATGGGGTCAAAAACGCCGGTTCCAGCAACTTTTCCTACGAATACGCGTATGCCACGCGGGGCGAGTTTGTGCTCTGAAGTGCTCACACTTCAAGGGTAGCTGAGCGCGGCCGAAAGCGGCGCCGGCCGCGCGATGGGAAGCGACACACTCACCTCCCAGGTCTTCTAATAAATCCGGGTTCTGACTGCCGCGACCTAGCCATCATGAGCTTTCCGGCACCGCTTTGAGGCGCTAGCAGGCTGACAAGTGCCAAAGGGTTCATCTCATAGTGAAAAGTTGGCACTTGATAAGGCAACATGCAGATTAATCTGCAAAAGTAAAGGTATGAAACGTATTGAAGCAATTTCTGCTACCGGCTTGCCAACTCCTGCGCAGGGCACGGAGGTGGCCTCTTACCGCACCTACGCGGAAGCCCAGGCGGCCGTCGATCACCTGTCTGACGAGGCTTACGATGTGCGCGGCCTCGCGATCGTGGGCACGGACCTGCAGTTGGTAGAGCGCATCACAGGACGCCTGACTTGGGGAAAAGTACTGTGGGATGGCTTCCTCTCCGGCATCTGGCTGGGTCTGTTTATTGGCTTGTTTTCTGCGCTTTGGGCTCCCAATGCTTCGCTTGCGATCGTTATCGTTGGCATGGCTATGGGCGCCGTGTTTGGAATGTCACTAGCGTCGGTGCCGTATGCGCTGAGCCGGGGCAAGCGTGATTTCACGTCGGCAACGCAAGTGGTTGCCGCGCGTTACGCAATTTTAGCGAAAGAGGGAGCCGGTGAGTTCCGCCAAGTTTTGCGAGGCACCCCGGGCAACCTGACTCGCGATCCCCAGCCGACCCGTCCTGTCGAGGACTTGTCTAAGCCGAGCGCCTTCGGCTCACGCCCCGGAGAGCAACCTAAGTACGGCGTGCGCCTCAGCCCAAGCGAGCGTGAAGCCCACCAGGCGCGCATGCAGTCTGGTGTCGGCGGCCCAGAGTCGGCGACACCAGCACCGGCAGCGTCTGAAAGCGCGGGCGTGGCAGATGCGGCAGAGCCTGCTTACGGCGAGGTGCCCGAATCGGAGTCGAGTGACTCTGCAGGCCAGCCGGGCGAGTCAAATGATAACCCGAACCGGTAAGCCGGGTAGAGGCAAATAAAAATTGCGGCCGCTTGGCCGCAATTTTTATTTGCCTGAAGTCTTTTTGAACAGACGTTATCGGGGGTTCTAGGAGTTTTGCACCCGCTCAATCCAGGCCTCAACGTCAGCTACCGTGCGGGGAATATCCTCCGAAATGCGCGTGACAGAGCCGTCCTCGTTCACAACAACATCATCTTCAATACGCACGCCAATACCGCGGTATTCTTCGGGAATTGCGAGGTCGTCAGCGCGGAAGTAAAGGCCGGGCTCGATGGTGAACACCATGCCGGGCTCCAGCACTGCATCCAGGTACATTTCGCGCCTTGCCTGCGCGCAGTCGTGCACGTCCAAACCGAGGTGGTGGCTGGTTCCGTGCGGCATCCAACGGCGGTGAAGTTGGGACTCTACTTTCAGCGATTCTGCAGCTGGAACAGGCAGGATGCCCCACTCTTCCAAGCGCTGGGCAATGACCTCCATCGCGGCTTCGTGCACGTGGCGGAAGCGAGCGCCCGGCTTGTTCGCTACGGTCAGTGCAGCCTCACACGCGTCCAGTACAGCGTTGTAAACCTTTGCCTGCACCGGCGTGAACTTTCCGCTAACCGGCATCGTTCGCGTGATATCTGCGGTGTAGAGTGAGTCGAGCTCAATGCCGGCGTCAACCAGGATCAGGTCGCCGTTTTTTACTTCACCGTTGTTATCGATCCAGTGCAACGTGTTTGCGTGGTTACCCGACGCTGCGATTGTGTCGTAACCCAGGCCGTTGCCCACTTCGCGGGCGCGAGCACCAAATGCTCCCTCCACAACGCGTTCACCGCGCGGATGGTTGGTGGCGCGCGGAAGCTGCTTGATGATTTCCTCGAAGCCTTCCTTAGTGGCGTCGACAGCCTTTTGCATTTCGCGAAGCTCCCACGCGTCCTTCTTCAAACGGATTTCAGAGAGCTGTTGCTGGAGGGCACCATCGATTGCCTGCGCGTCGTTGCCGTGGGGTAGGCCCACTTGCTGACGGATCTCGTCAACCAGGGCGGTCATGTTGGCGTCGGCCTCGCGCACAACGCGCAAGGAAACCTGTCCGGCGTCCTTTGAAAGCGAGTCGCGAAGTGTATCAATGTGACGCACTTTCAGGCCGGTGAGCGCCTCCATCTCTTCTAATGAGGGGCGTGCCCCCACCCAGAATTCGCCATAGCGCGAGTCCGCGTAGAACTCCTCGGATGAGCGTGAGGCACGCGGCTTAAAGTAAAGAACGGCCTCATGCGTGTGAGCGGATCCTTCTTCGGTGGGTTCAAGCACTACAACTGAGTCCGGTTCAAGTTCTCCCGTTAGGCCCGTCATGTGAGCAAATGAGGAATGAGCGCGGAATCTGTAGTCCGTGTCGTTGCTACGCACCTTCAATCCACCGGCGGGGATAACTAGGCGCTCGCCTTTAAAAGCTTCGCCAACGAGGTCGTGACGGGCCTGCAAATAGTCAGCAACCTCTGCTCGGGCCGGCAATTCGAATGAACGTGGCCCCCAGTTAGTGCCAATGAAGTCTTTGAATGCTTGCGAGTTGGGGCGACGCGAACGGTTGTTGCCGCGCGCGGCCATGGATTGTTCTACTGATTCTTTTTCACTCATGTGCCTATTGTCTAACTTTGCTGGTCAATAGTCATCCCGCTAGAGGGCCGCTTAAGCTGGAGGCATGTTGAAGATAGATCCGCACACTCATTCAAATCATTCGGATGGGACGGACACGCCCGCGCAACTGATGCGCAGGGCCGCCGATGCAGGGCTGGACATGGTGGGGCTTACCGATCACGATGTCACCACCGGTCATAGAGAAGCTGCGGGCGAAGTTCGCGCAGCCGGTGTTGCTCTGCTTCGCGGTATGGAAATGTCTTGCGCCTGGCAGGGGATAACGGTTCACTTGTTGAGCTACCTGCATGATCCGCAAGATCCCGCGCTGGTTGAAGCCAGCCAGAAGGTGCTGCAGTCACGGCGTGACCGCGCGAAGATCATGGTTGAGAAAATCTCGCAGGACTATCCGATTACTTGGGATGACGTGGTTGAGGGGACCGGCGGAGACGTGCGCGTGGTGGGACGCCCGCATATTGCAGACGCGCTGATCAGGGCGGGCTCGTTTTCCACGCGAGATGAGGCGTTCGCGCAGGTACTGCACCCGCGCGGCCCCTACTATCAATTTTTGTGGGCGGAGGACCCCGTTGTGGCTGTACAAAAAGTGCGGGCAGCAGGTGGAGTTCCCATCATTGCGCATCCGCGGGCTCGTGCCCGCCAAAAGGTGCTTCCCATGGAGGCGATTTACAACATGGTCGAGGCCGGTTTGGCCGGCCTCGAAGTGCGCCATCGCGACAATCCGGCCGAGGATCAGGAGTTTCTGCTGCAGGTGGCCCGCGAGCGCGATTTGCTGGTGACGGGTTCTTCTGACTATCACGGCACGGGTAAGCCCAACCGGTTGGGGGAGAACACCACGCCTGTTGAGGTGATACAAGAAATCGAGAGCCAAGGAAGGCTCTCGATTCTGTGGCCCTAGCGGCCTTAAGTATCGGTGGCAGGCGTTTTGCTGCGCTTGCGCTTACTCGGCTGAGTTCTTGCGCGTGCGGGTGCGTTTGCGGCGGGGAGCTTGGTTTTCCCTGGCTTTGCCCCGCGCAGGATCGGCTGATTTGCTTCGGCTTGATTTGCGTTCACCCGAGTTGTGAGAGGCGGCGCCGCCGCGACGGGTGCGCTTGCGCTCGCGCTTTTGTCCGCTTCTCCCACGTGAGCCGGACCTGCGGGTTCCCCGTCCGCGGGCACGCTCGCCCTTGCCAGAAACATCAACGAACTCTTCTGCCTCAAGCCCGGCGCGCGTGCGCTCACTGCGGGGAAGTCTGCCGGTGACGTCCGTGGGGATGTCAAGGTCGGTGTAGAGGTGCTCGGAGGTGTGGTAGGTCTCCAGTGGTTCGGGCACGCCTAGGCCCAGCGCGTTAGAGATGAGGCGCCAGCGCGGTACGTCGTCCCAGTCCACGAACGTAACAGCGGTGCCGGATGCGCCAGCGCGGCCCGTGCGGCCGATGCGGTGTACGTAGGTCTTTTCATCTTCGGGGCACTGGTAGTTGATCACGTGTGTGACGTCGTCAACGTCGATGCCGCGCGCGGCCACGTCGGTTGCTACGAGCACATCGACCTTGCCTTTTCGGAAGGCGCGCATGGATTGCTCGCGAGCCCCCTGGCCGAGGTCCCCGTGTAGCTCCGCGGTGGCGAAGCCGCGCGATGCAAGGTCTCGCGATACTGATGCGGCGGTGCGCTTAGTGCGCGTGAAAATGATGGTGAGGCCGCGCCCGCGTGCCTGCAGGATGCGCGAGACAACCTCGAGTTTATTGAGGGCGTGGCACCTGTAGATCACTTGTTTGACGCTGGCAACAGTGGGAGAGGAATCCTCAGGATCCTGGGCGCGAATGTGGGTTGGTTGACGCATGTAGCGGCGAGCCAGTGCCACCACCTCGCCCGGCATAGTGGCTGAGAAAAGCATGACGTGCCTGTCCGCAGGAACGCGCGACATGAGGACTTCTACGTCGGGGAGGAATCCTAGATCCAGCATTTCGTCGGCCTCGTCAAGCACCAGCGTGTGCACGTTAGTGAGCTTTAGGACCTTGCGTTTCATAAGGTCAATGAGACGCCCCGGCGTTCCCACAATGACGTCGGTGCCCCTCTTGAGCTGCTCGATCTGGGGATCAAAGGCTGCACCGCCGTAGATTTCGGTTACGCGAATGGAGGTGTTAGCTCCCGCCTCGCGAAGGTCACGAGTCACCTGCTTACACAGTTCGCGCGTGGGCAGGATTACGAGGGCCTGGGGAAGGCCCGGGAAGTGCACTTTGTTCGCGTAGTCCGGGTCGTCGGGGCGCACAACGTGCATGAGGAGGGGCAGGCCAAAGCCGAGGGTCTTACCGGTTCCGGTTTTGGCTTGGCCGATGATGTCGCGCTTGCCTAAAGCGACGGGTAGTGTCAGAGCCTGGATAGGGAACGGGTAGGTAATGTCCTTTTTGGCCAGTGCCTCCGCGAAATCTGCGGCCACACCAAAATCGGCAAATGTTTTTTGCGCTAATTCTTCTTTGGTGACGTCGCCTTCGATGTCAGCTTTCGCTTCATCTGTGTGTTCTGGAAGGGCAACGCCTTCAAGGTTTACAACGCCGGCAGAGTAGGTTTTAGTGTCTTCAGTTTTGTCAAGCAAAGTAGCGTGAGTCTTTCTCACTTTGGAGCTCGCCTGCACGCCCTGGGAGCCTCAACAAAGTGAAAGTAGGTGTGGTACCGCTCGCGCAATTCATTAAAGAAAAATCTTTTGCGTGCCAAAAACCATTCCGGTGCGAACGGCATGTTCTTCTTCAGGGTAGCAGTATTTTTGGGGCGCGCGCGTTTAGTGCCGTTGATCACTAAGCAGTGTGCGGCGGTGTAAAACTCGTCCCAAACCGGTTACTTTTTGGGTCCTCAACGTAGTATGGAATGGAAACTTCGCAAAGGGGCTAAGGCTTTGGAGGCTACTTTGATTGCTAGTAACGATTCTTATAAGAACTTGTTGGGCATCGGAGCTTACGCGGCGATTGCGGCGCAAACTCGTCTTGCAAAGGATGGTGACCAGGCGCCAAAAGCTTGGGAGCACGTAGACATGGCGAACATGTCGGGTAAAGCGTGGGAGAACTTCAAGTACGTATGTAAAGTTGCCGAGCGCTCTGACATAGATATTGCCGAGGCCATCGCGCCATACGAGGGCCTTTTGGATGATATTGATGCGCGCTTGCGCCCAACCACGTGGTGGGAGCGCATGACAAAGACGTATGTTGCTATCGGTATTTTCACGGACGCGTTACGCGAAATCGCGCACCTACAGGGGCAGGAAGAATACGCGAAAGACGTAAACGATTTTGGCCATGGTGATTGGGTTCGAGAACGTCTTGAGCCGGCCGTTGCAGCTGATAAACAGCTTGAGGCACGTCTGTCTTTATGGACCAGACGAGTGGGGGGCGAGGCCCTCTCGCTTGTGCGCGCGTTCTTGTTCACCAACCCGGAGATCATTTCGGGAACCGATGCGGATGAGCTAATGGATCGTGTCTCCAAGGCTCACAAGGAGCGCCTCTCCGCCGTGCACTTGCACGCCTAGATGGGGCGGAGGCCAGGCGGCCTCGCGCGTGAAAACGCTTGCATCGAAAACGGTCGGACCTCGCTTTTGGTCCGACCGTTTTCGATTGGCGTTGTTATACGGTGAAGCCCACCGGCCCGCGCTTAGATTCAGCTACGAGGACGTAACCGAGTTTGTCGCTTGGAATGATGACGCGGCGTTCTTTCGCGTCGGTGAACTCAAGGTTCGTCTTTCCCTCCAGCGCTTCGCGAACTTTGCCAAACAGCTCGTCCTCACTCATCTTCACTTCGAAAGAGAGCTCGCGCGTGACGCCGGTAATCCCAATCTGAATGATCATAGTTTTCCTATCGTCGTTTGTTCCTATCGTAGGCATAACGAGGCACTTTCGCGACGGGCGATGCCACTTTCAAAACTTTTGTCCGACCCCTGTGGTGGAATACAACCATGACAACAAATCGCGCGCAAACTTGTAGCGAGGTGCGGCTTGCTCTTGGCCGTCCCGCAGATTTCGGAGTGCTTGACCAGGCGAACGGAGAAGTGGTTCATCAAGTGGTCAGCCATGACGGGCCGGCAGTTATCCGCGGTTGCCCAGGCTCTGGCCGCACGTCAGTGGCTATCGAAGTTGCGCACCAGTTACGTGAAAAGTTGGGCGGTGATGTGTTTATTTTGGCACCGGACAGGCTGCGTGTAGATCTGCTACAAAGCGCGGGGGAGCATGCTCTGCCTGGAATTGTGCGGCCTGTACGCACGCCGGTTGCGCTCGCGTATTCGTTCGTGTCGAAGTGGTATGTAGAACGCAAGGACCCGCAGCCGGCCCCGCAGTTGCTAACGGGCGCGCAGGAAGACTTGGCACTGACCGAAGCCATCGAAGCGCAGCTGGTGGAGTGGCCAGAATCGTTGAATGACGCTTTGGGGATGCCCGAGTTTCGCATGCAGATTCGCAACCTCATGGCCAGGGCACGTGAGGCCGGCTGGGACGGTCACAAACTAGAGAGCGTGGGCCGCGATTTAGAGCGCGGAATTTGGGTGGCAACCGGGCGCCTCATGCAGATCTGGCAGGAGCAGTCCTTGCGTGAATCCGGTGATACTGTGAGCCACTTTGAATCTGCCGAATTGCAAGAGCGGGCGGCACAGATCATAACCCGTTGGCACGAGGACGCTGGCAGTGAGGCAGTGGTGGCCAATCTGGGTGCACCTGCGGCGGTAGTGGTCGATGACCTGCAGGATTGTACGCGGGCAACGCTAAGTTTGCTCGAAGCGCTACACGCGGTTGGAACACGGGTTGTGGTGACCGCAGACTCTGATGTCGCTGTCTCGGTGTATCGCGGTGGTGAGCCTCATCTGGATGTTCGCTTTGCAGATCGACTAGGGGCAAAGAGCTTTTACCTTGGACCTACGCACAGAGGAAACCAGACACTTAGAGCTGTCGTGCAACGAGTTTCGGAGCAGACCACTGTCCGCCATGATGCGCGCCATCGTTTAATGGGCGCGGTTGATTCTAGAGAGGATAGCTCTGGTCTTTCAGTTAATACCTACGGTTCTGCTGCGCAGGAGGCCAATGCGATTGCTCGCATGATTACGCGCTACCAATTGGGGCGTGGTCCCGGTATCAGCAGATCCGTGCCACTGGATCGGCAGGTCGTTATCACTCGCAATAGTGCGGATGTGAAGCGCCTACATTTCAGTTTGATGCGTAATGGTATTGAGAGCACCATTCGAAGCCGCGCAACGGTGTATGCGGCAAATCAAACTACCTCGATCTTGCTTTTGCTGCTCAGCTCAGATCCGTTTGGCCCTACTGATTTTGAGCTTTTTGACCGGCTACTTAGAAGCCCACTAGTAAACGCTCATACAGCCAAGCTACGCAAACTAAGCGATGTGTACCGGGCGCGTATTGATGCGGACGTAAAGTCGGTCCTGCAAATGTGTGAGGACCTCGCTTCTGATAAGCCCGAGGTCCAGGCGTTGAAAGAATACGTCCGCAAAGTTGGCCTGGCAGAAGTACTAGATGATGTCACAAAGGCATTCGACCTGCTAAAACTTGGGCGTAAGGTCCGTAGTGAAAGCCCGCAGATTGCCCTGTGGGAGCTTTGGGAACTAGCAGATATCACTGAGGAATGGCGTCAGCGCGCTATTCGGCCGGGCACTGACTCGGCCGTGTTTGATGAGCGCTTGGACGCCGTAGTGTCGCTGTTTAGAAGCGCGGACGTGTGGCAACAACGTAATCCGGGAGCGAGTGCGGAGCATTTCTCCAGTGAGTTCCTTTCGCAGCGTTTGCCCACAGACACTCTTGCACAGACAGGCAAGCGGCCCATTGGCGTGCAGATCTTGACGGTATCTGAGGCCGTGGGGCAGGAGTGGGACGTCGTTTACTTGGCCTCAATGCAAGATGGCACTTGGCCAAACTTAGCTCTTCGTGACCAGCTGAGTCAGGCTGGCGACATCGCACAGTTGCGCTCCCTGAGCCCGCACGAGTGGGCAAATCAAAAATCATGGAATACGGGGAGGGCGAGAAGGAAGGCTAGGTTAACCGAGGAGTATCGCCAGCTCGCAGCAGCGGTTTCGAGGGCCAAATCCGCCTTGCATGTATCGGCAGTGCAAAATGAGGATGACGTTCCCTCTCAATTCGTCTACCGCTTAGCTAAATGGGTAGGAACTCCTCTGATTGACGGATACCACCTTCCGGTAACCCCGGTGCCGTCAGGCATCGATACGCGATCACTGGTGGGTACGCTACGCCAAAAGCTAGCGCAACGCCTAGTAGAAGACGATGCCCACCTGTATGCAAGCCTCCTCGCACTACTTGCTTTAGCGGGCATAGACCAAGCTAATCCGCGCGTGTGGAATGGTGTCGGTGGGCTCACTCCCACGGCAGATGAGTCTAAGCAGATGGTTACGCTTTCGCCCTCACAAATTGAGACCCTGATTGATTGTCCTGCCAAATGGTTCTTGACGCGCCACGGTGGTTCAGTGCCTGCAAGTGAGGCGATCTTGACAGGAAATCTGGTCCACAAGTTGGCAGAAGAATGGTCCGAAGCAGACTTTGAAGAACTTAAATCGCACTTGGATGAGCTCTGGGATGACGAGTATTTCGACCGAGAGACTTCCCTTGGCATGGCTGAATATGAAAGCACATTAGAGAAGGTCAAGAAGCTTGCCGACTATCTCGAAGCTTGGAAGGGCAAGACGGTCGACATCGAGCACCCGTTTGCGCAAGTTGTTGATATTGGTGGAACCAAACTGCGCATCGCGGGCCGAATCGACAGGCTCGAACACACTGAAGATGGTGTAGTCGTTACAGACATCAAGACGGGCAGAGTCCCATCACAAAAAGAAACGCAGAACCACCTGCAACTGGCAGCTTATCAGTTCGCGCTGAACGCTCGCGGTGAGAACGTGCAGAAGGCTCGTTTACTAGCACTTAGGGAAAAATCTCCAGACAAGTACATCCAACATTCCCTCTTTAACAAGGGTGAACGCAAGGATAGTGACCCGGTTGTTTCAGATCAGCGAGAGCGACTGGCAGAGGCCATAAAACTTGCTGCGGAAATAGCGGCAGGAAATACCTTCCTAGCAACACCGAACGCGAATATATGTCGAAGTTGTCCGGTGAAAAACATTTGCCCAGCCCAAGATGAAGGAAGGAGGACCCTGTAGTGACACTCAATGCAATGGAGTTTGTAGAGACTCTTAATGCCCAGCTTGAACCGGGACAGAAGAAGATCATGCTTTCGCCGGACCAGGCCAAAGTAGTTGAAACTGACAGCGTTCCCACTCTCGTGGTTGCCGGCGCCGGGTCTGGAAAAACCGAAGTGATGTCGCTGCGTGCCCTCTACCTCATGTATCGTGACGGCCTTGAGCCTGATTCAATTCTTGGCCTCACTTTCACGCGTAAAGCAACCGCGAACTTCACCGAACGTATCCTGCGGCAGCTTGATTTGATGCGAAAAGCGGGACTACTTGGGGAAGCAGACACGATCGGCTTGGAACCAACCGTTGCTACTTACAACTCGTTTGCAAAGAATCTAGTTAGCGAGTACGGCCTTCAAATCGGGGTAAGCCCGTCCGTAATCCAACTCAGCGAAGCTCGTGCGTGGCAGGTAGTTGAGCGTCTTTTGCAGGAATACACCGGGCCGCTACCACAGGGAGCGAAGGCCTCGACCATGCGAGATGCCATACTGTCTCTTTCGCAAAGCCTGACCGAGCATCAAGTTGTTCCTGCCCGGGCCGCACAAGATTTTGAACGTGTTGCGGCAGCCATTAAATCTGCGGGCCCGGGGACGGGCGCCACTGGAAGACAACGCACGGCACTTCCAGCCTCGGCAAAGAGTTTTGTGACGCGCATGGAAGACAAAGCGCTATTGATGCCTCTGGTACAGCGATATTGGGATTACAAGCGCGAACACGATCTGATTGATTTCACGGATCAGTTGGCGTTGGCTCGCCAAATTATTGACGCGAATCCGACCATCGGCGCTGAACTGCGTGACCAATACCGCGCTGTTCTATTGGATGAATTCCAGGACACTTCGGTTGGTCAGCTCCAGCTGTTCTCCAGCCTGTTTAGAGATACTGCCGCCACTGCGGTCGGGGACCCAAACCAGGCGATTTACGGTTGGCGTGGTGCGTCAGCGGCTTCGCTTTCAATGTTCTTGCCCTATTTTGACACGCAGGGCCGAGGCGGGGTGCTTGAGCTTCGCGATGCGTGGCGTAACTGGCCTGCCATTTTGGAAGCCGCAAACGTGGTTTCTAATGCCGACAAGGTTGAAACCCAAGCACGAGAAGAAGCCTTTGCACACATGGATTTGGCAAGCCAAATCGAAATGCAGAGCCTGCGTGCCAATCCAAAACACCCGGGGCGCGGCGTAGTGAAGTACATGTTCCCATCCACGCGCGACGAGGAGTTCGAACTGGTTGCGCGTCTTATCAAGCGCTGGCAAGAAAACGTGCCGGCCGGTCAGAAACAGCCATCGATTGCGATCTTGTCGCGCAAACGAAAGTTCTTTGCACCCCTTTATGCTCAGCTTCAAAAGCTGGGCGTGAATGCGCGGATTGTGGGTGTTGGGGGCCTTCTAACAGAGCCGGCGGTAACTGACATTGTTGCTGTCATGCGCTCCCTCGCAGTGCCTGACAATGGTGCGGCTGTGATGCGTCTGGTTGCAAACCTTGACCTGTCTTCCGCAGATATAAAGATCCTGTGGGACTGGGCTAGAGAACAAGGCAAACAGCGAATATCTGATGCTGGAGATCCCGAAACCATTGTTAGTGACGTGGATAGAGCGAAGGCCAACACTGACAAACCGGAAGCGGGTGCGGATCTGCGCGTTGAGTTTCTGCTCGACGCGGTCCTGACACCTCCAACGGTTGGATGGAAAAAGCGTGGTAGGCAAGGGTTCAGTCCTGAAGCGTATAGTCGTGTGAGCCTCCTAGCTAGACGCCTCGACCTTGTCCGCGAACACATGGATGCCGGCGTAACCACACTCATCTCGAAGGTGGTCAAGATTTTTGACCTTGACCTGGACATTGCGTCTGATCCGTTTGACAACCAGGGTGAAATCGCAATAGACGCATTCATTGATTTCGCTGCCAATTACGAAGCCGAAACTCCGTATGCTTCGGTGAAGAATTTCCTGGAATGGATAGACACCACCCTCGAGACAGAAGAGAGGTTGGAAGCGCCTGTTAGCGAACCCGATGAAGGGGTAGTGCTACTGCTAACCATTCACCAAGCAAAAGGTTTGGAATGGGACAAGGTTGTAGTGGTTGGCCTAACAGAATCAGATTTCCCCGGCGTGGTCGATGCCCGAAATGCTGCGCTTAAACAAACCGTTGATTTAAACGGACCGTTGCCTGCTATCCAACCATCCAGTGGCTGGACGTCGGAGCTGGGAGAGATCCCGTACAGTCTGCGCCTCGATAGTACTCATGAGGGCAGGGTCATTTTGCCTACCCTTCCCGAGATGACGGGCCTAGATGTTGTTGGAGTAGAGGAAACCTTCGATGAATATCGTCTGCAACTAAGCCTGCATGAACTGGCTGAGGCTCGCCGCCTCGCGTATGTCGCTTGGACGCGAGCATCAGATGAGCTTGTGCTGTCGGGCTCCTGGTATGCGGGTCAAACCCAGTTGGTGCCTTCGCGTTACCTCATGCAAATGGTGCAGGGTAAATCCGAAGCTTCAGAGCCGCTGGCCATTCCGGTTACTGTAGAAGACCTCGTAGCTGAGGCTGGAGAAGAGATCCCGCAGCCGGTGGTGTTGAAGCTAGAAGATGCCACTAAGCCAGAAGAATGCCTCACGGATCAGGCTGTCTTCCCGGCCATGCCTTCTAAATCGCGGCAGCTCATTACCGGCGCGGCACAAGCCGTGAATCGGGCTATGGAAATGTACTATCAAGAGTCAGATGAGAACACTGATTTTGATGCGCTAATTGACGATCTCCTAAAAACTGTCGAAAGCGGAGCGGGTGGCAATAACGGTGAAATTGCAACACTTGTTCACTCAGCGCGAGACGCAATAACACGACAAAATAGCCCTCGCACTCCGGCTCCTGTGATCGAAATAGACCGGCTGAATGCCACACAAGCGTTTGGACTACTGGACGATCCTTACCGCTATGCGATGCAGGTTCGCCGGCCCATCCCGCATGAGCCAAGCAAGGCCGCCCAAATTGGAACGGCATTCCACAACTGGGCGGAGCAGTGGCTGGCCAAAGCAGGTCAACTCGACGATGCTCTTGAGCCCACAACTAACAAGCCGCTAACAGATATCGATTCGGTAGCGGACAGTGGTGACAGTGGCGACATGCAGAGTCTGACTGGAGCTGAGAAAAAGTTGTTCGAGCAACTCACTAAGCGCGCCAGGGAAGTGGTGGGGAACAACCCCGAAGGCGTTCACGCCGTTGAGGCGGATTTTGCCTACACCAAGAGCGGGGTAACTATCCGTGGTCGTTACGACGTGGTCCTTAACCGCGATGGCAAATGGGTGGTCCTGGACTGGAAGACCGGTGCTCCACCCAAACTAGGAGCTAAAAACCCGTATCTGCGCCAGTACGCCACGCAGCTTGAGATCTATCGGCGAGCTCTGGCCAAACAAAAGGGCGTGGACCAGTCGCAAATAGATGCTGTTTTGGTCTTCCTCGGAGGCCCAGACACGCAGCCGAGCGAGCGGATACTCCGTCTAGAGGACCTGGAAAAACTCCTCGGAGATTACAACTTCGAGCAGCAGTGGGATCAACTTGTAAACAGTTTTAGTCCTCATCCTCACGATTCAAAATAGTACTGAGATTAACCGTAGGAGCGTTCGGATCGACCTGCGTGGTAGCTGGCAACACCTCGTCAATTACCCGCAGGTCGAACGGGGTGTCCTCCTGGGCGCTATGAGCGTGCCCAGGCACCAAAGCGTCATCGCCAACTTCGTTAGCTAAATCTTTCAGCATCTGCTTGGCGTCAGCAATCACGGCCTCGTCGTCGGTCCGCTTGCCGTGCAACAGCCATCGCAATAGGGCAAGTTCTGCCCACAGGCTGGCGCGCGTCAAAATATGCAGGTCCGACTCGCCTTTGCGTGAATCACGGTATGCAGTCAAGAACTCGTCTTGCGTATGCGCAGATGCAGACAGAATCCATGCCAGGTCTTCAGCGGGATCGCCCAGATGAGCTGAAGCGAATGCGGAAACTGAAGACACCGTGTTGGCCGAACAGAGGAAAGAATCGGGCCCCAAATCTCCGTGCACGGGAACACACTCAAATCGGAACAAGCTCTCATCGTTCAGGGCGTTGTCCCAACGCTCAAACAGATTTGGAGGCAGCGTGCTGGCTGCCACGCCCTCCTCAAGTAGGCGACGTAGCCGCGCTTGTACTTCTGCGGCTGAATAAACGGGCAACCCGGTGAACTCAATCGCCTCAGCGGGCAGGTTGTGCAGGGCCGCGATGGATTTAGCCATGGAACGCACAAGCATTTGGGAGTCTTCCATGTCTTCCCAAGAGCCCGGCTTGCCCCGCATTTGAGGGTGCACGATCACGCGCACGTCCGCGCTGTTCTTGTTTGCCACGGGAACAGGAGCATCAAACGGCAAAAAGCCCTTCTCGTAAGAGCGGTGCAGAATGCGTAGCAGTGTTGATTGGGCTTGAATATCTGCCCCTGCTTGGTCAGTCAGAGGTGTGCAAATCACCCAACGATTACCCTGCGTGTCAACCACGCCCTGGCGTGCCATCGATCCGTCATTATCGTACGGCTCGGTCAAACCAACGATCTTGAGGCCGGGCATTGCTGCGGTTGCGTGTGCGGCAAGAACGAGAGGGGAAATTTGAAAACTCACAGATACTACCGTAAGGCCCTAACGCCCAGTTATCCACATTTTGATCGGGCATGTGTATTTACCGTTGGCTATCAGGTACTTTATGTCTACCAAAACAGGTGGAGGACGCATGACCGCAATGTCGCAGGGTGCACGGGGTGAGTGGGTACGCCGGGCGGTTGCTGACGCCGGTTTTGACCCGGTTACGAACTCGCAGATGCTTCGTAGCATTGTGGACCGCTCGTTTGATGTTTACACCGTTGATGATGAAGAAGAACGCCAGGCCGTAACTACCGCTCTTATGGCCGATATTGGCGGTTACGGCCCGCTCCAAAAGTATCTTGATGATCCCGAGGTTGAAGAGCTCTACGTAAACTCGCCGTCAAAAGTGTTTGTGGCAAGACGCGGACAGTCTGAGCTGACACCCGTGATATTAAGTTCCGAGGACGTGAAGGACCTCGTTGAACGGATGCTGCACCATTCTGGTAGGCGGCTGGACCTGTCTGCTCCATTTGTGGATGCAATGCTCCCGGGTGGGGAGAGGCTGCACGTGGTGATCCCTCCAGTTGCGGGTCGCGAATGGTCGCTCAACATTCGTAAGCATCTGCACCTGGACCGTTCGCTGTGGGATTTGGTAGAAGCTGGTTCCCTCACGCAAGAGGCCGCGCGGTTTCTGTCCGAGTCTGTCCAAGATGGCGCCACCGTGCTGGTCGCTGGGGCAACCCAGGCGGGCAAGACAACGCTTGCGCGCGCACTCGCCAGAGAAATCCCGCCGCGAGAGCGCGTCATCACGTGTGAGGAAGTATTCGAACTCAACCTGCCCAACCGAGACTGTGTTGCGATGCAAACCCGCTCGGCCAACATTGAGGGCCACGGCGAGGTAAAGCTTCGAGACCTGGTGCGCGAGTCGCTTCGTATGCGTCCAGATCGAATCGTGGTGGGCGAGGTGCGCGGCGCTGAAGCGCTCGACATGCTGCTCTCTTTGAACGCGGGTATTCCGGGCCTTTCAACTATTCACGCAAACACGGCTCGTGAGGCGTTACGCAAGCTTTGCCTGTTGCCGCTACTTGCCGGCGAGAATGTCACTTCCGCGTTCGTCATTCCGACGGTTGGTAGCTCCATCGATTTGGTTGTACACGTGGTGCGAGACGGGGACGGCAGGCGTCACGTGCAAGAGATCGTGCGCGTTGAAGGTGCTAACGGAAGTGTTATCTCAGCGGCCACACTTTTCGAATGGAACGGGAGTGATCTGGTTTCTAAGAAACTATCGTCTGCAACGAACCAGTTCCAGGAGGCGTTCGCGTGAGCATGATTCTTGGAGCCTCCTTTGCCCTGGGCATCCTCCTTATCTACTGGTCTATCAGCACCCCCATGCCAAAACGCAAAGAAAGATCACGTTCAAAACTTGCCGCATTGGGAACTAGAGCGGGCCTGTCCGAATCTGAAACAAACGTGTTTGGCGTTGTCCTTGTTGCCGTGCCACTAGTTGTATTCCTACTGATTCTTGGGCTTACGAGGGCGTGGCCGGTGGCGCTGGCGGTGGCGCTCGCGGCTTCTTCGCTGGCCCCGGCTTGGTTGTATGCGCGCATTGAACGGCATGCGGACGTGGTGCGTAAAGCGTGGCCAGACGTGGTGGATTCGGTGCTGGCGTCCATCCGCGCGGGCGTAACTCTCCCGGAGTCGGTGGTGCAGTTGGCTCACAACGGTCCGGAGGTAACGCGCCCGTATTTTGAAAGGTTTGCGCGCGAGTACCGGGCGAGTGGCAGATTTATTGACGCGCTTGAGGGAGTGCAGTGCGACCTGTCAGATCCGGGAGCTACACGCCTGTTCGAGGTGCTGAAGTTGGCGCGCGAGGTGGGCGGTTCTGAGCTGGGCCATTTGTTGCGTGACTTGTCGGCGGTGCTACGCGATGACGTGCGGGTTCGCGGTGAGTTGCTTGCGCGCCAGTCTTGGACGGTGAACGCGGCGAGGCTGGCAGTGGCTGCCCCTTGGGTTGTGCTGGTGATGATTTCGACGAGGCTCGATGCGGCTTCTGCATACACGAAGCCAGTGGGTCTTCTGGTGCTGTTTGGTGGCGGCCTGGCGTGTTTGATCGCGTATGGGCTGATGAGGCTCATTGGCCGTTTGGACGGTGTGTAAATGCTGTCTTGGGCGATTTTGACTGGGTGCATGTTCAGCTTGGGCGTGCTGATGACGGCGCGCGCGGTGGCGGCTTCGCGTGAACGCCTGGTGGTTCGAGTTCTCGCGTCTGGGCGTGATGATCGTAGGACGCGTCCAAAGCTCGGTTGGATTTCCCCGCTGTGGGAAAAGCTTGGTTCGACCGCGGTGTCGGTGACGGACCGCTTGGATGCCCTCTCATCAAAAACGACGCTAGAGCGTTTCCGTCTGCAACAGTTCTTAGCTGGTATAGCAGGCGTGACGGCCATGACGCTCGTGACGTTTGCAATCGCGGCGGCAAGGCCGGTGTCGATATTGCAGTGGATCGTAATGATGCTGATAGGTTTCGTTGCCGGCGCTATGGTGTTTGACCGTATTTTGACGGTGCGGGTGAACGCGATCTCGCGAAAAGTATCCAGCCAAGTTGCGGATGCGGCTGAGCTACTTGCCCTCTCGGTATCAGCCGGCGAGTCTGTGCCAGCCGCGCTGCGTAGAGTACAGCAAATCGTCGGCCCTGAACTTGCTACGCAGTTGGGTGCAACCCTTGAAGACATTGATAATGGAGCGTCAGTGACGAGGGCACTTGGAAAGCTGCGCCGCACCACGCGTTCACCTCAGCTTGGCCGCCTGCTTGACACCCTCGTCGCGTCCATGGAGCGAGGTGCCCCGCTGGCAACAACGCTTCGCGAGCAGGCCAGAGACCTTCGCGATGAGGCCCGCCGAGCCCTAATGGAATCGGGCGGAAAACGCGAGGTAGCAATGCTCTTCCCCGTGGTTTTCATCATTTTGCCCGTGACAGTAGTTTTTGCTCTTTATCCAGGTCTAGTTGCACTCCGCTTCTAGAAATCTTGAAAGGAAAATCCCATGAATACAATCCTCACTTTCATTTACCTGTGGTTCGCAGACGAAGAATCAGAGCGCGGCGACGTTCCCGGTTGGGTGCTCGTGACGCTCATGACTGCTGGTCTAGTTACCGCGATCTGGGCAATTGCTTCACCCACGTTGTCGAACTTGTTCCAAACCGCGATTGCAGGTGTTACCGGCCCGTAGCCATGAGAAGAATCCACGATAATGCGCAGGGGGAGGACGGCTCGCAGATTGTGGGGCACGTGCTCGTTCAGGTGCTGGTCGTGTTCGTGGTTCTCGGTTTGTTGCAGTTGGCATTTGCTCTGCACACCCGCAATGTTGCGGTAGATGCGGCATCGGAGGGGGCAAGGAGGGCGTCACTGTTGGGGGCAACGCTGGCCGAGGGCGCGGATCGTACTTCGCAGTTGCTGAACACTGCCCTCGGAAGTGATGTTTCGCGCGATGTTCGTGTGTTTGAAACGGCCGTGGATGGGCAACCGGTAGTGCGCGTCGAGGTGGATGCAACGCTACCCCTGCTAGGCCCATTCGGTTTTGCAAACACGTTGCACGTATCGGCGTCTTCGTGGAAGGAACGCGAGCGTGTTCCGTAGGTTTTGGCATTGCAACAGTGAAACAGCTCAGCTCCAAGCGGTGTGTTCGGCGGCCTCGCCCCATCATGTAACTGCAAAGTTGCGCAAGATATCGCCGCGCGGGGAGGAGGCAGGGGAGGCAACCGTGGAGTTTGTAGCGATGTTGGTGATCATCTTGATCCCGGTCGCATATTTCATCTTCACGGTTGCGGCACTGCAAGCTGCGGTGTTCGCCTCGGACGCTGCCACGCGCGAGAGTGGCCGTTTGCTGGCGAATGATCCGGCAGCGCACGTGCACGTGGAGCGGCAGGTGAATCAGATTTTCACCGACTATGGCGTGAGCGGTAGCCACAGTCTCAAAGTGGCGTGTGACCCAACGCCGTGCAGTCAGGCTAAGTTCGTGAACATTGAGGTTCGCACGCAAGTGGCGTTGCCCTTGATTCCGGACGCCATCGCAAGAGTTTTGAATCCAACTGTTCCAATAATTTCAAGCGCGCAGGTGCCGGTGAATCGGATCGAGCTGGTGAGGTAGCGTAAATGACACGAGGGCGTACGAGGCTGCGACAGCTCTCGCCAGGGCTAATTAGCGGCAAAGACGGCGAGGATGGGCGAATCACGCTGTTGGTGCTCGGCTTATCACTGCTGGTGGTGGCGCTGGTGCTGGCATCGATTGCGGCAACGACGGTGCACGTGCAGCGCAGGCAGTTACTTTCGTGCGCGGATTGGGTGGCGCTATCGGTAGCGGGGGTAGCGTCTGCTTCCAGTTATTACGAGGACGGCTTTGCCGAGGTTACTCAGTCCAGCGTGCCCGACCGCGCAACGGCCACGTTCAACCAATTGCGCACAACCTCTTGCGACGTGGGTAGAGCCGCATGGCTGGAGAGCGCAACGGCGAGCGGGGGAGAGGTTCGCGTGGAGCTCGCGATGAATCCGGCGATGCCCGTGTTTGGTAGCGTGCTGGATTTCATTAATCAACCTTTGACTGTCCGTGTGGTGGCGTCGGCGAAACTGTATTAATGCCATAAGGTGGAGGCGTGAGTATTGAGTTCCCCGAGGAAATTGAGAGTTTGCGCTTAACTTTCGCGAATATCGTGGCGGTTACGCACCCGGATCAGTTGCGTGAGCAGATCGCGGACCTGTCGAAGCAGGCGGCGGCACCTGATTTGTGGGATGACCCAGAGAAGGCGCAGCAGGTGACGTCTAGCTTGTCGCACGTGCAGTCTGAGCTTGCGCGCGTTACGAAAATGGGGGAGCGCATCGATGACCTCGAGGCGATTGTTGAGCTGGCGGGTGAAGAAGAAGGCGAGGATCGCGAGCTTCTCCTTGAAGAGGCGACAGCTTCGCTAGAGAAGATCCAGCGGGACTTGTCGGATCTTGAGGTAAGGACTCTGCTGTCGGGAGATTATGACGAGCGCGCAGCGGTGGTCACTATCCGGTCGGGCGCGGGCGGCGTGGATGCCGCGGATTTCGCGCAGATGCTGCTACGCATGTATTTGCGTTGGGCGGAACGCAACGAGTACCCGACCACGGTGATGGACACTTCATATGCGGAAGAGGCGGGAATTAAGTCCGCCACGTTCGAGGTGAATGCCCCGTATGCTTACGGCACGTTGTCGGTGGAGGCGGGCACACACCGCCTGGTTCGCATTAGCCCGTTTGATAATCAGGGTAGGCGTCAGACTTCGTTTGCCGCGGTGGAGGTTATTCCGCTGATTGAGTCGACGGACCACATTGATATTCCGGATTCGGATTTGAAGGTGGATGTGTTCCGCTCGTCGGGCCCGGGTGGCCAGTCGGTTAACACAACGGATTCGGCTGTGCGCATGACGCACATTCCGACGGGCATTGTCGTATCGATGCAGAATGAGAAGTCGCAGATTCAAAACCGCGCGGCGGCGCTTAGAGTTTTGCAGTCGCGTTTGCTGCAATTACGTCACGAGCAGGAGCAGGCGGCTCGCAAGGAGCTCGCGGGGGATGTGAAGGCCTCATGGGGTGATCAGATGCGAAGCTACGTCCTCCAGCCGTATCAAATGGTGAAGGATCTTCGAACTGGTCATGAAAATGGCAACACGGCGGCCGTGTTCGACGGTGAGATCGACGATTTCATTAATGCTGGTATTCGGTGGCGTAAAGATTCTGAGGCCGGCCAGGAGCAGTAGGTGAACTGATGATTCGTTTTGACAGGGTAACAAAGGTTTATACGCGCGGTGCTATGCCCGCGATTGATGATGTGAGCCTTGAGATTGAGCGCGGAGAGTTCGCGTTCTTGGTCGGTAAGTCCGGTTCGGGTAAGTCCACGTTCTTGCAGCTGGTGCTCCGTGAGGAGCGTCCAACGTCTGGGGATGTGTGGGTGCTCGGTCAGAATGTGGGCGAGTTGTCGCGGTGGAAGGTGCCGCATTTGCGTCGCCAGATCGGCATGGTCTTCCAAGACTTCAAGTTGCTTGAGAACAAGAACGTGTATGAGAACGTGGCGTTTGCTATGCAGGTGCTGGGCCAGCCGCGCCACCAGATTGAGACGCAGGTTCCAGAGATTTTGGAGCTTGTGGGTCTGGATGGCAAGGAACGCCGCATGCGCTGGGAGCTTTCGGGCGGTGAGGAGCAACGTGTTGCGATTGCGCGCGCAATGGTAAACCGCCCGCAGTTGCTACTAGCTGATGAGCCTACGGGTAACTTGGATCCAGAGACGTCGCTGGGCATTATGCGCTTGCTTACGCGCATTAATGCGACGGGAACAACCGTGGTGATGGCAACACACGACGCCGATATTGTGGATCAGATGCGTAAGCGCGTGATTGAGCTTGCGGATGGTCACGTGATTCGTGATCAAAAGGGCGGCGTATACGGGACGCAGGGGTAGTAAATGAGAGCGCGTTTTATTTTTTCTGAGGTCGGTAAGGGCCTGTCGCGTAATAAGGCGATGGCGATTTCCGTTGTGCTGGTGACGTTCGTGTCCCTATTGTTTGTGGGTATTGCGGCGCTGGCACAGATGCAGGTTTCCACGATGAAGTCGCAGTGGTACGACAAGATTGAGGTGTCGATCCACATGTGTGCGAAGGATGACCTGGTGGCGTCGTGTAATCAGCAGGAGGCCACCGAGCAGGAGGTTGAGGCCGTCCGTGCGAAGTTGGAGTCTGCTGAACTGTCTAGTTACGTGTCGGAGTATTACTACGAGTCGAAGGAAGACACGTACCAGAATTTCTTGGAGCTTTACGAGGGCACGCCGTTTACGCATTGGCTGACGGAGGACATGATGTGGGTGTCTTTCCGTGTGAAGCTGGTGGATCCGCAGCAGTATCGCCTGCTTGAGGAGGAGTTCTCGGGTGCTCCGGGCGTTGCGGAGGTGAAGGATCAGCGTGAGATTGTGGAGCCTTTGTTCGATGTAATCGATAACGCGAAGTATCTGTCGCTGGGTCTGGCTGGCATTATGACGGTCGCGGCGATTTTGCTGATTACCACCACGATTCGTCTTTCGGCAATGTCGCGTGAGAAGGAAACGACGATCATGCGTTACGTGGGCGCGTCGAGTCTCACTATCCAGTTGCCGTTCATGATTGAGGGAGCCTTGGCCGCTCTGCTGGGCGCGATTGGTGCGGTGGCAGCGCTTTGGGGTGGATTGCATCTGTTTGTGAATTCGTGGCTTGCAAGTACGTTCGCATGGACGAGGTTCGTGGGTACCAGGGAGCTTTTGATTGTGGCTCCGGGCCTGATTGTGCTGGCTATTTTGCTGGCAGTTATTGCTTCGGCAGTGTCGTTGGCGAAGTACACGAAGGCGTAAGGAGTAGGTCATGCGACGTAGTTTTGGATTTGCGATTGCGGCTTTCACTAGCGCGGTGTTGGCGCTTTCTGGCGTGTCCGCTGTGGCTGCGGAGCGTGATGATTGGGTTAATAAACGCGATCAGGCGGCGAATGAAAGCTCGGATCTTGAAGAGCAAATTGCGGGTCTCGATGATGATCTGAAGGAGATGTACCGCAAGCTGGAAGATGTTCGTAAGGATCTGCCGGTAGCTAAGGATGAGTTGGATAAGGCTCAGGCCCAGTATGCGAGCGCTCAGCGCGAGTTGGAACAGGTGACGGATCGCCTGAACGTGGCTAAGGAAGATAAGGCGCGTATTGACGAGGAGATCGCGAAGGCTGGTTCGGAGTCAACGCAGTCTCGGCAGGGTATTTCGCTGATGGTCCGCGAAGTGTATCGTTCTGGAGATTTTGCAGCTTCACCGTTGATGATTGCGATGACTTCGAAGTCTACGGCGGATATTACGAGGAGGGCAGCTGGGGCCGAGACGATGGCGGTTGCACAGTCTCGTGCGCTGCTTGCCGCTCAGGATAGTTTGGCAGTGGAGCGTAACCGTTCTGCCCGCCAGGAGGCGCTCACGGATCGTATCGGCAAGCTTCAGGCGAAGGCGGAGAACGCGGAGCGGATTGCGTCTGAGTCGAAGACGCTCGCAGAAACCAAGCTTGGCGAGCTACAGTCCCTGGAGCAGACGGAAGCGAAGCGGGCGGATGATGTTTCGAAGGTGCGGGAAGAGGCCAAACGTCAGCTAGCGGCCTCGGAACGCGAGTATGAGGTTGCCCGCCAGAACATTGCGCGCATTGATGAGGAGAACCGTCGCAAGCAGCTCGAGTGGGAGCAGAACCAAACGCCGCCGCCGGCTACTGGCGGAGGGGTGCAAACTTCTGGTGTGTTGAGTTATCCGTTGGGACAACGCTATCCGTTGGCGTCGCCGTTTGGCTATAGGTGGCATCCGGTTTACCAAACGTGGCGCTTGCATGAGGGTACCGATATTGCGGCTCCGTGTGGAACGCCGGCGTTGGCAACTGCGAACGGCGTGGTCAGCTTGGTGACGTGGTCACCGACGGGCGGTAATTATTTGTCGCTGAACTACGGTTTGATTGGTGGAAATTCGTATCAGACGTACTACCTTCATTTGCAAAGCGCCGCGGTTTCGGTTGGACAAACGGTTTCGCGCGGTCAGGTAGTTGGCTACGTGGGTAGCACGGGTGCCTCTACGGGTTGCCACTTGCACTATGAAGTGGTTCTTAACGGTACCAATGTTGATCCGGCGAATTACCTGTAATATGGCAGACCCCGTTGCAAGTGGGTCTGATTTTGAGGAAGGCTGTTATGGCGAAGTCTGGGCAGCAGAAGTTGACGCCTGCGCAAAAAGCTAAGGCGCAGGCGGATGCTAAGAAGGTAATTGCTCGCAATAAGCGCGCGACGCATGATTACTTCATCGAGGACAGGCTTGAGGTTGGCCTTGTACTGACGGGCACGGAAGTGAAGGCGCTGCGTATGGGCAGAGCTTCGCTTACTGAGGCTTGGGTTGAGATTTATGAGGGCGAGGCGTGGCTGAGGCAGGCGAATATCCCGGAGTATTTTCAGGGTACTTGGAATAACCATGCGCCGACGCGTAAGCGCAAACTGTTGATGCATCGCAGTGAGATTTTGAGCTGGGGCATGAAGGCTCAGGCGAAGGGGTACACGATTGTGCCGCTGGAGCTTTATTTCATTGAGGGCCGGGCAAAACTCTTGATTGGTCTTGGCCGGGGTAAACAACAGTGGGATAAGCGGCAGGCGCTTCGCGAAGCGCAGGATAAGCGCGAGGCTCAACGCGAGATTCAAAGGTTCGCGAAGGGAATTCGTTAGTTTCAGTGATTTGAGGGCGCGGGTTTGCCGCGTCCTCTTTTTTCTTTGGTGCTTTCAAATACCGGTGTTACTGCGTCCATTTTCCTAATTCTGTTCAAATTTGCGGCGAATTCTATTACATTTAGCAGTGAGCAGAAATGCGCGTATTGGCAGAGAATGATCAGAGATGAGCGTTTTCTGTTGGTTTTTGACGAAGTAGTCAACGTTGAACGCAAAGTGCAATCTATCCGGGAGAAAAGCATGGTGAAGAAAACAACTTTTGCACGCTCTACAGGTGCATTAATGACCTTGGGGGTCGGGCTAGCGTTGGTGGGAACACCCGCGGTAGCTGCCGACTATGATTACACGGCGATCCCTCAAGATCAGATGCGTGCTGTGGCAACTGATTCGGTTGAGCAGGGCGGCGAAGGAGCCAATGGTCCGATCGAGCTGATTTTGGACGGCGACTCCAGTACGTACTGGCATACGAAGTGGAGTGACACGGTTGATCCGCTACCGCACTGGTTTGTGGTGGATCTTGGAAATAAGGTCGACAACCTTGCGCGAATCGACCTTCAGCCACGGCAATCCTCAAACGGTTCTGGCCGCGTGAACGAGTACACGATTTGGGCGGTTGACGCCGAGACTTGTGATGAGAATCAGTTTGGCGAGGCCGAGCCGGTCGCGACTGGATCTGTGCCGTTTGCTGAGAGGCTGAATACGGTTTCGGTTACGTTTGCGCCGGTTGCTGCTAAGTGCGTGAAGGTTCAGTACGACAGCTCTTGGGGCGGTATCGAAAAGCCCGAAACGGTTGGTAGCCTCGCGGAGTTTAACGCGTTTACCGGCACAGAGGTTGAAGCCCCCGAACCTGGCACGGGTCCTGAAATTACCGTTCCAGAGGGTGCCCTTACCATCTCTGATGGCACTTTGAACGTGGTGCTCCACCCGGATTTCCCGCAGGTTGTGAAGTATGAGCTAGGGGACAAGGTTCTTCCCGGCAAGCTGGGCGATCCGCTAACAAAGGTTTCGATTAACGGCCAGGCTACTGCTGTCACGGTTGGTCAGCCGGTTGTTGCGGCGGACTCGGTAACCTACCCGGTGACTGCTGGTGCGGTTTCGTTTAATGTTGTGGTCTCTGTTGCCGAATCGGTTTTGACCTACAAACTGACGGACATTTCGGACCCGGATGGTTCGCTGCGCTACATCGAGATTCCGAACCTCGACCTCGTCTCTTTGCGTGAGACGGACGAGGGCGCTGGCATTTACGCCGCGAATGTTTCGGTGAATCGTAACAATAGCGGAGACATGTTCACGAAGATTGCGGATGCTCCGGTTGGGGCCGTTGCGCAGGCGCGTGAGGCGTGGATGATCGCTGCTGGTACGGATCAGCTCGCCGCTGGTTTCGACTCGAATGCTGTGGTTGACACGAAGGCTAAGAGGCCGGGAAGTGCGCACACCGGTTTCAAGTACACCTTGTCGCGCGTATCTGGCGCTAAGGTTGGCGCGGTTTCGCCCGGCGAGTGGGTGTACCGTTCAGGAGCTGTTGCGAACTACGACGCTGGTTCGGGTATCGGCGTGGATGATGATCCGTTTGTAAAGATCAAGATCACCGCTGATGCGAACGGCGACTCGAAGATCGACTGGCAGGACGGCGCTAAGGCGATCCGTGATATCAAGCCGCGTCTTCCGCAGTCTGAAGACGTACCTAACTATGTGATTGCGCGTATTCCGTTCAATATTGTCTCGCAGGCAGCGCACCCGTTCTTGCGCACGCTTGACGACACGAAGCGTATCTCCCTTGCTACGGATAACCTTGGCCAGCAGGTTCTGTTGAAGGGTTACCAGGCTGAGGGCCACGACTCGGCGCAGGGCGACTACGGCGGTCACTACAACGACAAGGCTGGTGGTCTTAAGGACCTGAAGACGCTCGTTGAAGAGGGTAAGAACTGTAACGCTACGTTCGGTATTCACGTCAACGCAACCGAGTCTTACTCTGAGGCGAAGGCGTTCTCGGAGGAACTACTCGAGATGCCGCCTTCGAAGGCTTGGGGCTGGATGAACCAGGCGTACTACATGAACCCGCAGAAGGACCTTGCAACGGGTAACGTGTTGAAGCGTCTCGAAGAGCTTCGCGCAGACTTCCCCGAGGATTCGAACCTGAACTGGCTGTACTGGGATGTTTACTACGAGCGCGGCTGGCAGGCTAACCGCTTCGGTCAAGAGGTAGCGAAGCAGGGCTGGCGTATTGGCTCGGAGTGGTCTGACGCTATCATCGAGCAGAACACCTGGTCCCACTGGGCAAACGATGAGAAGTATGGTGGCGCTACCAACAAGGGCTTGAACTCTAAGCTCGCGCGCTATGTTTACAACTCGCAGCGCGATACGTTCAACCCGGATCCGATGCTCGGCAACACGAACGTGGTTGAGTTCGAGGGCTGGACGGGGCACAACAACTACAACGCTTTCATTCAGAATGTGTGGGAGCGTAATCTCCCAACGAAGTTCCTCCAGCTGTCTGAAATCAAGACGTGGGAGCCGAACGAGATCACGTTCGAAAATGGCACGGTTGTACGTTCTGACCTAACTTCAATCCCGGGAACTGTTGTTCCTACCAACCGCACGATCGAATACGATGGCGCAACGGTATTCAAGAATGGTGGCTCCTACCTGCTTCCTTGGAAGCTGGGTGGCGATGATCGCCTCTACTACTGGAACCCGACTGGTGAGGCTCAGGATTGGCAGCTCACGGATGCTTGGGCTGATACGGGTGCTCTAAAGCTGTACAAGCTGACGGATACTGGCCGTGAGGAAGTTGCTGACATTCCGGTTAACGATGGTTCGATTTCGCTCCCCGCAACGGACGAGGGCGTAGCTTACGTTCTCTACTCGGCAGGCAATCCGGTGAAGCCAGTTGATCCTAAGTGGGGTCAAGGTTCGTCGATCAACGATCCGGGCTTCTTCTCGGGCACGACGGACGCCTACAAGGTCACCGGTGATGTGTCGGTAGTTAAGACCGATCGTGGTAACTTCCAGGCTAAGCTTGGTGCGAAGCCTGCTGACTTGTCGCAGACCATTACCCTTCCGGAGGGTGAATACTCTGCATGGGCGTGGGTTGAGATCGAGCCTGGCCAGACGCGTAACGTAACGGTTGGCGTTAAGGGCGCCGGCATTGAGGGCGGCGAGCAGAAGACGATGGTTTCGGCTTCCTCCGCGCTTAACGCAACGGCTTCGGATGAAAAGGTCAACACCTACTTCCAGCGCGTACCGGTGCGTTTCAAGACGGATGGCAAGCCGTTCGAATTCTCGGTAGCTGCGGCTGACGGTGATGCTCGCGTTTACGTTGACGATCTGCGTATCGTGGCTCAGCCTGCTGCGAAGGATGCTAATGCGACTGACGCGACCATCTACTTCAACGATTTCGAGAATCAGGATGATGGATACTGGCCGTTCGTGACGGGTTCGACTAACCGCCGTGGTGACGCGCGCACGCAGCTTGCTGAGTTGCATGCTCCGTACTCGCAGTCCGGTTGGTACGGCCTCGTGAATGATTCTGATCGCACGGCAACCGAGGGCCAGAAGTACCTGGACAATGTACTTGAGGGTAACTGGTCTTTGATGGCTCACCAGGAGAATGGTGGTTTGATCCTGCGCACCACGAACGCTTCGTTCCCGATGCTTAAGGGGCACACCTACCGCGTGACATTCGATTACCAGGCGGCTTACGACCAGGATTACCAGTTTGTAACCGGCACGGACGTTCCCGCCGCTAAGGGCTGGAGCGAGCGCATCGAAACCACAACTCCGATCGACATGGCCAGGGGTGAAGGTTGGAAGGACGCCAACGGCGCCGCGGGTGCGGGCACGCAACAGTTCACCTACGATCTGGCCGTGACGACGAACAACCCAACCTTCTTTGGTATTAAGAAGATCGGTGGCCGCGTGCAGGGCGACCTCGTGATCGACAACATTCGTGTTGAAGACATGGGTGTGAAGCCGGTTGCTGAGATCGCATCGAAGCGCGTTGCGTCGGATCAGGCAGGCTTCTACAAGTACGAAGTGACCACCAGTGTCGAGATGGCGGAGGGTAAGATCACGGGCGTTAAGCATGCTCTTGACGTTCCGGAGGGTTGGACCGCCAAGTTGGTGACCGAGAATCCGGCTAACACGGCTGAAGAGGGTAAGCCTTCTGTTGCCAAGTGGACGGTTCTTGCGCCGAAGACCGCTGCTGCTGATGTTACGTTCAACGCAACATGGGTGCGTGATGGTGAGGAAGGCTTGGGTAGCGCGAAGGTTCGTATTGATCCGGCTAACCCGGAGCTTTTGGATCCGATCGAGAAGCTGAGCTTGGTGTCGGTCAGCTCTGAGGAAACCAACTTCGAGAACAGCCCCGGCACTAACGCTATCGATGGTAATCCGGGAACGATCTGGCATACGAAGTACTCGGGTTCCGTTGACAATTACCCGCACGAGATTGTTCTGCAGGCGGGCGAGAAGGACGCTACCTGTGAGATCACAGCGTTCGAGTACACCACGCGTCAGGACGCGGCGAATGGTCGTGCGAAGGGCTATGAGATCTACGTGTCCGAAGATGGTCAGACGTGGGGCGATGCTGTAGCTAAGGGCGAGTTCACCGCTAACTTGGCTCCCCAGGTGGTGGAGTTCGAGGCTCCAGCTCAGGGCTGCTTCGTGAAGCTCGTTGAGCTCAGCGCTATCAACGGCGCTCAGTTTGGTGGCGCGGCTGAGCTCCGCCTGGGTGGCACTGTTGACGCGGGCGAGCAGCCGACTGATCCGACTGACCCGTCCGAACCGACGGAACCGTCCGAACCGACGGACCCGTCTGAGCCGACTGACCCGTCCAACCCGACGGACAAACCGTCCGAGCCGGGTGAGCCGGGTGAGGTTGTGGTTGTGACGCCGGTGGCTCCAAAGTTCGTTAATCCGTCGGCTTCTGATCCGGCTTCGTGCACGGTTAAGCCGTACGCGACGGTTAAGGCTACGGAGGGCGTGAAGTACACGGTCACCGTGGATGGTGTGGAGTTGAAGCCGTACCCGAATGGTCGGTATGTCT
>NZ_KV811470.1:247277-423067 GCF_001813085.1 Actinomyces sp. HMSC065F11
ACGGCAAGACGATCATCGTCAAGGCCGAGCCGGTGGATGGCTTCGAGTTTGCTCCAGGCGCTCAGACTGAGTGGTCTTGGACTGCGATGAAGGCTGACAAGTGCAACACTGCTCCTGCTAAGCCGAGCAAGCCGCTGGCCAAGACGGGTGTTGAGGTCGCAGCTCTTGCGATCCTTGGCCTTGGACTTGGAGCCCTGGGTATCTCCGCTGTGACGGTTCGTCGCCGGAAGATGCAGTAAAACTAGGCTGACCTAGAAACAGTATTTGAGCCCACCTGGAAAGGTGGGCTCAAATACTATCTGTAGAGGTTTACTGTTTGCGTTTGTTGGCGCCTACCGCGTGGCGGATAGCTTGATTGCGGCGGCGAATCTCTTCGCGCTCGCGGCGGTGGCGGCGCTCAATAGCGAGCTGGCGTTGGAACGCTTCTTGTGAGCGCTGGTCTAGGTAGACCACGTCGTTGCGAAGGTCCTTAACGATTGCGAACATGAGCGCTACAACCACGAATAGGAATGGCGTGGCCGCAACGATGGTTACGGATTGAATGTTTGAGAGGGCTCCGTCGCCTCCGGAGACCAGCAGGGTCAGGCCAATGGATGCCGTGAGTAGGCCCCAGATTCCGGCTAACCACGGGGAGGCGGAGGAGCGTCCTCCTTGTGAAATAGATGCCATGACGGTGGAGGCCGAGTCCGCTGACGTGATGAAGAAGGTGCCTAGGAGGACGACGGCGATGATGCCGAAGAAGAAGCCTCCCGGTAGCTGGTGAAGCAGGTTGAACAGCTGGCTTTCCGCGCTGCCGTCACCCCAGATTGATTGGCCTTTGGATTCGAGGAAGATGGCGCTGCCGCCAAAGATTGCAAACCAGACGGTTGATAGGCCGGCTGGCACTAGCATTACGCCCATGCAGAATTCGCGAATGGTGCGTCCACGGGAGATGCGGGCGATGAACATGCCCACGAAGGGGGACCAGGAGATCCACCATGCCCAGTAGAAGATGGTCCATCCGGATAGCCAGGGGCCGGCGGTGCCGTCTGCGGAGGCTGCGGTGCGGCCTGCCATTTCGAAGAACTGGGATAGGTATGCGCCGATGGAGCCGGGCAGTAGGTTCAACTGCGCAATGGTGGGGCCGAGCACGAACACTGCCAGCGCTAGTAGGGCCGCGAGGATCATATTTACGTTAGACAGGTAGCGAATGCCTCGGCCAACTCCAGACATTGCTGAGAGGAGGAAGGCAAGGGTTAGCACTGCGATGATTGTGATGATGAGGCCGGTGCCAGGATCTTCGACGAGGCCGGCAACTTCTAGGCCGGCGCGGATTTGGAGGGCGCCCAGGCCCAGTGAACATGCGGTTCCGAATACGGTTGCGAAGATGGAGAGGGCATCGATGGTTTTGCCGATGGCTCCGTTGGCGTGGCGTTCACCGATGAGTGGGGTGAATGCGGATGAGATGAGTTGGCGCCTGCCGATCCGGTAGGTGGAGTAGGCGATGGCCAGGCCGACGATGGCGTACATGGCCCAGGGGTGTAGCGTCCAGTGGAACATGGCGGATGCCATGGCAGTGCCTACTTCGCGCGGCTGGTGGGTTGGTACGCCGTCGCGGTAGAAGGCGAGGGGTTCGGACGCTCCGTAGAACATGAGGCCGATGCCCATGCCGGCTGCGAACATCATGGCGATCCATGATGCGTTGGAGAATTCGGGTTGCTCGTCGGCGGCTCCAAGGCGGATCTTGCCGAATTTGGAGGCGGCGATGACGATGACGAAGATGACGAAGATGGTTGAGAAGAGTACGAACGCCCAGCCGAGGTTGGTTAGTACCCAGGTGAGCATGCTGTTTGCGGTGGCTTCAAAGTTGGCTGGTTTGCCGAGGCCCCAAACTACGATTGCGAGGATGAGGAGCATGGCGGGGATAACTACCGGCCAGCTGATGGATTGATCTTCAGTTTCAGAGATTAGTTCAACGGGCTTTTCTTGTAGGTCTGCCGCGTTGATTTGTTCTTCTTCGGATAGTAGCGCCGCAAGTTCAGAGGTTGCGGTGGTTGTATTTTCCGTTGGTGGCGTATCTGTTATTTCTGGTTTCGTATGTTGCGTGTCTCGATTTTCGCTATTTTCCATACTTCTATTGTTCAAAATATGGTGGCAGAGTCTAGTTTTAAGTGCTTTTTATGTGGCATCTCTCCATTTGAGCCACTATTTTGCGAAAAATTTGTTTGGCTTCCTCCACCTGGTGTTTTGTCGTGGAGGCGTGCGCCTTCAGTTTGAGTTATCCGGAATTTCCGGATAACTGAGTCTTGATCGAGTTCGCCTGAACGGAAGATATTACCTAAGTGCTCGTTTACAGTTCTGGCGTCCCCGTCGAAGAGCTACGCCATGAGTTTTTGAGTGAGCCAGATGGCTCGTGATTGCCGCGCAGCTTGTCGGCCGTGTCCCAGAGGATATGTTCTGGACACTTCCTATTCTTCTTAGCGGCCATAAACTCTCCTTCTATCCGAACGCGAATAATCGCCAGAGTAACGGGTACAATCGATTCTCTTCGCAGAGCCGAATTCTGCGCCGCGACGTACTAAACACCGCAAAGTGCTTTTGAATCACTCTAATGAGCTACACGGACAAAGATTTGTCGCACCTACAAACGCATGCAGGTAGAAGTCGTATGAGTAGAAATCTCAACTGAAATGAATATTGCGTCCCACGAATATCTCACTACGGGGTGCCCGGCCTCAGGGGGGGATAAAATCTCACTTTGTAGATTTTGTATTCGCGAAGGTAATCGATTCGCTCAGATAGGTGACGGTAATCCGAAATTCCCCGGTTGTAAAACTGGTAACCTACGAACAAGTCTCGAACCTTGTCCGCTTCTGGAGAGCATTAATGAATAGCGCGAGCCAACCGAATTTCAATGAATACACATCTGCATACGATGGAAGTAAGCCACCGCAGCCGTTCGAACACAACGCTCTGCATAATTTGTCGCTTGAGAATCCCCGGCAGGACGCAGTTGAAAAAGCCAAGAGTAATGGGCCACTCCTGTTATTGGTCTTTGCATTTTTGGCGCTCGTAGTGTCTTTTCTGCCGATGGTGACCGGTCGGGCCATAGCGATCTATGGAATGTTCCTCTTCTTCCCGTTCATAATTACTGTTGCTATGGCAATTGGCTCGCAGATTAGTCGTCAGCGTGGCATCATGACCGCGACCGGTGTGGTAGGACTGATAACGGGCATCCTCAATGTGATCACCAGCGTTTTGGCGCTTCTCCTGGCTATGGGTTCTGACGATGCCATGTTTATCGATTGGCTGGTGCCATTGGTTGTTGCAAGTGGTGTTATTGTGGGAGCGGTATTGACTCTTCGGCAACGCCCTGCCTATATGCCAGCTCCTGCGTACCTTGCCGCAGAGCTTCGTCAGTTCGAACGGTTTCAGCAGTTCCAGGAGTTTCAGCAGTTCCAGGAGTTTCAGAATTCTCAACGTTTCAAGCAAGATGCGCGCCGATCAGAGCAAAATAATGGTTCTGATCAGGCTTAGGAATCGTATAGCCTAACAAGTGCTACATAAGCGTGAAATTTCGCTTTCGGCTCCATTTCCTTACTCGGAGAATAATGCGAAACCGAACGGTATCCGTCACTGATTTCTTGAAATCCACCGTTTCTTGACATTGGTAAGGTGATAATCTGCGAACGACACGTGTGAGGTCTATCCAGGAGGAAGTTATGACCGACCAAAATCTGCCCGAACCTACGCCTGAAGAATCGCAAACGCCGCGCGAGAGCGTTCCCGCGCCGGAAGTGAAGCCAGAAAACGAGTCGGCACCTAGTAGCCCTCAGGGTGAGGCCACGCAATCCGGTCCGCAGGCGGCCAACACGGCCCCGAACCAGGCTGACGCATCCATGCAGCAGATTAAGGACGGTGCCAAGCAGTTCGCCTCAGGAATGAAAGGCTTCTACGACCACAAGGTGGCCCCCGCGGCCAACGAAGCGTTCGAGGTGGCGAAGAACTCGGTGCGCGAAACGCAGGGCAAATCAAGTGAGGGCCAGATTTTCGCTTACGGTCCGATAATCCTGACGGGTGCGGGCGTGCTTGGCCTGATCTCGCTGTTCCTGCCAATCGCTCACATTTTTGGTTTCTCCATCAACTACTTCAGTGAACTTGTGGGCAATGAGGGCGTATTCTTGCTGATCCTCATGCTTGCGGTCATTTCTCTGGGAATTGCAACGATCATGTCTGCAAGCCGCGGAGTTCGCATTGCCGCTGGCGTGGTTGGTCTGATTGGCGGCCTCTTTGGCGTGATCGATGGTATTGGCAGCATTTCCGGTCTTAGCGACACTGGCGCCTCGATTGGAATCGGCCTTATCTTCTTGACGCTTGCAGGCATCGCGATGATCGTGGGCGCGGTGTTCACACTTATGCAGTTGCGTAATCCGCAGGTCGGCTCTGGCGCGCAGCCTCCTGCAGAGCCAGCACAGGGGCAGTATCCAACCGGCCCGGTGCAGGGGCAACCTCCGGTAGACCCAACGCAGCAAGGTTAAAGTTTGCAGCTTCCAGACGCAGTTATCGTCCTCGCCGGTGGAACTGCCAAACGCCTCGGGGGAGTATCTAAGCCTGACTACAAGATCGGCAACGCTCGCCTCATCGACATTGTTCTAGATGAGATTGACCGCACCGGGTTTGACGGCCGAATAGTTGTTGTGGCTCCAAGCGAGTTGGCGGTGCGCGAAGGCGTGGAGCTAACGCTTGAAGATCCTCCCTACGGGGGTCCGCTCGCGGGCCTAGCCGCGGGCGTTGCCGCACTTAAAGACCTGCCGGGTAGCGCGATAGTTGCCCTTATGACGTGTGATGCCCCTTTGTCACCCAGGCTTTGGGGCGAGCTTTGTAGCAAGATTGACGAGGCCCAGGCTTCTGTCCCTGTTCCGAAGGATGCGAGGGCGTGGCCACAGTTTCTGCATGGCTGCTATCGCCTTGCTACTTTGCGCGAGGTCCCCGCAGAGCGCAATGGTTCGATTCGCCACGGTTTTGCCGCACTTGAGCCGGTCAAAGTTGTGGACAGGAACTGGTATTGCATGGATGTGGACACGCCAGCGGATGCGGAAGAACTAGCTGTTCGCCTAGGCGCCCGCTTGGTCTAATAGGTCCGTAGCGCTTCCGCTAGTGCTCCTTTAGCATCCAGAATGTGTTTACGTGTTTCTTGGTTGCTAGTTGGTAGTCGATGAAGAGTGCCGCCAGGTCGTAGTCAGGCGGCCCACGGATGGTGGGCTACTGTTCTGCCGCTCGTTCAACCTCGGCCGATAGTTTCGTTTGGCCAACCGTCCAGCGCAAAGCGGTAATAGCAACGCGCGCAACGGGTCGCCTCCACAAAAAATCCTCCAAGCTAACTCGCGAAGGCTCGTTTGAGTCCTCGAGACCCAGCAGTGTTCGCGTTGAATCTGGCAGTAGCGAAATAGCGCCAACCTTCAGCATGTCGTAGCCCCACCTCATCGGGAGCTCCAAAGGAGGGTTATTGATCAGCAGGTCAATAACGTCAGCGGTAGCGGCGGAGAATTCTAACTCGGGGCCGTAAGCCGCAAGCCTCTCGTAAAGCTGAGCCACAGTCAAAGGTGGATCAACTACGCCAAGCAGCTGTGCAGAAATCGCTGACTGTGCCACGTACATGTCGCACTCTTCAGGTGTTAGGGGAGTTGGGCTGAACCGCTGGTAGGCAATCATGAATGACTCAATCTCAGCGCAGTGCACCCAGGTTAGTAGGTGCGGATCCGACGCTGCGTATGCCCTGCCGTCAGGTAGTTCTCCCTTCACTAACGTGTGGATACGGCGCACGTGAGCAATCAGTTTTTCGGCGTCCTCAATCCGCGCAAACGTTGTGGTAGCAACATACTCTGCGGTCCGCTGTAATCGACCCCAAGGGTCATCCTGGTAACCCGAATGCCCGGCAACGCCAGCCATTGCAAGCGGATGTAGGCTTTGCAACAAGAGGGCGCGGATGCCAGCCATGTACATAGTGGGAGCGCCATTCACGCGGGTTATCGGATCATCGTTAGTGAACCAGCGTTCACCGGGAGTGCGCCAAATCAGATCAGCGCGAGCCTGTCTATCCGGCCCCGCCACCTTTTGTTTGATCTTTTCCGCAAACTGGTCGCGCGCGTTAGAAATCCACATGAAGCCAGTATTACAAGACGCGCCCAGATGCACGATTTCTAAGGTCGACCACTGCAGGAGCCCGGCGCATCACCGATCATCCCAATTTTATTTAATCCGTTTACATGTTCGCGCAGGTCACGTATGCTTAGACACAAGAGGTCAGAGCTCTGAGAACAAGAGATGTTCGTTTTAAATAACCTTGACGAGTTAACAGTGAAGGAGAACAAAGGTGTTCGTACACTTGTCACACAAAATGAGTGAAAATGATGTTGCTTTCCCCGGAGAGCCGGTGCTGAAGCTCAGGCAGGATCGCCAAGCTGGCGTTGATGGATATCCCTTCAACGCCTACATCATGGAGCTGCCAAACCACTTCGGCACGCACATGGATGGCCCGCATCATTTCAATACCACTGGTACAAACTTTGAAGATCTTCCCATGGAGTATTTCGTCTACATGGGTGACGAGGTGCTAGTTGTTGATCTGCCGCATAAGTGCAAGCCTGGCGAGGTCATCACCAAGGAAGATGTAGAGCCTTTCGCTGAAGAACTTAAGGGTAAGGGGCTTTTGCTACTGCGCACGGGATTCGAGAAGTATCGTACCGAGGATCCTGAGATCTACAAGCGTGAAGGTCTAGCTATTCACACGGAGCTGGCAAAGTGGTTATCGCAGGAGTTCCCGGATCTGCGTTGCGTGGGCATGGACTGGCTCTCGGTAGCGTCGCCGCTTAATGATCACGGCCCCGAGGCTCACCACTGGCTACTAGGCAACTACTCGGACCACCTCATCACCGCTGTTGAAGACATGTCGATGGTGGCGCTGGGTGATTCGCCTAAGTTTAAGCTGGTCACGATGGGTCCCCTACGTATCGAGAAGGTTGACTCTGCGCAGGTCAATATCATCGCCTGGCTGGAGGACTAGCCCGATAGGATGCCACTCGTTGTAGGGCGAACTACAGCGGTGATCAACAAGATTCGCTAACCATACGCATATGCGGGGGCGCGACTTCAAACTATCTGGAGTCGCGCCCCTGTTGCGTATTCGGTGTCCACAAGGCTAATCAATACGTGGCCGCATCGTCCTGCGCTAGTTCAAGACTTTAGAGAACGCGTGTATCGTGTTTGCAGGGGAGGAGGACAAGTGAAGCTGTACCGCTACGCCAGCAAACACCCCTCGTTTTCGCGAATCGTTTTGGCCCTGTTGATCGGAGTTGCCGGAGCGATTGCCAGCCTAGTATCCCAGCCTCCTTCGGATGCGAGCCAGATTCTCGGACAGATTCTGGTTGATATTCTGCTTGGAGGAGCCCTAATAGCGCTCGCGGCAGGCTACCCAGTGGCGCTGACTGTCAGCCAAATAATCCGTGCGGCTAAAGCCGCGAACGGCAAGGAGCTGTCGGTTTTTGATGCGGGCCTGGACGTTTGGACCCTGTGTGTCATAGTGGTTTACGAGTTCATATACCTGGGGTTCTTCAAAGAGGTTGTGCCTACTGCGGACTGGCATGTTCAGCTGGTGAACTACCAGACCCACGCGCCGATTTACACGCGGGCATGGCCGCACGTGATGTTTATAGCGCTACTGTTCTTGCTCGGATTTCTCATCTTGCGTTTTAACGAGGCCAAGCAGTTGCCGCCCCTCGTAGTTGTGATCGCGATTGCGGGGCTCTACTTGGGCGCTGCGCTCGGCCTGGCGTGGACTATCCAGATCACCACCTTTGAAAAGTCCCTCGACGCGTTGCTGATTCTTCCTTTGCTGGCTGTGCTTGCGATTGTGGTGAAAATAGTTGCGATCCAAGTTCGCGCCTACGAAGCTGATGAAGATAGACGAGGCCGCATCGATGGCTCCTCGATATTGAGCAAACTGGATGCAATGGTGGCAGATGCAAAGCGCTGGCCCCTTCTGGGGTTCATGGTGGCGCTCCCGCTACTTGCGGTGGTGGTAGGGATTCTAGCTTTGTTTGGGCAATCGCCGAGCATGGTGGTGAGGGCGTTTACCGAGACCAGCGACTGGAATCTTTCGCAACAGGTTGCTCCCCAGAATGTGTCTTTTGACGAGCACTACCTTTGCACTGTGGCCGCCGGCGGACACCGAGCGGTGGTAAAACCTATTCGCATGGGCCTGCGTCATGGTAGGCCGGTGGTTGTGAATCGCCAGCTGCTTGTGGCCAATGCGTTTGAGCAGGTGTTGGAAGAGCGCGTGCCTAGAACTCATCGGGTTATTCGCCGCTTGTATGACACGTATGGTTTCCCGGTTGCCAAGCTGATCAGATCGCAGTGGGCGGCCGATGTCGTGTGGGTTTTGATGAAGCCAGCGGAGTGGTTCTTCCTCGCCGTCCTCTACGTGAACGACCGTCATCCGGAAGATCGCATAGCCCTCCAGTACACGGCCTAACGCAGGCCGGGCACTGAACTTTCGTGTTTCAAGGGCCTGAGTCCGGATTGATTCGGTTTCGCTTATTCGGTTTCGCTTACCGGCTTCCTCGCACCATCATTACGGATATTCCGCCGACTAATGCAAGCGATGCTGACATTACGTAGAGGCCGGGGTAGCCGCCCAGTACTAGCAGGGCGAATGCTGCAAGCATAGGCGAGGCCAGGTTGGGGGTGGCAACCGCGATGGCCATGTGCCGCATGACCTTCAAGGTGTCACGCAAGCTGACGTTTCCGGGCGGGCCTTCGTGGAATAGGTGGGCTTGAGTCGCGTAAACGTTGGGTTCGTTGATTGTCACCCACTCGTCCACGAGGTCGCATAGTGCTCGCACAACATAGCGGACATAGCGCAGGAAGGCTTTGATACTGAGCGGGTTTGTCCACTGTCCGCTTCGCTCTAGCCAGAGCGGGTTGGAGAAGTGGTGGAGCGTCACGAGGGGCTTTATTCCGCGCTCTTTGAGGTCTGCGAGTTATTCGCGGTAGCGGTCAATTACCGCATGGTCGAAGTGGCCTGGTTCAGGTTCGATGCGCGACCATTCGAGGCCGATGCGGGCGATTGGGAACCCGAGTTCGCCCATGAGCTCGTTGTCTTCGCGCCAACGGTTCCAGTGATCGTTTGCGCGAAACGGCGTTGAGCCGTCCGCAATATTGGGGCCTTGTGCCCACTCTTACCAGTTGTTGTTGGTGTCGCCGCCTTCGATTTGGGTGGCTGCGGATGCGGTGCCGATTAGTAGGCCGTTTAGTGGTCTGCTCGTGTTGCTCATGTGCCCATTATCTTGGACGTGAGACGAAACATGGCTCGATTGCGGGGGCAAGGCTTGCAAAGCGCGGAGCGCGAGTTCTTGATGTTTATTGAGTAAAGCCATTGCTAGAGAGTTGGGGGGACTCCAATTGGTAGATAGTAGCTTGGAGTTCGACTATATTGAATTTTAGAATTTAGACTTATTGTTTTCTCGAGGAGCAATGTCCGATGACTTTGTGATCTCTACTCAGCCCAGCTGAGACGCCGCCCTAACAATCGTTGCGTCCTGGAGATCATCATGCCTGCAATCAACCTAGATAATGTTTCTTTTTCTTATTCATCTAAGCCAGTATTGGACCGTGTTGATCTGCATATTGGTGAAGGTGAGCGAGCTTGTCTGATCGGCCCCAATGGGTGCGGGAAAACCACGTTGCTTCGGATCGCATCTGGCGATCTGGCTCCCGAAATGGGGACGGCAAGAGTTAGCGGACTCGCAACAGAGTTGTTCCAAATGCCTGAGGCTGAACAGTTTGATGGGAGCATCGGTGAATATCTCGACGCAGCGCTGCATCCACTTCGAAGCATTTCTACCCGCTTTTATTACGTATCTGATCGGCTGGAGGCCGACGCGAATCTCGTTGAAATGGGGCTAGAATATGATCAGCTACTAGCCCAGATGACAAGCTTCGACATTTGGACGCTGGATGCACGGGTTGCGGAGGTATTGGCCGAGTTGGGCTTGAGCGCTTTCACAGATTCTGGGCTTAATCGCCATGTTGGGACGCTATCTCCAGGCCAGCGAGTTTGCCTGCAACTGGCGGCCACTCTCATCTTGAAACCTGAAGTGTTGATTTTGGATGAGCCTACCAATCACCTTGATGTAGAAGCGATTAGGTTTCTCACCGAGACGGTAAATGACTGGAAAGGTCCGGTTTTGATGGCAAGCCACGATCGTGCCTTCATTGAAGATACAGCAACAGTCATCTACGACATGGACACGACTGTATGGAACGAGGTTGCGAAGGTTGATGGAACGTGTGAAACGTCGAGTCTTTATCGGTGTGTGGGAAACTATTCCAACTACCTGAAAGAAAAAATCAGAGCCCAGAAAAAACATGATGAGCTGCATGATTTACAACAAGGCGAAAAATACAGGTTGAGAAAACATAGGCAGAAATCCAGCAGAATCTCCCGAGGCGGAGTCCGTTTAGCAACAGCTGAAGGGAAGGCGAAGAAGTATTTTGCAGATCGCGCTGCCACAACGGCTGAACGCCGAATGCGAAACGATGACAAGCGATTAGAGTCCCTAATAAGTCAAGAGGTGCGCAAACCACGTAACTACAACTTGTCATTCGAATTTGAGGCTCCAACCACGCGCACAGGAATAGCAGTATCGTGCAGGCAAGCATTCGTTATGCATCGCCTGAACGCCATTAGCTTTGATATTTCATACGGTGAACATTTGCTGGTCGCAGGTGCGAATGGCTCCGGAAAATCTACACTCTTGAATTGGATTTATAGTGGACATCCACCTGCTGGGACCGTAGCGAGTGGAATTATTGCGCGCGACGAATCGATCAGCCTTGTGCCTCAGCATTTGCCTAAAGAAAATGACACAGGCTTCAACACCGATGTTTGGCGCGATGGAGTCGGAGAAGTTGGCAAAGGATTCTTGCATCCGGCAATGTGGTCCATACCCGTTCCAGAATTATCGGCCGGCAATCAACGTCGCGCGCAAATTGCGACTGCCCTTGCATCTGCTCCTGCCATACTCGTTATCGATGAGCCAACGAATTATCTTGATTTAGCCTCAATGGAAGCCCTTGAGAGGGCACTATTAAGCTGGACGGGCACATTGATCATTACTAGCCACGACCGGTGGCTCACGGATCACTGGAAAGGTAGACGAATCGACATGCGTTGACGCGGCTTGTTAGGCATTTGGCACGGTATCTGCGCTCATTTTCTTCTCTGGCGATCGTTTCGGAAAGAGGCCTCGCAAGGCTAGCAGGGTTCCGTAGATAACAGAGTAGAGGGCCAGGCGGTATAGAATGCCCAGACGTCGTTGATGCGAGGCGAGGCTTAACGATGCTCCGAGTATTGTTTCTGCTCAGTGTCACCATTTTTATAATGTCCTTATGGGTGGAGAGAAAAAGTCGCATGGTGGGTTCCTAAGCTGGGCCGGAATTGTTTTGCTTTGGGACTGACCTTGGGTGTTGAGTTTTACCCTTTCGCTGACGGATATAGCCACAGGGGCGCGAAAATGCGCGTTTACCGGCAGTTGAATGGGCACACATCACCTTTTTGTGCACTAACAAGCGTTGCAAGCTGTGAGTGCAAACTGCGAATGGAGGGAAAATGGCGTCAAGTAATCTGACTATCCGTCTCGATAGTGAGTTGAAGGACGGGGCGGCAAGTGTCGTGGAATCCTACGGGCTTGACCTGTCTTCCGTCGTGCGAGCGTTTTTCACGGAAATGGTGAATACCAACTCGATTCCTTTGTCTCTCGATTACAAGCGTCCAAACGAGGAAAGTCTCCGAGCTATCCGCGAGACTCGAGAAATGATTGCCTCGGGCAGTAGCGAAAGTTATGCGACTGGCCGCGACCTTATCGAAGCAGCCTTACCAGGCGATTGAGCATTCCTGATCTTAGTTCGGAACGTCGTAAATGGGACAACCTTGTTGGTATGCACCCAGTTCTGTACTGGTCACGCCGATGGAGTAGAAGAAGTGCACGGACGTAACAGTGGTGGCATAAAACAAGGAAAAGGCACCTGTGATCGTCTATGCCGTAATGCCGCGATTTTTATAATGGCTTTATGAGTAAGAAGAAAAGGTCGCGTGGTGGATTCCTGAGCTGGGCCGGAATCGTTTTGCTTCTGGTTGCTGGAGCTGCTGATTTCGCAATCCTGTTTACAGAGAACTACGCGAGAAATATGCTGCTCACTCTCCCCATCTGGCTTCTCGCTCTCGTCTGCTTCATGATCGTAGGAAAACAAGACGAAGGTGAGAAGTAAAACTTTCTATCAGCGTCTCAAACCGATCTCTAAGCCGTATGAGTATTCGCCCTCTAGTTGCTCCTTGGTGATGAAACCATTCTTGCGATCCGTAAAATGGTGGCATGTAAACGACGATCAAAGTCTATCCAACCAATGGTTTCATGCCTCTGGTTGAACGAACGCGCGCTCGCACACAAGAACTGTTCCAGAGCCTGCTCGACAGGTACCGCGTTGGGGCAACTATCGAAGTGAAGGCTTTTTATCCAAGTGAAGATGCAGAAATTCGCTATGTCGATAAAGACGTGGTGTGGGAGCCACGGATGCATTTGGGGTTTGCCTACTGGATTAACGGGCAGTGGGATTCCAGCTCGTGGCCCAGTTGCTTGCCTGTGGAGGATGAAGACCGGATTTGTGAGGAGGACTTGGTTTACCCATTCGAGTCGAAGCCAGAACATCTTGGCTTGTGGCAAATAGTGGAAGAATTTGAGGGCCTGCTTCCTCCTGATCGGCTTGCAAAGGTGCTGGATCAAGACCATTACTGGTTTGAATACAGGAACTTTGGTGGCCCCGCTGTAGCTTCGACAGGTTATGGGCTGGTCGCTGCGGCGCTTGCCGAGGCGAGTGAGGGAATCATCGCATCATTCGATTCCGCTTTCGATTGCGAGCACAATGGTGAAACTGCGGAGGAGTTCCTCGCTTGGTGGGGTGAGCGGCAAATGGCTTTCTACGGTCCCGGTAGGTTCAAAAATGCTGATCGGTAATAAGCCTCAGCACAGATGGGGTGGGGTTCGCGCCGGATTACTGTGAAACTGCTCGTATTATTAGCCGCCTCCCAGCATTTTCTGGGAGGCGGCTTTCGAGGGTTATTCGCTATTTGTAGGCGATTGTGTAGGTGTTGTTACTGGCGCGCATTGCGGATACGTGACCCGACTGCTGCAACAGCAAGGCCTACGAATGCTATCGCTAGGTATCCCCAAATGTTGTCGCCGCTGGTTTGAATGTTCTTCGGCGGTGCAGGAGTGTTTTCTGCAGTTAGAACGCTTTGGGTGTCGCGGCCAGAGACAATGTTGTCGATCCATTCAGCGGTGCCTGCGAGAGCGGTAATTGCGGCGCTAGGGGAGGGTAGGTCTGGGTCCCCATTAGCAGTTCCCGCGGTTGCAAGTCCGGCAAGTTTTCCGTCAACAAAGAACGGGCCACCAGAGTCACCGCCCTGCATGCCAGCTCCAGAAACTGATTCCACATCCAGGATGGAGGTTTCGATCCTAGGCTGTATGGAGTTGTCAGCTGGGACCTCCGCCATCCCTTCAGGATCAGATTCGGTTTGGCCAGACTGCGACATTCCAGGTGCTGACTGTAGAGCCTGTGGCGGGGCAGTCTCTGTAGACGTGTTAGCGCCGGTAGGAGTCTCGGACTCGGAAGGGGTTTCGGGAGAACTCGGCGTGTCAGAACCGGAAGGCGCGCCACCTAGTAGCTCTTTGACAACCATTTTGGCCATCGGTAGCTGTCCGGATCGTGCCATGGACGAGCTGCTACTCCAACCGTAAAGAGTTCCTGTCTGCCCTGGGCTCGGAGTATCGTGAGAGATTTTTGCGGGGGTAGCGTTAGTTACTTTTTCAGTCAGGTGAAGTAACCCCGCGTCAGATGTGGGCGAAAGAGCCCAAGAATCAGCGTTGTAGACTTTCCCGGCGATGCGTGCCTGGGTTCCTTCATTATTGACAGATTCCAGGCAGTGGCGTGCCGTTAATACCCACTGGTCTGCAACGAGCGTTCCGGTGCAGTCACCGAAGTTGCCGATTTTGCCCATCTTGAGCGCGGCAACGGAACTGCTTTCCGCATTTTCTGGTGCCGGATCGCCATATTCGAGTGCGAAGGCTGGAGTGGCAGTCATTAGTAGGGTGGCGCTGACAATGGCCGCGATCGAAAAAGATGATTTTTTCACGGTTAATTCTCTTTCTTGGAAGGAACAATGGCCTTGATTGTGGTGGCAACGAGTTTCTCAGCAGGACCTTGTCCTACGAACTTCTTCCAAAGGCTGGCTGCGACGAGGAACAATACGATGAAACCGGTTGCTGACAAAGTGGAATGCAACGCGATGTTTTGCTGCCAGTAGAAAGCGGTGAGAATGTGCAGAATGTAAATGGTTAGCGACATTGTTCCCATGGCTGCGAAGGGATAAACCACGATTCGTGAGTGGTCTCCTACAATCAGGCACAGGTGGATCACCACGGCTGCGACGGCAACGGAGAGGATGATCTCGCCTAGGACGCCGGTGTGACCGGTAAAGCTGAGCCAGCTGGGAATGTTTGGGTCAAATCGGAAATAGATGCCGATACCAGCGACAACAACGCTAATAGTGGTTACGATCCAGCTCAGTCGAGTGTTAGTGCTGATTTTCGCAGCGGGGTTGCGCTGTAGTCGGCCGCGCAGGTACACGTCGAAAAGAAGCATGCCACCAATGAAATATGCGATCCATGCAAGTAGCGGATAAATCTGTGGCAGTTCGATAGGGGCATAAACAATTGTCGCGGCAGTTGTGGCGGCGATAAATAGAACGAGCCTCCACCATGTTCCCAATGCGGGAATCCAGGAAACCAGCATCATTACTACGCCCATTACGATGAGGACCACTTGAATCTCGCCACCAACGGGAAGTAGTGCCAGGCCAATGAGAATGATCAAGGCACCTCGGGCAATTAACCGTAAGAAAGTGGTACTGGTGTAGTTTCTACCGATAATCATCATGGTAGCGCCGGCGATGATGGCAAATAATGATGCAGGTAGGCCAGAGAGCATTACTTTGGTACTCCAAAGTAGGGAGGCCATGTGGATAACTATCATTCCGATGATCGCGAGTGATCGCGCTACATCAAGCCCCACGATTCGTGAAGGTTTAGACACTCAGTTTTCTCCTTTACTGTTACTTTAGAGAACCGTTCTTTGGGTAAAAATGCTCCCTAAAACCGACGTGTCGAAAATTGACTTTCTATAAATAACCGCCGTTTCTGGCAAAAAATTTAGAAACTTCTGAATGTCTTCTGGATCTGTTTCTAAATTGGCGCTCCAGCAAGCCAGCCGTGTGTCATCCCACAAAATAGAGGGCAAAGCAGTAGTCGTGATCCGGTTTTAGCTACATGAAGACGCGCGGCTAGATGATGTACCCGAAGCCCGCTTCGGTAATAAGAAATGCAACATGCAGAGCGCTTACATGACTTTGGAATGAGAGGACAAGACGAAGCAGTGTGCTACCTGTGTTAGATCTCTAAGATAGTAAACGGGTCCTAATGCTCCGCGCACACCGCGAGGTCGTTAGTTTGAACAGGTTTGAATGCACAGAAGGGAATACCGATGGCGGTATCAGATAGCTTGTTAGAGCTGGAAGCCGAATCAACTACGCAGGCGCTCGAGCAGTTCACGTTGACGATTACCGCTGAAAACATAGTTTCAACTGATCCTCGTTTCACAATGGATGATCTCAAAATGGGGGACCAGTACAAGCCTTTGCGCGTCTGGTTTGAAAATGCGCAGGGCGAAAAGATAGAGAGAGCTAGGGAGCCTCGGGAACGCCACATTTCCAATATGACGCTACCTTATTTGGCTTTCCAGCTATACGAGCAGCAGATCAAACAGCTCAGTTTGGACGAACGGCTTCAGTTTCCTATTGGCAAGGAATCTCCAGACGCTACCGAGTACAGAGGTATTTTCTACAGCAAAAAGGAGTATCAGCGCTATAGCGGGCAAAATACTTTCGCCACCCTAATTTATAATCGCAGCGATCAGGGTAGCTTCGTCATCCATTGTTGGAACATCTTCTCAACCCTTCACTTGGTACAGGAATGTCTGAAGCGATTCGGCAACCCAGGTGACAAATTTAAACTTGTTTACCGGGAAAAAGGTAGCTTTGACGCTGGGGATGTGGAGTTGGCCAATGAGGAAGAGGAAGACGCTACTGCTGAGGGCGCCGTTCTTCGGAATAAGTATTCCCAGACCCTCATCGATTCCAAGAACATCATTTTCAGGGGCGCTCCCGGAACAGGCAAGACATATTTGGCCAGGCAGATAGCGGCTGACATTATTTCTGAGGGAAGAACTCAAGATTTCACTGAGCTTGAGGACGACGAAAAACGACAAGTTGGGTTTGTTCAGTTCCACCCAAGCTACGACTACTCGGATTTCGTAGAAGGGCTTCGCCCTCGCATCAATGATGATGGCACGATGGGATTCGAACTTCAGGATGGGATTTTCAAGAAGTTCGTGGACGAGGCCCGTAAAAACTATGAGGATAGGCAGAAGTCGGGTGACCGGATCCGTCGGGAAAGCTCCGTTAAAGAGGCAATGGGAGACTTCTTTGAATCAATCGATCTGGGTGTGACTCCTTTTAAGACAACAAATGGAAACGAGTTTTTTGTAACAAACGTGGATGACACACGCGTGCATGTGTCTATCCCCGGAAATCAGGTTACGAGTCGGATCGTTCTAAACCTGGCTGATATAGAAACCGTTCTTGCAGACGAGGGGCAACTTAGAAAAGTCAAGGATCTGAAGAGAATCCTTAATACCGTGAATCACAAGCATGAACACTCATACATTTTTGTTCTTTGTAACAAGATCAAAAAGTTCATGAAGACTCCGTCTGCTCGCCAAGTCGAGCCGATTCAAGCAAAGAAGTACGTGTTCATTATTGATGAGATCAACCGCGGAGAGATTTCCAAGATTTTCGGTGAGCTATTCTTCGCTGTCGATCCAGGGTATAGAGGTGAACGCGGCGGGGTAGCAACCCAATATTTCAACCTCCATTTGGATCAGACGAAGAAGTTTTACATTCCACGAAATGTTTACATTATTGGAACGATGAACGATATAGATCGTTCAGTTGATTCTTTCGATTTTGCTATGCGTAGGCGCTTCCGTTTCATTGAACTTCGTGCCCAGGATCAGATTGCGATTTTAGACAATATAAATGATCCCGAAGTTCGCGTGCAGGCTCAGCAACGGATGACTGCGCTTAACCGGGTTATAACCGGCGTGGAAGACCTGAATGAGAACTATGAAATAGGGCCCGCGTACTTCTTGAAGTTGGATGACATAAGTTTCGATCAACTCTGGACCGACTACCTCGAGCCGCTCCTGCGTGAATACGTCCAAGGGCTCTATGGTGAAGCAGAAATCATGGCGAAGTTTGCGAAGGCATACGGCTACCCTGATACTTCTGAAAGCGCGTTGAATGAAAAACCTGAAAATTAATGACAACTCGTTGTTATTGCCCGAGCAGGTCGCGCAGACTCCTCGTTTACTTGGAAAACTGGCAAATAAACCTTTCCGCGATCTTGAATCCGAAGGCGTATTCATAGTTCAGGACGCCCTCAAAGAATCTGAAGATTTGGATGCGGAGAATGTCGTCATTTCTCACTCACGCGGGGAGTACAGAACTAGCAACCTGATGGGCTTTATCGGTTTTGGAGATGAGCGGTTAACAATCAAATCTCGTTTTAGTAACCACACAGAAGACCATTTCTTCCGTTACTTGTTGGCCCGCGTATTCGGGTTACCCAATATAGTTGACCTGAATACCGATCTTGACCACGACGGCCAGGTATTCGAGTATCTTATATTCCTCTTTCCACGCTTTTTGAAGCAAGCGATGCGTAAGGGCCTGTACAAGCAGTACGTTACTTACCAGCGTAATGAAGCGACGATCAGAGGAACCATTGACATCGCTCGCCACATTAAAGAAAACACTCCATTCACCGGCAAGGTTGAGTTTAACGAACGCCAATTTTCTTTTGACAATGCGATGATGCAGCTAGTCCGGCATACCATTGAGGTCATCAGCTTAAAGCCGAACGGCAAATTTCTTTTGGCGCAGGTAAAAGATGACGTGCGACTAGTGCGAGAAGTGACTGGGCCGTATCGAGCATATGAACGCAGAAGAGTTATAAACCAGAACACGAAACGGTTGATACGCCACGCTTATTTTCGCGAATACGCAAGCTTGCAAAAACTGTGTCTGTTGATTCTGCAGCAGCGCAAACATTTTGTTGGTTCAGGCAAGAGAGAAATCTACGGCGTGCTTTTCGACGGCGCTTGGCTGTGGGAAGAGTACGTGAACTCGCTCATTAGTGCAGATTACTTCCACCCAAGAAACAAAAGCTCAGAGGGGCGGCATCATTTGTTTTCGAATAGCTCCGGATGGGTCTACCCCGATTTTGTGAGTAGGGATCACGATAACCGGATAGTCGCAGATGCGAAATATAAGCCGATTGAGAATATTCGCAATCGAGACTACTTACAGATTTTGGCATACATGTATAGGTTTGATGCACGCGTGGGGTACTTCTTGTATCCCGAAGGCGGTGAAACACGTGCTCATAAGCTGTGGCTTAATAAAGGCTCCATATATGAGAATAACGAGAAGCCCCGTGACGATACTTTCGTCATAAAACATGGGCTACGTATTCCGCAGGGAGCTAAGGATTATGAGTCGTTTGTCTCGCTCATGAAGGTTAGCGAAGCTGAGTTTGCTAACGCGCTAAGCATCCTCGTTTAAGGCGGGCCTTTATGCGGTTGGGGCGCGCACCAGACGGTGCGCGCCCCTTTGCTAGGTATCTCCAGAGGCTTGCCGGCTGCTGCTAAGCCGAACCGGCAAGCCTCTGCTCGTTATTGCTTGACGAGGTTCTTGTTCTTCAGGCGGTAAACCACGTCAGCTTCACGTGCCAGCTGCTTTGAGTGCGTAACAGCGATGACGCACTTTCCTTGCTCGTGGGCAAGATTGCGCAGGATAGCCACCATTTCGCTAGCGGTGTCGCCATCGAGGTTGCCGGTAGGTTCGTCGGCAAGAATGATGGGCGATTTTGCGGCCAGTGCGCGCGCAATAGCAACTCGCTGTTGCTGCCCACCAGAAAGCTGCATCACGTTACGGTTCGCTTCTTCCTCAGAAATACCTAGCTCCAAAAGCGAATCAACTTTCGCCTTCGAATCCACCAGGCGAACATTCTCCAGCGGAGTCAAATAGTCAATCAGATTGTAATTCTGAAACACCAAAGCAATGTTGTGCTGCCGGTGGTGCGTGTAGCCGCGCTTAGCAATGTCTTCGCCATCCATCGAAATGGTTCCTTGGGTGGGAGCATCAAGGCCCGCCAACAAGCTAAGTAGCGTTGACTTACCAGTTCCAGAGTTGCCAATAATGGCGTAGAAGTTCCCGGACTCAAACTCAACACTGATGTTGTCGAGGACATTCTTCTGTCCGGCCAAGTAGTTAAAAGATACGTTTTCAAGTTTTAGCGTGGTCATGGAAATCTTCCTATTTTGTAAGTGAAAAGTAGTGGGCGAGGGGTTAGCTCATTTTGGCCAAAATCCGTTTAGGTGGAAGCCGCAAGATCGGGAGAATCGCGATAAGCAAGGCCGCCAGCACAATGGCGATGATTCCACCAAAAGCTGCAATAGCCGAGCTGCTTAGCGCGCTCAACGGGACGGCGCTAATCTGTCCGTCAGTAGCTGACTGCAAAATCTGTGCGGAGAGGAAATGCCCCGCGATCTCGCTGGCAATCAGTGCAACAATGAACGCTGGAATAGTCAGCATAATCAGCTCTGTGGCAACCTGGGCGAAGATCCGCAGTTTCGAAAAACCAATGGTTAGCAAGATCCCGATCTCGTGGATGCGTGAACGCACAAAGAATGCGAGTACGAAAGCCAGGATCAATCCGCCTGAAACTAAGATGACGCGCAACAACCGCAACAGTAGGGTTGCAAAGCCGGATACCGATCCCAGCAGGTCTGCGGCGCCTCCGGTATTGCTAGCAACCTCTAGACCTTGCGTGGCGTGTTCTTTCGCGAACTTGATTGCGTGGTCAACGTCGTCTGCCTTGGTCAGGTAGGTGGCGCTGGAAACCGCCGTTTTGCCCGCCAGCTTTTGTGCAGTTTCTAGGCTTGCATACACCGACACGTCAGGGTTCTTAGAACCAGAAATATCCTGCTTGTAAACCCCCGCAACTTCTAATTCAACTTCGCTAGAGTCCTTACCGAGCGTCAGTTTGTCGCCAGCCTTTATACCCAGCTGCTGCGCAATCAGTTCAGGCAAAATGATGCTTTGGGTACTCTGCAGTTTCTGTAAAGAAGCCTCATCTATCTGGGCATCTTCTTCTGCAAAAGTCGGTAGCTTGCTCACGTCGCTTGCACCAGTTACGGAAACGAATCCGAGCTGCTGCGCTTCTGCCGCGGTGTGTAGCACAAAGTTGTGGCCCGTCAGGCGGTCATAATCTAGTAGCTTCTGTGCGGCCTCTTCTTGGAAATCTCCCGCAGTGGAAGTAACCGTGAATCCGGGAGCAATTCGCTCGGTAGCCGCGTTCGTTACGGTGTTTACGGTTGCGCTAACTATGCCCTGCAGTATGAAAACAGCTGAAATAACGAAAATGATGGCTGCCAGCGTGACGCTTTTCTTGGGGTGGCGCCTTACTGCCAAACCCGCTTGAGTCCAAAACTGCATTACTTAACCGATCTGAGTTAGCAGTTGCTTTGGACGCTTCGAAAGCATCGGTGCCGAAGCAATCAGGGTCGCAACGATTACGAGAATCAGGCCGGCAACCCCAACCATGACCAGGTGCGATGGTTCGATTACAACGTTCACGTGATCCACAGTCTTTTGAATCGTGGAGGTGTAGAAGTCGGTACCAAAGTTCTGACCGCCGTTAAGTTGCGCACTTGTTTGAGCAGACGCGCGCGAAACAATGCCGTCGCCCAGCTTCTGCGCAAGCAAGGTGGCAGTGCCAAACGATGCTACGACGGCTACAACGAAAGCGAAAATGTTCTCCGTCAAGTACTGCGCGAAGATCTTGGCCTTACTTACGCCTACGGCCAGCAGGATTCCTGTTTCTTTGCGGCGCTCATTCATCCAGAGGGCGAGGACCAGTGCGAGTGCCACGATGGTGAAAATCAGGGTGCCAATGAAAGTGGCATTAACGAGGGAGTTGATGCTTTGAAGCGAGTACGCCAGTGCTCCAAGCATGTCCGTGTTCTTCACTAGCTCATAGTGGTCCCAATCTAGGGGTAGAGCTGCGGCAGCTTTCATAACACTGTCCACGTCTTTGACGCTGTTAACGAAGAAGCCAGCATCTTGGTAGATCTCATTTTCGGGCGTAGTGCCGTTCAAGGTCCGCGCTGTATCAAGGTCGGTAAATATAGCGTTCTGGTATAGCTCTAGGCGCTGCGCGGCCGGGCGAGCGTTTTTGCCGCTAAAGGTGCCAACGATCTCTGCATCAACAGCGGCGTCGGATTGGAACCGGTTGTCCGGGTCGTAAATGTTGCCGCGCATGCGCAGCGTGTCTCCAACCTTCAGGTTGTTCTTAGCTGCAAACTCTTCGTGCACCATCACTTTGTGGTGATCATTGTCGGTGAGGTGACGGCCTTGCGCCAGGGTGAAGGTTCCCGCGCGGAAGGGGGTGGCGAGGTCTGACTTGTTCACCGCGTTCACCATCACGGCGTTGCCAAACTTTTCTTCTCTCTCTTGTGAATAGTCAGATGCTGCGCCATCTAGTTTGAAAATCTCGGCATTTTCAATGTCTGCCACCGAGCTCATGTTAGCCACGTACTTCGTGATGCCCGGAAGCTTGGCGATTGCTTCAATCTGGGCGCGAGAAACATTTCCTGCACCTCGAGCAGTGCCGGGGTTCGTGCGCTGATTATTTTGTACCGAGAAGCCAGCTAGCAGTTCTGAGCCCACCTCGTCGCTCGTGCGGGCCACAGCCTCTCGCACCGCGAAGGTGGATAGAAGAAGCGTGCAGGCGGTTAATAAAACTAGAAAGATTGTAAGCGACTTGGCTAATTTGCGAGAGACGTTAAGCCAAGCTCGTTTAACAAACGACATCTGAAAATATTCCTTTGCGTCAGTTCTTTTATTTACCAAAGAGTATTAAGCAGGGTGAATCTGTATGCATCCTGATAATTTTCTTCAGTTAAGCCTGAGAATCATTACAAATAGGATGCGAGGTCGGTCACGTTTTGTCTGCTGAGGCAGAGGGCCGAAACGCCTATCGCCTGCGGAAGCGCTGTGGCGCAGGAGGGCTACCGCACGACTTCAACAAGGATGTCTTGATCGGCAAGCTGTTCTAACACGGTTTTTGGAGTTTCAGAGTCTGTAATGACGAGGTCGAAATCAGTTAGCGGCCCAACTTTATAGAGCGCGTTTTTGGTGAACTTGCTGGAATCAGCGACGAGAATCTTTTTATCTGCAGAAGCAAGCATTTGCCTCTTAACATCAGCCACTCGCTGGTCCGGGTGGAAAGCGTGCGTGGCGGTGAGAGCGGTGGCGGACATGACACAGAGGTCCACTCTCAGCTGGTCAAGCGATTTGATGGTGATGTCTCCAAAGTAGGAGTCGGCCCAGGGCTCGTATTCTCCGCCCACCAATATGAGCTTGGCGTCTTCTTGAGGTCGAACAATTTTGGCGATGAACTCCGCGTTGGTGACAACCGTTATAGGAGTAACCTCCGATAGGTCTTCAACGAGTGAAATATTGGAGGTGGAATCGTCAACTAGTAGTGACATCCCGCGCGTGATGTGTTTCATCACGGCCTTGGCGAGGCGTTTTTTCTGGGGCCGGTTCGCCTGCTGGCGCAGGTGAGCAGAGGACTCTGACAGAGAGGATGCCGCGGGGCTGATCAATCCGTTTCTGCGTTGTACCAGTTGCAGTGATTCAAGTTCGGCAACATCGCGGTAGACGGTCATTTGCGATACAGAAAGAAGCTCTGCGAGCTGCTCAACCGTGGAGTTTCCGTGGGTCAGCAAGTGGGAGAGTATGGAGTTTCTGCGGGCTTTAGGTCCGTGGATGCTCCTCTTGTCCATTTCTGCCCTCCCTAGTTGAAATACTGCTTCAGTCTAGAAGACTATTCAATACTAAAACTTGGCCCCGCGATCCGTCAGGTTCGCGGGGCCAAGGGTAAAAGTTACGGTCTCTTGGGGAGTACCGCGGCTGCAACTTCCGTCTTGACGTCGGTTACAGCTCCCGAAATGATGCGACTTACAGCCGCTAGTAGCGGAAGCTCGTCCACCAAGTCGGGCGCGTGTTGCTTCACAAAGCCAACGGCCAGGCCTGCTGCCGGTACGCCCTCAACGGTTTGCTCCAGTCGATTCATCTCGGCTAGAGCCTCCTTTGCGGTTTCTCCACGGCCTAGGCGCACACCATAAACCTTGTTGCGACCCGACAGGCCGGTGACTTCCAGGTCTCCAACGCCAGCTAGCCCGAAAGCGGTTGCCGGATCTGCGCCTTGTGACTGCCCAAGCAGGGACATTTCGCGCACAGCCTGCGCAAACGTTGCAGCCTTGAGGTTGTGGTGCGGCACACCGGTTCCCTCCTCAAGGCCATCCGCGATACCAAGCGCGATGGCATACACGTTCTTCATGGGAGCGCAGATTTCCACACCGGTTTCGTCGCCGCTCGGCTCAATGCAGTAAACATCGGAGCGGGCTTCGCGAGCGAAACGCGTGGCCAGGTCCTTGTCCTTCGAGCCAAAGATCGTTGCGGTGGGCTTGCGTGCCGCGCACTCATTGGCTTTAACGGGACCAGCGATTGCAACGATCGGCGGGACGGTTTTGCCGTTAGCCTTAGCAATCCGCCTGATTGCGTCCGGCAGCAGCTGGATGTTGCCATCCGGGCCTTCATTAAAGCCCTTGGATGTCAGCCAAAGTGCCTCGGCCTTCTCGATTCCGTCAAGGGCTAGCTCCGTAATCTTCTCGACGCCCACGGAAGCCACCGACATGACCACGACGTTAGCGCCGTCGAGTGCGTCGTTAAGTTCTCCACTGCGGTAGAGCTTGACGCCCTCGGCTACGTGCTCGTTGGTGCGCGGGTGCGGCTTTCCGGCCTCAATCGCATCGAGGAGGTGGTCGTCGAGCCACGTTCCCCACAGGCGTACCTCCCAGCCCGAATCGATGAGTGGCGTGCACAGCGCAGAACCCATAGCTCCGGCGCCCAGTACGGTAATGATCGACATGTTGTTCCTTTCCGTATCTTTAAAGCTCAGCCGCAGGGGACTCGGGCTTCGTGGATGGGTATTTCAAGGAAAGATCGTGGAGGCGTTCGAAAGTGTCCTTGAGCTTCGGGTAAAGCTCGTGCTGAATGTCCGCAATCTCCTTGTAGTTTTCATGCGCATCCATGTCTGGCTCAATGGTATCGCCATAGCGGGCCATGCCAACGGCTGCGCTTTGGACGTCCTCGTACGCATCCGTGGACGCCATTGCAAGAACTGCGGCGCCGAGGGCGGAGGTTTCATCTTCGAGGCAGACAGTGAGGGGCAGGCCCGTGCAGTCGGCCATGATTTGGCGCCACAGCTTGGAGCGAGTGCCGCCACCCATGATGCGTAGGCCCTGAAGCTTCACACCCGTGCCTTCCTCGATGTGGTTGAGGTTGTAGCGCATCTCGAAGCCGATCGACTCGAGGATCGAACGGTACATGTGCGCACGCGAATGGGTGCCGCGCCAGCCCGCCACGGCGCCGCGCGCAACGGAATCCCAGTACGGGGACTGCACTGCATTCCAGTAGGGGAGTGTCACGAGACCTTCGCAACCGGCAGGAATCTTTGAAGCTGCTTCATCCAGAGCCGGATCGGGTTCGCCCAGGAGCTTCGGGTCTCCCAGCGACTTGCGGAACCATCCGGCCAGGTAGGAACCGGAAGACTGCAGGACCTCAAATACGTAGTTGCCGGGAATGCCTGAGACATGCGTGCGGAATACTGGATCGTACTTGTAGACCGGGGATTCAACACCTGCATTCACTGCGGTGCCGAGGTTTAGATAACCAATCTCCGGCGTAACTGCTGCCGCGCCAATACCGGCGGCCTGTCCATCTCCAAGGCCGGCGATTACTGGAATCGACTTTGACAGGCCCCATTCGGACACCAGGTCATCCTTGAGCATCGCGATTGGGCTAGCTGGTTCAACAAGCTCAGACATTTGATCGCGGCGCACGCCTGCAATCTCAAGAAGCTCATCCGCGTAGTCGCGCTTTTCAATATCGAAAAGGCCGAGCGAGTCCGCGGCCGCCTGTGAAGAAGCCCAGCGCCCGGTCAGATTGAAAGTGATGTAGCCGAGGACGTCGACAACCTTGTCGGCCTTCTCAAACACCTCCGGCTCGTGCTGGGCAACCCAAGCCATCTTGTAGATCGCGGGGGTCACGCCTGCAGGTTTGCCGGACAGCTGGTGGATGTGTGCAGAACCGTACTTGCGGATCTGCTCGGTTGCGCGGCCGTCAAGCCACAAAATTCCGTTACGAAGCGGTGTGCCATCGGCCTTGAAAGGTGCGAAACTCTCGCGCTGGTGCGTAATGCCGATTGCTTCAATGCGCTCGCGGTCTGTGGGGGAGAGCGCCGCCACTGCCTCGCCAATCGCGTCTCGCGTGGTTTCCCACCAGCGAATCGGGTTGTGCTCGTAGCAGTCCATCGCGGGCGTGTGCAACTGAATGTTGCGTTTCGCGGTGTGCAGCACGTGTCCGGTGGCGTCGACAATGATCGCTTTGGTGGACGTGGTGGACGAGTCGATAGCAATAACAAGGGGGCCGGCACCCAGGTGGTGCTTGTTCTCAGGTGTCATTAGAATCTCCATTCTTCGTTGAATGCACCATCAGAGTATCCACACGATTAACAAAAATCAACAGGATTTCTGCGAAAACCCACAAAATATATGAAAGCTCGCTTTTAAGGCTGTTTCTTCATCGTTAGTTTTCTGACACGGTTGTCGTAAAAAACGCTGTATTTCAACAAAAAGTCGAGGTCTTAGCCGTGTATATTCGTATGCGGTTCATGAATGAAGGATGGAAACAATGGCGGATGAAGCTAAAAGCGCACCTAGAGTTTTGGTCATTTACAACACCCTGACCGGATTTTCTAAGACCTATGGGACTTGGATCGCAGAAGACCTCGAGGCTGATCTTCACCCATTGTCGGAGGTAGTCGAGGGCGTGAAGAGTGGCCGCATCAACTTAGCGTCATATGACCTGGTGGTCTACGGCGCTGGCGTGCGAATGGCGATCATCCGAGGCTTCAGAAAGTTCCGCAAGATGGCAAAAGATGCCGGCATTTTGAATCAAGGTCGCGTAATCGTGTGGGCAAACGGGGGAACGCCGCAGCACCCGGACCGAGATTGGAAGTGCGCAGCCCGCACGTTCACCAGGAACGAGCTGGCCAAGGGCGAGTTCCCGTTCTTCTACTTCGAGGGCGGGGTCCGCTATGAAGGCCTACCCGCAGCTGAAAAGACGCTACTCAAGATCTTCGCTAAGCGAGTGCAGAAGTACCGCGACCGCGGAGAGTGGGCTGTAGCCGTGGCCGATAATATTGCGCAGGGCTACGATCACACGAACCGTGACTCGATTGCTCCTCTGGTTGAGTGCGCCCGAGAGGCTTTGAATCACCGCTAAGACAGGTCTCCGCGCATGCGCCCGCCTACAACGGGGACGCCGGATTCTCATTTAGTTGAGAAAGCGCCAAATTGTCTCCTCGTTCCCGTATGGTGATGGGACGGCCACAAAGGTGTGGTTAACGACGAAAGGCGTGTGAAGGCATGAGCAAGTATTTCGCCGGTATTGACGCAGGAACAACAGGCGCAAGCGTCATTATTTTCGATGGTGCCGGCAAGATCATTAGCAGCGGTTACAAGGAATATCGCACTAAGCATCCTCATCCTGGTTGGGTGGATCAGGATATGCATGAGCTTTGGGACGGTATTTGTTATGCCGCGAGGAAGGCAACAGCCTCGTTCCCAGGCGATGTGAAAGACATTGTTTCGATCGGAGTTTCGTCGCAGCGCGGCTCATTCATTCCGATTGATGAGGATTGGAATCCGCTTAGCGACGCGATTGTGTGGTCTGACGGGCGCTCGGGCAAGCAGACTCGCTGGATGAAGGAGGAGTTTGGCGAGGAGGGCTACTACGAAATTTCAGGCTTGAACATTTCCAGCCTGTGGGTGTATCCCAAACTGATGTGGCTGAAAGAGAACTGGCCGCAGGTTTATGCCAAGACTTGGAAGATAGTTAACGGGCAAGAGTGGATTTTACACAAGCTTGGATCAACCGAGCTGTTTGCAAATGCGTCTGCGCTTAACTACAACGGCATGTTCGACATCAAAACCTTGGAATACTCGCCGGAACTATTTGACCGTGCGGGACTTGACCTAGACATGATGCCACCTCTATTGCACGAACTTCGCCCTATCGGCGAGGTTAGCGCGCAGGCCAGTGAACAGACCGGTTTCGCGAAGGGCACGGTGCTCTCGCCGGGCGGCGGTGACCAGCAGTGTGCTGCCGTAGGGTCGGGTGTGAATAGGCAGGGGCTGGCAGAGTTGTCGCTCGGCACGGCTGCTGTCATGGTTGCCCAGCTTGACCAAGCTCCGAACATGGCTGCGAATCTGCAAAGCGGCGTGTCGTTTGGAGCTCATTCGATCCCGGGCCGTTGGGACATGGAGGGCACTGCACACGCCGCGGGCGCGGTCTTACGCTGGTGGCGTGACACCTACGGCCAGCCGGAGGTAAGAGCGGCCGCTGAACTTGATTTGAGCCCGTATGACCTCATCACGCTTGAGGCGGCGAAGGCGCCGGTGGGCTCGCATGGGCTGATCTTCTTCCCGTTCTTCAACTCGCAGGCGAATCCGTACTTCCATGACAATGCGCGAGGCGGCATGCTGGGCATTACGCAGATCCATACTCGTGCTCATTCCGCGCGCGCCGTGCTCGAGGGTGTGGCCTATGAGCTGCGCATGAGCGTGGAGGCAATGGAAAATGCGATGGAGGAGCCGTTCGAGACGATTCGCCTCTCGGGTGGCGGCGCGAACTCTGTGTTCTGGAGTCAGGTGCAAGCCGACATTTATGGCCGCCCAGTTGAGCGCCTGATCGTGTCCGAGTGTGCTGCGCTCGGCGCTGCGATTCTTGGCGGTGTTGGCGCGGGAGCACTGCCTTCCGTTGACGTGGCGGTGGACAACATGGTGCACACGCGCGGGTTTATCTACCCGAACGAAGACAACCATGCGGTATACAACGAGTACTACGAGGTGTTCAAGAAGGCGTTCCTCGCTTGGGCGAATGCGGATGTTTACAATGACCTCGCAGACGTGAACGCGCGAATGGCTGATAACCCGGCTGCTAATTAGGTGCGCTAATCGGGCCTGACCGCCGCGCGTGAAAGCAGGTTGATGGCTTAAGAGTGGTGGGGTGTTGCTCTAGTGTAAGAGCAACACCCCACCACTTGATTATCCGTGACGAGGATTAGCGGCCGCTAGTAGAGCAGCTCCACGGCCTTGTCCACGAGTTCCTCTAGCCGCTTCACGTCCTTTTGAGTTGCGGTAGTGATCACCACGGCGCCTCGTTCGGGAATGATTGCGAGGGTTTGCCCGTCGGTTCCGTGGCCGAAGAAAATGTTGCCCCGGTTGGAGAGCCACAGGCTGGAGCCGTAGGCATGACGGCGGAAGTACGGGTTTGTAGGCGTGTCCACGCGGGGGGTAAAAGCGGTGAATTGCTTCATGCGTTCAATCCACTGTGGGCTCACAATGCCCTTGCCGCCTTCAAGTAGTAGCTCGCCTATCTTCAGCATGTCGTGGGGTAGTAGCCATAGTCTGGTGGCCCCGGCCAGGTTTTTTCCGTAGCGCTCCCACCTGTAATCGGTTATGCCAAGCGGGTTAAATAGCGCGCGCCTGATGTAGTCCTCTAGGTCCTCACCAAGGAATTCTTGCAGGTAGATGGACATAAGGTAGAAGCCTGCGTTGGAATACAGGTAGTAAGTTCCCGCCTCGTGCACGATTGGTTCGTTGACGATGTAGTTGATGTAGTCAGCGGGGTCCATGTCTTGAATGTCGCCGCGCATCATCAGTATGCGGTCAAACCCGATGGTGTGGTTCATCAAGTGTTTGATTTTGATGTGCTGCCACTTTTCAAGGTTTTCTGGGTCTTTGACTTCGCACAGGTTCTTGAGCACCGGCCATACCGGTGTGTCTTCGGTTAGATCATCGCGCGATTCGATGACGGTGCCAAGAACGAGGGCGAGGACAGTCTTAGAGATCGATCGAATATCTGACGGTCCGGTGTGTCCGCGGAAGGCGTGGAGGTATTCGCTGTTGCCCTGTTTGACGAGCAGATACTCCATTTGAAGCGGGTTCCCAGAGCCATCTTTGGCTTCCTCGAAGAGCTTTACTAGGCCATCAAATTGTTGCTGATCCATTTCGACCTCACTTGTGTAAGAGCTTCGCTCAAGCCTAACAGCTATGCCTTGACAGGTGCTCCGTTTGGGGTATCCTGTCGGTGGATCAAGAAGTCCAACGTTAAGCCCCTCGGCTAGTTGGCTGGCAACCGCGTGTCGCACACGGTGCCCCTGAGGGAAGATCCGCCGCTAAACAGAAGTTTGGCGGACGCGCGATTTTTAAGGAGCTCACTATGAGCAAGGACCCACTTTTCCCTGTTAGCCCCTGCCAGTTGATGATTGCGGGACATAGGCCGCATTGGATCCAGGCAAAGATTTCTACTAGAGGCCCGATCTATCCGGTTGAGATCATCGGCGTCGAGGGTAACTACGTTACTTTCGGGAACGATGAGCAAGTGTGGACATTTTGGAATCACTCTGAAGAAGAACTGCAAAACATGTTGGCGTATGTGAGGAAGCATCCCGACGCCCGGATCGAGTTCCGCGAGAAGGGTACAGCACTTTGCGTTGGCGATAGAAAAAGCGTAAGGCTGTACAGTTTGACGTCCAAGCCTAATGGTCAGTGCTCTACCAATCCCATGCATCCGGGCGGGTTCATGATTCCAGGTTCGGCGGTTAACGATCCTGCGGTAAAGGAACTGTTCAAGCAGGTGGTGGAGAATGCCCGCAAATCTGCGGTGGAAAGCGAAGCTAGCGGGGAGTGAGGCACTAGTTGCCTAACAATGCCGCCGGGTGCGAGATCACACAAGCGGTCCGTGCCCGGCGTGCGTTCGAGCAATCCCTTGCAGCTATCGTGCTATTCGGCGGCCGAGCTGTCTAGGTTATAACAACGCCCCGGCCCGAACGGGCTGGGATGAAACTGTGAATTTTTGATGGGCTAGAGGAGCCCATCCGTATTTCTACTCGTAGTAGTCGATGTAATCCCAGCTCACTTCACCGCGAAGACGTGGGATAAAGAAAGGCCATTCAGAGGGGAAACCTAAATTAGCTAGAAATTCCTTCAGATCTTCATCTGAATAGTGCCTGTTCTCTTCAGGCGACAGAACATAACCGGCTAATTCATCCACCGTACGATCCATTAGGTTCTTGTCTGCCATGAGCTCAATCTATCGAGAAAAGTGTTTGAGATACAGGGGGTTTCCGGAGGGGGTTGTTCTTTTCCACTGCTACTAGCAGGCACTGTTTTCGTCCGCAACAGTCTATTGGTTGTGTGCGGTGACTTTCGCAATCGTGCTTGGCGTTTGTGTGGCTGTCTAGTTGTTCGTCTATACGGGTCGGTGCTTCTCAGTCCAACTAATGGGGAGCAGTTCATATGACGCTTCCAACGCCGCTGCCGCGCGCCATAGCGCCCCTTTGTGTCGAGTTCTGAGGTTCTATCTAGGTTCTATCTAAAGGACTTTAATAGTGCCTCGTGGCACACGTTAGTACATGTGGGGGATGGGCGAAACCGTTGAAATACCGGGGAAAAGTATAAGAAAACCCCGGCAACTCAACGAATTGCCGGGGCACACTGTGGAGATGCCGGGAATTGAACCCGGGTCCAACGATCCACCCCAATTTCTTCTCCGGGCGCAGTTTGCAATAAGTTTCTCAGCCACTAGCAACATGCAAACCTGCAACTAGGTGGCTCAGTTGAGAAAGTGTCGGTCACCGCCTCTCAACACGGTGGCAACCCAGTGGCTCATAAAACGACGCCAGGAACCAAACTCAGAGCATTGCTTGGGCTGACGGACTTGCTCGCTAGATTAGGCAGCGAGGGCAAAGTCGGTGCGGTTCTGTTCAGCACCTATTGTTTTGAATACATGGTTAACGAGGTCAGTAGACATCCTCGGCCCGCTTCACATCGATTGAAGATCGCTGTCGAAACCGATCATCCCCCTATGTAGTTTTCCATCCCTAACTCCGCACGCGGTGGTGGCCTCCAAAATATTTTTAGAAAACCAGCGCAACAAAAATACGATTGTCAAGGACAAGTAAGTATAAGGCGAAATCCAACAATAAATCAATGGATAACGCGAAATAAACCGCAAAACGGCCCGTGGCTGCTGCCAGGTTTCTAAACAGTCGCTAACCAGCTCACCAAAAGACTAGAGTTGAGGTGATGCATAACACCCCCGACGCCGGTCAGTCGCCTTCAACTACAGGGTCCTACAGGAAGATCCTGCTGGGCGGCGAACCAACGCTAAGCGCAGCAGATATAGCGGCGCGCACCGAAACCCCAGTAACCCGCGTTAATTCCTATTGGGTTGCCATGGGGTTCGCTCCGGCTGTCGAAGGCGAGGTTGTATTCACCACGCAGGACCTCAAGGCATACCAGCGTTGGTCCGATCTGATCGACTCGGGTCGCATTGACCTGCAGACCGGGCTGTCGCTCGTACGCGCGCAAGCACACATTACGGACCGGCTCGTGCTGTGGCAGATGGAGGCCCTCGTCGATGACGTGGCGCGCAGATACACATTAGATGACACGTCCGCCAGGCTCGTCACGTTAGACAAGTTCCGCGAATTCCTGCCCTTCCTTGAAGAGGAGCTCATTTACTCTTGGAAACGCCAACTTGAATCAATCATTACGCGCGTCGATCAGGAAGTTTCGCACCGTGGTCGCGAACGGGAAACAAACAGCTTCCCACTTATTCGCACGCTCGGCTTCGTGGACATGGTCTCCTACACGTCTTCGTCCGTTTCACTTCCCGAAGAGGACCTCGTTGACCTGATCGACCAGTTCGAAACCGTGTGCCGCATCGTGATCCCGTCCGCGGGAGGGCGCGTAGTGAAAATGATTGGCGATGCCGTGTTCTACATCGCTGATGATCTGCCAACCGGACTGCGCGTAGTTACCGAACTGATGCAGCGCTTAAACAGTATGCGCAAAATGTTGCCCGTACGCGCATCGATTGTGCAGGGGGCAGTGTTTTCGAGGTCGGGGGACGTCTTTGGGCCGCCCGTGAATCTCGCTTCGCGGCTGGTTGATGTAGCTCCGGTTGGGCAAATCATTACCGACGGAGAAACCGCCGGCAAGATCGCGCGCGGCGAGGCTGGGCCTTGGTATCGCGTGTCGGCAGCCAAGGAAGCTGATCTGCGAGGAGTGGGCCGGGTAGTCCCGTTCCAGGTGAGCGTTGAAGACCGTCCACCTGTTGAACATTTGCCAATTGAATCTCTTTAAACTTTAATCATTCAATTTCGCGAACAATTCGTATAGGAAACGTCTATATGTAGCGAAAAACTGATTACAGGCACGCTCAAATAGTAAAAAGTATCTTGATGTCGCATTACATTTTACTTCCTCAAGGCGTGTGCAATGCCCAAATATGGCCTACTATAAAAGCGTGACTACTGTTCTTTTGGTTGAAGATGATCCTGCTATTGCAGAGCCCCTAGCTCGCGCGCTTGGCCGTGAGGGCTACGAAGTTAGGGCACACGGCACCGGTCGTGGAGCTCTAAACGAGGTTGATAGTGCCGACCTCATCGTTCTTGATCTTGGACTTCCCGATATGGACGGGCTGGATGTAGCTCGCCAGGTGCGCAAACTTGGGCTGTCCACCCCGATTTTGATTTTGACTGCTCGTGCGGACGAGGTCGACATGGTTGTCGGCCTTGACGCTGGCGCGGATGACTACGTGACAAAGCCGTTCCGCCTCGCAGAGCTACTTGCCCGCGTTCGCGCGCTGTTGCGTCGCACGGGAACCGAAGAGGCTGACGGTGAGCTCACCGTGCAGGACGTTCGCGTCGATGTGGGTGCGCACCGCGCATTCGTGAAAGACCGCGAGTTGCAACTAACCGCTAAGGAATTCGACCTGCTCCGCGTCCTCGTTCGTGAGGCGGGCAACGTGGTCGAGCGCGACGTGCTGATGCGCGAGGTTTGGGGTTCGGATCCTACCGGTTCTACCAAGACTCTCGACATGCATGTTTCCTGGCTACGTCGCAAGCTGGGCGACGACGCTGCGGATCCGCACTACATCACCACCGTTCGCGGCATGGGATTCAGGTTCGAAAAAGAGCGGGCCTAACACATGCGCGCACGCGTTATTAAAATGATCGCCACGGCTGTGACCGTGGCGGTCTTAATTCTGGGCATTCCCTCGCTTTTCATTGGCGGCGGTCTGGTTTGGCAGTCCGCACAGCATAATCTCCAGTCGCGCACGCAACTACTCGGCAACATGGTTGAGCGCAGAATCCAATCGGGGGATGAGCTCACACAGCGCAACCTTGACAACTGGGTGCTGGGAAACGATCTGCTCAGTAGCGCGTACGTGCGTGTGAACAATCCGGGTGAAGCTGGCCTTGTTGAAAGAGGAGGACATGTTGGTGCTCCTCGCATGACCGCCTCAGTTGTCTTGCCGTCGGGTACTACGGTACGTAGCGAGATTTCGGCATGGCCAACAATCCTCTCAATCGCGCGCCTTGTTGCGGTGTTTCTCGCCGGTATTATGGCCTCCCTTGCAGTTGGTTATTGGTTAGCTTTGCGTGGATCACGACGCATTTCCGCGCCCCTTATTTATCTGGCTGCGCAGGCAGAACAAATCGGTTCCGGACAGGTTCGGGCTCGCGTGAATCCTTCCGGTATTGAAGAGATTGACCTGGTCCAAGAAGAGCTTGTGCGCACAGGGGAGCGCATGGCTGGCCGGCTTGCTGCGGAGCGCCAGTTCGCTGCTAACGCCTCACACCAGTTGCGTACGCCGCTCACGGCTTTGTCCATGCGTTTGGAGGAGATCGAGCTCATCACGGATGATCCGGAGATTCAAAGTGAGGTGCGTGTATGCCTTGAACAGGTTGAGCGCCTCACGCAGGTGATTGGCGACCTTTTGACCACAACCAAGAGCGCAGGAGGTAACGCGGAGGCAATCCACGTACTCGAAATTTTTAATCAGCAGCGCGAAGAGTGGGAGGAAACATTCGAGGCAGAGGGCCGAGAGCTGATTTTCACAGACGAGGCCGCGCAGCCCGTGCTCGCGTCAGCGTCGGTACTATCGCAGGTCTTGGCAACGCTGATTGAGAATTCGCTCCGTTACGGGGCGGGCACAACCCGAGTGGTGTGCCGCAAGGGAACATCGTCGCGTGGAGTTCTGATTGACGTTTCTGACGAAGGCGAAGGCATAGCCGAAGACATGACGGAGATGATTTTTGAAAAGGGCGTCTCTGCGCATGGATCTACGGGCATTGGCCTTCCGCTGGCACGCGACCTCATTAAAGGAACGGGCGGCCGGCTAGAACTGACGCAGGCAAAACCCGCAGTCTTCACTGTCTCACTACCGGCAATGCCAACCAGCTTGGACCCGGACGTTGTGATGCCAGAGGGAATGCTGGTGTCGGTGGGCAGGCGCAAGCGCAGATTCTAAAGCGAGGGGGGCGGCCTGCAGGTGAGACGGGCCGCCGCTATCGAGCCGTGCGCGATAGGCTGAACGGGTGAGTCGAACAATAGCTGTGGTTGGCGGCGGACAGCTTGCCAGAATGATGGTCCCTCCAGCAACTGAGCTGGCAATTACTTTAAAAACCATGGTCGAAGCCAGTGACGGTTCGGCCGCGCAGGTCACCGTGAATGCGCCCGTGGGTGATCCGAAGAGCCTCGATGACATGAAGTCGTTGATCAAGGGCGCCGACGTGCTTACGTTCGAGCATGAGCACATCCCGCCCCAGATCCTTGCCGAGTGCGCCGGTATATCTATCCAGCCGCCGGCAAGCGCCCTTTTGTATGCGCAAAATAAGCTCGCCATGCGCAAGAAACTGCAGGACATTGGGGCGCCAGTGCCCAGGTGGGCGCAGGCTACCAGCCGCGAGGACGTGGCGGAGTTTGGCGATGAGGTCGGCTGGCCCGTTATCGCAAAAACACCGACGGGCGGTTACGACGGCAAGGGTGTTCGAGTGGTTGCGGACGCTCGCGGCGTTGATGATTGGCTGGCTACCGGGCCGGTTTTGCTGGAGGAAAAGGTGCCGTTTACCCGCGAAGTTGCGGTGCTCTTGGCACGCACGCCCTCCGGTGAGGTGAAGCAGTGGCCGGTCGCGGAGTCGATCCAAGAAGACGGCATTTGCTCTGAGGTGATTGCGCCAGCCCCCTCGTTATCTGAAGAGGTCGCGGCGCGGGCGCAAGCTGTTGGTGACCTGATTGCGCGCGAACTTGGAGTGACGGGCGTCCTGGCCGTTGAAATGTTTGTTGTTGATGGTCGGGAGCCAGTTCTGTTGGTCAATGAGCTTGCAATGCGTCCGCACAACACGGGCCACTGGACGATTGACGGTGCGTTAACCAGCCAGTTTGAACAGCATTTGCGCGCGGTCTTAGATTTACCCCTGGGTGAAACCACACCAATTCCGGGCGTTTGGGTGATGAAGAACCTGCTTGGTTCTAGGTACGAGGATGCCTCTTATGCCCTCCCGGACGTGCTGAAGCAGCTGCCCGGAGTCCACGTCCATCTGTACGGAAAGAGCGTGCGCCCAGGGCGTAAGCTCGGTCACGTAACGGTGTGTGCCGATGATGTGAAGACAGCTCGTGACAAGGCGGGCAAGGCCATCGATATTCTGTTTGGAAAGTGAGCGACATGGTTCAAGTTGGCATCGTAATGGGGTCTGATTCGGACTGGAAGGTCATGGGCCAGGCTGCTGAGGTTATGCGCGAGTTTGACGTTGAGTTCGAGGCGCGCGTGGTTTCTGCCCACCGCACGCCAGAAGCGATGTTGCAGTATGGCAAGGAAGCCGCGCAGCGCGGATTAAAGGTGATTATTGCCGGTGCTGGGGGAGCCGCACACCTGCCGGGTATGCTCGCTTCGGCAACGCCGCTACCGGTGATTGGCGTACCTGTACCGCTCAAATATCTGGACGGTATGGATTCTCTGTTGTCGATTGTGCAGATGCCCGCCGGGGTTCCCGTTGCTACCGTTTCGATTGGCGGGGCGCGTAACGCGGGCCTCCTCGCGGTTCGAATGCTTGCTATGTCGGATCCGACTTTGCAACAGAAGATGGAGCGTTTCCAGCAGGATTTGGCCGAGCAGTCCAGTCAGAAGAACCAGACTTTGCAACGATCTTTAGAAACCAATTAGTGAGAGTTTTAGACTGTAGTTATGAGCATTATGGTGATTGGCGGTGCCGGTTACATCGGCGCCCATGTAGTTAGGCTTTTGCAGGAACGCGGCGATGAGGTTGTGGTTGTTGACGACCTTTCGTACGGCACAAAGGATCGCATTGGTTCCGCTAAGCTCGTACAGCTTGACGTTGCAGATACGGCGTCGGGCGAGGCTTTGTTGAACACGATGGTGGACGAGGACGTTACGGCCGTGATTCATTTTGCGGCCCGCAAACAGGTGGGTGAGTCGGTCTCGCGCCCTGCCTGGTACTACCAGCAGAATGTGGGCGGCATGGCTAACGTGATGTTGGCGATGGAGAAGGCTGGTGTGAACCAGATGATCTTTTCCTCTTCCGCGGCGGTTTACGGTATGCCACCGGTTGAAGTGGTTGACGAGGACATCGAGAAGCATCCGATTAATCCCTATGGCGAAACGAAGTTCATTGGCGAGTGGATGATGGCTGATTGCGAGCGCGCCTGGGGCTTGCGTTGGATCGGCTTGCGCTACTTTAACGTGGCGGGCTCAGGCTGGGATGATTTGGGAGATCCGGCAACACTAAACTTGATCCCCATGATTTTTGAGCGCTTGGCACGCGGTAAGGCTCCCGCCATTTTCGGTACGGATTATCCTACGGAAGATGGCACGTGCATCCGCGATTACATCCACGTGAAGGATTTGGCGCGCGCTCACATTGACGCGCTGGATGCCCTGGCATCCGAGTCGGATCTAAAGCACAACGTTTACAACGTGGGTACGGGTAAGGGCACGTCAGTACGTGAGATTGTGGATGCGTGTCGCGAGGTAAGTGGCCTTAACTTTGAGGCTGAGGAGCAGGATCGCCGCGCTGGTGACCCACCCCAGTTGATTGGCAACGCTAGCCGTATCACGGAGGATCTGGGCTGGAACGCTGAGTATGATGTTGCACAGATCGTAGAGTCGGCATGGAGCGCTTGGCAGGCAGGTCCCCGCAAGATTGACGTTGCAGCCACTAACGAGTTGTTTAAGAAGAACTAGATTTTCGTAGTTCAATACAGCGGGGTGAGCGATCTGTATGGATCGCTCACCCCGCAACTGTTTGAAAGCGACGCTAGGGAAGTCCGTTGGCGTTTAGCTCCGCGGAGGTAAGGGAGCCGTTGGCGAGTTTGCGGAAGAACTCATCCGCATCGTCGTCAAGCAACACGGCAGATCCTTGACTGGTTTCGAACGCAATCGTAGCAATCGGGGGAGTACCTGTATTGCCACTCGACGTTGCGGCTCTGAAGTCCAATGCCATTCGCGCAAGTTCAAGACTCGATGTATCCGGGTCGGTGGTCACAGACTGAGCTGCGGCCGAGGATATCTTCATTTGCCGCACAGGGTTCAAGGAATTCGTTGGAAGGGCCGCCGTCTTCACGATTGCTCCGATAACCTGACGTTGTCTTTCCGCGCGTCCAATGTCCCCTTTTGGATCGGAGTAGCGCATGCGGGCAAAGGCAAGAGCAGTGCGCCCATCCGCGTTGTGGCAACCGGCCTGCCACACGAGTTCGGAGCGAGGATCATCAACGTCGTAGTCGAGGCAGAGCTCAACTCCGTTCATAGCATCCACGATGTCGACAACGCCCTGCATTCCCACTTCCACGTAGTGGTCAACTGTGATGCCACTGAGTTCTTCAACAGTGTCTACCAGCAGTTCGGGGCCTCCATATGAGAATGAGGCGTTGATTTTGCCTTCCCCGTATTCGGGGATATCAACCCACGTGTCGCGGGGGATCGACACCAGGTAGGCGTTGCCGTTGGGAGCACGGTGAAGCAGCATGATCGTGTCCGACCTGTGTCCCTCGGTTTCGTCGGTGAATTGTGTACCGTCGCGCGAGTCTGACCCGGCAATTAGGTAGGTAGTTCCCGGCGTGTCGCCGGCCCCGCTCAGGGCATCTACGTGTTCGACTTTTCCGCCCGCCCAGCTGAGCAGTAACAAGGGCCATCCAATCAGTATTGCCAGCATTACCAGAACGGTTACGATGGCGCGGCGACGCCTGTTTGGTTTGCGTCGGGCGGCGCCGGCCTGAGGTGCGCTCGGTACAGTGGGCGCGGTTGGACGAGGCTGTGGTTTCCAGGCAGAGGAGGTCGCTACTGCGCGGTTGGTGCGCGCTGGTTCCATTGGTGTTCTCGATGTAGATGAGTGCCGGTTTGGCGCGTACGAGGGTGGAACCTGCTCGCGCGATCGGCTTGATGCCGGTGCATATGAGGGCGGAGTTTGCCGCCTTTCCGGCTGAGATGACGCGCGATCCACGCGGGGCTTGTGCTCGCGGGGCGGGATCGGTTTTTGTGTGGCGGAAGAGTTAGTCGAGCGCTCACGCTGGCTGGGAACGCCGTCACGCGCAACTTGGGAGTTGCGATAGTTACGCTTCGCTGGGAAGGAAGCGGAGCGTCCGTGCGAGTTTGACGCTGAGTTTGGGCTGGCTTTAGGAGCAGTAGCCCCGTTGCTCAAACGCCCATTAGCCTTCTTCTGAACGCGTTTTGCACCTTCCGTGGAGGGGCGGTTACGGCCTTCTCGCGGTGGAATGCTAGGTGGGATGCTCTTGGGAGGCTCGCCGTCGTTCACAGGCCCCCTCCCTCACCATCATTGTCCCTCAGATACTCGTCTTGAGAGCCGTCGGAGCCTTCAAATCCTTCCCCGTTTGGATTGGTTTCGGTAGGTTCTTCGAGGAATACCACGTTGCCTTCAGAGTCAGTGATCCAAATATTGGAAGGCAAGGGCGCATCCTTTTGGATGGATTCCCAAAGCTCGTCTGCTTGCCAGGTAGGAATTACGCGGTTGGGGTCCCAAGGTGCTTCGGTGAGTGGCATGGTCACGAATTGTAAGCCATCACCTGAAAGCCCGGATAGTGAGTACGCGAGACCCATGGACGTGTTTATCCGCGAGAAGTCTGAAGACGTCTTAATGATGTCCAGAGATTCGGACAAGAAGGCATAGAGCTTCGGGAAATCCGTCAGCAAGTTTTGCGATTGGGCGGTGTGGAAGATGCGCCCCATCAGCTCTTGTTGGCGGCCAATGCGCGAAATATCAGATCCGTTTCCAACTTCCTTCCGCGCCCTGGCGTAGGCGAGGGCATCATGTCCGTTGAGTACATGGCATCCGGCGGATATATTGAGTTCCGCAGCTTCGTCATAAAGGTCTTCTTCGAAGCACATTTCTACGCCGCCAAGGGCATTTATGACTCTTTCGAACCCTGCAAAGTCAAACAGTATGAAGCCGTCAATGGGAATGCCGGTTAGCTCTTCCACGGTTCGCCAGGTGCAGCCCACACCGGCGTCGAGGTTTTCTTCGTTGTATTCTGAGCCGATGGACATGGCCCAGTTGATTTGTCCGGTTTGTGGGTAGGTTTCGGTTCCGTCTTTGAGGACGCATGAGGGGATGTCTACGATCGTGTCGCGTGGAATGGATACTAACTGTACACGTGAGCGGTCTTCCGAGATATGCGCGATGATTGTCACGTCTGCTCGCATGGAGACGTCTTCGTTGTCTCCGTAGCGGGAGTTGCCTTCTCCTACGCGAGAGTCAGTTCCAAGCAGGAGGATGTTTACGGGCCGCCCGTCGAAGCTGTCCACGGGGGGACGCTTCTCGTTTCGGGGGGCGAATTGTTCGACTTGTAGTTCGGATTTTGCTACGCGGTTTGATAGGTCGTGGTACAAGAGTCCTGCCGAGGTGCCCACAAAAAGTATTACGGCAAGAAGGGCCGCACCGATGGTTCGCAGGGTGGGCCGTTTGATGCGAAACACTGTGTGTCGCGGTTTTTGCGCTGAACGCGGGCGGCGCCTGGTTGGTTTAGGCACGCTGGTGAGCGTGCGTTTACCTTGGTCGCGCACGAGGTTGCGAACATCGTCCTCTTGGAGGTTTCTGGTTTCGCGCTCTTCCACCTTAGTCCTCGGATTCTGTGGGCTTGTTGGTTGTTTGTTTGCCGTCGCGAACGGTATCCAACGCGATGGTGCGCGCCAGTAGCGTTAGTTTGCGTTCAACGGCGGCGTCTCTCCGGTATGCGGTGACGAGGGTGCTGAAGAACGCGAGTGTTAGCCCGTACAGTAGCAGGTCTGTGCCGCGTCCAACGCCGAGGAATATTGCGATGCGTGATAGGAGTGCGGGAAATAGTGCGGCTATTACCGCGAAGGCTACGAAGATCATCATGGTGAGGCGGCGCATTGCGAGGTGTTGCGCGGATTTTACTGGCTTCATGATGAAGTATGTTGCGGCCAGTAGGATAGCGACGATCAGGAGTTTGATGAACCATTGTGATCCAAGTATTGCTGACATTTGCGCTCCTACTTCATGATTAGTTCGACCAGGATGTTGATCGAGTTCAGTAGTGATTGGCCTTTGGACCGTGAGTAGTCCGTGTAGATGATGTGTACGGGCATTTCGCGCCATTTGAGTTTGGTGTCGAATAGTTGGTACACGATTTCGGAGGCGTGGGCCATCCGGTTTTGTGTGATTTCGATTTGTTCGAGGGCATCGCGGCGGATTACTCGTAGGCCGTTGTGAGCGTCGGTGAGTCTTTCGCCGGTGCGCATATGGGTGACGAACGCTGCGGTTTTGAGGACGAGTTTTTTGAATGTGCCCGTTTCAGCTTTGCCTTCGAGGAAGCGTGATCCGAATACGAAGCTGAGGTCTTCGCGTTCTGCTGCGTCAAGCATGGCGAGCGCATCTTCGATGCGGTGTTGCCCGTCAGCGTCGTAGGTGACAACGTATTTGGCGTCTGTGTTTTCAAGCACGTAGTTGAATCCTGTTTGAAGGGCTGCGCCTTGGCCGAGGTTGATGGGGTGTACGGCAACTTTGACGCCGGCGGCGAGGGCTTCTGCGATGGAGTTGTCGCTAGAGCCGTCGTCTACGCAGATGATGTTTGGGAAGGTTTTGCGTACTTCGGTGAGTACTTCACGCACGACTTGGCCTTCGTTGTATAGGGGAACAACGAGCCATGTTTTGTCTGTCAGTTGCATGTATGCCTGTGATTCTTTGAGTTTACGTGTCTAAACGTTAACCACTTTACAATCTTTAAGTGTAAAAACGCTGATTCACCGCCGCTATTCACTGTGATTATGAGCGTAGAATAAGTTTGACTGTAACTGAACGGAGGATTTATGCCGAGAATTGTCGATAGTGCAGACGTTTCAGCTGAAGCGAAGATTGGGGAGGGAACTTCTATCTGGCACCTCGCGCAGGTTCGCGAAAATGCTGAGATTGGAAAGAACTGCATTGTTGGCCGCGGCGCTTATATCGGCGAGGGCGTGAAAATGGGGGATAACTGCAAGGTGCAGAATTATGCCCTGGTTTATGAGCCTGCTGAGCTTGCTGATGGCGTTTTTGTTGGCCCGGCTGCTGTCCTTACTAATGACTTGTTCCCGCGTGCGATTAATGCTGATGGCTCGTTAAAGAGCGCGTCTGATTGGGATCACGTGGGCGTGACGCTAAAGCGTGGTGCTTCTGTTGGTGCTCGCGCGGTGTGTGTGGCTCCTGTGACGGTTGGCGAGTGGGCCACGGTTGCGGCGGGCTCGGTTGTCACAAAGGATGTGCCAGATTTTGCGTTGGTTGCCGGGGTTCCGGCCCGCCGGATTGGTTGGGTTGGGCAAAGTGGTGTGAGGCTACAACCGGTTGAAGGTAGTGAAAAACGTTTCCAGTGCCCTAAGACGGGGCAAATTTTTGAACAGATTAGCGATAGTGAGCTAAGAGAGGTTAGCGAGTAATGACCCGAGAGATGATTCCCGCTGCGAAGCCGTTGATTGGTGAGGAAGAAGTTGCTGCTGTTACTGCGGTTCTCCGCTCCGGCATGGTTGCGCAGGGCCCGCAGGTAGCTGCGTTTGAAGAGGAATTCACGCAGCAGATGACGCCGGGGGCTGAATCTATTGCTGTGAACTCCGGTACTTCTGCCCTCCATGTTGGCCTGTTGGCTTCTGGTATTGGCGCGGGTGATGAGGTTATTGTGCCGTCGTTTACGTTTGCCGCTACGGGTAATTCCGTTGCGATTGCGGGGGCGACACCGGTGTTTGCTGATATTGATCTGGAACACTTCTGCTTGGATCCTAAGTCCGTGGAGACTTCGATCACGGAGCGTACTAAGGCGATTATGCCGGTTCACCTTTACGGTCATCCGGCTCCCATGAATGACCTGAAGAAGATTGCGGACAAGCATGGGCTCATGTTGTTTGAGGATGCGGCGCAGGCGCATGGCGCTTCGCTGGATGGCAAGATGGTTGGCACGTTTGGCACGTTCGCGGCGTTCTCGTTCTACCCCACCAAGAATATGACGGCCGGTGAGGGCGGCATGATCACCACTTCGGATCCGGAGGTGGCTCGTAATTGTCGTTTGCTTCGTAATCAGGGTATGGAGCAGCGCTACGCGAATGAGTTGGTTGGTTTGAACAACCGTATGACTGATATTCACGCCGCGATTGGTCGTGAGCAGTTGAAGAAGGTTGGCGCGTGGACGGCGAAGCGCCAGGAGAACGCTAAGTTCCTTTCAGAGAATCTTGAGGGCGTTGTTGTTCCGGCTGTTGCTGAGGGCGCAGTGCATGTCTATCACCAGTACACGATCCGTGTGGTTGATACTGATCGTGATCGTTTCATGCAGGCGTTGCGTGAGGAGTACCAGGTTGGGTCGGGCGTTTACTACCCGATTCCGAACCACCGTTTGCCCTCCCTCGCTCCTTACGCTCCGGGTCTTGATCTGCCGGTAACTGAGGAGGCCGCGAAGACCGTGGTTTCACTTCCAGTTCACCCGTCGCTCTCGCAGGCTGACTTGGATCGCATTGTCGAGGCCGTGAATGCTCTTGCTAAGGCTGGTGCTTAATGTCTGATATTCGAGTTGGTGTTCTTGGCATTGGCTCCATGGGCCGCCACCACGTGCGTAATGCGCGGGAGACGGAGGGCTTTGAGCTAGTTGCGCTTGCGGATCCGGGCGGTGACCGCTTTGATGTGGCTCGCGGCATGGAGGTTCTGCCGGGCGTTGAGCAGATGCTCGAGGTCGGTATTGATGCGGCTGTTGTGGCTGTGCCTACCGCCTACCATTTCGAGGCTGTGATGAAGCTGGCTGAGGCCGGCGTACACACGCTGGTTGAGAAGCCTTTGGCGTCCACCCTTGAGGAGGGTGAGGCGATGGTGAAGGCATTTGACGAGGCTGGTGTGGTTGGCGCGGTTGGCTACGTGGAGCGTTGCAACCCGGCGTTGTTGGAGATGAGGCGTCTGGTTTCGGAGGGGTACCTCGGAGACGTTTACCAGGTTGTGACTCGTCGTCAGTCGCCGTTCCCGGCTCGCATTTCGGATGTGGGCGTGGTGAAGGATTTGGCAACGCATGACGTGGATTTGGCAGCGTGGGTTGCGGGTTCTGAGTATGAGTCGATTTACGCTCAGACGGCTTACCGTTCGGGCCGTGAGTTTGAGGACATGGTGTCCGCCACTGGCCGTTTTAAGAATGGTGTGTTGGTGAGTCACTTGGTGAACTGGCTAACTCCTTTCAAGGATCGCATCACGATCGTTACGGGTGAGCGTGGCGCTCTTGTGGCTGATACTGCGATGTCGGATTTGACGTTCTATGAGAATGGTCGTTTCCCGGTTGAGTGGGATCAGATCGCGGCTTTCCGCGGTGTTTCTGAGGGTGAGGTTACCCGTTTTGCCCTGGTTAAGCGCGAGCCGCTCCGCGTTGAGCATGAGCATTTCCGTGATGCCATTCTTGGTACGGGCACGGAGCACGTGACGATGCGTGAGGGCCTGCAGACGATGAAGGTAATCCAGGCGATGCTGGATTCAGCTGCGTCTGGTGAGGCTGTGAATCTGTAGTTCATTGATTTGGTGCAGGGGTGGTTCTGCTTCGACTTGGAGTGGGGCTGCCCCTGCCCTTATCTTTGAGTTTTGTTAGGGGGAGTTGTTGTTCGACCGGACTATTGCGTATGTGAAGAGTGTCGCGGCTTCTTCTCCGTTCCTTCGCCACGTCTTGACGCTTGTGACAGGTACGGCGCTTGCCCAGGTGATTGTCTTCTTCATGATGATGATCATTACCCGGCTTTATGGGCGTGAAACTATTGGCGAGTTGGGCACTTTCAATTCGATAGTTGCCATTGCAGTTGCGATTGCTGCCGGGCGCTATGACATGGCGTTAATGCTTGAGAAGGATGATCGTGACGCGAAAGTAGTTGCCATGCTGGCGCTGCGTCTGATCGCGATCAACTCTCTAGTAATAACGGTTTTGGCGTTTCCTCTGCGCGATGTGGTGGCCGATATTTATTCTGAATCGGTTGCAAATTGGATGCCGCTGGCCGGCCTGACCACATTTTTTATGGCGGGGGCAACTCTGTTTCAGTATTGGTATAACCGGAAAACTGATTACAAGACCATTGCGAAAAACCGTGTGGTGCAACAGGTTGGAACCAGTAGCGGTCAGGTGGTTTTTGGATGGGCAGGAGTTCATACTCTTCCCGGTCTGGTGGGTGGCCAGATTGTAGGGCAGGCATATGCCTTCTTTAACCTTGGGATCCGAGCTAAGGATCTGCGCACGCTAGATGTATCCGGGGCTCGCCCCATGCGTCAGCTTGCCCGCAAACATTGGAAGATGCCTGTACTGAATGGCCCGAATGTGCTGATTGATGCGGTGAGAATCAATGGTATTAATCTGCTTATTGGCAGAGTCTCCATTGGCGATTTTGGCGAGTACAACATCGCAAACCAGGTGGTAAATGTACCTGTAATCCTGATTAATTCGGCTGTTTCACAGGTGTTCTTCCAAAAGCTCTCTACGATCGAGCCGGGCCAAATGTCGCCGGAAGTGAAGAACGTAATCAAACGCGCAATTTTGATTGGAGTTGTTCCATTCGCCCTGCTGTGGCTGATAGCGCCGTGGCTGCTACCAATTTTGTTTGGAGCAGATTTTAGCCAGTCTGGTTATTTTGCACGTGCCCTTATCCCATGGATGGCGATGCTACTCATCACCTCGCCAATTTCGACGATGTTTGTTGTCACCGGCACCCAACATTGGTTGCTCGTTTACGCGATTCTCTACACGATCGCTCCGCTTGGTTGGCTGGTGGCGTCCCCATACCCGTTATTGGAAACGGTTTACGTGTTGGGCCTGATCATGGCTGCTTTCTTGGTGGCAATGATCGTAATGTCTGTTTTCGCAGCGAAGCGTTTTGACAAATCTGTTTCTAGTTAGGGAACGATGTCACCTTCTGGCACCCAATCTCCGTCCAGGAAAAGGTTCGCGTAAACTCCCAGTAGCTCTTTGCCGGATATGAGTTGCCGTGCCAGCTGGGACTTACTTAGGTTACCTGCCAGAGCCTGAAAAGCCATCGGGTGATTAAGGGAAGCCTTGATTCCGAAGGAGCGATTGATCGCGTGTGTTACTCCCAGCATGTCTGAAACCTTCTTGATCCGGTTTTTGAAGGTCGGGTTGAGTTTTTCTGCAGGTGAAAGGTAGTTGGGGAGTTCAATGCCAGCGATTTCTTGATACTTGTCATTGGTGAACTTAATATATGGTGCTCGATCAATTCCCCAGGTTCGTGCTGGCACTGAGAACCATGAATCATATGCGGGTGTCTCGAGCATGGGCATCGCCCATTGGAAACCGAAGTGCTCGTAGGCGCGCACGGAGTTGTTAATGTATTTGGCTTGTCTTTCTAGGATGTTGTACTGGGCGAGTACGTGAGCTCGCATATTTGGATTAGAGTCTGCCCAATATGTGTCTAAGAATTGTTCCAGTTTTTCAAGGGCGTACCTATTTCGGAGCGCGAAATTTGGGTTGCCTTGCAAAATGAAATGGTGATGGCTGATGATGCGTGCCATCTCGTGATGCCTGATAGGGACTTCGGGAGCGAAAGACCATGAGTCGTGTTCGTTGCCAACTACTGTGTGGCCGGGCGATATTACGGCCCGCTCGTCTACGTCCTGATCCTCCGATAATTCTTGTAGCGCGAACCAGTCTTGGATATGGGGCAGTGCATTGGCGCTCCAGGTATCTTGCAAGAACTTGGTCGTATCGTGACGGTACCAACGATCATGAACGGCGGTGGGGTCGAGTTGGATGTATTTCCAGTCAAATCCCAAACCATTCGCAACGCTTTGTGAAATGCCTCCTTCTTCGGATTTGCCTACCCCGTAAGTGAACGTCAAGACGTTCTTCGCGTCGACTTCTCGTAAAAGTGTCAGGATAAGACGCGAGTCGGCTCCTCCCGATAGGGGGATGAGGATTTGATGGCCGTTGCTGTTTACGACCATATTGTTAGTTAGTTCAAGTAGTGTTTCGTAAAATGACTGCAAATGCGCTTCGGTAGGGACGTCAAGCAGTTCATGTTTGAAAGCACCGGTATGAGATGAAGTTGAAGTTGTGGCGTCTGCATCGAATGTGACAGCGCTTCCCGCAGGAACGGTAGAAACGCCGTCTACTAGAGTGTCAGTACCTGTGACATATCCGAGGTGCCGAAACTCTTCTGCCGCTGAGTGGTTCCTGGTAGGGGCAGCTAACTTGGCGAGGAGCTCGTTGGGGGTAGAGGATAAAACCAGCTCGCCGTCTACTCGCGTATAGAGAAGTGGGTAGGAGCGAGGCCCATCTGTGCAAGCGAACACCTGGTTCCCTTGTTGAATAATCGCGCCCCAATTGCCGGGCTGTAATCTTGCCCAGTCAGTTACGGACGTGGTTGCAGTGTCCACGGGCGGGATGCCTAAAGAGTTACGCCACCAAACGTGCCCAATTGATAGCTGGTGTTTTGTCCACTTTTCTTCATCCGCAATAATCATCAGGTTTGCTCCATCATCGTCTTCGTTCTCATTTTAGTGAGCTGAGCTGACAAGTGGGAATATTCAGCGCGTGGTGCTGTGCACTATAGACTGGCTCTAGATTTTATGCTTGTGTACGCATTAGGGAAGGTGTAGAACGTGCCCAGAATGATCTTTCATGCTGCGTTTAGTCTGAATTCGCGAGCGGCTGCTGCCTCTGCATTACGTCCGGTGCGAATGTATGAGGCATTTGAAGCGCTTGGCTATGAGGTGTTTGACCTAACCGGTAGTAGCGCGCAAAGAAGACAAAAGTTTAACAAGCTTAAAGCGATGATAAGAGCAGGAGAGCAGTTTGAATTTGCTTATTCTGAGTCGGCGACTATTCCGGCAATGATCGGGGATGCTTCACATTTTCCGCATATGTTTTTAGACGCTGAGATTTTTGCTTTCTTACGCAAGAATGAAGTCCCGGTATCAGTCTTTTATAGGGATTTGTACTGGGTTTATGACGAATATATTGAGAGGGTTGGCAGACCACTCGGTGTCGCGATGCGGATCTTGTACAAGTACGAGTTGGCGATGTATAGGCGTTTCGCAAACGTCATTTTTGTGCCTTCGCTAGAAATGGCCGCCGAGATCGCACAGCTGCGTATTCCGAAGGTTAAGGCACTTCCGCCAGGCGGTGAAATAGTGGATTCGCCTGTGCCACCGTCCCCGCTTCGATTGTTTTACGTAGGCGGTATTGGAGCTCACTACAAGTTACACGAGTTAGTGAAAGCTGTTAGCTCGTTGCCAAACATTGAACTGACGGTTTGTACGGGCAAGGATCTTTGGGAAGGCGTCAAGGATGAATATGACATCTCGGTCTCAAACGTTCGTGTAGTTCACGCCAGCGGTAAACAATTGGATGAGTATTACGATTGGGCAAATGTTGCGGCCATAGCTGTTGATCCAAGCCACTATTGGTCATTTGCTGTCCCGGTTAAGCTGTTTGAATACGTTGGCCGAGGCAAACCTATCATTGCAACGGATGGAACACTGACTTCGCGCATCGTTAAGGAGAATGATTGGGGATGGGTTGTCCCAAACGATAGTGAACAGATTATAGAGTTGCTGAAACGCTTGGAATTAAACCCAGATGAGATTTCTAGAAAGGCCGAACAGGTGCAATGTGATCGACATGGGCACAGTTGGGAAGCGCGTGCCGCTGAGGTGAAGAGATTGCTAGTAGAGGATTAGACCATGCACGTATTATGGACTCCTTCCTGGTATCCGACGCCAGAGTTTCCGTTCAACGGCACATTCTTCAAAGATCAGGTAGCGATTCTGCGTGGAGCTGGACATGAAGTCGGAGTTTGTGCTTTGTCTGCGAAAAGCTTTTGGCAGTGGCGACCTTCGAAGACGGTAGTCAACGGGGCTGACCGTTTGGTTGCAAACTCCTTTCCGATGATTCCTAAGGGAATCATTCGCGGGGATAGGGCAATAATTGAGGCTTATGCTCGCCACTTCGGGCAAACCTATGTCAAGCGGTGGGGAACGCCAGACATCATTCACGCGCACTCTGTGTTTCCAGGTATTCTTGTCGCTCGACACTTAGCGAGCGTCTGGAACATTCCTTACGGTCTTACAGAACACAGACCGTCAACACTAGAAGCATCTGAAACCACAGCGCGGTTTGCTCAGATTTATCAGGCTGTCAGGTCTGCTGATTTTAGACTCTCAGTTTCGCAAGAGTTTTCAAAAGAACTTAGAAGAAAGTACGACGTAGATTTCGGCGTAGTTAGCCTTCCTGTTCCCGATGCTTTTTTTGAAATGCCCTTGGTGAGCAACGAGAGTGAAATAGTTCGATTTGTTCATATTTCGCATTTAGACGACAATAAGCGGGTTGAGCAAACTATTGAGGCGTTCGGAAAAACTCACGCTGAGTTTCCAAACACGAGCTTAGACATTATCGGGGGCACGCCGGATAGGATCATGGAGCTCGCAGAGTTTGCTAGGGGACGCAGGCTAATTGATGCCGTGCACTTTTTGGGCCAGGTCGATCGTGAAACGCTCCCCACTGTCCTTGCGGGATATGACACTCTCGTCCTTGCGTCTAGTAAAGAGGCGGGAGGCACGGTGTTTGCCGAATCGCAGAGCCTCGGAATTCCAATCATTGCTACAGCGACGTTTGGTGGATTGCATATGACGCGGCCAAATACGGGCATAGTAGTTCCTGTTGATGATTTTGACGCACTCGCAGAAGCGATGAAGATGGTGGCAAGTAACCCAGGTATTTGGGAGCCGACGGTGATCCGTGAGATTGCGCGAGATAGATTCTCTTCAGCTACTTTTGTGAAAAAGCATGAAGATATCTACAGGTCTGCGATAGCCAGATTCTCAGATGAATGAGGGGAAACAATGCTACTTACCGGAATGATCGTTAGTCGGATCTTCTCTCCAGAAGCATCTGCTGCATCGCTTCGCCTAGATGCTGTAAGGGAAGCTCTCTTGCGGGGTGGGGTTGACATTAGTGTTTTGACTACAAATCCTCCCCCTGGGATTGAAGTGAAGTCGGATCGGAAGGTGGTTCGCGTTCCGGTTTTACGTGATTCAGAGGGGTATATCAAAGGATATGCATCTTATGCATCATTTGACCTTCAAGCCTTTGTTCGTGTACTTACCTCGCCCCGAGTGGATTTTCTACTTGTTGAGCCTCCTCCGACAACAGGGGCAGTTATGCGTGTCGCTAGTACAATCCGAAGAATTCCATACTTTTGGTATGCAGCGGACGTGTGGTCCGATGCTACCGATGGAATGGACGTTCCTAACGTCGTGAAAAAAGTGGTACGAGGATTAGAAAAATTCGCGATCAGAGGTGCTGATGGTTGCATCGCGGTGTCGGACGGTGTTGCTCAACGTGTAATTGACATGGGGGCGCGGTCAGTAGAAGTGGTTCCTAACGGGGCAGATACTAAGATCTTTAACCCATATGTAGAACCTCTCTATGCGGACGAACTTGAAGCTATGGGCGTGCGAGAGCCTTTCTTTATTTACGCTGGGACTGCTTCGCAATGGCAAGGCGCTGACCTTTTTGCTAAGGCCTTTGAACGGTTATGGGATACGTATGAGGGCGACGCTCAGCTCCTGTACCTCACGCGAGGTGATTCGATACCAGCGCTAAAACAAATCGCTGAACGTTTGGAGCGTGTCGCGCGTGATCGAGGCAAGGATTACTCTCCGCTGCTTGTTCACTCAACTGTTTCTGCTTCTTTGGCAGCTCGTTGGCAAAGACAGGCACTTGCAAGTTGTGTTTCGATCCAACCTGGGATTGGGTATGACTTCGCTTATCCAACGAAAGTGCTTACCTCATTGTCATGTGGCACGCCTGTTATTTATGCAGGAGCTGGGCCCGCTAATGATGACATTCTTGATTATAACTTGGGGCGGAGTGTCCCTTATGATGAAAAGTCGGTTGCAAAGGCTATGGAAGAGCTGCTGAGTCAGTACAGCAACGCAGATGAGGACCTTTGGGATAAGGAAGCATTACACCAGTGGGTCAAAGACAACAGGTCTATGGAATCCACGGGGCTCCAAGTTGCACAATACATCTTTGACAGGTTAAAGAAAAAAGATAGTAGATTGATCGGATGAGTACATGGAATCGATAATCGGTTGGGCACATGTAATGCCGCTGGCATTGTCGATAATCGCAATCTTTTTTATCCCGGGACTACTGATAACTTCGATTTTGTTTGCCAGCAACCCGGTAGGGATACGATTCGCGCAGGCACCTGCTTGGTCTGCCGGAATCGTAGCAACTTGGACTGTTCTAGCACATGTGCTTGCGATTCCTTGGGGGCTGGTACCCTTTATTGGGTACACGATCGTGCTCGGGATTCTTGCTTTTTTTGTTAGCCGGACGAGTTGGGTCAGATTCGTCGCTAATACCATGCCCAGACGCGAAAAGATGGCGAAGACCTCTCTTATCCGGGTCTTCCTCACCATTTTCGTGTGGTTCATAGTTGTCGTTCCTATCTTGATTAGTTCGAATCCGCTTGATCCTATCCAAGGCGGTGATGTGAGCTACCACTACAATCAGCTTTGGCTCATGGAACAGACCGCAGATGCATATCCGCTAACAGCAAATGCGACTATGGCGGGGCTTAACCCAGCTGGCTGGTATTATCCAAACACTTGGCACGCATTGCTGAGTCTTGTCACAGCGGGCCCGAGTGAAGCGTACATTGCTGTGAACACCTTGTTGCTGATCACTCCGCTCATATGGTTAATCGGGGCTGGGGTATGGAGTGTGGCTGTAGGCGGAAAACGTGAGCTCTATGAGTGGAGCTTTTTAGGGTCTGCATTAGTACCTGTAGCTTTGTTGAGGTTACAGTTCTCAACAACACTTTGGCCGTTTGTACTCGGTATGGTAGTGCTTCCAGGAATCATGGCAGTTTGGTATTACGCGATCCGCCACATCCGTCGAGAATCCGATCCTTTGACTATATTAAAAAGCCTATTCATCTTGGGAATCGTAACGGCACTCCCAGTGATTGGATTAGTAGGGATCCATCCATCTACTCTCTTGCCGCCCCTTTTCGCATTCTTTGTATATCTAGTCTTCGAATTGATTCGAGTTGGAGCCAAGCTTTATAAGCAGAACAGGTTTAGTACGGCAGTTAAATATTTTGCGACAGCGCTTTCTTTGCTTGCTGTGGCAGTGTTCGTCATAGAGGGGCCGACATTAGCAAGGCGGGTGCTATTCCATCGTCTACCGCAGGTAGGCTGGGATAATGCGCCGCAGAAACTGTTCGCTAGTGTGTCCTTGTTTATGCCGCGCGGAGGAATAATCACACTCGCCTTTTATGGTTTTGTGTTTCTAGCTGTGGTTGCCGCGCTGGTCGTTTCTGTCAAACAGCGGCGATGGGTCGTCGTTTCCGGATGGTTGTCGCAGTGGATATTAATCCTTGCAAGTTTCTTTCCGATTCCAGTGGTCGGGAGAATCACCAGCTTGTATTACAACAATCCTGACCGCCCCAAAATGGCAATCGCTATCTTTGTTGTCCCGCTAATAGCGATTTTGGCGAATACCATATGGACGTGGGTTTCAGCTCGCCTGAGTGCGTTGAGGTCTTGGCATGAATGGGTTGCGGTCTTGACCGCTACAACTCTTGCATACGCTTGGATCTCTCCTGGAACCATTCTTGACATTTCTCGCTCTTTCCATCCACAAAAGGACGATGTTAGGTTTCTGGCCGACAAGGACGAGTTGGCGATGATCAAGAGAACCCAAGAAACACTTCCTGCTGAGGCGTATGTGCTCGGAGATCCGGCCTCAGGCACAACCCTCATTCAGACAATGTCGAACATTCACGTGGTTTGGCCATATCCCAACCAGCCTCTGAATGAAGACGATGCCATGCTCTTAAAACACTTCAACCAGATCGACTACAACGCGCAGATCTGCGACATTCTAGAGGAACATGGTATTGAATACTATTATTCTGATGCTCCAACCTACTACAACGGGGGTTTCACAAATGTCATGAGACCTGGATTGTACGATGTTGCAGTTGACAAGGGATTCGAAATCGTGGATTCAGGGGGGAGCGCTACTTTATATAAAATAACGATCTGCAAATCCCCCGAGTTGCGGCCCACTACAAATCTAATGCAACGTACAGCCACTACATGCGTTGTAGATTCTGGTGCAACTGCGTGCCTCGAATAGTCTAAAAATTGCTCGCCACTTGTGCTAGCAGACGTCACAGGATACTGGTGTATATGTCTTCTAAGTATTTAACACAAATCTGCGGATGGTGACGTTCCAACACCCACTGGCGAGTTGTTCTAGGGTTTTCTTCAGCCAGCAAACGCATAGTCTCATCTGCAATTAAGTTAGGATCTCGTGCCAGTCCTACTTCGTTGCCTGTGGTGACCGTACTAGCCGGAGGGTTTTCGATACTGGCTGCACAAATTAACGGTCTGTTTAGCGCCAATGTCTGATAATCCGTCATTGAAAGTACCGGGAACTTGAGCTGACCAACCACAACTCCAGCTGAGGCCAAGACGCGGGCGAATTCCGATCGGCTCATCAGTGGGTACAGCTCAACACCTGCCGCCCTGGCAAGATGCTTATGAGTGCCCCAATCAAGCCCGGTAACACGTATTCCGCGAGAAACCAGGATGTGCGCTAGGGGGATTAATACATCAAGGCCTTTGGATTCATCCCAGCGAGAGGAAAAGAACACGTTTGCGTTTGGTTCGGTGGCTTGGTGGAGTTCTAGGAACTCATGGGGTAATGGATTCGGTGACCAGATGGCATCGGGCCGCACCATTTTAATGTGGTCGTACAGGTCAGTCGTTGAATATAGGACTACGTCCGCTCTCTTTAATGATCGTGTGATCACTTCACGCAGTCCGGGCTTGTGCCAGTCCAGGCGAATGTCTGAGCCATGCACGTGTAGTACAAAAGGTTTGCTGCTCCAACCGTAGTATCCGTTAGTTGCGTAATGAACGTGAACAATATCTGCTTGAGCTTTTATCCTTGGCCAGTTCAAAAGGTCGTCAAACCTTCGCTTCAGAACAGTTGACATTTTTCCACTGCCAGAAGGTATTTCTTTTAATGCCCAAGGCAAGCTTTCGAGTTGGGCTTCAGCAACGAGCGTTTCAGGGACACCGGCGATCTTATTGACATGCAAAACACGGGTTTGCGACGAATACACTCAAAACCTCATTACGGTCAACAATGGATGCTCTACCAGATCACTAAGTCTAACCTTGTTCGAGGCAAATAGTTTTCATTTCAACAAAGCAACTCCTGTTGACACACCCCTTGGAGGGTGAGCTGATAACTCCTTAGACAATGGCCTGGATGACAACAACAATGGCTCCTGATATATCAAACCCACTTAACCCAGTGACGGAGCGATGTTATTTAGGTGGAGAGCACAACGGCTGAATGAGTGAGTTGGTGGAATGAATCCAGGCTCCAACAAACGAGACGTACAAACGGGAACATGTCGAGTACGCGCGTCTAAAACTCATTCAGTAGATTGTGTTCTTTCACTGATGATGTACCTAGGGCGACGTTTAGTCTCAAGATATATTTTCCCAACATACTCGCCGATCACGCCTAGTGATAAGAGCTGGACTCCACCCATGAATGCGACGATTGAGACTGTGCTGGCCCAGCCAGGAACTGTACTTCCCCAAAGCTGTGTGCCGATGCTCCACAACATGAGTACGAATGCAGACAGCGCAAACAATGCCCCCAAGCCACTAATCATGCGTATTGGTTTGACACTTAGGCTAGTGATACCGTCAACTGCCAGGTGAATCATTTTTCCAAGGGGGTAATGGCTTTCCCCTGCCATACGCTTTGCTCGTGAATAGTAGACACTGGTGCTATTGAACCCAACGAGGGGAACCAATCCGCGCAAGAATAGGTTTACCTCTTCAAAATGAGCGAACTCTTTCAATACTTTCGATGACATTAGCCGGTAGTCTGCATGATTGTGGTGTGCTTCGACCCCCATGGCATTAAGAAATTTGTAGAAGCGTTCGGCAGTAAAACGTTTGAAGAAAGAATCGCTTTGGCGATCGTTGCGAATCCCGTAGACCACGTCAAAACCATCGTGGAACGCCTGCATCATTTCGATCATTGCGTTTGGATCATCTTGTCCATCCGCGTCGATCGAAATCGTCACGTCAAACGTTTCGCTACATTCCATCAGACCAGCGAGGACAGTGCTCTGATGGCCTCGGTTGCGGCTTTGACGAAGTCCCATGATCTGTCTATTGTTCTTCGCCAGATCAACAATAATCTGCCAAGTTGTATCTTGGGACCCATCGTCCACCAACACAATTGCTGAATTCTGTGCAACTAGCTGTTCCCGTACTAGTTCGTTCAGCACATCCAAAAAGATTGGTATCGTGATGGGAAGTACAGATTCCTCGTTGTAACAAGGCACGACGATCGCTAAGCGTGGAAGCGAGATCATTGGGTGACTCCAAGGCTCGACACTACTGTCCCAGCCATTCTAGGACACTGCGGGTACTGGCATAATCGTGGTTACCATAACCTGCAAATGCTTTCGGATATGGTATCTGTGGATCCTGGGCAGGACAACGAGCCTGACTGCAGGCAATATCTTGTTTCGTCAGGTCTTCCAGTCCGGGCTTTGAATTTGCTTCGAATGCGATCGTAGTGTTGATGATCGCAAGCATTGATAAAACCAGTAAAGCAGTTGGTATTGCAGCGCTTGTCAAAAACTGTTTGACGTTCATTTTGTTGAATGAGCTGGTAGTAGCGGCGTGTACGCCAAGGTGCATTGTCCAAAGCTGAAAACCCATTAGGAAGATGATTGGAAAGTTCAGAACTCTGACTGCACTGAGACCTGCAGCAGCTGGAATAGCCAGGCTACCTCCGGCCGCGATGAGTAAAACAGATCCGAAACGAACAGCGTTCGAATTCGAAATCAGAGGGGTAATCAGCCAGGTAATAACCATTACTATGCAGGCAAGGCCGTTTAACGTGTGGGAGGAGAATGGGCTTTCTATCCCTAGTTGGCGAATCCCTGTCAGCCAAACGGTTGTGCTGATTCCAAGTACTACTATCAGGATCCAACTCGAAACGGTTTGTCGAGATTGGCAGATATAAGCCACTAGGTACGCTACTACGAGTGCAGATGTTAGGAGCCCCATGATGCTGTAATAGGCTCCAAAAGTATAAAAGGTGATTAAGATCTTGTGCGGTACAGATGTGACAACCTCGGGTTGCGCAGCTGCAACACGAGTTAACTTTGCGTGTAATCCCGGCGAGAGGAACATCTCTACAACGCCAGCAAGGACAATAAGCGAGCTAATTAACCTGTGTTGCAAAGGCCGTCGCTGTGGGTCAGCCACGACAAGGAGAATTACTAAAACGAGGAGAATAATCGCTGCCTGTTCGTGCATTGTTGCGGTAATCGAACCAATTATTGAGGCAAGATACAGGGTTGATGTTTTGTTACTCACCATCGCCATGGTGAGCACGGCAAAGATAAGTGCGCCAGGTACGAAATAGTTGGCGACCGCAGCTGAATAAAATGTCAAATTAACTAGTGGCGTGAGGCCCGCGGCAGAGTATGAAAAGAGAAGTGTCAGCAATGAGACAGGGACCGCGATCGCGGGTGGAGTGGGCGCTAATCCAAAATATTTGGACAGCCTGTATAAACACCATGTTATGATTCCCGCGCTGAGGGTAGCTAGAATGCTTGCAAGCCAGCGACCAACACCATCGCCCAAAAGGTAGATCGCGCCGGATATCCAGTCTGCTGTACGACCTGTATGCTCCCACCACAACCAATAGAAAAAATCGCTCCACTGCGCCCAAGTTCCCTGGCCAATGTCGAAGGTGCCTGCAGCTGTTGAGAAGAATAGCTCATCGCCATTTCCTAAGGAAAGGGACCACAGATAGCGCAAGAATAAAGCAATCGGAATCGTGGAAATCACCAATGCTTTCAGCAAGCCTCTTTCAGAAGTAGCAAAGGGATTCATGCGAAAGTCCTTGACGGGGTTCATAACCGTCTGATTTCTAGGGTGCTTCGATGCAGGCGTTAATATCATTTGAAAACTTTCAATAATTGCTATCTCAGTAGTCCGGGCTGAAACTCGCTCAAAGCTCGTTCAAAGAACTCTCTAGCACTTCGTGAATAGAGACTTGTAACGTGGTTGCTATCGCGCCATACAAGCACATTACCGATTACCGGAGGAATTGTGTCATCAACGGTGAGAATGGCGGCCGTATTAACGTAGTAGCTATTAGTTGGATGCTCGGCATGATGTGCATCATCAAATTTGTTTGAGTATCCATAGTCATCCCGATTCAATGTGCACTGTGTATAGGTTTCGGGATTTTTGATGTCAGCGCGTTGCTGGAGACATTCGGTTGGTTTTTCATATAACACAGGGTTGTCACGTAGCAGCAGAAGCGGAATTCCTTCTAGCTGCTCCCACGCTGCTTGTTGACTTGCGTTTACGGCTTCTGGTTGCCCGAATTGCATTGTTGTCCCAAGCGTGATGACGAGGTCTGGTCGAATTTCGTCACGAATGTAGGACACAGCCTCATCATTCCATCTCATGCAGTATCCGCTGATATTTAAATCGGGTTCATGAATGTCTTGGTCTAACCCAAGTTGGCACTCGCTACGTTCAACGAGTATTAAGTCCCAATCATAATCGCTTGCCATGCCTTCAAACGCCGGCCACCACTGTCCAATGTGGGAACCCCCGGTTAGAACAACAGTTCTTTCTGCGGTATCAGAGCCGAATTCGCAGGTTGTTGGAAACGTCCGTTCGGAGCTAGCAGAGGGAACACACGTGCTCCATTCATCCGAATTACCTGGGGCGAAATGGTACACGTCAGGTATTTCAACTAAAGCAATGTCAGTATCTGGTAGCGGCGTTGTTGGTGATGCGTCAATTCCGCTTGTCAAAGCCATTGCTCCGGGGAATTGCGTCACTGTATACGAGGCGTTGTGGAATGAAGATTTGCGGTGATCTAGTTCCGTTTGGCTCGTCTGTGCTTTCCAATGAAACGTTCCTGCGGTGGTGAGCATGATGACTATGGCGAGGAGGACTGCGATGTTGTTGTTCTTTAGGACGTTCAGGGAGGCCACTCGGTCTTCGAATAGTTTCTTGCCCATTGTTCCCAGGGCAATGCTTACTGTGAACACGGCTAGGGCATCCAGAGCACCGAGTTTTTGCTTGGCGAAGTAGTTCAGGTAGAAGATGAGTACCGGCCAGTGCCAGAGGTAGAGCGAGTAGGAAATATCTGCCAAGAACTTGATTTGAGGGATTTTGACAAGGTTGTCCGCACCCCACCTTGTGTAGCTTTTTCCGCCCGTGAGGAACAGTAAAAGGCCACCTACTGGTAGGAGTGCTTGTGGGCCGGGGAATACGGATGCGCCGTCAAAGAAAAACCCGGTGGAAAGCAACATGAGTAAGCCAATCCAGGTCATGAATGCCCTTGTCGCGGCGTTAAATTTGAACTTGGAAATGGTCAGGCCAAGAATGCCGGGGAGCGTGAGCTCCCACAACCTCGAGATGGAAGAGAAATAGTTTGCTGGCTGGTTAACTCCTTGGTTCCACCACGCATAGAGGAACGAAGCAACCGTGATTAAGGACAGGAAAACCATCAATGCTTGGCGTGGATTTCGTCCGTGTTTTACCAGCGGGACTGTTAGAAGCATGAACACGAATGGCATCAAAATATGGAACTGCACCTGAATGGAGGTAGACCATAAGTGTTGTAGCGCTGAAGTTGCAGGGCCAGCCGCGTCGTAGGTGAGTTGTGACCTTACTAGTTCAATGTTCTCAGCGAACAGGGCAGATGCTCGTAGCTCGATGAACATCTGTGGTTGGAAAGCTTGTGGAAGAACGAAAGATCCTACAACCGCGATGAAAATCAGTACTGGAACTAGGGGTATCAACAGTCGCCTCGCTAGTCCCCCGAAACGAGACGTTAACGGAATGAACCCGCCTCCTGCGATCGCGCGCCTGTATAGCGAGGGGATGGCTAAGAATCCGGTTATTGCAAGAAATATGTCGATGCCGCCAGAGACACGACCGTTACCAAAAATATGGAAGGTAACAACCAATAAAATGGCGATTCCACGAATGCCGTGGAGCTCATCCCGCCACTTGCGGTTGTCCGAAAAAGATTTCGAGCAATCAATCGCCCTTTTAGACTCAGACTTCGTAGCCGTCGCAAGCACAACAAATCCCATCAAATCTCGAGAATGCTACCCGCGAGTGTAGCGACTACTCGTAAAGAGGCAAATCGATTTCGCGTAACCCACTTCCAAACGGGAGTCGGCGCGGGCACATAGTCAAATGGTGTTTGAATGCCGCAATGCTTTCCTACTTGTTCGCGGTCTGCTCCAACAGCACTTCGACTACGCGCTCGGCTGCGTGGCCATCACCGTACGGGGCGACATCAGTATTGGCCGGGCGTGGACGGGACGCGGCTTCAACTAGCTTCGCGCCAGCATCTACGAGCACATTCCAGCCAACTTCAACAGTTTCTACCCACTCAGTTTGCGGGCGAACCGTTGTGCAAGGCGTGCGTAGCAGGAACGCCTCCTTTTGCAAACCACCCGAATCTGTAATCACACCGCGAGCATGCATCGTCGACGCAACCAAATCCGGGTAGGCGAGGGGAGCGTGAACTTTTAGGTTCCCTCGCGCAATGGTTAAACCGTGTTCCTGAGCCTTTGCTACAAGGCGAGGATGCGCCAGAATAACTACCGGGTGATCCACCTCGCCTAGCGAATCAAGCACTGCCTCCAGCTGTTCTTTCGTATCCGTGTTAGCGGGGCGGTGGATCGTGGCCAATGAATACTCGCCCTCAGCAAAACCAAACTCTTGCATGATTAGGCTCGGCTTGTCCGCAACCTTAGCGCGGGTTTCCATCAGCACATCCGTCATCACGTCGCCCACAACCACGGTGCGGTCAGCTAGCCCCTCATCGGCAAGGTGCTTCGCCCCAACCTCGGTGGGGGCAAGCAGCAGATCCGCGGTATGATCAGTGAGCACGCGGTTAATTTCTTCTGGCATCTGTCGATTAAACGAGCGCAAACCAGCCTCAAGATGGGCAATAGGGAAGTGAAGCTTCACCGCAGATAGCGCAGCGGCAAGAGTGGAATTCGTGTCGCCATACACCAGCACCCAATCGGGCTCATGCGTCAAGATCACTTCATCCATTGCAGCTAGCATCGCGCCGGTCTGCACACCATGCGAACCAGAACCAACCCCAAGATGCTCATCGGGAGCAGGAATGTTCAGCTCCTCAAAGAACACATCCGACAGCATCGGATCGTAATGCTGACCAGTGTGAACAATGACATGCTTCACCCCAGCCCGCTCACAGGCGTGAGCAATCGGGGCTAGTTTCACAAACTGAGGGCGCGCGCCCACCACAGACATGATTTTCATGCCCCAATCTTATACAAGACGCGCACGCATAGGGATTTCACTTGCGCAGCTTATTCGGGCCCCGTGGCCGTGCATCACACGAGTTGTGACGCAACAGATTCTCCCAGTACGAAGAGGGGTGGGATGCGCAATAAGACACCAGGCGGTGCGGGGCGCAGTGTTAAACTAGCTTTGGTTTATTCTTGAAAATCTTTGAAATGGAGAAGCGCATGCGTATCGCCGTAGTTGCCATGGGAAAGATCGGATTGCCCCTGGCCGTACAGTTCGCAGATTCTGGCCATGAGGTAATCGGCGTTGACGTGAACGAAAAGACCGTTCAAATGATCAACGATGCCAAAGAGCCGTTCCCCGGCGAGGCGCACCTACAAGAAAAGCTCTCACAGCTCGTCCCCGCAGGAAAGCTACGGGCTACCACCGACTACTCCGACGCAATCCCGGGCGCGGACGCGATTGTGCTCGTAGTTCCCCTCTTCGTTAACGACGAAACTTGGGAGCCGGACTTCGGCTGGATGGACGCCGCCACCAAGTCTTTGGCAGAAAACCTCACGCCCGGCACGCTCATTTCCTACGAAACCACGCTCCCAGTCGGCACCACGCGCGGCCGCTGGAGGCCAATGATCGAAGAAATCTCTGGCCTTAAAGAAGGCAAGGACTTCCACCTCGTATTCTCTCCAGAACGTGTACTCACCGGCCGCGTATTCGCAGACCTACGCCGCTACCCCAAGCTCGTTGGTGGCCTAAGCGCCGAAGGCACTAAGAAGGCAATTGAGTTCTACGAATCAGTTCTCCAATTCGATGAGCGTGTCGACCTAGATCGCCCCAACGGCGTGTGGGACCTCGGCTCCGCTGAAGCTGCAGAAATGGCAAAGCTCGCTGAAACCACGTACAGGGACGTTAACATCGGCCTGGCAAACCAGTTCGCAGTATTTGCAGACCAGCAGGGCATCGACGTGCAGGCAGTCATTGACGCCTCCAACTCCCAGCCCTACTCGCACATCCACCGCCCCGGCATTGCCGTTGGTGGACACTGCATTCCGGTCTACCCACGCCTGTACCTATCCACCGACCCGGACGCCTCCATCGTGCGCACCGCGCGCACATTCAACGCATCCATGCCGGAATACTCCGTTAAACGCCTCGAGAGCGTGCTTGGTGGCCTCGAAAATATGACAGTTGTGGTACTTGGCGCCTCCTACCGCGGCAAGGTGAAGGAAACCGCGTTCTCTGGCGTTTTTGCGACGGTTGATGAACTGCGCAAGCGCGGCGCGAAAGTGCTTGTACACGACCCGATGTTCACCGCTGAAGAACTCGCTGGCTTCGGCTGGGAATCCTACAATCTCGGCGAGCCCGTTGACGCCGCCATCGTGCAGGCAGACCACCCCGAATACAAAACCATCACGCCCGCAGACCTACCGGGCATCAAAGTTCTATTCGACGGACGCCGCGTAACCGACCCGCAACTATGGAAGGGCACGTCACGCCTCGTAATCGGTGACGCTCAAGGCTAAACCTTGATCAACGCCTGGATTCCAGCTCTGATCCCGGCCCTACTCACAGTCGCGGCACTGTGGGGGCCGGGATTAGTGGTAACTTCGGCTCTACGTCCAGGTAAGTGGCGTGCCATCACATTCGCGCCCCTAGCCTCCGCGGGTGTCATGGGGATAGCCGCTGTATTTGGTCCACTCATCGGCGTACGCTGGGGCTGGCCCCTGTACCTAGGGGCAACGGTAGTTATTGCTACCCTCGCGTATCTAATTGAATACTTAACCCGGCCGCGCGCAGGTTCTCATTCGCCGCAATCACCACAAACTACGCGCAAGATCCCCGCTAATCCTGCAATCTGGCCAGCCATCGCGGGCATGTCCATCACGCTTCCCTTCACCGTGGGCGCCTTCATCAGAGGTATCGGCAGGCCCGAATACCCAACCCAAACCTGGGACGGCATGTTCCACCTGTCAGCAATCCGCTGGATCCTCCAAACGGGCAATGGTTCGGCCCTCAACCTGTCCGCTGTTGCCACCTCACTAGACCAGTCACGCGCCAATAGCGGCGGATTTTATCCAGCAGGATTTCACGATCTCGTTGCACTCACCATGGTGGGGGACACCAATATCATCGTCTCCACCAACGCGGCAGTCATCGTTATCTCATGCATCCTCTGGCCACTAGCGGTTGCCCAGCTCAGCTCCATTTTTCTGCCCAAATCTCCAGCACTGCCAATCTTTACAGCCCTGCTCGCTGCCACTTTCTCATCATTCCCGGAACGTCCCGCGTCGTACGGCGTGCTCTGGCCAACCGTCTATGCTTACGCCCTTATTCCCCTAATAATCATTGCGCTCGCAGACTGGTTTGGACGCACCAACCAAAAACCCATGTCGCTACGCACCTCCTTTATCGGTCTGCTTGGCGCTACCGGAATCGCGATCATTCACCCAACCGGAATCTTCGTATCTATAGTCGCCATCATCACGCTCTCGATCGACCTTATAATCCGCTTGATTGCTCGCACGATAAAACTCAACACGGGACAGTTAGCTACATTCATCACGGGCGTGGTTGGACTCGCCGGCGTCCTATACCTCGCTATGAGCCACCCAGCCTGGCAAACCGTGACCAACTGGGCACGCGAACCCATCGGAAGTTTCAAACGCGAATCATTTGGCGTCATCTTCGAATCCCAACTCTCTTGGATGGGATACGGCGACGCATACATAGACTGGGCGCTCGGCATTCTCACTATCATCGGCGGTATCGTCGCGCTTACCGTGCCCCACATGCGGTGGCTGGTATTCACCTACGGGATAGGTAGCTACCTGTTCGTAGCGTCCGCAGTGGTCAACATTCCCGGCTACGCCCTTGTGAGCCCCTGGTACTCCGATCCCGTGCGCCTCGGCGCCATCGTCCCGCTGTTCGGTGCCCCGATCGCGGGCATTGGCACGTGGTTCATCTTCAACACCGTTGCGCGCTTCGCCGGTCAAATTGGACAAAAAGCACAGGCTCGCGCGGGCCTAGTAGTCGTCATGGTCGCTGGTCTAGTCGTAGGCACGAACAACTTGGGATACTACTCTGGATCCTCCCAACTGCACCTGAACTACGAGTTCAAAAACGAATCTGGCCTCAACGGTTTGGTGAGCCCCGAAGAGCTGCGCTTCATGCAAACACTTCCGGAATATGTTCGCGAAGGGGGCACAATCGTTGGGGATCCACGCACCGGCTTGCCGCTCCTCTACGCACTTACTGGACTCGACGTCCTATACCGACATGTTGAAGGCCAATGGAGTAACGATGCTCTTTCAATCGGTCTGCACTTCGAACTATCTACCCAATCCGATCCGGAAATTTGTGCTCTGCTGGAACGCAACCACATCCGCTACTTCTACACCGACAACATCATCTACTGGCCAGAAAACCCAGTTGGCACAAAATATGCCGGTCTGGAAGTTGCCCACGACTATGCCGGAGTATTCAAACTTATAACTGAAGGTGGGGGAGCCGCACTATACGAAATCACCACGTGCGATAATGCCCAGTAAGACTAACCAGACTTGGATCAGCAAAGGAGAAAGGTGAAAACCACCAAGCCCCGCGTTGTGGCGGTAGTAGTGGCGTGGAATCGCCAGGATCTTATGATCCAAACATTAAACGGGCTTGCCTGCCAAACTCGGGCACCCGAGGCCGTGGTCGTTATAGATAACGCTTCCACCGACAACTCGCGCGTCATCGCGGAGGAACACGAGATAGTGGATGAAGTTCTCACCATGCCCGAAAATCTTGGTGGGGCCGGAGGATTCGCCGCGGGCATAGCACGCGCCGTAAACCAGTGGGATGCAGACCTTGTGTGGATCATGGATGACGACACGGTTCCCACCCAGACGGCCCTCGCCGGCCTTCTCGAAGCACGCCGCAGGTATCCGGGCCAGCCAGCTATCCTCGCCTCCAAAGCCATTTGGACCGACGGGCGGGAACACCCGATGAACCGTCCACGCCCTCGCCCCCTGCTCGATCCAAAACTTGCTCGTAGAGCAGAAGAAATCGACACGATTCCTATCCGTACGGCCTCCTTCGTGTCAATCATGATCGACCGGCGCGCCATCGAAGAAGACGGCCTACCGAAAGCCGACTATTTCCTGTGGAATGACGACTTCGAATACACCGCGCGGCTACTACGCCACCGGATCGGCCTATACGTGCCCTACTCCGTGGTAGTCCACAAGACCAAGAAATTTGGAGATTCCTCGGCTGACCCCGGCCCGCGCTTTGTAAACGAAGTGCGAAACAAGCTGTGGATGTACACGCGCTCGAATGCGCTCAATCCAGTTGAAAAAGCTCTATATGGCGGCAAATCTGTGCTGCGTTGGGGCCTGACCGTGAAGAACTCGGCCAATCCGAAAGCACTACTTGGCTTCGCTAGAGAAGGCATAAAGCAGGGAACGAAGCCGCCGCGCACCACCGCAGAAATCCTCGCTCACACCCCCGTAGCGAAGGACGTTGAAGCGCTTGAAGACGCCGGGCACCAAGTTCTTGCAGGCGAGTACGAGCCATTCACCGTGCTCACATCCGTGTACGCGGGCGATGATCCCGAGCAGTTTGAACGCGCGCTCGTATCAATCACTCGTGAACAGGAGTTAAAACCAGACCAGGTAGTCCTCGTGCAAGACGGGCCCGTACCAGACGAGTTACAAGAAGCCATCAATAGGGCCAGCGACATCGCTGGTCAGCACATTGACGTCGTGCGTTTGACTGAAAATCAAGGGCTCGCCTGCGCTCTCGAAGCCGGTCTCAAAGTTGCCAAACACGAAATCATTGCGCGAGCCGACGCCGACGACGTGTCACTGCCACAGCGTTTCACCAAGCAACTTCCACTCATGCGTGGACGTGACCTTATTGGGTCCGCCATAGCCGAGTTCGAGCGTGACGAAACCCAATGGGGCATGATCCGCGTGCTACCCGCCAAGCATCAAGACATAGCCAAAACAGCAAGGTTCCGCGATCCGTTCAACCACCCAACAGTGGTTATGCGCAAAAGCGCCCTAGAACGCGCAGGTGGCTATCAGCACCTTGACCGAATGGAAGACTACTGGCTGTTCGCCCGCATGATCGCATCCGGAGCGCGCACTGCCAACATCGAAGAACCCCTCGTCGCCTACCGAGTCGGGGCCGGCGCATACGCACGCAGGGGAGGGTGCGACCTGTTCGACTCTGAACTCGAACTGCAACGCAACCTCCTACGCATCGGCTTTGTCACGCCCGCACAATACGCCCGCAACGTGGTGATTCGCGCTGGCTACCGCCTCATTCCCACCACCATGCGAAAAACCCTATATCAGGGGGTTGGCACCCTCTCATGGTTCCGACGCGGCTAAACTAAAAGAGCGTATCTACGCCAAGAAATAGGAGCATGCCTTGAAATATGACGTTGTAGTTGTAGGATCCGGCCTTTTCGGCCTAACAATTGCGCGCCAATGCGCAGAAGAACGCGGCCTCAAAGTTGCGCTTTTGGAACGCCGCAGCCACATCGGCGGTAACGCCTATTCCGAGGCCGACCCTGAAACCGGTATTGAAGTACACAAGTATGGCGCCCACCTATTCCACACGTCTAACGAGCGGGTGTGGGAGTATGTCAACCGCTTCACCTCATTCACAAACTACGTTCACCACGTGAAAACCACAGTTGGCGGTCAGGTGTACTCAATGCCTGTAAACCTGGGCACGATCAACCAATTCTTCCGCGCTGCATACACTCCCGATGAAGCGCGCGCACTAGTTAAAGAGCAGTCCGCTGAAGTTGCAGACTCAGACGTTAAAGATTTTGAATCCAAGGGCATTTCCCTGGTGGGACGCCCCTTGTTTGAGGCCTTTTTCAAGGGATACACGGCGAAACAGTGGCAGACCGATCCGAAGAAGTTGCCAGCCTCCATTGTTTCGCGCCTACCCGTGCGCTACACGTACAACGACAAATACTTCTCCGATACTTATGAAGGCCTACCCACTGACGGCTATGCTGCTTGGCTGGAACGTATGGCAGACCACGACCTCATCGATGTCTTCCGCGATACCGATTTCTTTGACAACTCCCACGAGCTGTCTAAAGACAAGGTGGTTGGCAAGGTTCCTGTAGTGTACACGGGCCCGCTCGACCGCTACTTCGATTATCGCGAAGGCGAACTCACCTGGCGCACACTCGACTTCGAAATAGACGTCGTAAACACGGGCGACTTCCAAGGAACCTCCGTCATGAACTATGGAGACGAGGACGTTCCCTACACTCGCATTCACGAGTTCCGTCACTTCCATCCCGAGCGAGAAAAACAATATCCCGCCGACAAGACCGTTATTGCCCGCGAATACTCGCGTTTTGCAAGCCGCGACGACGAACCGTACTACCCGGTCAATACAGACGAGGACCGCGAGCGCCTGGCCCGCTACCGCGAGCTAATGGAAAGCGAAGATAAGGTGTTCTTCGGAGGCCGCCTGGGTACCTACAAATACCTGGACATGCACATGGCTATTGCCTCCGCGCTATCGATGTGGGACAACCAGCTTGCTCCACTGTTTGACGGTGAAAACTAGGAGCCGGTTTGACCAATTCCACTGACGAGTTCGTAAGGCCTGGACGGTCACGAGGACTACTGGAAGTATTCGATAAGCGTTTCCTCGCTTCTCTTCTGGTGCACAAGGAGTTGCGGGTACGCTATCGCGGTTCCGTGCTGGGAATGCTGTGGAGCTACGCGAAACCCGCAGTTCAGTTCCTCGTGTTCTACCTGGCCATTGGCAAGTTCATGGGCATGGATCGCGCCATTGAAAACTACGTGATCTACATGTTTGCCGGCGTTGTTGCGATGAACTACTTTGCTGAGATATTCAACAACGACACTCGTTCGGTAGTTTGGAACACTCCATTAGTTAAGAAGATCTACCTGCCGCGCGAGCTTTTCCCGGTAGCATCCACGTGGGTTGCATTCGTGCACTTTGTGCCGCAGCTGGTAATCCTCGCGACCGGCGCCCTCATTTTCGGGTGGAGGCCCGGCCTCGTAGAACTGGGGCTCTTCATCTACGTGTTCTTAGTTCTCACCATCTTCGGCCTTGGCGTCGGGCTTTTGATGGGGGCGTTGAACGTGTTCTATCGAGATGCTGAAAACTTCGTTGAACTCATCCTCATGGTCACTACATGGGCGTCGCCAGTGCTGTACAAGTGGGAGATGGTTTACAACTTCCTCGGCGATGGTTGGCTGTGGAGGCTTTATCAGCTGAACCCTCTAACCCCTATCGTGGAAATGTTCCACATCGTTTTTTGGGAGCCAACGATGATGCAAGAGGCGGCTACACGGCCTCCGGACATGTTCATGTGGGGCATCATTGCGGGTGTGTCCGCGATTATGACGCTACTGGTTGGCGAAATTGTGTTTAGAAAACTCGACCCGCGTTTTGCGCAGGAGCTCTGATGGCTACGGAGAATAACAGTCACAAGCCGCGCCCTGTGGTGAAGGTCGAGAACGTTCGCAAAGAGTTCATTATCCGACGCACCCACACGCTGAAAGAAACCCTCGTCTGGTCCATGACTGGGCGACGCTCTGAGATTTCAGAACGGTTCCGCGCACTCGACGACGTGTCTTTTACCGTGAACGAGGGGGACACGGTTGCATTACTCGGCTATAACGGTTCGGGTAAATCCACCTGTTTGAAGTTGATCTCTGGCGTGCTACGCGAGGACTCCGGCTACGTTGGCGTGCGCGGTAAGGTAGCGGGTCTGATCGAGGTGGGAGCAGGTTTCCACCCCGACCTCACGGGCCGCGAGAACGTGTACTTGAACGGCGCTATCCTCGGCATGTCTAAGAAGGAAGTTGAGGACGCATTCGACGAGATTGTGGCATTCTCGGAAATCGAGAAGTTCATTGACACCGAGGTTAAGTTCTATTCCTCCGGCATGTTCCTGCGCCTGGCATTCTCCGTTGCTGTGCATACCGACCCGGACATTTTCCTCGTGGATGAGATCCTCGCGGTTGGTGACGAACCGTTCCAACGTAAGTGTCTCGCCCGCGTGCAAGAAATGAAAGCCGCTGGCACCACTCTTGTGATTGTTAGCCACGACCTCGACATGATTGCAGATATCTGTGACCGCGGCATCTTGCTTGAAAAAGGCAGAATTGTTGTCGATGGCACCGTGGACGAAGCGATTGAAAGGATGCGTAGTGAGCAAAAATAGCGAGGAGCTAGCAGCGCGGCTAGCCGACGTTTTCCCCGCATACAAGTTCACCGTGATGCTCAGCGAAGAGGGTGAGAACATCCTCAGCCGGCTCGATGATGCATGGATTGAGAGTGCGCTTCGCCCCTTGCTTTTACTTCACGAACGGATTGAGGTTGTCCTCAGTTGTCGAAATGTGGAGCCCATGTCCAACCCGGCTGAGCTTCAAAAACCCTTCGAACATGTTTACGAGGATGGCGCTGAGGTGGGCGTCATCACCGCACAAAGCAGAACCGACGTTCCGCTTGAACGCATCATGATGGCAGTGCCTACCGCGGAGCTAGTAGGCAAGCCAGCTAACTTCAAGATGGAGCTCAATACTTCCAAGCTGGCCGCACTCGTTGCGAAGACCTACACGAAGGTCTACCACGCGGCGCCCCTCACGCTCGACGTGTATCGCCAGTATCGCAACACGCACGGGCGCGGCCGCAAGCCGCAGGTTTTGCCAGCTATGACGCGTGCGGGTGAGGCCGGAGGAGACCTCAACTCGAAAACCATGTGGATCGCCATGCACTGGGCGGAGTCCGGGGGAGCAGAAGCCTGGGCGTGGGAGCAGGCCCGCATCGCCAAAGCCGCCGGATTCAACCTGATCTTCACTTTTGACCGGTGTGCGCCCCAGCGGCAACTCAATCTCGCCTCGTCAATGTCGCGGTTTGTCTACCTGATTGACCAGGCTGTGCCGCGGCGCAACTGGCCGGCCCTCGTCACTGAAATCATGGCTACGCATAGGCCCGGCCGCATCCACATTCACCACTCGATTTTTGCCTACAGTATGATTCCGCTGGTGAAGTCCCTTTACCCGGGCGTGTGCATTGAAGACAGCACGCATATTTCTGAGCACCGAGGTGGCGGCTTCGTGTCAGCCTCGATCGGTGCGCGAGCATACGTGGCTCTGCATCACGTGATCTCCCCGCAGTTGCAACGCCTATACCGTGAGGGCGGTGTCGACTCGGCGAATGTCGTATACCGTCCGCTCACGACATTCACCTCTGATCAGGCTCAGCCGCGGTCAGTTGAGTTGCCAACAAACCGTCCGCTTCGCCTCGGATTCTTGGGCCGCCTATCTCCGCAAAAGAGGCCTGTTCTGTTCGTTGCGCTCGCCGCATACCTGAACAAACGCTATCCCGGGCAGTTCGAGTTTGTTATGCAGGGCGATGGCGAACTCGAAGAGATCGTATCGAAACAAATCCGCCGTATGCGCCTCGATGCCGCCATTGAGCGTCGCCCTTGGGGGCCGGTTGCAGACTTTTTTGACGATATCGATGTCCTCGTAATCACGTCTGAAAATGAGGGCCTAACTCTAACTACAATCGAGGCAGACGCGGCCGGCGTTCTGGTGGTATCTACCGATGTTGGATCACAGCAGACCGTCATCGCTCGGGGCGCGCTACTTCCACGCGAGCCTATCGCATTCTTCAAAGCGGCCAGGCACCTGTTCCCGCGCCTGGTATCCGACGCCGAGTTCGTGCGTAGACTGGCTACAGAGCAGCGTAGCCGACTCGACAGTCTTCGTAGCCTAGAGTCAGCAACAACATTCTTTGAAAACCACTACGCGCAAATCATGAGGGAACTCGACGCGCAAGAAAGCAGGGAAGCGAAGTGAAAGTCGCAGCTGTAGTTGTTACATTCAATCGCCGTGAGCTGTTAGAGAAGACAATCGCGGGACTGGAGGCCCAAACCCGGCCTGTTGACAAAATCCTTGTTATTAACAACGCCTCTACTGACGACACGCGCGAGTATCTGCTAGGTCGCGAGTGGAAGCGTCCTCACGCTGTCATTACCTCCGTTAACAATACGGGAGGTGCGGGTGGTTTCACGCTTGGCATCGAAGAAGCATACAAGCGCGGCTTTGACGGGTTCTGGTTGATGGATGACGACACGGTTCCGCAGCCTGAAGCCTTAGAAGAACTGCTCGCAGGTCTTGACGCTGCCACAAAGCGCCGTGGAGCGATGCCATCGTTTGCCTGCTCTAGCGTGCTTTGGACGGACGGCAGCATGTGTGAGATGAACTCGCCTGAAACCGTGTGGGACTGGGTGCGCCCCCTCATTGATGGGGAGAACCACGTGGATGTGAAGTCGTGTTCTTTCGTATCCTGCCTCGTGACGCGTGAGGGTGTGGAGGAAGTTGGCCTGCCTTACCGCGAGTACTTCATCTGGTACGACGACTCCGAGTACACCACGCGTCTGTCTAAGTTCCGTCCTGGCATTTACGTGCCCAGCTCGAAGGTTGATCACCTGTTGGCAGAGAACTTGGGCGTGAACTACGGGCAGGTCAACGAATCGAACATTTGGAAGTTCGAATACGGTGTGCGCAACCAAGTGTCGGCCGCATGGTCGCTACGAAACCCTGCCATGGTCGCCCAGATTGGGGAGAGCATGCTGAAACAAATGCGAGGCCGCCAGATTCCGCTGCCGCTCAAGCTTCGCCTCGTGAAGGCCGGCCTGAAAGGACTGGTGTTCCATCCGCGTAAGCGGACCGTAGCTGACATTTAGCTAGGTCATATGCGAAGCCGTAGCCAGTTCCAACTGAGGTAGCAGTAGCGCGGCGCGTAGGCGCAGGAAAGCTAGACGAGGTTTTCCTGCGCCATTATTGCGTCGGTGTCCAAGCCGGGTTGGATCCAGATTGCTGGTCGTTGCAGGCGCCATGCTTCCCAGATGGAGCCGATGTAAGGCTCGCCGCACACCACTACAGGCTGGTTACCGGCCTCGAGGGAGGGGCTAGGCTCGCCCTGGGGTAGCCGTGCGGGAACGGCTCCAGCGAAAGCAAGGCCGTCGGGCTGGCTACCCACCTCTGCGATCGCGTCGGATACACCATCTGGCAGATCACCGCTCCATTCCAGGGCCATCATGCCCAAGTCCTGCAGTAATACGATGAGGCCTGGATCGTCGGCGGCGGCTGCGCGGGCCTCGTCCTCGTTGCTGGTTACGAAAATGTCGAAACTAGAAAGGTCAGACTCGGCAGTGATGGATACGTCCCCTCCCGCAAGTCCTGCTCCCGTGACCCAGACCAGGGTTCGCCAAGAGGCGGGAAGCGCTAGGGCCACGCCGGGTTGTTCTCCGCCGAGCACCTCGTCAACGTAGTTCGCAGTTTTTGCAAGCCAACGTGCCATGACGGGGCCGGTAAATTCAAGGCGTCCAGATTGTGAGTACCAAGTAAGTACGGCCGAGGGCGTGGATTCCATCCAGGTCAAAACGTTAGGGTCAAGCATGATCCTAGATTCTCACAGGCATAGCTGGAAGTCATACGCTGGGGAAGTCGAGCATAGGAGGGGCGCAGACCTCATCTGCGCAAAAACGCGAATTTTGACGTCGGTGTGGGCAATACCAAACGAAAATGAGCGCTCAGGCGAGTGGAAAAGTTCTCAAAGACTTTCCATACACCATACGGTTTGACTATTGTATATAACACGCGTGTAATTCATTAAGACGATATCTAAGTGAGGGGAAGACCGTGTGGAATATTCTCGGTGAAGGACCGCTTTCATTTGATGAAAGCGCGTACCTTGATGACGGTCCTCTCGCTTGGCAAGAGCAGGCTCTTTGCGCGCAGACGGATCCCGAAGCTTTCTTCCCGGAAAAGGGCGGCTCTACTAGGGAGGCCAAAGCGGTGTGCGCTTCTTGTGAAGTGCGCGCTCAGTGCCTTGAATATGCCCTGCAAAATGATGAGCGCTTTGGAATTTGGGGTGGAATGTCGGAGCGCGAACGCCGCCGGCTTAAGCGCCGCGCAGTATAAGGCTTCTAAGTGGCTGACCAAAGCGTTGCAGCACTAATTGTTTCCCCCGCGAATTCGCCGTTCTTGCGGCGCACTCTTGACGCGGTTTTGGGGCAGTCCCATCTGCCTGAGCGCATTGTGCTGGTGCGCGTTGGTAAAGAATCATTCCCCGCGGTTGACGGTGTTGAGGTAATCGACGCGCCGGGCGCGAATAACTTTGGTGATGCGATTCGCGAGGCGGTATCGGCGGATCCTTCAATAGTGCAGGCCCAGTGGCTTTGGACTTTGCATGACGATAGCGCGCCTTTTGAGGATGCTCTTGCGAATCTTATTGCCGAGGGCGCTCGCGGCCTAACCGTAGGCATTGTTGGGCCAAAACAGGTTGCCTGGTCTGACTCGGATCGCCTGCTTGAGGTGGGGGTGCGGGCGTCTCGTTCGGGCCGCCGCCTCGATTATTTGATGCCGGGCGAGATTGACCAGGGCCAGCATGATTCAGATTCGGATGTGCTTGCGGTTGGCACGGCTGGCATGCTGATTCGAGCAACGGTGTGGGAACTGACCGGCGGGCCAGATCCTGTGCTAGGGCCGTTTGGCGACGGCCTTGAAATGTGTAGGCGCACCCGCCAACTCGGATACCGTACGGTGGTTGCTCCTGGGGCAAAGATCGCGCACGCGCGTGGCAGTTACCGGGATGTCCGTGAGGGTGAGGAAGCGGACGTTAACCGTTCGTTCGGCTTACGGCGCGGCGCGCAACTGTACAACGCGATGGTTGCGAATCCACCTATCCTGTTCGTCCTAATGCTTGTTTCGCTCCCATTTTGGACGCTCCTGCGCGCACTTATGCGCCTGTTTACCAAACAACCTGACCTGGCCTGGCTTGAACTGGTTGGCTTTGCGCGGGCGTTTAGCAGGATTCCTCAGGCGATCTCAGCGCGTCTGCGCTTGGCCCGCACTCGTAAGGTTCCTGCGAAAGCTCTCGCGAGTCTCGAGGAATCAAACCTGACCATCACAAAGGCCAAGCGCACGCTGGCTAAACGAGAGCGCGAACCTAAGCCCGTTGAAGTCCTTGAACCGGTAGCAGCTAAGCTACTTCGCGAACATAAGATTGCATCAAACGTCGCCGCTGGGGTCGGAACGTTGCTATTACTTGTGGCAATTTTCTTTACTAGTAGCGGGCTCACGAACGGTATAACGGGTGGAGCTTGGGCAAATCTGCCGACCTCCTTTACAAAACTGTGGCACGAGGCGTGGGCCGGCTGGATTGTTGGTGGCGCGGGAGCTGCGGGACCTGGCGATCCACTACTCATGGTCTGGGCGCTTCTATCTGCCCCATTTGCTCTAATCGGTATCGGCCCCAAAAACGTGCTGGTGGGCTTTTGGCTACTAGCTCCGCTGGCGGCTTGGCTCGCTATGTTCTGGGCTACGAGCACGCTCACACACCGGCCGATTTGGCGGTTTGCGTTCGCAACTATCTGGATTTCGCTTCCCACTTTCTTGCTGTCCTGGTCTGATGGGCGTATGGCAGCAGTGATGGTGCACGTGGCTGTTCCGCTGGTACTCCTGGGGTGGATGAGGATGCTGAGCCTGGGCGCCACTTTGCGGATCCGCGGCGCGCAAGACGGTGAACTAGAGGTGCAAGATCGTGCTTTGGCTACCAGTTACGCCGCGCTCGCGTCAGCTGCTCTCGTGGTGGTGGTTGCCGCCGCACCATGGGCAGGTTTGGCGCTCGTACTGTTTACGATCGTCCAGTTGCTCGTGCGGCCTCGCAAATGGAAACTGACGCTACTCGCAGCTATGCCACCCCTGGCGATCATGCTACCCACGTGGATTGCGGCCGTTCAGATCGGAGGATCAAGAGCGCTCCGATTCCTGCTTGCCGATTCGGGTCGTCCACTCGCTTTTGATGCCCCACCAACTTGGCTGAGTGTGCTCGGCATGCCAGAAAACCTGGTGTTAGATCCGCGTAGCGTGGGCGTTTGGCTGGCTCTGGCTCCCGGCGTTCTGTGCGTCCTGGGGGCAACGCTTGCACTTGTGAACCTTTCGTACGCTTGGATACGCACCCGCTTCTTCTACCTGACAGGTGCAATCGCTTTCATCATCGCGATTGTGGCAGCCCGCACGGTCATCGCCTATGACGGGACTCTGGTTGCTGCTTGGCCAGGACCGGCTCTGTCCATTGCGGGCATATGCATGATTGCTGCGTGGTCGGGCCTGCTGCGTCCTCTGGTTCTACAAGAGCGCCTCTATTCGTACCGTTCGCGTCGCCGCCTTGACGTAGCCGCAAAGCGTCGCTTGAAAGCCAAGGAGCGTTCGCAGCAGAACGCGCCCAAGAAAGACGTCTTAGACGAGGCTGATGCTCAGGTTGCCCAGGCTGATGTCGAGCAATCTGAGGTGGACGCAGCGCAATCCGTGGACGAAATCGAACCGGACGAGTCCGAAACCGAACATCTTGAGGAACAAGCTGCGACTCCCGTGCCTGTTCTCAAGTCGCGTGTAAGCGCCCTTGAACGGGTTGTTTGGCCGCTGGCAGCGGCGGGCCTGGTTTTGACATTAGTGGTTGCGCTAACCCCGGTTGCGGTGTGGGCTGCAGGAATAACGGTTGATGGAGCGCGTCCGCGCGCTATCACAGCTGCGCCAGAGTATGAGACGCCTGCCGCTGCGCAGTACGCGCAGGATTACCCGCGCCACGCTCGCTTCCTCGTGATGCATGTAAATGACGAGGGAGTGCAGGCACAACTTCGCCGTGGTGACGGCGTTGAACTGGGGGACTCATCGCCGCGGTTCCGCCTCGAAGACGCGATCAACATGCAGTATCTCCCGCAAGGTGGGGTAGCCCAGGCGCTGGCAAATCCCGATGAAGCGGATGCTGACTTCTCCCGCGCGGTAGCCGAAGTCCTGAACAATTCTGAGCCAACGGGCCTGCTTGGCTTCGCAGTGGATCAGATCGCATTGTCAGGGGAGGGAACCTCTTACACGGCGGCTCAGACGGCTCTCGATTCGAATGAGTACCTAGAGCGAGCGGGTGAATCTGAAGCTGGACTTCTGTGGCGAATGCGCTCCTCGGGTCTAGAGCCGGCTCGCATGTATATTGACGATTCAGGAAAAGTCACGCCCGTCCCTTCCGGTCTAGTTGGTGCGTCCGTAGATCTTTCAAAGTACAAATATGGCCCGGGAGCTACGCTGGTGCTGTCAGAACGTGCCGATGCTAACTGGCGAGCCACGGTTGGTGCCCAGTTGCTGGACGTCGCAGACCACGGTTGGCAGCAGGCGTTCAAACTGGACGGAGCGAACGGCGTGGTCAAAGTTGCGTACCATGCTGAATGGATGCCTATCTGGTGGGTCCTTAGCGCTCTTTCGGTTGTGAGCCTGCTGATTGCGGGTGCGCCGATCCGTAGAAGGAGGCGCCAAAATGAAGCGTAAATGGTCAGCGCGCTCAGCCGTCCGGGCCGGTGGCGCCGCACTTACCGGCGGGCTTGCCGTGGTTGCGCTCGGCTTGGTGGCAACTGCGCAGTCCAGCATCGATTTTGGCGAGGACGTTGGCCGCCAAATTTCTGAGGTCGTGACCTTACCTGACCAGACCTATGAACTCGCATGCGCAGCGGGTATCGAGACTGAGTTCGGCGACAAGACCCCCACTAAGGTGTTCGTTGGCGATATTTCAGGCGTTGAACTGACTCGAGCCGTAGACCTCGTAACGAGCAAGGAGATCGCGGGCGCAAAAGGTGAAGGCGGCATCGAATTTGAATCGAAAAATCCGATCGGCCTATCTGTGCATTCCACGGTAGAAAGCAAAGCGCCTTCGGCTATTTTGGGCCAAATTAATACCGAGGATGTGCGCGGCCTAGTGTTCGATCAGTGCCAGACGGCTCGTAATGATTCCTGGTTTAACGTGGGTGCAACCACGGTTGGTGAAGCCGCATTGCTCACGGTCATGAACCCGTCTAAGCAGGCCTCCGAAGTTACGTTGCGCGGGTGGTCGAGCATTGGTCCGGTTGAGGGTGAACCCACATTCACCGTGCGGGCAGGCTCAATTGAGACGGTAAACCTGGCAGCCTTCTTCCCCGACGAGGAACGCCTGGGCGTACAGGTGCAGGCGTCTGGCCCGGGTGTGGCCGCAACGATCCGCACTATCAGCACCGCAGGCCTCACCCCTCGCGGCCTCGACCACGTCTCCGGATCGAGGGTTGCAACAAAAACTGCCCTCATATCCGGAGTTGTGAAGGGACTGGAGGAGCCGAAGCTTCGCCTCCAAAATGTGGGAGAAGAGGAAGCACAGGTTACTCTCAGTGTGCTCTCGCAGAAGGGTAGGGCGCCGCTTCCCGGCGGCAATGACGTGGTGATTGACCCCGGCGCGGTGTTCCAACTAAATCTCGATGGTCTCGAGGATGAATACGCTAGCGTGCTCATCGAGTCAACTGAGCCCCTTCTGGCTTCCGCATCGGGATACATGACCGGTAAGAAGGATCAGGACGGCAAGGCGCTAGCTGATCGCGTCGTGTGGATGCCCGCAGATGCGGCAACGACCTACCACGAGCCTCTTCCCGCGGCGTCCGGGGTTTCTTACACTCTCTTCCTGTCCAATTCCAGCGATGAGGACGTCGCGGTGCGCGTGAACGGCAAGGCAATCAGCCTTGCAGCCGGGCATGTGATCAGCCAGGCCGTATCTGGATCGGATCTAAAGATTGATGCTGATGCCCCCATCCACGCGTCGGTCAATGCGCTTTCCGAGGTTACCTCAGGTAATCTCATTTCTGCTCTTGCGCTGCAAGATTCCACTTCAGGAACGCCTACGTTCCGCTTCATCGCCCCGCGTTAAACGGCCAATCGGTTCAGTTAGCAACCGCGTCGGATACCGGTGGCGCTAGATGTCCTCAATGGGGCCGCCGTGGATTTCCTCCATGGAAAGGCCGCTGAGTGCGGATAAGTTTTCTACCAGCAGTCCTCTCACGAGGGCATGCAAGGGGGATCCCATTTGGCGAACGGATACGCGCCCTGCTCGAGCCTGAATGGGGAGCCGGTAGAGCACGAGACGGGGTGCAAGACGCGCGAGCCGGTTTTCGGGGAATGTGCGGCACAGAACCACGGAGTGGTGCTCCCAAGAGGCCGGGTTTGAGGTTGGAACTTCATCGATGCCAATCTCGATGCGTGCAAGTTCGGGGTGGCGCGCAGTGATTTCACCTACTTGCAGCGCTACGATTTGGTCAAAGGATTCGCGCCAGTTAGCCCGTGCGGGAATGCCGGGAACAAAAAGGGGGCCGCGGCTTCCTCGTCCATGCCGATCACGGCGTCTTCTAGTTTGGCGCATGGGGCTTACTTTACCCACCTGTCGCGTGGACAGGTAGTACAAGTGCTGTAGTTCTCCTATTCTTGGAGGTGTGAATGCGATGCGTGCGTGTAGTAAGACCACTTGTAACGAGCCTGCGGTGGCTACTTTGACTTATGACTATTCCGAGGCCACCGCGGTTTTGGGACCACTTTCGCCTTCGCGAGAGCCCGGAACCATGGAGCTATGTGAAATGCACGCTAACAATTTCACGGCCCCGCGCGGCTGGCAGGTGATTCGCCTGGCTACGAATTTTGAGCCCGCACCGCCTTCACCGGACGATCTGATGGCGCTGGCAGATCTTGTGCGCAAGGTGGGGAACCGCCCCGCACCCCGTAAGAACCCTGCGCCGCAGCCTCCCTCTGTTAAGCCGGAGTCTATGCGTGTTAAGAATCGGCGCGCGAACTTCCGGGTGGTTGATGGCGGAGTAGAAGATGGAGACTCATCACACTAACGCGCCAGCGCTTCTAATGCGTGAAAAATTCTAGGTGTCGTGACAATATCGTTATATGAGTGCGAACGTGTTAGTTGTGGACGACGATGTTGCCTTGGCAGAGATGATTGGCCTCGTACTTTCTTCGGAGGGGTACGAGACCGCTTTTTGTCATGATGGCCAGACGGCTGTTGAGGTTTTCCACCAGGTTAAGCCGGATTTGGTCTTGTTGGATGTGATGTTACCAGGCAAGAATGGCATCCAGATTTGTAAGGAGATCCGAGCTGAGTCTGACGTGCCTATCGTGATGTTGACCGCGCGTTCGGATACGACTGACGTGGTCGTTGGCCTAGAGGCGGGTGCGGATGATTACGTGCCTAAGCCGTTCAAGCCAAAGGAGCTCGTCGCACGAGTGAAGGCGCGTTTGCGAGGCCGTGATGAGCACGTCGATGAGGTATTGAAGGTCGGTGATCTGGAGGTCGACGTGCCGGGCCACCAGGTGACGCGCGGCGGCGCCCCCATTGCTCTGACTCCGCTTGAGTTTGATTTGCTTGTGGCATTGGCGAGGGCACCGTGGAAGGTGTTTTCTCGCGAGGAGCTACTAGAGGACGTGTGGGGTTACCGGCATGCTGCGGATACCCGCCTAGTTAATGTGCACGTGCAGCGTTTGCGCGCGAAGATAGAACGCGATCCGGAGCATCCGGAGCTCATCGTGACCGTTCGGGGCGTGGGCTACCGTGCGGGTGGAACACCGGCGTAGCTGATGGCGGCGAGCGACTCCAAGTTGGTGCGGGCGTTCCAAGATGCCCGTCCTATTCTGTTTATTCGCAAGTCCTTGTCGCTAAAGGTTGCGGTTGGCATGACATTGCTCATGTTGACCCTGTTGTCGCTACTGTTTGTAGCGGTGACGTTTCAGGTGCGCACGGAGGTTTTCGAGCAGCGACGTGAGCAGGTTCTTGATGATGCCACGGTTCGTTTAGCGCAGGCGCAATCCACGTTTGACCAGTCCACTGCTACCACTCCCGATCAGGTTCAAGATCTGGCGCACAAGTTGATTTCGTCGCTTCGATCCTCGGCTACGGGTGCGGGCGCTGTTGGCACGATGTTGCTGCGGGCACCCAGCGCTTCGGCAACGTTTGCGATTAATGACCTCATCGATAGCAATGTGATTGATGCGCTTACGCCACAAATGCGCAAGATGACAGCTGGCGGAGGTGGCCCGTACTACCAGTCGGTCGAGATTGATACTGGTATTGGCAAGCCTAGCCCGGGCATCATTGTGGGCGATATCGTAACGCTACCGCTCGCGGGTGAGTATGAGCTGTACACCGTTTATTCGCTCAGTGACGACCAGGCAACTATCTCGATGCTCATGCGCACATTAGTAATCGGATCGGTGCCCGTGATTTTACTGTTTAGTGCGGGCCTCATTTACATGATTTATCGTCTGCTCAGGCCGGTTCGTAGAACCGCGGAGGCGGCCGCGCAGCTGGCAGATGGTGATTTGAGTGTGCGCGTGAGTGCTGATGGCGTGGATGAGATGTCGCAGCTCGGGCGCGCGTTTAACAACATGGCGTCCTCATTGGCTGACAAGATTGCGGAGTATGATGAGCTGTCGAAGCTGGAGCAGCGTTTTGTGTCGGATGTTTCGCATGAGCTGCGTACCCCTTTGACTACCATTCGTATGGCAGAAGAGATGCTCTACGACAGTCGCGAAGAGTTTGACCCGATCTCAGCTAGATCGGCGGAGCTACTTCACCAGCAGGTGGATCGTTTCGAAAAAATGCTGGCGGACCTGCTAGAGATTTCGCGTTACGATTCAAAGTCTGCTTCGCTGGAACTTGATGACGTGAACTTCACGGAGCTGGCGCAAAAAGTTGTGGATGCGAATCGCGCGCTTGCGGACAAACTTGGGGTGCAGGTAGAGGTCATTTCTGGCGAGGGCAGGAATGTGGCCGAGGCAGATAGCCGCCGCATGGAGCGGGTGTTGCGTAATTTCTTGGTGAATGCGATTGAGCACGCTGAAGGTGGCCCGGTGCAGGTTGAGGTTGGATCGGATCCTGACGCTACTTCGGTGCGGGTGCGTGATTTCGGTGTTGGTTTGGACGAGGAGACGCGCACGCACGTGTTTGAACGCTTTTACCGTGCGGATCCGGCACGCACGCGAACAACCGGCGGTACGGGATTGGGGTTGTCTATTGCCCGTGAGGACGTAGCTTTGCACGGCGGCAAGATAGAGGTGTATGGAGAGCCAGGCCGAGGCGCTGCGTTCATGGTGACAGTTCCGCGCCGGCAGGGTGTTGAGATTGCGAAAACGCCTCTGAAGTTGTGGGAGGAGCGATGAGGCGCAAGATTTTGACTATGGTCATGGCTTGCACGCTGGTGCTTGCGGGCTGTTCGTCGCTACCTTCTTCGGGACCGGTTACAAGTTTTGAGCGGGATATTCCCGATGCAGAATCGCTGGTTTTGAAAGGTTACGGCCCGGTTGCTGGGTCCACTCCCGACATTTTGGTACGTGATTTTCTGCGCGCTTCTGCGGCGGGCTTGTCGGATGATTTTCAGGTGGCGCGCTCGTATTTGACTGATCGTGCGAAGGCCGCGTGGCGTCCGGAATCGCAGGTGCAGATCTATTCGGATGATCAAACGCCGTTCGTGACTGGGGATGCGAGTACGGTCTCGGTGTCGGTAGGAGTTAACGCCGTGGTGACTCCTGATGGCAGTTATGAGGAGCAGGCTGCCTCATCCAAGACGTCGTTGAAGTATAAGCTCACAACGAATTCGCTAGGCGAGTGGCGCATTGATGAGCTCCCAGACGGAGTGCTCCTGTCTCAGTCCTCTTTCCACGCGGTGTACACGCAGGCTTCGGTGTACTTTTTTGCGCCCGACTATCGCGCGTTGGTGCCGGATAGGCGTTGGTATCCGGTGCGCCGTTTGGAGTCTCACCTGATGCAGGCGCTTATTGAGGGGCCTTCTAGCGATATTGCTTCGGCTGTGGTTTCGGCAATCCCCGCGGGGGCGCGCCTCCCGCTTCAACAGGTTGCGGTAACGGCTGGCGTTGCGGACGTGCAGCTAGAGGGAGAGTACTTGGTTAGCTCAGAGCAACAGGAAGCTCTGAAGTGGCAGGTAACTTCAACGCTGGCGCAGGTGCCGGGCGTGACTGAGGTACGTGTGCAAAACAACGGTATGCGCCTGGACGATGTTGCTATCCCGGCCGGCCCCACGTGGGCAATGGATAAGCGCGTTGGTTTTAACAAGTCGGGTTTGGTTCTGCGCGATAGGTCGTTCACTACTGTGGTGGTTCCGGCTAGTGAACAGCCGGGAGCTCATGCCGCTTCGGTTGGTCCCGTTGATTCCAGTCCGTTGGCTTTCATTAACGGCGATAAGCTCTTTTCTGTCCGCGTGGGCGGTAAACCGGTGCAGATTTTAGAGGGCGAGGGAATTTCGCGCCCGTCGATCGATCGACTGGACTGGATTTGGACGGTTGTGGGCAACGAGGTCGTTGTTACGAATCCGGCGGGGGATGATTCAGTAAGGATCGCATCTCCATGGCAGGATGATCGCTCGATAAAAAGTATTTCGATTTCTCCAGATGGCGCGCGAGCATTGTTGCGCCGCGATGGGGATGGCTCTTCCAGCGTGTGGATGGCCGCCGTGAAACGTAATGCGCAAGGCAAACCCGCGGGTATTGACGTACCTCGGCGTGTGGAACTCGATGCGGCTGAGGTGCTGGACGTGTCGTGGGCTGGCAACACTTCGGCACTGATTTTGCAGCGCGGTGATGAGGCTAGCAAGGTCACTATTTCGAGCCTTGGTTCGGTGCCTGAAACGCTCGAAGCGCCGGCAGACGCGATTAAGATTTCGGGAGGAGCCACCCCGCAGGCGGTGCTCTTAGACACCAAAGATGAGGCGATTTACTCGCGATTTGGTGTGTCTTGGCGTAGCTCTACAACGGACCTCGTAGAGGAATCGTACCCGCACTAGTTCGTTGCCTATTTACTTGGCTCCAAAGTGACAGGGTGTCCCCAGGGGCGCTACGCCCTCAGGTTTGCACACCTTCGCCCGCGGGAGCTATTGCTACTTTCGTACCTAGTTACTGTTGCCTCGTGTTGGCATTGTTTAGCGAGTTAGTAAATATCGTCGCTCCGGCTTCTTGCGCGGGTTGTGGCGCGTGGGATACGACGCTGTGTTCTAGCTGCGCCGCCATAGCGAAACGCCCTGCTAGAGCCGGCCTGGTGGAGGGTGAAATGCCGATGCGGCTAATCAGCCTTGGCGAGTATGAGGGAGCGCTACGCAGAATCATCCTCGCTGCGAAACATGACCGGGCAAACAGGTTACAAGAATGGTTGGTGCAGGCAGGAGTGTCGCTGGCGCAGGGGTGGATGACGCATCGCGCAGTGGTGGATGTTCCTCTCGCAGGTAGCCCCTTGCTCGTTGTCCCGGTTCCATCCCAGTGGACGAGGGCGTGGCGCGGCCTGATGGTTACGCCGCACATCGCTCGCGGATTTGCGTCTCATCTTGATCGCGAAGGGGTCGACGTAATGGTTGCTCCGGTGCTCACCAAGGCTTGGGGGTCGACTCAGGCAGGGAAGTCAGGCGTTGAACGCCGCGCGCACAGTAGTTCGGTTGGTGCGTTGGTGGAGTTACGCGGGGCGCAGTGCATCCTGGTGGATGATGTGGTTACAACGGGAGCTACGATGCTGGCTTGCCGAAAGACTGTGGAATACGCGGGAGGCCAATGTTTTGTGGGAGTAGCGCTCGCGGATGTTCACAATTGCCATCCGCTAAAGTGACGCCCATCACGAAGTTCGGGTAAACTTAAGTAACCAGGCAAAGTCTTAGCAAGGTTTTTGCCGCAAACGTCTGGTAGGGGGTGGTAACTAAACGCACGGCCAGGCGCGATGTGTGTCTGGCGAATCAGTTGGGATTTTTCCCTCGTATTCCTGGAGGAACCATGGACATCACAGTTGTCGGACGCAATGCCGAAATCCACCCGAATTTCCGCGAGTACGTAGAAGAGAAAGTGTCAAAGGTGACACTGTTCTACCCGCGCGCACAGCGTATTGACGTTGAGCTCACTCACGAGCCAAACCCGCGTCGAGCTGAGACCGCGGAGCGGATTGAACTTACAGTCTTTGGCAAGGGCCCAATCATCCGAGCGGAAGCATCCAGCTCGGATCGATATGCGGCGGTCGACATTGCAACCGCAAAACTGTTTGAGCGTCTGCGTCGTGCACGTGATCGTGCGAAGGATCATCGCAGGCGTTACAACGCTCCGATTGCGCCGGAGCTAGGCGGAATTTATGAAGAGCCGGAGGCGGAACAGGATCTGAAGGAGGAGGCACATCGCGATACGTTGCGCTCGGCTGAGGATCTGAAGATCGGTGAGCCAAGAGAGGAACAGCTTGGGGATTCGCCGGTAATTGTTCGCCAGAAGTTGCATGAGGCTGAACCAATGACGGTTGATCAGGCTCTGTATCAGATGGAGCTGGTGGGCCACCCGTGGTTCTTGTTCATTGATCAAGAGACGATGCAGCCGTGCGTTGTTTACCATCGCGAGGGTTGGACGTACGGTGTGATCCGTTTGAATACGAAGGTTGAAGCCGAATAGGTTTTCACCACCAGGGGCGAGGACGAGCAGTCCTCGCCCCTTTTTGTGTAGGGCTCGCGATGAGTGGGCGTGAGAGCGTTTTTTGATGTGGGGCTGTTGGCGCTGCTATCAGTTCCGGGCTGGGCGGGTGCGGCGCTCACGTGACTGGCGGTCTACAATGGGAATCAACTGTGTAAGGACAACTTTTGGAGCGCCGTGTCTATTATTGACAAGATCTTGAGGATGGGCGAGGGTAGAGCCCTTCGCAAACTTGAAGCGATTGCAGATCAGGTTGATGCCCTCGAAGACGATTTTCGGGACCTCACTGATGAGGAACTCAAGGCGAAGACTGATGAGTTCAAGCAGCGCTTAGAAGAGGGCGAGACGCTTGATGACTTGCTGGTTGAGGCTTTCGCAACGGTTCGCGAAGCCGCGGATCGCGTGCTGGGGTTGCGTCCTTTCCACGTGCAGCTGATTGGTGGAGCTGCGTTGCATAAGGGCAACATCGCGGAGATGAAGACCGGTGAAGGTAAGACGCTAGTTGCAACGTTGCCGGCTTATCTGCGCGCGTTGGAGGGCAAAGGCGTGCACGTGGTTACGGTTAACGACTACTTGGCTTCTTACCAGTCGGAGCTGATGGGCCGGGTTTACCGATTCCTTGGTCTTACTTGCGGGTGTATTTTGGTGGGGCAGACGCCCGATGAGCGCCGCAAGCAGTACAACTGTGACATCACGTACGGCACCAACAATGAGTTCGGTTTTGACTACTTGCGTGACAACATGGCGCAGGTGCCTGAAGACATGGTGCAGCGCGGTCATAACTATGTGATCGTCGATGAGGTTGACTCGATTTTGATCGACGAGGCGCGTACGCCGCTCATTATTTCGGGGCCGGCGCAAGGCAATGCGGATGATTGGTATATGACGTTCGCGCGTTTGGTGCGCCCGCTTGAGCCCGAGGTTGATTACGAGGTTGATGAGAAGAAGCGCACTATCGGCATTCTTGAGCCGGGCATCGACAAGGTTGAGGACCAGCTTGGCATTGACAACCTGTACGACGCCGCGCACACGCCTCTGATTGGCTACTTGAACAACGCGATTAAGGCCAAGGAGCTGTTTAAGCGCGATAAGGATTACATCGTGCAGGACGGTGAGGTGCTGATCGTTGATGAGCACACCGGCCGCGTGTTGCCAGGCCGTCGTTATAACGAGGGCATGCACCAGGCGATTGAGGCTAAAGAGGGTGTGGAGATCAAGGCGGAGAACCAGACTCTCGCTACGATCACGTTGCAGAACTACTTCCGCTTGTACCCAGAGGGCTCGCGTGCTGGCATGACCGGTACGGCAGAGACTGAGGCTGCGGAGTTTGTTTCTACCTACGGTATTGGCGTTGTACCCATCCCAACCAACCGACCGATGATTCGCAAGGATCAGTCGGACCTGATTTACCCTACTTTTGCGGGCAAGATGAAGGCCGTGGTGGAGGACATCGAGGAGCGCCACAAGAAGGGCCAGCCTGTACTCGTTGGTACGACTTCGGTGGAGAAGTCAGAGTTGGTTTCGCGCATGCTCAAGGAGCGCCGCATTCCGCACGAGGTTTTGAACGCTAAGCAACACGCGCGTGAGGCTGCAGTTGTGGCGATGGCGGGTCGTAAGGGCGCTGTTACGGTGGCTACGAACATGGCTGGCCGCGGTACGGACATCATGCTTGGTGGTAACGCTGAGCATATTGCGCTTGCTCACATGGCTTCGGAGGGCTTGGATCCGCAGGAGGATGCGGACAAGTACAACGAGATGTGGCCGAAGGTGATGGAGTCCGCGAAGGAGGCCGTCGCTGCGGAGCACGATGAGGTTGTTGAGCTTGGCGGCCTGTACGTGCTGGGTACCGAAAGGCATGAGTCGCGCCGTATTGATAACCAGCTGCGGGGTCGTTCCGGCCGTCAAGGTGACCCGGGTGAGTCTCGCTTCTACCTGTCGATGGAAGATGACTTGATGCGCCTGTTTAATGCGGGGCTTGCCCAGCGTATTATGGCTTCAGGCAACTATCCGGAGGATTTACCAATCGAGTCGAAGATGGTCTCAAAGTCCATCGCTTCGGCGCAGGCCCAGGTTGAGGCTCGTAACTTTGAGATTCGTAAGAACGTCCTCAAGTATGACGATGTGATGACCGGCCAGCGCGAGTCGGTATACGGTGAGCGTCGTCGGGTTCTTGAGGGTGAAGACATGAATCCGCAGATGAAGTTCTTCATGGAAGAACTCGTGCGTCAGGTGGTGTCCCAGTACGTTCCGTCGGATGATGAACAGAATTGGGATCTCGACGGTTTGTTCTCGACGTTACATGAGTATTATCCGGTGTCGATTCGTCCGCAGGAGATTGTGGATGCAGTAGGCGAGGGCACGGGCGCTTCGGCTGAGGATTTCGTGTTTGAGTACGTGTCGGATATTCACAATGAGTACGACAAGATTTCTGAGAAGGTGAGCGCAAATCCGCTAGCTAAGTCGCAGCTTGGGGAGGAGCCGATGCGGGCTTTGGAGCGCCGTGTCGTGCTTGCTTCGGTGGATAAGTTGTGGCGTGAGCACCTGTACGAGATGGATTACTTGAAGGAAGGTATTGGCCTTCGCGCAATGGGTCAGCGTGATCCTCTGGTTGAGTACGGGTCTGAGGGTGCGCAGATGTTCCAGGCAATGATGGAGCGCATCCGTGAAGAAGCTGTGAAGCTCGCATTCTCGTTTGCTGGCCAGTTTGAGCTTGCGTTGCAACAGCAGGAGGAGAAGCTTGATGCGGCGAAGGCGTCTGCGGTTGCTCGTCAGGCAAAGGCTTTGAATCAGCCTAAGAGTGACAACGTGATGGGCGATGTGGGCCGTTCTCACTTCGGAAAGATGCAAATGTCTGGCCCTGCCGGCTCTGGAGATTCAGATGGAATCCCGGATGAGGGTTCTGCTTTCCGTCCGAGCGGCCGCGGGCAGGCTCCGACTACGTCCGCGGATGGGGCCGCCCCCGCGATGAATCGCGCGCAGCGCAGAGCGCAAAAGCGCAAGCGTCGCTAAGAGCGTTTTAAGATTGCCCGCCATTTGCATTCGCAGGTGGCGGGCTTTCGTTTACAGGATTTCAAGGGCGGTGGCTACCCATTGTCTTCTGCGAGCTTCAAGGCGAATGGCAACGGCTCGGGTGGTTTCTCCCTTAACGACAACGTGTGTGGTCTCCGCAATGGATTCATTGACCACGCATACTCTGGAAGACAGGGCTTTTGTTCTAGCGGAGCGTCCCGCCGGCCCATCCAGTCTGGTAGCGAGAGCAACTTTTCGTTCGATCGCGTCGTAAAGGTCTGGGGTGACGAAGCGTTCTAGCGCGCTTGGATACTTTTGTCCGCTGAGTGTCTCAACGATCGCGAGTGCTAGGGCGCGGCTCCAGTTACGTGCGTCGGGAAGTTGCTCTGCTTTCCCAATGGTGTCAATTTCAGCCTCGGGTTTTGAATAATCCCACGATGCCTCAATCATTGCCCAGTGGCGCCCCGTAGGTGCGGGCTTCGGCAAGATTCCGTTGAGGGTTCGTACGGGGTTGGGTGCGCGCTTGATCTTGATGTCGGAGGGCCGCCTAGCAGGGCTTTTGCCGCCCTTGACAGTGCGTAGCTTGACGGGTTCGTAAACGGGTTCGAGGGTTGCAAGTGCTGTAGACATTAGAGGTCCTCCTCAGGCAAGGTCAGAGTTGTTCCCGGATAGATGAGGTCGGGATCGGTACCAATAACGGATTTGTTTAGGTTGTAGATTCTGTGCCACTCGGTAGCAATCTTGGTGGGATCACTGCTTTGCAAATGGCGGGCGGCTATGGTCCACAGGGAGTCCCCGCTGCGCACAACGTATTGTTCATCCGCGGCAATGTCCGGCTCAGATTTCCCGGCGGGCGCATTCGCGCTTTTGTGTGTCTGTAGCAGAACATCGATGGCTTGAGCGCTAGAGGATTCGTTGACCAGATGTGTATGTGAGGCCGGGAGGTTAGCGCCGTGGCTAGTGTTCTTTTCCGCTTGTTGAGTAGGCGGCGAAGCTTGCGGCGTCGGTGCGGTGGGCGCCGATGGGTCAGATAGCGTGAGGTCGCTTGGAACGCTCGTTTGGGACGGACGAGTCTCCTGTGTAGATACTGCCTGCCACCCCAGGTTGTCTTGAACCGTTGCTGGAGCTGGTGCAAACGCCGAGGTAACGCTCACCACGAAAGACGCCGACACTGCAAGCGTTGCCACTCTCTTCTTCAACAAGGATCGAACCAAAGGGCTGGAGGTGTTAACCGCGAGTTCGAGTAGGCGCTGAACGGGTGTGCCTCGCCTGGCAAGAATAAGAAGGATCTCAGTAACTAGCAGGGAAGTGAGACTCCACAGCGACAGTGTGGCGATGGTAAAGCCAAGAAATGCGGTGATCAGTGGTAGGGCCAACGCGTTTGGGTTTAAAGAACTATGCAAGATCGCATTCGCATCGGTTTGAAGAAGGCCTAACGCACTTGAGTTGTCTATCGCGATCGAGAGTGAGGCAGCCGCGCTAACAGTGAACGCGGCGGCACTGACCAGCGCAATGCTTGCGCTAGATTTTGAGTTCCTATTCGACTCCATTGCCCCTCTTTCGTGCTAGTTCGTATCAGTTCGTGATGATTGATGTTTGCACGTTAGGGGTTAGTAAGTCAATAGCGTTTCGAAAATTGGTGGAAAACCCGATGTTGAATCCTGGATATGTTTCAATCAGGACATGGATTTCGAGAAGATTATTGCCGGTCTTGCGCAAGAGTTCACAGGCGAAGAGACCGTGCAAAGCCGTGAAGAGGTGGCGGAGCTCGCCGAGGCCGAGATGGTTTCGGCGGGGATGTCAGATCGGTTGCGGGCCGCAGAAGGCCTCGAAGTTAACGTGTTCTCTCCCTTTGGCGTCAGTGCGAAGGGAAGAATAGTGCGCTCAAACCCGGCGTGGGTGTTGCTTGAGGATGGGGGAGTGCAGGAGCTGGTCTCTACCACGTCGATGGCGGTCGTTGAAGGCCTTGCAAGAGTGGCGCCAGAGCCCAGTCTTATAGACAAGCGCTTGGGGTTATCCGCTATATTGCGCCAAATTATGCGGCAACGTCGCCGCGTGGCAGTGCAGGTGGGAGCAACTTCTCTAACCGGTTTTATTGTTTCGGTCTACATGGACCACGTGGACATAGGGCACGAAGGCGGGGTCTCTTCGGTGTCGCTATCTCACCTGTTTAGCATTCGCCTCCTGCCGGGATTCTAAGCAGATTGGTGGTTGCTGCAGATTTGTGGGAAGCCTAGATCTTGCCCGATTCGATGCGCTCGCGGGTGGCGGCGTACTGGCGCTCAATGTAGCGTTCAAGCTCGGAGGCCTCGATTCGCCACGTTCGTTTCCCGCCCACCTGTATGGCCGGCAGTTCGCCCGACGATAGGAGTGCGCGGGTTGCGGACTGAGACAGGTTAAGGGTTTCGGCAACGTCTGCAATGGTTAAGAATCTTTGGCTCATGTCTATATTGTCTCACTTCGTGTCAGTTCTGAATAGTCCGCGCGCACTGTTGTGTAAAAGCTCCGCGAATTAACTATCAGAAGTGGCGTGATTCGGGGCGTTAGTCTTCTTTATCTGAGACCAAACTGTGGATATCTTCCACAAGCGGCAAAAATTCCTGCATCATTGTCACGTGTCTAAAGCTTTACCCAGAGCGCGTCGCTCACACGTGTTTACTGATCCCAGGTTTCTTCTTGGACTTGCCCTGGTTGTAGTGTCAATCGTCGCTACTACCTGGCTGGTGCAAAAGGCTCGCGGAGGGGAGAGCGTTTACCAGTTGAACGCTCCGGTTGCGCAAGGCCAGCCCATTCAAGCCTCTGCTCTTTCAATCGTGTCCGCCCGTACGGGGTCAACGGCGTATTTGGAGGCCGGAGCGCTGCCCGAGGGAGCCGTGGCAACGCGTACCCTCAGTGCAGGCGAGTTACTTCCTCGTGACGCGGTAGCAAGCGCGGCTTCGCTCGATCGCAGACAGGTTGTAATAAATGTGGCTACACGTATTCCTTCATCCGTCTCCACAGGCTCTACGGTCGAGGTGTGGGCCGTAGATTCGCCGGATACGCCGCTCAGTAGCCAAACGGAACCGAGAATGATTGCGTCCTCGGCTATTATTCTTTCGATTTCGGAGCCGGACACCACGCTGGTTAATCGCGCCCAAAGCGTTGAGATTTCTGTGCCCGAGTCGGATTTGGATACCGTCTTGGCGGCAACGGGGTCCAAGAGCTCCCTGATTGTGGTTCCCGCGGGGTAGCGATGGCGGTTAAGGGTGTAATTGTTTGGCTTGACGAGCCCTTTGAGACGGAAGTGATCCGGGAACTCAACGCGCAGTCGTCGAAGTTTTCAGTTCAACGCAGGTGTGCGGATTTGGCGGAAGCGCGAGCGTGCGTGCGTGCGGGAATCGGTTCGGTTGTGGTCGCACGCGGCGGAGCTCCCGGCTTGGATCGCTCTGTTGTAGATGAGTTTCACGAGGCCGGCGTTTTTGTTCTGCTGGTGGTTGATGATCCGATTACGGCAGCCTCCATCGGGGAGGACGCGCGTTGTGATGCGTCCAGTGCTGAGTTTGTGGTCGACACTCTGACGATGGGGATCCAAAACTGGATGATGGGGCAAGAGAGCCAAGTGTTCTCTGCTCCCGCGGAGACTACCGACGTTGTTGATTATCGAGGACGTTTGATCGCGGTGTGGGGCACATCGGGTGCGCCGGGGCGCTCTACGGTGGCATTGAATCTGGCTCACGCATTGGCGCTTGCGGGACGCGAGGTAACGCTTGTTGATGCTGATGCTCATGCTCCTTCGCTGGCGTTCATGCTGGGGTTTGACGCCCCGCAGTCGGGCCTGTTGGAGGCTTCGAATCTGCGCAACCAGGGTGAACTGACCCGTTTGGCTTTGGACGATGCGCGCCTGCTGGTTGATGAGCATTTCCACTTGCTCTCTGGCCTCACGCGCGCGGATAAATGGAGGATGCTTCGCGCTGAGGTTGTTGCGGACGTGCTGAGCGAACTGCGCAAGCTGGGTGACGTGGTTGTAGATCTGGCTGACGGTCTTGCTGATGATGATCCGTCGCAGCTAACTTTTGTGCCAACGCCACAAGACATTAACCGCACGGTTTTAGAGGATGCAGATGTAGTTCTGATTGTGGCTCGTGGTGATGCAATTGGATTGACCCGGCTTACGCATACTCTGTACGAGGCTGAAGAAGCCGGAGTGCGTCCGGACGTGTTGGTAGTAAATCGAGCACGATCTTCGGGTACGGGTGGATCCGTGAGTCGCCCGATTGATACTGTACTTGCCTCGATCGCTCCGGTGACCCCTCGCGTGGTGATTGAGGACAGCACGGATGTGGATGAGGCAGTGCTTTCTGCCGCCACGGTTATGGCATCTGGTGAGTCGAAGTTTGGCGCTGGGATCGCGCAGATTATTGATCTGATTGGTACTGGCCAGGGCGAGTCTACCCCGGCGCGCAGGCGGAGTAGGCGTAAGTCGAAGCGGTCTGGCTTTAAGTTGTTTGATCGCAAATAGTTTGGCCCTGTTTTAAACTCGTTTTATGCGCTGTTTCTTGCCTTTGGTTGCTTCGGAGCTTTGTGGGGATCTTCCTGTCCGCGAGTTGGTTACTCCATCTTCTGGAGCGACCTGTGCGGAAGAGCGGGAGTGGTTCGAGTACGAAGCGGCCGTGGCAGCTTCTTTGATTTCGCTGGAGCTTGTGCGTGATTTAGAGGAACCCACACAAAGACGCATTGTGGTAGCCCTTGAGGGGGAGCCGGTGTGGGAGAATGCGCAGGCTATCTTGGTGGACGGCCTTGAGTCTGAGCCGCTGGTTCGTCGCGCATGTGCGGCTGCTACGCAAGAGGAAGCTGATGAAGCGGTGGAAGAGCTTATGGACGCTTTCTTGGAGTGGTTTGACGTCAGTGAGCGCGCACAGCTCTGCCAGGCGTTGAACGCGCACGAATAGTAATGGCTTTCAAGTGTGGTGGCGCTAGTCGGCGGCGTGGATTACAAGTGTTGATCCTTTCGATTTTGCATGTTTGATTTCGATGCCGTCACTGATGCGTTGTTGCATTTCGGCTACGTGTGATACTACGCCTACGGTTCGCCCAGAATCGCGCAGGCGCTGAAGACCAATCATGACCTTATCTAGCGCATCTTGGTCCAGTGAGCCAAACCCCTCATCGATGAGCATTGATTTGAGGTCCAGGCCACCAGCTTCAGATGAGATTACTTCTACGAGGCCGAGGGCAAGTGCGAGTGAGGAGTAGAAGGTTTCGCCGCCAGATAGCGATGCGGGGGAACGTTCGGTGTCTGTGTTCAAATCGATGATTGCAAGTCCAAGTCCGGCTTGCTGGCTCTTCCTAGAAGCGTCCAAGCTTACTCTGCGCAGTTGGTACCGTCCGGTAGAGAACCTTTCTAGGTAAGGGTTGGCGGCTTCAAGTACGCGTTCGAATTGACGCATGATTACCCAGGTGTCGAAGGGGATTGGGGTGCCATCTTCGAGTCTTGCTCCCTGCGCAAGCTCAGCGAGGCGTCGGATTGGTCCCAACTCCTTTTCTAACGTCTGCAGGTTCTCTATCCCTGCTCTGAGCTTGCCCACTTGCTCCTCGTGTTGAGTGAGAGCATTCTTTGCGAGGGCGTGTGTGCTGGTGGCTTCTTCGTGGATACGACGAAGCCGAGATAGCGCGTTAGTAAGAGGTTTGGGATATTCGGTGCGCACAAGCCCGGATCGCTCGGTTTCTTCGATAGTGGCGCCCGCTTGGCGTTTGGTCAGGTTGTAGTTGGAGATTTGCTCTTCTAGCGCATTGATTTCAGCCTGGGGCAGTAGCGCTTCTTGGATTTCATTAGCCGAGGCGAAGGCACTATTTGCCAGGGCTTTGGCCAGCACGGCCGCAGCTTCGGTGTACCGGCTGTGGGCATCTTCAAATGCGGTGATTACTTTGATTATGTGCCGAATGTGGTCTTGCCTAGTGACGATGCTTTCGCGTCGTTCGGCTACGGACGTGAAGGAACCACGCGCCTGTTGTATCAGTTGCGAGAGACGCTCAATTTCAGCGGTCTTATTCTCTACGTCTTTGGTATTCGCCGCAATCTTGACGTTATCACTGGCAATCTGTGTTTTGTACTTTTCAATTTGACTGCGGGATTCGGCCAGGTCTTTACGCAGTTGGCTGGCGGTGTCGCCTGCTTGTTTGGCCGCTACAACCTGGGTATCGATGTCGTCATACGCTATCTGCAGTGACGCGGTGTCCGCGCCTGCCTTCTTGTTGAGTTCTTTGATGGATTCAACGATGCGCTGGTGATCTTCTCGGGTTGCAGTAAGAGACGCTTCGATCCGCGCTACGAGGGCCCGGGCTTCGTCAAGTTCTTCACGCTGAACGTCGGTTGGCGAGCCCTCGTACGGGTGAGGATGGTTGGTAGACCCGCAAACTATGCATTCTTCTCCATCGACAAGCTTCGCAACCAGCTCTAAAGCGGAGTTGTTTATCCACTTTGCAGCTAGATCTTGTGCCTGGGTGCGAGCCTGCTCAAGTTTCTTTGCTTTGCGTCCAATTTCTGCAGAGCTTTCAAGCAGGCGTGCTCTTTCTTTGTCGGCGCTCTTGGAAGCTTCCAGACGCAGTGAGAGCTCATTCCTTTGATCTACGAGAGTTGCGTAGCTATGTCCTTGTTGCTCCATTTGAGCAACGGCGGCTTCAACCTTTTGCTCGGCCTGGTGGAACTGATCAATCTCGGCTTGGCGGCCCGATGCGGACTGTTTCAGCTCGACAATGGTCGCGCGAAGCTCTTCAATCTGGGTGGATAAAAGTTCTAATTGCTCGATGTTCTGCTCGGTTTTTTCGAGCCGAGTTAGTTCGCTGGTAAGTTCCTCATCTCGCTTACGAATCGCTTCCCAGGATGTGCCATCGAGGGCCCCACGCGCGGTGCTACGCAGGTCAGCGTCCTCCTCGTTAATTGCATCAATGCTGGAAAATGCGCCTGTTTTCGCCTGTTCGAGAGCTGTGGCCGCACGTTCTTTGGCAAGCAGGTCTGCGTTAAGTGCAAGTGCTTCGCGTGCGTGCTTTAACTTGGCTTCGCGTTGCTTGTGCTCATCGACGGTTTCTTCGAGCGCGGCGAGCTGCTTGGCTGCGGCTTTCCACCGGAGCGTGGTGGTTTCAACCCTCTCACGTTCAGCTTCGGTGGCTTCCACTTCACGTACGTCGGCAATGGCGCGGTATAGCTGGTCTTCGGCCTGCCGTGCTTTAGCCTGGAGCTCTTTAGAGATGGTGAGTGCGCGGCCGATTGCCTCTTCGTAGTTGGCCAGCCTGACTGCCGCACCGGCTTCTTCACAGATTTGGCTGGCCTGAAATGCTACGGCAGCGCGTTGCTCGTCAAACTCGGCGCGCGCTGCTTTCGACTGCAGAGCCAAGGATTCAGTGAAACGGCGAAAGTGTTCTGTGCCGAAAATGTCTTCGAGGACGTCTTTGCGATCCTTTGGGCTGGAGTGGATGAAGTCGGCGAATTTGCCCTGCGGCAAAACCACAGTTTGGAGGAACTGGTCTAGTCCCAGGCCTACGACGCGTGTAATTTCATCGGTGACGGTTTTTGCCCTGGTCGCTACTTCTTCACCTGTTCCGCAGAAAGGATCGGTAACAGGGTCGTAGCTGGCGTCGAGCTTTACCAGGACGGCACTTGCTGGCGTGGCGGTTTTGTTACCTTCCTTGGTGTAGGAAGGACGCCTGGTGACTTCAAACGCGCCGTGCGAAGTTTCAAAGCGCAACCGCGCAAACGTGTCGGTGTCGCGGCTGGCAAAGTTGGAGCGCAATCGGTCACGCGTAGAGGTTTGCCCGCCAGCAACATCGCCGTAGAGAGCGAACGTGATGGCGTCGATAATAGTTGATTTACCCGAACCGGTTTGTCCGCGCAGAAGGTATAGGCCGGATGGCTCGAACCGGGTGAAGTCAATCTGGTGGTGTCCGGCGAAGGGGCCGAGCGCTTGAAACTCGAGTGTTAGTAGTCGCATTACTCTTCCTCCTGCAACACGGTTTCCCACGTTTGCTCAATAATTTCGCTCTCTCCAGGCAGTACTTTGCGTCCAAGCGCGAGTTCGAAGAACTCTTCGGCAAGCTCTTGTGGCGTTTTCTTCTCGATTACAGCTACCGCTCCTTCGATTTGCGAGGCCGGAGGAGTATGCCGAATCAGCAGAGCATTGGGGTAACTAGCTTTAATGCGTTCGTGGAGATGCTCAGGCCTTGTGAGGTCAGTGACCTCAACGTGGGCGAATCCGGTTTTCGCCCATTCGGGTACATCGGACGTAAGCTCTGCAATGGTCCCGCGGATCTGATGGAGGGAATAAGCTTGGGGCACGGGCACGGTCCGCAGGTCAACAACTCCGTTCTCAATTTCAAGAATGGTTGTGCACTTCTTGTCGCGTGCTTCGGAGAATGAAAAGGGTAGGGGAGACCCGCTGTAGCGGATGATCGGCCCATCAGTGTCGCGTTGCTGGGGCCGATGTAGGTGACCGGCGGCAACGTAGGAAAGCCCGCGCGAAAGTGGCTTGTCTGCGCCCATAGTCTTGAAGGTTGAGGGGGTAACCGACTGCGAACCTCCAACCGAAATGTCGCGCTCAGAATCACTGGTTTCGGATCCAGCGATGAACGCGTGAATCACCGCGATGCCCATGCCTTCGCGCTTTGCGAGGTCCGCGTCTATGCGCCGCAGGGCGGCCTCCATAACGGCCTGATGACTGCGAGCAAGGCTGGTGAGAACTCCAGCGTCATCGACCTCATCGGAGAGGCTAACGCGAGCTATATCGGGCTCCAGGTACGGGATAGGGTAGACGTTTGCCACCTCGGATCCGCTTCGGATCACGATTGGCTTCCCTACGTCTGCAGTACGCGAAACGATCTTTAATCGCTCTGTGTACAGCCTCGATCCGAATCCTAATCTGGCCGCAGAATCGTGGTTACCCGGAATCATGATGACCTGAGTGAGCTCACTGAGGCGCTGCAGTACATCCTCGAGCAGATTCATTGACGAGGTCGGGGCAATCGCGCGATCGTAAACATCCCCGGCAACTAGGAGCGCATCGGGCCTCTCATCGTCCACCAAATCGACCATGTGGTCAAGAAATGTCTCTTGGAAACCTTCCAGCGACTGCTTATGTAGAGTCTTGCCCAGGTGCCAATCTGCGGTGTGAATTAACTTCATGCCTACAGGTTAGCGAACGGTACGGACAAAAATTTTACAGTCCCTCTTCCCACGCCAGTATCTGGAGCACCTCATCGTGGAGCAAGCCATTAGTCGCAACCCCCGTGCCACCCCACGGTCCGTCCTCGCCCAGCAAAGAGGTGAAACGGCCCCCCGCCTCGGTCACGATGGGCACAAGGGCCGCCATATCGTAGGTTTCTAGCTCTGGTTCTGCGGCAATATCGCATACGCCCTCGGCCACCATCATGTAAGACCAAAAATCGCCGTACGCGCGAGTTCGCCACATGCGATCAGTAAGGTCCAAGAAATGGTCTAGCTTGCCGCGTGCCTTCCATCCTGACAAGGAAGAGTAAGACAGTGAGGCATCTTCAAAACGGTCGATGGTAGATACGTGAATGCGCTGCCCGGCGCTCACATAATCAAATGCGCCCGAAGGTGGCGTATCAGCGCAGCAATCATTAGTGCCGCAACAGTTTGAAGACTCACGCAGTGCCTGTTGTACTCCTACGTAGGCGCCGAGGCCTTTGCCCGCCCACCAGCGTCTGCCAAGGGCTGGGGCAGATACCACTCCAACTGTTACTTCGCCATCCTGGGCCAGAGCAATAAGGGTGGCCCACACGGGTACGCCGCGCAGGAAGTTCTTAGTGCCATCAATCGGATCAATCACCCACTGGCGCGTAGAGCTTCCGGTAACTCCCATTTCTTCGCCAAAAATAGAGTCGTCCGGGCGATGGGTGGCCAGTAGCTCGCGAATCGCGGCCTCAGTAGATTGATCGGCGTCGGTAACGGGAGACCGGTCTGCTTTGGTCGCTACCTTCAAATCATCCGATTGAAAGCGGTCCAGCGTTACCGCGTCAGCGCGATCTGCGAGGGCGTGTGCCAGCTTTAAATCCGCGGCCGATGCCATATTTTGTCCACTGCCATGCAAAGTCTTATCCATGTGTCCAAACTACCCCCGCGCGGGCGCGCATGGCCGGGTAATCCCGTAAGCTGAGCAAATGAAATCCAACGCGAAGTTCTTAATGATCACAACGCGAACCGAGCCCGCAATTTTGACTTCCGAGGTCGAAATGCTGAGAAAACTTTCGGGGCTGGACTCAAACCAGCTGGTCTGGCACCGGCTTGAACAGAGTTCGCTCCCGCCGCTCAACCTGGATGAGTGGGCCGGCGTGATCCTGTGCGGATCTCCCTTCGACTCGCTCTCCCCGATTGAGAAGAAATCGCATGTGCAACTTCGTGTAGAAGCAGAGCTTCAAGGCCTCATGGATCAATTGGTTGCAAAGGATTTCCCGTTTCTTGGCATCTGTTATGGCGTGGGTACCCTGCTTGGTCACCAGGGTGGCAAGATCTCAGAAAAGTATGGTGAATCTATTTCTGCCCCCGTCATTGAGCTCACGCAAGAGGGGCGTGAAGACCCGATAACGCGCGGAATTCCAAACACATTCCGAGCCTATGTAGGCCACAAGGAGGCATGCGAGCAACTGCCCGAATCGGCAACGCTTCTGGCGCGCGGCGAGGCCTGCCCAATCCAGTTGTTTAAGGTAAAACAGAACATGTACGGCACGCAGTTCCATCCCGAACTCGATTGGCCTGCCCTGAAGCTTCGCATCATCGGGTATGCCGCTTCAGGCTACTATCAGCCGGATGACCAACAGCGCATCATCGATCAGTGCATTGACGTTGACGTTGCGCCCGGACACAAAATCATCTCGAACTTCGTCGACATGTACGCGCGCTAGTTCTCCCAGGGTTTTTCTTGCGCCACCTTCAACGAGGCCAGGAGGCGGCGAACCGATTGGACGCGCATTTCGCGAATATCCTTGCCCTCAGCTCCATTTCGAACCCAGTCGTCGAGGGCACAATCTGGAGAGTCAGTGAGGTGTTCGCAACCGCGCGGACATTCCTCGGTGACTTCCCACAGTTCCTCAAATGCCGCAACAACGGTGTGTGGCTCGACGTGGGCGAGGCCAAAGCCACGCACGCCCGGAGTGTCAATAACCCAGCCACCGCCCGGCATCGGCAGAGCCACGACGGAGGTGGAGGTGTGGCGTCCGCGCCCCGTCACTTCATTGACGTGGCCCGTAGCCCGGTCCGCGTTTGGAATAATCGCGTTAATGAGCGTGGATTTACCCACCCCGGAGTGGCCGATGAGCACGGAGGTATGCCCGGTCAGCCGGTCAATGACCTCCTCGTAGCCGGCATGTGCAGGGTGATCCGGCATCATCGACACAGTGTAGGTCTCGATGCCCAACGAGGCCGTGAACGTGGCAACATCATCCGGATCACCCAGGTCAGCCTTAGTGAGGCACACTATCGGTGTTAAACCTGCGTCGTAGGCGGCAACGAGGCACCGATCGATGAACCCGGGCCGAACCGGAGGATTGGTCTTCGCCACCACGATCACCATGATGTCGGCATTGGCAACGATGGTGCGCTCGCGGCCTTTTGCCTCCGCATCCTCCGCAGAGCGCGTGAGTTCGCTCTCGCGCTCGTTTACCTGCACGATGCGCGCCAGAGTGTCCTTGCGTCCCGTGAGATCGCCGGTCAGCTTTACGCTATCTCCCACAACGATGCCGCCGCGCTCAATTTCGCGGGCTTTCACAGCGGTGACACGCGTGCCGTCCTCGGCAATAACGTGGTAGCGACCTCGATCAACCGCAATCACGCGTCCCGTGGGGGCATCCTCATAGCTGGGGCGCCGCTTGGTGCGCGGGCGCGAGCCTTTTCCGGGGCGTACTTTTACGCGCGGGTCGTCGGTTCCAATGTCTCGTCTAGACATTTAGCTCCAGCATTTTCGTCCATAGGTTTACAAAATCAGGCATGGTTTTCGCCACGGTTTCCACGTCATCAACGTAGATTTGCGGGGCGCGCAGACCGATAATGGCACCGAATGTGGCCATCCGGTGATCTGCGTAGGAATGTAGCAGAGTCGGTTCACGAAGGTTTTCCACCCAGCCGTTTGTGCCATCAATTCTGAGGTAATCGGCTCCCTCTTCAACGAGCACACCCAGTTTGGTTAGTTCAGTGGCGATCGCTTTTAGCCGGTCGGTTTCGTGTCCGCGAAGGTGCCCGATTCCCGTGATCGTTGAGGGGGCGGTTGCAAACGCGCAGATTGCGGCAAGTGTAGGAACGAGTTCCCCAACCTGGGACATGTCGCCAGTAAATCCTTGAAGTTCGCCGGCACGCAGGCACAGCGTGCCGTACACGGTGCCTTGCGGCACGAGGTTTACGTCGGCACCCATTTGGCGCAAAATAGGTAGCCACTCGTTGCCTGCCTGCGTGGTTTGGAGCGGCCAGTAGGGGATGCGAACGTGGCCGCCGGTAACTGCGGCGGCGGCGAGGAACGGGCCGGCGTTAGAAAGATCTGGCTCTATCACCGCGTCGCGTCCGCTGATGTCGCCGCGTTTAACCCGCAGTGTGCGCTCACCCGTCCAATCGGCGTCTACGCCACGTAGACGCATCGCGGCAAGCGTCATTTCTACGTGTGGTCGCGATGGAAGTGTGCCCTCTAGCTCAATCTCTATAAACTCCCGATCGCTTTCTAGCAACGGAGCAACAAGTAACAGCGCGGATAGATATTGGGACGAGGCGGATGAATCCAAACTTATGGGGCCACGCACGCGCGCTGGGCCTTGCACGGTGAGGGGGAAGGTTTCGTCGCTCTCATGTGTAACGCTCACGCCGATGGAACGCAGAGCCTTGAACAGGCCAGCCATCGGGCGGGCATTTGCCTGGCTATCAGCCGTGAGGCGCACTGGTCGCGTACAGCGTGCGGCAAGGGCAGGGACGAATCGCATGACGGTTCCTGCAAGGCCGCAGTCAATGCTGATTGGTGTAGAACCGGGAACGCTTGGAATGGGAGTGATCGCCCAGTTGTCAGCTCCGGTCTCGACCTGCGCTCCCAAGGAGCGCAACGCCTCAACCATGAGGCGCGTGTCGCGGGCGCTAAGTGCGCCGCAAATTGTAGAGGAGGAAGTCGCCAGCGCCGACAGCATGAGTTCCCGGTTCGTCAAAGACTTCGAACCGGGAATCGTGACATCGCTATCAACAGGCTTGGTGGCCTGTGGCGCGAGCCAAGGGTTAGGCGTCAAATGCTTCCTTAGCGGCTTCCCACGTTTCGTTGCGCGCCTGCGTTAGAGCCAGCTGATGTTCGCGCCAGTTAGCAAGCTGCCAGGTCTTGGAGGGCTCACCTTCGCGGTCAACTGTTGCAAGAATTAGGCCGCCTAGGGCTGTGCCGTAACGCTCTAAACCACGGCGGTAGCGCTCTTTTTGGGCGTGGTCCTTGGCAGTCCATACGGGGTTTTGAACCAGTGCAATCGGAACAGCGGTGGCTGCGAGGATGGCTGCGCAGGTGCGCGGAGCCTTGCCAAGCGCAAAGCTGGTGCCCGCTAGAACCGTGACAGCACCGAGTGCGCGCGAGGCCATTTTTGCATCCGATGTGATTACCGGAGGTACCCCTAAACGCTCAAGGTAGGGTGAAACCTTCTGGAACTGACGTGCGTGGGCATCTGGGTCTTTCACTGCTGAAAGCCCATCGATAATAAACGGCGCCACGATTAGTGGCCTTGCAATCATCCGTAAAACCTTCATAGGTCCATGTTACCTACATCTCAGCGTTAGTGGAGGTTGGAAGAAAAATGGGGGCTTTGTTGTTGCCTTAATTGTTGGAGGTGCAAGTATGCTCGATGGTGATGGACAAGAAGGAACAGGTAGACGAGGCCGAGCTTCGCGCGCGGTTCGAAGAAGAGGCGCTCCCTTTGCTAGACCAGCTGTACGGGGCGGCGTTTCGTATGACCGGTAACGAGGCAGATGCTCAAGATCTGGTGCAGGACACGTATGTGCGTGCATTTAGCTCGTTCAACACATTCAAGCCGGGTACCAATTTGAAGGCGTGGATGTATCGAATCTTGAAGAACTCGTTCATTAACACCTACCGCAAGAATCAGCGGCGGCCGCAACAAACCTCCGATGAAGGAGTGCAGGACTGGCAACTAGTTGATGCCTCCAGTCACCATCCGGTCGCCCTTGAATCCGCGGAGGCTGCGGCGCTTGACTCGCTACCAGACGACACGGTTCGCGAAGCCCTCGAGTCTCTTTCTGACACGTATCGCGAGGCGGTGCTCCTGGCCGACGTTGAAGGGTTTTCTTACAAAGAGATCGCCCAAATCATGGGTACCCCCGTTGGCACTGTGATGTCACGAATCTATCGCGGTCGGGCGCAGCTTCGAACGGCGCTTGCAGATTATGCGAAACGAATGGGAATTGGAGTGAAGGAGGATCATGCTTAACAACAATGATTGCGATCCTTGCGAGGAACTGAGCTCCTTCCTTTACGCGTTTGCTGATGACGCGTTGGAGGATGAGTTGGCGTATCGCCTTTCACAGCACTTGGAGACGTGCAGGCACTGCGCGGATCGGGTGGATGCGGAGATGCACGTGCGTGAGCTGATGCGTAAGTGCTACGAGAAGCAGGCGCCATCATCGCTTCGCGCGCGCGTGGTTGCAAGCGTGCGAGTCACGCATATTACGCGGCAGTGGGACTAGTTTCGGGTTGATTTAGTCACGTTTGCGTGTTTTTCGATGATTTCGCTTAGGCCGGGCTGTTAAAACTTCGCAAATTGTGCGAAAATGGCAAAGCTGTTTAATGAAGTAGGTAGAGGAGTCGAAATGAGCAAGCGAGGCCGCAAACGCAGGGCACGTCGCAAGAGCGCCGCTAACCACGGCAAGCGACCCAACTCTTAAGCAAAAGCTTCGAGGCTCCCGGATTTTCCGGGAGCCTCTTTTGTTTGGTTTCTACGCTGTTTCCCGGTTTACTGCAGGGACTCTACCGGCTGGGCGTGAAGCGTTACGGCGCTGCCCGGTTGAAGCAGATCGACGTTGTAGGCGTTGATTGATACGGAGAGCAGCTCACCGTCCTCGCCACTGATAATCGCAATCTCGCCAGTTGGTGAAAGCACGCGGCGCAGGATTTGCCCATGGATTCCGCCTTCGGTGTGCCCAGCCTCGACACGGAAATCGGATGGGCGAACCACCAAGACTTGATTGCCCTCAGTAACCGTGTTTGCGCCTGTAAGACGGGTTAGGAAGGCGGAGGAGGGGGCCTGCAAGACCTGGGTTTTGAATCCGCTCTCGCTAACCTGTCCCTCTTCCAGGGTGATGATTTGATCTGCCATGAATGCGGCGTCTGTGAGATCGTGAGTGACCATCACGGCGGTGGCTTTGGCTGCACGAATACGCTCGCGCAGCACCAGGCGAAGGGGCCAGGCAATCTCAGAGTCAACGGCGGCAAAAGGCTCATCTAACAAAACGAGATCGGGGTTTACAGCTAGGGCGCGGGCGATTGCGATGCGCTGTGCTTGGCCTCCGGAGAGTTCACTCGGCAGGCGGTCTTTTAAGTGCAAGCAACCTACGGCTTCGAGCTCAGCGAGGGCTCGTTTAGTTGCCGCCTCGGAACTAAGGCCTCTGATTCGCGGCCCGAACGCCACGTTTTGGCAGGCGGTTAGGTGCGGGAATAGGAGCGCGCGTTGCTCTAGCCATACGATGGTGGGATCTTCCCCCAGGTTTAGGCTCCTGCTTCCACTGGAAGGAGTTAGAGTTCCGGCAATCAGCTCTATCCCGGTGGTCTTGCCCGAGCCGTTCGGGCCAACAATGGCCGTAATAGCGCCTCGCTTCAGTTTGGCATCGATATGAACATGTCGCTTGGATACGTCCGCGTTTATTTCGATCCCAACGGGCGCGTTTTCCCACTGCTGTAGTGACATATCGAGGTCGCTCAACGCGCACATGGTGTCCAACTGGTTCTGGCGCGCAGATTCAGGTTCCCTTCCGTGCGCCTCCTCGCTGGATCTCTTTGCAGATATTTTCGAAATAGCGCTAGTTATAGCGATTACAAGGCCAGCAACTAGAAGTATCACGGTCGCGAGGGCTAGGGCAGTGGCGGTGTCAATTTCGCGTTGCAGATAGATCTCGAGGGGGAGAGTGCGGGTAACGCCCTGCAGTGAGCCAGCAAACGTGATGGTTGCACCGAACTCGCCAAGGGCGCGCGCGAAGGTTAGCGCTGTGCCCGAGGCCATCGCAGGAACGGTAAGGGGTAGCGTGATTTCAAAGAATATGCGAGTGCGAGAAGCTCCAAGGTTGTTTGCCGCTTTTTCGAGGTCGCGTCCGCGTGAGCGCAGTGCGCCTTCGAGTGAGATAACGAGGAACGGCATGGATACAAACACTTGTGCCATAACTACTGCGATGGTGCTGAAGCCGATATCAATGCCCAGCACGTGCAGGTAAGAGCCGATGAGGCCGCGGCGTCCAAACGTGACCAGGAGCGCAAGGCCGGCGACGACGGGTGGCACAACCATAGGAAGCGTGACCAGCAGGCGTAAGACGCTACCCAAACTTGCGCGTGCACCGTGGCTGGTGTGGGCGAGGATGTGCGCTAGGGGAATACCAAGAATTAGCGAGATGATAGTTGAGGCAAAAGTTGTTTTGAGGGACAGCCAAAGAGCGTCTCGTGCAGCTTCACCGGCCAACAGCGCAGGGAGGTCTGCCCACTGCACCTCGGCGAACATGCCAATAAATGGCACGACCACGAAGGCCAGCGCTATCCCTGCCGGAACTGCGAGCCAGGGTGCCGGTCCCGCCGCGGTCTCACGCCTGCTGGTGCTTTGCTGCCTACTCAAAATGCTCCACCTTTGCAATGCCTATGACTTATCAATCCGTCCCGGCACCTTGGTTTCACGTGGCAGGGTTAGCGGCGCTTGGTCCAATATGCCGGGACGGTTGTGTTCTTCAGTTGCTTGCGGACTATGGCCTGGCGAATCCGTACTGCTTCAGCAGCTCCTGGCCCTCGTCGGAGAGCACCGCCTCAATAAACTTGCGTGCGAGTTCAGGAGACTTAGAATCCTTTACAACAGCAATGGGGTACTCGTTTACGCCCTTGACGTCGATGGGGATAATCTCTACCTTGTCGCCGGCAGCGATTGCGTCGGTCATGTAGACAAAGCCTGCATCACCTTCACCCGACTCGATCTTGCCGCGCACGTCGGTTACCTTCTGCTCTTCGGAAACCGGTGTTAGCTCGATTCCAGCCTCGTCAAGCACCTTGTTGGTCAGGTTGCCGCAGGGTACTTCCACATGGCACTTGATGACGTTTGCAGACTTCAAAGAGTCGTCGAGGCCGGTAACGCCGCCCGGATTTCCTGCCGGAACGATAAGGGTAAGCGTGTTCAGTGCGAACGGTTCTGGCGCCTCAACGAGGTCCGCATCCGTTGCCTTATCCATATTGCGCGTGTCAGCAGAGGCGAATACATCTGCCGGGGCGCCGTTCTTGAGCTGGTCCACGAGTGTGGAGGAACCCTCGAACGAGAAGGACACCTTCACGCCCTCATTTGCGGGCTCAAAAACTTCCTCAGCAATCTGCGGGAAGACCTTATTTAGCGAGGCCGCAGCAAAAACGGTTAGCGTCTGCGGCTCGGCGCCTTCCTTGTCTGCCGGGGCAGGAGAGCCCGAGCATGCTGCGAGCATCATCGATGCGGCGGCGAGGGTGGCAAAAATTTTAGCTGTTTTCTTCATGTTCATCCTCATTGTGAATCTAGGGAAGGCTTACAGAAACGTTGGTGGATTTCACGCCGGCAACGGCGAGCGAGCCCACCTCGAGCTTCATCTCTTGTGCAGCCTCGGTGGAAATTAGGGAAACGATTCGGAACGGGCCACAAATCATCTCGACTCGGGTCATGACTTTATCGGAGGTGATGTCTGTGACGATGCCGGTCAGCTGGTTACGGATGGAGTTAACTTCCGTGCCATGCGTAGAACGCTCGTCCTGCGCTGCGATTTGGCGAATGTAATCAACCAGGGACTTGCCGTCGATCAGAATGCGCCCATCTTGGCGCGTGCCTTTAATCGTGCCATCTTCTACCAGGCGTCGAACCGTGTCCGTGGATACGCCCAGTAGTGTGGCCACATTTGATACTCGTAAATCTTTCATATCCCAAACCATATACCAGCAAATGCGGTATTACTATCGCATGAGTGCCGCATTTGCGCTATGTCGCGTTGGTGATATGAGAAGGTTTCGTGGGATCGGGGTCAGGCGAGAACGCGGTTTAGAGCGGAATGTATTGCACGAGGTCGCCTTGCGCCACTTCGTCTACGTCAGCCGCAACCGCCACGAGGCCGGTAGCCTGATGCAAGGTGGCGATGAGGTGCGAGCCGGAGGCTTGCGAGTGGGTTGGGTAAACCGTGATGCCACTCGTGCTGAGCTCGGCACGCATGGGGGCATACTGACGCCGATTCTTGGCAGACTTGAACGACGCGCCGGCCAGAGCGGGAACCGCCTGTAGCTTGCTTCCGGGACGGCCGGCGAGAATGCCGATAATCGGGCGCACGAATAGCATGAATGATACGTAGACCGACACGGGATTGCCGGGTAGGCACATGACGGGCACACCCCGGCCATCCACATTAATGACGCCGTGCCCCTGCGGTTTTCCGGGCTGCATGGCTACTTTTTCGAAGTTGAAGTTGTGTGTCTTACCGACGATTTTGACAGGATCGAACGCTCCGGCAGAAACTCCACCCGAAGTGATGATGAGGTCCGCGCAGCGCCCAGCCTCGGTGAACATCTGCTCAAGATGCTCAGGCTCGTCGCCGGTGCGACTTCGATACGTTACTTCTGCTCCCAGCGAGTGTGCTAAACCGTCGAGCATAATCCCGTTCGAGTCGGGAATCTGCCCGTGAGCGAGCTCGCTCCCCGGATCCTGCAGCTCCGTTCCGGTAGAAATAATCGCAATCCTAGGCTTCGGGATTACCGGTAGCTTCCCGTAGCCTACCGAGGCGGCCGCTGCCAACACCTGGGGAGTAACCGTAATTCCTGCCTCAAGAATAAGATCCCCAACGGCAACGTTTTCGCCTGCTTTACGTACGTTTGTTCCGGGCTGGACCGCACTGAATATGGTGACTTGATCTGGCATTTGCACCGGGCCAGGCTCAATGTTGGTGTCTTCAACTTTCACCACCGCGTCGGCGCCTTCGGGCAGGGGAGCGCCCGTCATGATGCGCGTTGCAAAACCGGGCTTTAGCGTACCGTTAGCCGTGCTGCCGGCGGCAACGTCCTCGAGAACAGGCAGGTTCACCCCGGCATCTTTTGACGCTCCGTGCACGTCATCTGCGCGTACCGCAAACCCATCCATCGCGGAGTTCGTGAAAGGCGGTACGGCAACTCGGGCCTCGATGCTCGCTGCCAAAGTGGTGCCGAGGGCAGATTCCAGGGGCCGTTCTTCGGCAGGAAGGGGAGCAATACCCGCGGTTACTTGCGAAACGTACTCTTCAACGCTAATCAAGGATTCTCCTAAAACTCGACGAGTCTAACTCCGGTTTCGCGCACATCTACAAGAGCTAGTCGGCGCACCAGCACCCCGGGTGTGTCACACACAATCTTAATGACTTCCATAGCCATTAGGGACCCGGCAACTCCAACGAGGGGGCCGAGCACGCCCTGCGTTGCGGCTGTGGGGGTGGTCTGCGGATCTGGCAACTGCGGGTACAGCTCGCGCAAAGTAGCCGTTTTCCCGCTGGGATCCGCGGCAAGCGGGCGTGAGGTGAACGTGGTTACCATAGCCTGCATTCCCACTGCGCTTCCCCAAACCAAGGGTTGGCCGGAGGTTTCACAGTAATCGGCCAGCATGAACTTTGTTTCCATGTTGTCTGAGGCTTCGACAACCACGTCCACATCACCAAAAATACGTGCCGCGTTGTGTTTGCCTACGCGTTCACAGATAGCGTCTACAGTAATTTCGGGGTTGAGAGTGCGTAGCGTTCTTGCCGCGGATTCGGCTTTGCGCCGGCCAATGCGCGCGGTGTCGTGCAGAATTTGACGTTGCAGGTTGGATTCCTCAACGGCGTCAAAATCCACCACTTTCAGGTAGCCGGCTCCCGCCGCCGCAAGATAGTAGAGGATGGGCGAGCCCAGACCTCCGGCCCCTAACACCCCGATGCGCGCATTTTGCAAAGCTGCTTGACCTGCCGCGCCAAAGTCCTTAACTAGAATGTTGCGTTCGTATCGTGAACCCATAGGTAAACCGTAAGCTAAAACCAGTGACGTGAAAAACGCTAGCGCATCAAGGAGGCGCCGTGGAGCTGAAAGCTTGCGTAATTACGATTTCGGATCGCGCATCCCAAGGGGTGTATGAAGACCGCTCTGGGCCCGTTGCCGTGCAGATTCTGCGGGAGGCGGGATTTGATGCGGGGGCACCCGTAGTTATTCCCGACTCTAAAGAAGCGATCCAGTGTGCGATTTGCGAGGCCGTGGCTGAAGGCGCTCGCCTCGTGCTAACCACGGGCGGCACCGGGGTAGGGCCGCGCGATTTCACCCCCGAGGCCACGGCGCCACTCATTAAGCGCGAGCTGTCCCACCTAATGAGTGCAATCGTGTCTAAGGGATTGCAGAACACTCCCCACGCCCTAATTGCGCGCGGCGTGGCTGGTTTAACAAAAGAGGGCGCACTCGTGGTGAATGCGCCCGGTTCAACCGGTGGCGTTCGCGACGCGGCCGAGGTTGTGGTGACGGTCGCCTCCCACATCTTGGCTCAAGTGGATGGGGGCGACCACTAACCGCTATTGCTCGCGCACCCAGTTGCCGGATCGGCCTCCGGACTTCGCGATGATCTTGCACTCTTCAATGGCGGCGGAGCGATCAACCCCCTTCACCATGTCGATGATTGCGAGGGCGGCAACGGTGACGGCCGTCAGGGCCTCCATCTCTACGCCGGTGCGGTCCGCGGTGCGAACCGTGGCTTTGATCGCAACGTGATCGTCTTGCAGATCCAGCTCAACCGCTGCGCCATGAACGCCAATGGTGTGCGCCAATGGCAATAGTTCGGGTACACGTTTAGCGGCTGAAATGCCGGCAATACGCGCAACTGCCAGTACATCGCCCTTGGGAACGGTGCCGTCGCGGAGTGCCTGCATTACTGCCTCGGATGCGGTGACTTTCCCAACCGCGGTTGCCTCGCGAACGGTAGGCACTTTTGCGGTGACATCAACCATGTAGGCCTCGCCCGCATTGTTAAGGTGAGTGAACTTCATTTCGCTTCTACTTTCTTTCAAAACCGGGTGGCAGCCAGCACCCAAATGGATCTTGTTCAACACGCCTGCATGTGGGGCACAGATCTTCGCCGTCATCTTCAAATAACGATTGACATTTGCGACATTTCGCGGTTTGCAGGCGCGCAACTTCCACGCGTTTCATCTCAGCTAGGGAAAGGGTGGCCCCGCGGCTGATCGCATCTTCGGGGCATAGTTCAATGCACTTCGCACTACCTTCACAGATGGTGCGATCGTGCATCAAAACAGCGGTGGAACTACCTTTTTCATTAGCATTTTCGAGGGCGAGGGCGTGGGTTGGACACGCGGATACGCATACGCCGCAGGCAGTGCAACCACTGACCTTCAGGCGCGCCGCGCTTGGGGCGGTCGCAAACTCGTCAGCTATTTCAGGCTCGATTCCTAGGATTGCGAGGGCGGCGCTCAGTTGTGCACTCTCATTGCCGGAAATGTCGACGGGCAATGAACTATCCGAGCTCAGCCCAAACAATGCCCGGCGTGAAACTGGGGCAGAGTTCGCCAATACCTCTTGCGCGGGGCGGAATCGAGGGGATTTACCCTGATATTCGCTGATCCTTGGTCCGAGCAGGCTTTGCCATACCTCGAATCGTTTTCTCGCCCGCTCGCGGTTCTCGCACTCGCAAGCATCCACATCAACGGTGAGCGTTTCTGCACCACAAGCTAGAATCTGCGGGGCGAGGGCCAGCGGGGTGTCGGCAATGCATCCTTCAACGCGAAGGGGCGTAGTGGATTTGTTGTACGTTCGGATAGCGGAGCCGCAGATGAGGGTTATGGCGGGCTCCTCATCGCTAATCCATCTAAGCAGACTCGCGTTCATGAGCGGAGCTCTATTCGCGATATTGCTGTGTTAGTAAGACTATTTGACCGCATTTGCGCCTTCTGTTTCAACAAATGCGCGAACGCTGGCAATGAAACCGAGCGTGAACTCAGCAACGGCCTTGTACAGGGCAGTTTTTGCGTGTTTGCGTATGTCCTCAACAACTCCTCCCGCAAATCGGTCGAGGTGGTCAAATAGGAAGTCGCGCATTGCCGTACGGATTTCTTCCGCGTCCTCGCCGGCCCCTAGTTGCTCGGCGGCACGTTCCGCGAGGTCGCTCAAGAACGCAATTTCGAGGCCAATGTGATCATCGGGTTCGCGGTTAAAGTTGGGGGCGCGAAGCCCGAACCTCGCGTAGGCGGCGCGCACGGCAAACGTTTCTTCTTCAAAAACGAGACCCTCTTCAGAGGTACGCACGGATTCGTACGGTTGTGCGAGGGCTCGGCCGGCTCCAACGAACAGGTAGAGGTGGTCGCGTTTGATTTCTTCTTCGCTTTCGGGGCGCGAGCTAAGAAGGGTGCGCACTCCTTGAATAGAATTTGAGTCAGTGAGGGGCCAGTCGTTCAGCATTTGGGGGGAATACATCGCTTCGCGTAGCTGCTCTGCGGGAGCGCTTAGATAAAGCTGGGATAGTACTTTGCCAGCTGCCGAGATGCGTTCGGCCTGTTCCACAGCTGAAACGGTCATGCCTGCCATTCCTCACATTAGTTGCAATGTTTACTTTCTCTTAGTTTATCTAACCGTGTATGGCCGGTGCCTGTCGTACTCGGTGAGCGGTTGACCCCGGCGCGGCTTAGAATTGCATAGTTACAGTATTAAAAGAGCATCTAGCTCACTGAGATTTGGGAGGGCACATGGAGCGCAAAGATGATCCGCAGAAAATGGAACGAATGCGTGAGTGGCTTACGCGCGCCGCGCAGATAATCGAGGTGGATAAGGATGTCGTTCTGGATCTAGAAGTCGATTTGTTGAAGCTTGCGCAGATGACTGCGCATAACACTTCGCGTCCGGGTACTCCGCTTACCGCTTTCTTGGTTGGTCTGGCGGCCGGAGCGGCTGGCGGTGACAATGAGGCCACGGTGACAACGGCACGCGCTAAAATCGCTTCTTTGATTGCTGATATTGAGAAGAATTTTGTGGAGGAATCTAAGTGAGTGGTGGCCGCGTTGTTCGCGTTGAGATTAGCCCGGAACCGTTTGAGGAGGCTGAGGTCGTAGCCGCCACTGCGGATGACAAGGCTGGCGCAGTTATCACGTTTAACGGCGTGGTTCGTAACCATGACCAGGGCAGGGACGTGGAGTCAATCGAGTATTCCTCGCACGAGATTGCACAGAAGATTTTGCGTGAGATTGCTGAGGAGATTGCTGGCCGCGAGGGGGTACATGCTGTGTCAGCGGTTCACCGCGTTGGGCATGTCCGAGTGGGGGAGACTGCGATGGTTGTTGTCGTTGCTGCCTCGCACCGGTCAATGGCGTTCAGTGCCACCAGTGATTTTGTAGATGAGATTAAGGCTCGCGTTCCGGTTTGGAAGAAACAGAATTTTCCAGATGGTAACCACGAGTGGACGGGTATAGCTGACATCCAAAGCTAGAGTTGATGCAGATAATAGTTTGAGGGCCACAAACGAAGTGTTTGTGGCCCTCAAGCGTGTGTCCTTACCGGCTTATATTCCGATCCTGTTCATCTCTCCGTAGAAGAGGAACCTGGCGATGATCTCGCTGATAGTCACGAGGGCAAAGCTGGTGAGGGTGAGGGCTAGCAGCGGCTTGTGCTGGCCGCCCTCGAGGTTTTTGTGGGTGGTTAGGGTCAGGTAGAGGCCAATGATGCCAGCGCCGATGATAAGCAGGACGAGGCGAATGGCGTACCAGGTTGGCGATGGATCAACTTCGGCGGGGTTGGGCCCGGCCGGTTTAGCAGCGGCGTAGGTGCCAACCACTAGTTGGAGTGCGAGCATCGCGATGGTGGTAATTGCGATCCATTTGGTTGCCTGGTTGGTCAGGCTGATGGTTTCGCGTTCAGTTTGAATATCTGCGCGTGCCTGCGCCGGATCGTTCGCGCTCTTGTTAGCCCCGGTTAGGACGTGGTCCAGTTTGGGCCATTTTGTTGAGACGATCGGCCAGGCACTGAAGGCCAGAGCGATTGCAAGGCTACCGGTTAGGGCCGCGCTGATGTAGAAGGTTGCAGGGGTAGTCCAGTGGTTCCATGCAGGAACGGTTGGAAGCATGTATACGTGGGCCATAACCCAGATGAAACCCAGGCCCCAGATGGCGGTGAAGATAGCTAGCGCGTTACGGATTTTCGCGTTGAACCAGCCAAACCAGGTGGCGGCCGCGAAGATGAATCCGAGTCCGGCAAAGCCAGCGCCAAACAGAATTTCACGCGCTAACCACGAAGTGGCGATGTGACGGATCGCGTTAGGCGCATTCAGGGGGTTGCCAAGGTGGAACATGGAAGCAAGCAATGCTAGAACCATGACCGGTCCGATTGCGTAGAGGGCAGGCTTGGCCAAGCGGTCTACGGTCTTGGATGAGTACTTGGTCTGGGCGAATAGGTTTACTAGACCTAGCGTGACAAAAGCTCCCACCGCCATTTGCGCAAGAATGGTGAAAGCCGTTAATGGCCATTCATGAACGTTCACTTTCTAGACCTCTTCTCGGTTAGCGATCTCACCGGAGGGGTTGTTCCACGGTTGAGCGTCGCGGTGGGGTGTAACTACTAGGTTCGGGTTGGTAATAGATGGATCTGGTAGCGGTGCTACGGCTTGGACGTCGCCGTACTTTTCGCGTAGCTCATCTATTGGCCCCCAGTCCAGTGCGCGGGAGGGGCAGGCATCTACACAAGCGGGGTTTTGACCCGTAGCACGGTAGTCAGAGCAGAGGTCACATTTGGTCATGTAACCGAGATCCGCGTTGAACTGCGGGGCCGAGTAAGGGCACGCCCATTCGCAGTAACGGCAACCAACACATTTGCCCGGATCGACGGTAACCACGCCGTCTTCGTCTTGGCTCATTGCGGTGGTGGGACACACCTGCACGCAGATTGGGTTTTCGCAGTGGTTACAAGAGATGGAAGTGTAGTAAGAGAACACGTTCGGGGTGAAGGTGTCACCGTCTTGTTGCCAAGAGCCTCCCGTGTACTCAACTACGCGCCGCCAGTTCACACCAATAGGCGTGTCGTGCTTATCCTTGCAAGCGATCTGGCAGGCCTTGCACCCGTTGCAAGCGGTCTGATCAAAGTAAAAACCAAGTTTTGCAGCCACAATAAACCTCCTAAGCCTTCTCTACCTGAACGAGGGCAGTGTGTTGGCCGTTGCCTTTAGAGACCGGCGTTGGGTGCCAGCTAGTCAACGTGTTGACTGCGCCACCGGCATCCACGCCGTCCTTATCGAATCGGCTCCACGCGCCCTGAGGAAGGGAAATAACTCCGGGAGCGATACGGCTGGTAACTCGTGCTTGAATGCGAACCCGTCCACGATCGTTGCGGATTAATACCTGGTCACCGTTCTTGATGCCGCGCTCCTTGGCATCGATGGTGTTGATCCACACCATCTGGGGGTGCGCTTCATTAAGCCACGACAGGTTGCCGTAGGTGGAGTGCGTGCGCTGCTTGTAGTGGTGACCAATGCACTGCAGAGGATATTCCTCGTTTGTGCGTGCTTCTTCTGCGCCTTCCCAAGTTGCAAGGTGCTTCGGGATTGGCGAAATCTCGTCGCCCGGCTTGGCATCGGGGAACTCCCACGTCTTTGCCATTTCTGCCAGCTGCGTCGAGTAAATCTCGATCTTGCCCGACGGTGTTTCTAGCGGATTCGCCTCAGGGTCCTCCCGGAACTCCTTTAGTGCGATCGTTGTTCCCTCGGGGTTCTGGTAGCGGTATACGCCGATTTCGCGTAGCTCGTCCCAGCTTGGGAATTCGGGGTGTTCGCGAACCGTTTCGGCCTGCATCTTGCGGGCGAGGGTTTCCAGGTCGTCCTCGAATTCCTTTTCAAATCCGAGTCGCTTTGCAACCTCGCGAACCATTTCGTATGCGGGCATCGAGTTGTATAGCGGATCAATCGCCTTATCCACGATGAGCAGGTAGGCCATGTCGCCCGTGTATTCGGAGGGCACGAGGTCGTGGCGTTCTGCTGTGGTGGTGTCGGGCAGGACGAGGTCGGCAAGCTCTGCGCTTCGCGTCATCTGGTTGTCGATGGCAAGGATGAACTCACACTTGGTTTCGTCTTGCAGAAGCTCGCGCGTGCGGTTGATGTCGGCGTGCTGCGAGCCCGGCATGTTGGTTGCGTAGTTCAGCAGGAACTTAATGCCGGTGTCTAGCTTGTCTACGCCGCGAACACCGTCGCGAGCCGCTGTCATTTCTTCACCGTGATCGATTGCGTCAGTCCAGCCGAAGCAAGAGATCTGCGCCGGGCAGGGGTTTTCACCATTGTCGAGCCACTTCGTGACTGGCCAGTAGTAGCCTTCGCGGCCACCGGTGCCGCCACCTGCAATGCCGACGTTACCGGTCACGCAAGCGAGGAGGTAGATCGAGGTTGCCTGGTTCTCGCCATTTGCGTGGCGTTGCGGGCCCCAACCCTGGGAGATGTTGCATGCCTTTGCGCCTGCAATCTCGCGGGCGAGCTGGCGGATGGTATGCGCGGGAATACCGGTGATCTTTGAAGCCCACTCGGGGGTCTTCTCGATGCCGTCTTCTCCCTTGCCTTCAATGTAGGAACGGTAAGAGGCATTTTTTGGCGCCCCTTCCGGCATGTGATCCTCATCGAAGCCAATCGTGTACTTGTCCAAGAACGCCTGGTCGTGCAGGTTCTCTTCGAGCATCACGTGAACCAGACCGGCTACAAGAGCGGCGTCGGTTCCGGGGCGAATCGGGACCCACTGATCGGCCAGTAGCTGCGCGGAATCGGAGTAGCGCGGATCAATCACGATGATCTTGCACTTGCCGTGCTTCTTTGCCCACAGTGAGGTGAACGTGAGGCCACCGCCGGACATGCGCGTTTCCATTGGGTTGTTGCCCCAGAGGACGAGGAGGTCGGAATGCAGCGCGGCGTCCTCGAAGGAGTTTGAAATCTGCTCGTCGGGGGAGCCGTAGAAGTACTTGGTGATCGTGCCGATCTGAGCGTAGGAGTAGTTACCGTAGTAACCGAGGTATCCGCCCATGAGGTTGAACAGCTTCTGCCATCCTGCACTGGTTGCAATGTGGGCGTTCCAAGTGCCCGAACCGTAGTTGCGGTAAACCGCCTGTGGGCCGTACGTGTCGTACGTGTACTTCAAGCGCTCAGCAACAAGATCGAAAGCCTCGTCCCAGGAAATCTCTTCCCATTCGCCTTCACCACGTTTGGTGCCTTCTTTGCGCTTTAGAGGCACCTTGATGCGGTCGGGGTTGTGAATGCGCTGACGCATTGAGCGGCCGCGTACACACGCGCGGATCTGACGGGTGAATAGGCCGTCGTCACCCGTGTTATCGGGAAGCACGCGAACAACCTGACCATCTTTAACCTGTAGTCGAAGTGGGCACCTGGAACCACAGTTGATAACGCAGGCGTTCCAAACTGTCTTTTCTGCTTCCGGGTGGCCTTCGACGGCAAAAGCTTGGTTTGCTTCACCAACGCCCGGCTTACCGGAGAACACTGCGGGGGATGCGGCTAGCGCGGTCGCGGTTCCGGCGACGGCGCTCCATTTTAAGAATGAACGACGGGAGGGACCCGGTGTACCCTCTCGTGGTTTGACGTCGGCCAAGGACACGATTTCCTCCTTAAATCTGCAACTTTTCCTAAATACTATGGCCGGCTAATTTGGTGTGACCCATATCCCTATGTTTCCGCCAGAAAGTGGCGTTCAGTATTTTTGCAAATAGAAAACCATGGTGAAATTAAAAACGATCGTGTTAGTAAACTCGTCCTTAGGATGAACGAACTACGGTGTAGATTGACTCACCTAAAGGCTCGTCTCAATAAAAAAATAGCGTTACTCGAGTTTCGAGTAACGCCTGCAAATGAGGTTTTAGTTATCCGCCAGCAAATGGAGGAAGCACGTCGAGTGTTTCGATTGATGCAGCGGAATCGGTTAGAAGAACCTTCTTGCCATCAGCCAGTAGCAGAGAGCGGGAGATAACTGTTTCGAGCACGTCATTTCCCTCACTAACCTGCTGGAGTAATCCTGCAACGGTTGGTGCAGAATCGACGCTAATGGTTGAACGTCCGGCGGCCTCGGCCGCCCCGGCAAAGAAACGGATCGTAGCCACTATCCACCAATCCTTGACATCGTGCGTGTAGGGGGTTGAAAATCGGGTCTGCCCATGCCGTGCCCGGCTTGCTTTTGTTCGGTGGCACCCATCCAAATGGTTGCCAACTCTTCGTCGCTGGCCCCGGTTCTTAACGGGCCACGTAGGTCTGTTTCCGTGGTTGCAAATAGGCATGTGCGGATCTGCCCATCAGCCGTGATCCGCGTGCGGTCACAGTCGTCGCAAAACGGGTTCGTCACAGATGCGATGACGCCCACGTCCCCAGCGGGGTGGTCTGCGCTCGCGGCTACGTTCCAAAGCTCTGCCGGCGCTGAACCGCGCGGCTTTGAGGAAGGAGTTAGTTCAAACTTCGTTGAAAGCCGCTCCAAAATGTCGGCCTGTGTTAGTAACTGGTCGCGTTTCCATGAATGAGCGGGGCCAAGCGGCATGTGCTCAATGAAACGCAGGTGGTAACCGTGGTCAAGGCAAAAGGCCAGAAGCTCTACAATGTCGTCTTCATTGATGCCCTTCATCGCAACGGCGTTGATTTTGATTGGGCTCATGCCGGCCCGGTCTGCCGCTTCGATGCCCCGCAATGCGTCGGCCAGCCTGTCCCGCCTGGCGACAGCTGCGTACCGCTGCTGGTCAAGCGAGTCGAGCGAAATGTTGGCCCGTGACACGCCGGCTTTGGCAAGAGCTTCGGCACGCTTATCGAGGCCGAGTCCGTTTGAGGTAATCGAAATCTGCGGTGCCGCGCCCAAATGGGTAGTCATGGCCTTGGTCTGCGAAACGATTTGTTCAAGGGAGCGGCGAAGTAGAGGCTCCCCTCCGGTGAAGCGCACCTGCTCGATGCCGAGCATTTCGATGCCGATGCGGATCAGGCGCAGGATTTCTTCATCGCTCAAAGTGTTTTCCGTTGGAAGCCACTCAAGCCCTTCGGCGGGCATGCAGTATTCGCAACGCAGGTTACATCGGTCTGTCAAAGAGACGCGCAGATCGCGAGCAACACGACCAAACCTGTCAGTTAGAACCCCTAACTGCGTATTTGACTGCATATCACTCACAAATCTTCATAAGGAAAACTAGACTAACCGATTCTATGCACGAGGAGGCAGGCCTATCCACTCGAACCAGTTGTTGTGTAGTACGATCCATGCCAGCAGCCCATAGCCCGCTTGGTTTGGTAGGCCGGTCTGTGACATCGCGATATCGTCATGCCACTGGTCGTGTGTTAAGAGGGGCGAGAACGTGTCCACAAATGGGATAGACCTGCGCTCGGCAACCTCGCGGCAAGCACGTACCACCTCGGATAGTTGCCGTGAATCGGAGGTTTGAAGTGGGGGAGGTCCAACAATCATTACTTTGATACCAAGTTGGGTTGAAACATCCACCATGTTTGCCAGATTGAGGCGGGTTCGCGGTGTTGAAAGCCCGGTCTCCACATCTTGTTTACCGACGGCGATGATAAGTCGGTTGTCTGCCCCATCCTTGAATCGCGGCATGCACTCGTTTTCCCAGCGCTGTGACATTTCGGTGGTGGATTCTCCCGGCATGGCAAGGGGAAACACGTTCATGGTCTCTGGGACGTTGGTGCGTGCAAGCACTCTTCCAATCCAACCGAGGGCACGAGGATCACCCGTTCCCGCTACGAGTTCGTCCCCAATCACGCAAAGCCTGATTTCGTTCACAATCGTCTCCTTCAGCCCTTCACAATACACGCAAAGCGGGGCCGGCTAACGCCAGCCCCGCCTCGTGGTCTTTTAGCGTTCGAACGCGCCGTCCATCAAAATCTCGTGCTGGTACTTATGTAGGGCCATGGTGCCAGCTGCCGGAGATGCGGCCGCCGGGCGAGACACTACCTTGACCTTGCGGTCGATTTGCGTGAACAGGTTGAGTGCCAGGAACGGCCAAGCGCCCTGGTTTTGCGGTTCGTCTTGTACCCAGACCAGTTCGGCGTCGCCAAACGGCGCGATCGCTGCTTTCAGCTCATCGAGCGGAAGCGGGTAGTACTGCTCTACTCGCACGATCGCTGTCCCGTTGTCACCGCGACGCTGGCGTTCCTTCACGAGGTCGTAGTAGACGCGGCCCGAACACATGATCACTCGATTAACTGCCTTCGCGCCAGCGGTGATCGCCTGGTCGGCTTCACCGACTACGGGCTGGAAATGGCCGGAGGTGAAATCCTCAACTGCGGAAGAAGCCGCAGAAAGGCGGAGCAACTGCTTGGGCGTAAACACGATGAGCGGCTTACGCGGACGCTTGTACGCCTGCGTGCGTAGCAGATGGAAGTAGTTTGCCGGAGTGGACGGCTGGACAATCCACATGTTTTCTTCCGCAGCCAGTTGCAGGTAACGCTCGATGCGTGCCGAGGAGTGATCCGGCCCCTGGCCTTCGTAACCGTGGGGCAGTAGTAGCGTCACAGAGGAGCGCTGATCCCACTTTTGTTCCGCGGATGAAATGAACTCGTCAACGACGGTCTGCGCGCCGTTGGCAAAGTCACCGAACTGGGCTTCCCAAAGAACTAGAGCTTCGGGGCGCTCCAGCGAGTAGCCGTACTCGAACGCCATTGGTGCGTATTCAGAAAGTGTTGAGTCGTGAATGTCGAGCTTAGGCTGCTTATCCACCAGGAAGTTCAGTGGCGTCCACTCGCGACCATCGTTGTGATCGTGGAGGACGGCGTGGCGCTGTACGAAGGTAGCGCGGCGCGCGTCCTGGCCGGACATGCGAACCGGGGTGCCTTCCATCAGTAGCGAACCAAAAGCGATCAGTTCACCGAAGCCCCAGTCGATCTTTCCCTCGCGCGACATCTTGTGACGCTTTTCGAGTAGTTTTGCAAGCTTCGGATGTGGCGTAAACCCTTCTGGGATGGCCAGGTGCGCATCGCCAATGCGTTCAATAACCTCGCGGGTTACTGGCGATTCCCAACCAATCATCATGCCTTCGCCCGCGCGTTGTGCTTCGGGGCGCTCCAGGCCGGCAACGGCTTCGCCCGATACCTCGGCCTTGTCCGCGCTCCTCGTTTCTTCGAGGATCTCGTCCAGTAGCGCGTTGTATTCGGCTAGTGCCTTGTCGGCCTCTTCCTCGGTAATATCGCCGCGGCCGATGAGGTCCTTTGTGTAGCGATCACGTGTGGTGAGCGTACGGTCAATCAGGGAGTACATGACTGGCTGGGTCATCGACGGGTCGTCACCCTCGTTGTGTCCGCGGCGGCGGTAGGTGACCAGGTCAATGATGACGTCCTTGTTGAACTTCTGGCGGAACGCGAAGGCAAGTTTTGCAACGCGCACAACCATTTCCGGATCATCACCATTCACATGGAAGATTGGAATCTGCAGGCCCTTGGCCATGTCGGTTGCGTACTTCGTGGAGCGCGCTACCGTGTTCGGCGTGGTGAAGCCAATCTGGTTGTTGATGATCACATGCAGTGTGCCACCGTTGCGGTAGGCGGGCACCCGGCTCATGTTCAGGGTCTCGTAAACAACGCCCTGGCCGGCAAAAGCGGCGTCACCATGGATGAGGATTGGCAGAATCGGCCAGCCGGGCTCGTTCAGTTTGTCGTGCTTTGCGCGCGCAACGCCCTGCAAGACGCCGTCGGCAGCCTCAAGGTGGGACGGGTTAGCGGCAAGGTATACCTTCGTTGCCGCGCCGTCATCTGCAGTGAAAATGCCTTCGGTTCCAAGGTGGTACTTGACGTCACCTGATCCAAGGACAGAGCGAGGATCTTGATTGCCTTCAAATTCAGAGAAAATCTGGCCGTAAGATTTGCCGGCAATGTTGGCCAGTACGTTCAGGCGGCCACGGTGTGCCATTGCTATGGCAACCTCAGCGATCCCATCGTGGGCGGCCACCCAAAGTACGCGGTCCAGAAGTGGAATCAGAGACTCAGAGCCCTCCAGGGAGAATCGCTTTTGGCCGATGTACTTGGTTTGCAAGAAATGCTCAAAAGCCTCGGCCTTATTCAGCATCGTCATGATGTGACGCTGGGTTTCAAGCGTGGGCTTCTCCCAAGGCTTTTCAACGCGCTCTTGGATCCACTCGCGCTGGGCCGGGTCAACCATGTGCATGTATTCGATGCCGGTGGAGCGGGTGTAGGTGTCGCGAAGCTGCTCGAGGATTTCGCGTAGCGTCATGTGGTCGCGGCCGCCAAAGCCGCCGGTTGGGAACGAGCGGTCCAAGTCCCAAACGTTTAGCCCGTACGTCGACAGGTTCAAGTCGGGGTGGCGGCGAACCTTGTAGTCGAGCGGGTCGGTGTTAGCAGCGAGGTGACCGGCAACGCGGTAGGCGTGGATTAGCTCCACAATGCGTGCGGGCTTACCCTTCTCGCGTTCCTCGTTGTATTCCTTGTCGCGCTCCCAGCGGTAAGGAACGTACGGAACCTGCATGGAGTCAAACACGCGGTCGTAGAATCCGTCTTGACCGGCAAGCTTGCGTGACACCATTCGCAGAAGTTCTCCAGAAGCTGCGCCCTGGATGATGCGGTGATCGTAGGTGGACGTCATCGTCATGATTTTGCCAACGCCCATTTTTGCCAGGCGCTGCGGTGAGGCTCCCGCCCACTCGGCAGGGTAGTCCGTTGCACCTACGCCAATGATCGATCCCTGCCCCTTCATTAGGCGGGGAACGGAGTGCGTAGTTCCGATCGTTCCCGGGTTCGTAAGGGTAACGGTACCGCCTTGGAAGTCGCCCGCACCCAGCTTGCCTTCGCGCGCCCGCTTGACGATGTCCTCGTAGGCAGCAACGAACTCGGCGAACGTCAGCGTGTCGGCTTCTTTGATGACGGGCACCATGAGCATGCGGTTCCCATCTTTCAAAGGAATGTCGATTGCGAGGCCGAAGCCAACGTGCGCGAGGTGTTCAACGGCGGGCTTGCCCTTATCGTCGAACGTGTATCGCACGTTCATTGAAGGCATCTCTACCAGGGCTTCAACAAGCGCGTAGCCGATGAGGTGGGTGAAAGAAACTTTGCCGCCGCGAGTGCGGGCGAGGTGGCCGTTAATAACGGCACGGTTTTCAATCAAGAGTTTGGCGGGAATCTGACGGGCCGAGGTTGCAGTGGGCACCTCGAGGGAGCTTTCCATGTTCTTCGCAACGGCACGGAACGCTCCCTTTAGGGTTTCGGTCTCATCCTCTGAGCGTGCCTCGCTGTTGAGTATTGACGCGGCACGAGCTTTTGCAAGGCGGGTGTATGGCGACGTTGCCTCAGCGACCTTGGATTTAGGAATGGGAGGGAGGTCTGCGCGGGTTTCGTCGATAGCGTTCGGGTTAAAACGTGACGCGGACGCGGCGATTGGAGCAGAGGCTTCTACGGGAGCGGAGTCTGCGGAAATCCTCGACGGATCATGAGGGGCAGGCGGGGCCGGAGGGCGGGGTGCTGCTTGAATCGGGCCGGGTGTGTATTCTGTCATCGCTCCTGTTTCCTTGGGCTCGCGATATTGTCAACGATTCCAGTTGATCGCTTCGATGGTGATCGGGCGTTGCAACTTCAATCAGTTTAGGACGAATAATCCCCGTTTTCTCTTGATATAGAGAGATTTTACGGTTATTTGCTCAACTGATAATCACCTATGGTTTGGACCTTAAAAGTTGAAGAAGATTAGAGGCTTCGAAAAAGGATTAATTGGGATCAGGAGAGCCCGGGTAAATGAGGCAACCAACACCTATGGCGCGCGTGTATGGAAATACGGTTAAGCTGGGATAGATGCACAAAGATGAACCTCCTCGAAGTTTCAGGCCGGTGATGAGCCGGTGATATATGACGTCCTCATGCTCCTATTCGGAGTTGTTCTCACGCTGGGCACTGCGGTTTTTGTTGCCGCAGAGTTTTCGTATGTGGCCCTTGATGTTGCGTCGGTGGAACGGCGGGCAAATGAAGGCGATAAGAAGGCTAAGCAGGTTGTTAAAGCACTGCGTATCCTGTCCACCCAGCTGTCGGGTGCGCAGGTTGGTATCACGCTAACAACCATTCTGCTGGGTTACACCACGCAAGTGTCTTTGCTGAACCTGTTTTCGAATATGTTTGCAAGCTTTGGCCTCGCTCTCACGCTTTCTACCACAATCGCGGTGGCGCTGTCCGTCATCTTTATCAACGCGTTCTCGATGCTGTTTGGCGAGCTGGTTCCAAAGAACATGGCTCTAGCTGATCCATTCCACACCGCGAGCCTTGTTACGCCGGTGCAGGCGGCATTCACAAAGTTGCTCCACCCGCTTATTAAGGTGTTGAACGATACTGCCAACGCGGTGTTGCACGCTATGGGCATCACGCCTATGGAAGAGATCTCTTCAGCTAGGTCCGCGTCAGAGCTTGCCGCTCTGGTGCGTCACTCCGCGCAGGAGGGCACGCTGGATACCTCGACTGCGACGCTACTTACCAAGTCGATTGGTATCGGAGAGCTAACTGCGATCGACGTGATGACGGATCGCGGCCGCATGGTCTATTTGAGCGAGTCCGCTTCAGCGGCAGACGTCGTTGAGCTTGCGTGTACTACCGGCCACTCGCGCTTCCCGATCGTGGGTGATGACTCGGACGACATTGTGGCTTTCGTATCACTTCGCCGCGCAATCGCGGTTCCTTGGGAAAAGCGAAGCGAAGTGTCTGTGCTTTCCTCCTCGCTCACTTCTGAAGTGCTCCGCGTGCCGGAAACCCTTGCGCTTGCTCCGCTGCTCCTCATGCTTCGCGCGGAAGGCCTCCAAATCGCGGTGGTAGTGGATGAATACGGTGGCACCTCCGGAATCGTCACGTTGGAAGATGTCGTGGAAGAAATCGTTGGTGAAGTTGCTGATGAGCACGACCGTCGCCGCCACGGCATTCGACGCCAAAATGATGGCTCGTGGAAGGTGCCCGGCACTCTTCGCCCCGATGAGTTGCTGGAACGTACCGGCATTTTCGTTCCCGAGGATGGTCCGTACGAAACCCTGGGCGGGTTCATGATGCTCAAGCTTGGACGTATCGGCGAGCCTCATGACAAAGTGCAGGTTGAAAATACAACTTTAGAGATCTTGCGCATGGATGGACGCCGCATCGATCAGATCTTGGTGCGCGCAGCGGAGCCAGTACACGCGGATGAGGGCAAGGAGGATGCCGAGTGAGTATCACCGCTGGCCTTCTAATAACACTGTTGCTGCTCCTTTTGAACGCGTTTTTTGTGGCGGCTGAGTTCGCTGTTACCTCTTCGCGTCGGGCGCAAATAGAGCCGCTCGCAGACGAGGGAAAGCGAGGCGCCAAGACGGCCCTGTACGCCATTGAGAACGTTTCGTTGATGCTGTCGATCTCCCAGCTTGGCATCACGATCGCTTCGACCTCGTTGGGTGCGGTTGCAGAGCCCGCCATTGCAAGGCTTGTGGAGCGTCCTTTGCAAGCCGTGGGGCTTCCCGCAGCGTCCGCACATGCTGTTGCGTTTATTCTGGCCTTACTGCTGGTGCTTTACCTGCACGTGGTTTTCGGGGAGATGGTGCCGAAGAACATGTCGGTTTCGGCCCCAGATAAGGCGCTGTTGATTCTGGCGCCGCCCCTGGTTGCGATTGGGCACGTGCTTCGTCCCATCGTTGTGGGCCTTGACCATCTTGCGAACTGGTTCGTGCGCTTGTTCGGTTTGGAACCACGCCACGAGGTTGCCGCGTCGTTCACCGCCGAGGAGGTTGCTTCGATCGTCGAGCTATCCCAGCAGGAAGGGACGATTCATGACGAGATCGGTCTGCTGAGCGGAACGCTCGAATTTTCGGAGGAGCGCGCTGGTGACGTTATGGTGTCGGTAGATGAGCTGGTGAGCGTGGCACGTAACGTGACGCCTGCCCAACTGGAGCGCGAGGTCGCAAAAACTGGTTTTTCACGCTACCCGGTGGTGGATGAAGCGGGCATGCCGGTCTTTTATATCCATTTGAAGGACATCTTGTTCGCGGGCCCTGATCAGCGCGACTTGCCATTGGATGAGTGGCGTTTTAGGGAGATGCCGGTTGTTCAAGCAGGTGACGAGGTCGAGGATGCGTTGCGCATCATGCAACGCTCGGGTACGCATCTGGCAGAGGTTGTAAAGGACGGCCAGACGGTTGGCGTGCTTTTCTTAGAGGACGTTATTGAAGAGCTGGTTGGCGAGGTTAGAGACTCGCTACAGCGTGAGGATGTTTTCATCGAGCGCAACTTGGATGCGTGAGTCGAACTTGGGCCTGTAGCTCATTGGTGCCGGTTTGAAGTGATGGGCGTGAGTCTGTACACAGCTTTTTCAAACGGGTTGATCCGCGTGGCCCAGCGTTATAAGTTCGTTATGTATTCACCGCGTGAGTTCGTGTGAGTCACCCTGTTATTACATGCTTTCGGGAAGGAAAGAGTTATTTTGCCTGTGAATGATTCTCCAAATGGCTCGCCTTTCCCTACGCGTCGTCAGCTTCGTGAGCAGGCAGAAGCATCTTCGAAGCGCAAGATCCAAAAACCTAGTTGGTTGAGTCTTTTGAAGGGTGGTCTTGTAGCCGTGGTTGCGGCAGCCACCGTGGCGGTTCCGCTAACTGGTTTCGTTGGGCCAGAAACTTCAATTGCGTTGCCTTCAAAGGTGGTAGCTTCACCGGCCGCACAATCCTCGTGGGCTAAAAGCGCTGATGTCGTTGTTGCAGAGGCAGAGGGATTGCGTGAGGTTGCAGGTGCGGCCTCCAGGGCAAAGCTTCGCACACCCCTTGAGATTTCGCAGTGCCTACAGGTGATGCCCGCTAACGGTAACCGTTCGGTGTCAGAATCTGCGCCTATTGTCTGGCCGCTACTTGAGGGTACGTTCAATATTGCGTCCCCGTTCGGTTATAGGTTCCACCCGGTTCTGGGTTATTCCAAGTTGCACGAGGGGCTGGATATGGCCGCCCCGAACGGTACCCCTATTTTTGCGGCATCGGATGGCGTGGTGCAGGCGTCGGAGCCCATGGAGGGCTACGGGTACTGGATTTTGATTAAGCACACTAAGTCTGATGGAGAGGTGTTTTACACCGGTTACGCGCACATGTACGCCGAGGATGTCCTGGTGAAGGCTGGGGATCAGGTAAGCGCGGGACAGCGGATCGCTTCGGTGGGTAACACGGGAACTTCTACCGGCCCGCACCTGCACTTTGAGGTGCATGATAAAGACGATCAGCTGGTGGATCCAATGGTGTGGTTGCAACAAAATAATGCTCGCCAGCCAGGCCAAGGTTGTGACTAGTTTATGTATGACGTTCCTCGTAGAGGAGCCCCGCTGGTTGTAGCGCACCGTGGCGGCGCTAATTTGGCTCCGGAAAACTCGTGGGAAGCATTCGAGAATTGCGATAGGCTCGGTTTTCACTTCGTGGAAACGGACGCTCATTTGACGGCTGATGGCCACGTGGTGTTGATACACGACCCGATTCTGGATCGAGTTTCGGACGGTTTTGGTCTTGTCTCGGCTCACACGTTGGAAGAGTTGCAAAATGTGACGATCAACGGTTCTGCGCGCGGCCCGGTTCTGCTTGCTGAGGTTTTGCAGGCTTTCCCTCATCTAGAGCTAAATATCGATGCGAAAGAAGAGGACGTTTGGCGTCCAATGATTGAGGTTATCCGCGCTCACGGTGCGATGGATAGAGTGTGTTTAGCCTCATTTGATTCGGGCCGCCTGCAGCGTATCCGCGAGGTTGCGCCGGAGATTAGCACTTCCTTGGGACAAGTGGAGGTTGCGCGCCTGTTTCTTGCCGCGCAGACGAACACGAGGCGTCTGGTTACACGACAGAATTGGCCGCGCTTCGGAGTGGTGGCCGCACAAATTCCGTTAAAGATCGGTCCTATCCGGCTGGTGTCTAAACGTTTTGTTAGTTTTGCGCATTCCTTTGGGATTGGGGTGCATGTGTGGACGCTGAATGAGCCAGAAGAGATTGTTCAAGCGCTAGATGCTGGTGTTGATGCGATCATCTCGGACGATCCGGTTTTGGTCCGTGAGATTATTCGCGCCCGCAAATCCTTGTGATCACCGGTCTCATTTAACGGTTTCTTAGCCTCCCTGGTACGATTACAACGGCTTTTCAGATAGCCAGGCCCCGATAGCTCAGCGGATAGAGCGTCTGCCTCCGGAGCAGAAGGTCGCAGGTTCGAGTCCTGTTCGGGGCGCTTTTCGTTTTGTGGCGTGAGCGGGTAAAGGCCCTTTTGATGGGCCATATTTTGCTTTTCAACTATGTTCCGCGGCTTCGTGTAATAATTAGGTAAACAATCTTTCTTTGGAGGTCGCAATGCGCGTACACATCGCAGCTGATCATGCTGGATTTGAGCTTCGGAACTACCTGATTGAAATGTTGAAGGAGGCGGGCCACGACGTCGTTGACCATGGTGCAACGCAGTACGATGCGCTCGACGCATACCCAACGATGTGTATTCCCTGTGGTGAGGCCGTGGCGGCTGAACCGGGTTCACTTGGCATCGTGATCGGTGGTAGTGGCAACGGTGAACAGATGGCCGCGAACCTCGTGAAGGGTGTTCGCGCCGCACTGGTGTGGAATGAGGCCACTGCGGTGTTGGCTCGCGAGCATAATGATGCGAATGTTATTGCAATTGGTGCCCGTCAGCACACGATGGAAGAGGCTGCTCACTTTGTGAACGTGTTCCTTGCAACGGAGTTTTCGGGCGATTCTCGTCACGCTTACCGGATTGGTTTGATGAGCGAGTACGAGAATAAGCACTGATTTATGTGAGCTTGAGGGCAGGTTCGGTTGCGAGCCTGCCCTTTTGCGTGCCTCTACTTCGGGTGGCTTTGTTCGCTCGGTGGGCTCTGGTTACGCGGGGCGGAGGTTTGCCTTTAAGATTGGGGGCGTGACTCCTAAAGATCTAGAAAAGCTTATTCATGAGGTTCTGACCGGCTCCGTTAGCGACGGTGCGATTAATTTGGACGTCGAGGACATCGAGCAGGATGTAACGGTGGAGCGTCCGCGTAACCGAGAGCACGGTGACTGGGCGACGAATATCGCGATGCGTCTGGCGAAGAAGGCGGGGATGAATCCGCGCGAGTTCGCTCAGATTATTGCGGATCGTTTGGCTTCCCAGGCCGGTATTGCGCAGGCTGAGGTAGCGGGCCCGGGCTTTATTAACGTCCGTTTGGATGCGGCGTCGGCCGGCGAGCTCGCACGCACGATTTTGGAGGCGGGCGAGGATTACGGCCGTAACGAGTCGCAGGCTAGCAAGCATGTGAATCTGGAATATGTGTCGGCTAATCCAACCGGCCCCATTCATCTTGGTGGCGCGCGTTGGGCGGCGGTTGGCGATTCGATGGCCCGCCTGTTGAAGGCAGCTGGCGCGGACGTTACTCGCGAGTACTACTTCAATGATCACGGTGCGCAGATTGATCGTTTTGCCCGTTCGCTGTATGCGCGTGCAAAGGGGCAGCCGGCGCCCGAGGATGGTTACGGCGGTCAATATATTGAGGACATCGCGAAGCAGGTGATCGCTGACTCGCTTGCGGCTGGTGAGCCAAATCCGCTGGACTTGAGCGAAAGCGAGGCCGTGGAGGCGTTTCGCGCCCGCGGCGTGGAGCTCATGTTCACCGAGATTAAGGTGAAGCTAAAGGAGTTCAGGTCTGAGTTTGACGTGTTCTTCCACGAGGATTCTTTGCATGAGTCCGGCGCAGTGGATGAGGCGATTCGGATTTTGCGCGAGCGCGGCCACATTTTCGAAAAGGATGGCGCACTGTGGCTTCGCACCACCGACTTTGGTGATGATAAGGACCGTGTGCTGGTGAAGTCGGATGGCGACGCCGCTTATTTTGCGGGCGATCTGGCGTACTACTTGGATAAGAGGGCGCGCGGTGCTGATAAGGCCGTGTATCTGCTGGGTGCGGATCACCACGGTTACATCGGCCGCATGATGGCGATGTGCGCGGCGTTTGGCGATGTGCCGCATGAGAACCTGGAGATTCTGATCGGTCAGATGGTTAACCTGGTCCGCTCCGGCAAACCGGTGCGCATGTCCAAACGTGCGGGCACGATCGTGACGCTGGATGATCTGCTGGATGCGGTCGGTGTGGATGCGGCTCGTTATTCGCTTACTCGCGCGTCAATGGATCAAAACCTCGACATCGATCTTGACCTGCTGTCGCAGAATACGAATGACAACCCAGTTTACTACGTGCAGTACGCACATGCCCGTACAGTTAACGTGGCGCGCAACGCGGAGGAACACGGCGTTACGCGTAGCGGCGACTTTGATCCGGCGGCGCTATCGCACCCGGCCGACGGGCAACTTTTGGGCGTGCTCGCGCAGTACCCAACGGTGGTTGCTCAGGCAGCGGAGTTTTTGGAGCCGCATCGCGTGGCGCGTTACCTCGAAACCCTTGCTGGCGCTTACCACACTTGGTATGCGCAGTGCCGCGTGACGCCGCGTGCGGACGAAGAGGTTGATGCTGGTCACGTGGCTCGCCGCTGGTTGAACGACGCGGTGGCGCAGGTTCTGCGTAACGGTTTGGACCTACTCGGGGTGTCCGCCCCAGAGCGCATGTAGGGACTATCGGGATGAGCCACGACCTCAATAATCTTTTGGCGCCGCGGCCAAGCGAGCGGCCCGATCTGTGGCCGTGGAGTGCAAGGCATGATGGAACTGAGCTTTCGCTCGGTAAAGTCAGCGCTACGCAACTGGTGCAGTCGTACGGTTCGCCGCTGTACGTGCTGGACGAAGCCGACCTGTATGGCCGCGCGAACGTGTGGGCAACGGTTATGGCCGAGGAGTTCTGGGACGGCTATGGCATGGGCGGAGGCTCGGCGTACTACGCGGCTAAGGCGCTGATGAGCGGGCGCGTGATTGAACTGGTGACCAGCGCCGGCATGGGCGTGGATACGGCGAGCTTGGGTGAACTCACACTCGCGCTTCGTGCGGGCGCGGATCCCGATCTGGTGGGGTTGCACGGCAACAACAAGTCGGATGAAGAACTACGTTTGGCGGTCAGCGCTGGAACCCGTGGCATTGCGCGAATTGTGGTTGATTCAATAGGCGAGGTGGAACGGGTTGCTCGCATTGCCAGTGAGTTGGGCCGCCGCGCCCGCGTGATGATACGGGTGACTACAGGCGTGCATGCTGGCGGTCATGAGTTCATCGCAACCGCGCATGAAGACCAAAAGTTTGGTTTGTCGTTGGCGTCGGGTATGGCTCTGGAGGCTGCCCGCAAAATTGCGGCACATGATTCGCTTGAGTTCATGGGATTGCATGCCCATATTGGCTCCCAGATTCGTGACCTCGAGGCGTTTGCCGAGTCCGCCTCGCGCCTGTTGTCGTTGGCAAAGCAGTTGGCTGATGAGGGCGTGGTTTGCCACGAACTTGATTTGGGTGGCGGCTACGCGATCACGTACACGGGTGCGGACCCTCAGCCCCTCGCGCCAAAGGATATTGCTCGCACGCTCGCGGGCGCTGTGCGCGAGGCGTGCGAGAAGTTTGATCTTAAAGTGCCGCATGTGTCGGTGGAGCCGGGGCGGTCGGTGATTGGCCCGGCTGTGGTGACGCTGTACCGGGTGGGCACGGTTAAAGATGTGCCGATTGAGGGAGGCTCACGCCTATACGTCTCTGTCGATGGGGGTATGTCGGATAACATCCGTCCCGCTCTTTATGAAGCGAAGTACACGGCGCTGCTGGCTAACAGAGTTTCGGATGCGCCGCTGTGTTTGGCTCGCGTGGTGGGTAAGCACTGCGAGTCCGGTGACATAGTGGTTTCTGATGTGGCATTGCCTGGTGATATTCACGAGGGTGATGTGCTTGCTGTGCCCGCAACGGGCGCGTACGGGCATTCGATGTCGTCGAACTACAACATGCTGACTCGTCCGGGCACGCTCGGCGTGGGCATGGGAGAGCCGCATTGGTTGATTTATCCAGAAAAGCTCGAGGATTTGTTTGCGCGTGACGCCGCGCTAAACACCGCTGAACTTGTGGAGGAAAAGTGAGTAGTGTTCAAAAGATTGCCGTTCTAGGTGCGGGTACGGTTGGTTCGCAGGTTATTCGTCTGATTGAAGAGCACCAGGCGGATTTGGCCGCACGGGCTGGAGCGCGCTTGCAGGTTCAGTCGGTGCTGGTGCGCGATGTGAACGCGAAGCGTGATTTTGAGGTTGATCCTGCTCTGCTCACTACGGATGCGAATGAGGCGATCGACGGGGCCGACATTGTGATCGAGCTGATCGGCGGTATTGAGCCTGCGTTCACGTACGTGAAGCGTGCCCTCGGTAATGGTTCAACGGTGATTACTGGCAATAAGGCTCTGCTGGCCCAGCACGGCGCGGAGCTCTATGAGCTTGCGGAACAAAACGACACTGATCTTTATTACGAGGCTGCCGTGGCCGGTGCGATTCCGATTGTGTACGGCTTGCGTGAGTCGATCGCGGGTGACCGGGTGAATCGCCTGGTTGGAATTGTGAATGGCACTACTAACTTCATCCTTGATCAGATGACCACAACAGGGGCAACGTACGAGGATGCGCTGGCAAGGGCGCAGGAGCTTGGTTTTGCCGAGGCTGACCCCACGGCCGATGTCGAGGGGCTTGATGCGGCTGCGAAGTGTTCGATCATGGCTTCGCTCGCATTCCATACGCGCGTTTCGATGGCAGATGTTAAGGCACAGGGGATTAGCAGTATTACTGCTCAGGACATCGCGCAGGCTGCGAAGTCGGACATGGTAATTAAACTGATCGCGGTGGCGGAGCGTTCTAGCGCGACTGGTGAAGAAGGCATTACTGCGGCGGTCTATCCCGCTTTGATCCCGGTTTCACACCCTCTGGCCACGGTTTCTGGTGCATTTAACGCGATCTTATTGGACAACGAGTCTGCTGGCCGCCTTATGTTCTATGGTCAGGGTGCGGGAGGCGCGCCCACGGCCTCGGCGGTACTGTCTGACCTGGTGGCGGGCGCTTCACATCGCGTTTTGGGGGGCCATGCGCCGCGCGAATCGCGGTACGCGAAGCTACCGATTTTGAGTCCGGGTATGGCGTCTTCTCGCTTCCAGGTTTCTTTGCTGGTTGCAGATAGGCCGGGCGTGCTTGCCGAAGTTGCGGGCGTGTTTGGGCAAAGCGGCATTTCGCTGATCACTGTCTCGCAAGAGATGACGAAGCCGGGGGAGGCCACGCGGGTAACCCTGTCTACTAGCGCCACGTCCGGGAAGAGCATGGATGATGTTCTCGCTAAGCTACGCGATTTGCCCGTAGTGGTTGAGATCGCATCGGTGTTTCGAATTGAGGGTGAGGCATAATGCGCCTCACAAATGATTTTGTTCGGGTGAAGGTGCCGGCAACGTCGGCAAACTTGGGGCCAGGTTTTGACCACGCGGGTTTGGCGCTCGGTATTTTTGACGAGGTCGAGCTACGCGCGGTTGTGGGCGAGACGTTCGTGCAGGTGATGGGTCACGGCGCGGGGAAGGTTCCCGAGGGCGAGGACAATCTGATTGTCCGTTCGGTGCGCAAGGGACTCGAATACTTGGATATGCCGCAGGTCGGCCTGCGGATGGTGGCGCGTAATCGAATTCCCCACGGTGCGGGTATGGGTTCGTCAGCGGCTGCCGCAGTGGCTGGTTTGATGTTGGCACGCGGCCTGGTGGGCGAAGAATCGATGTCGTTGGGCGAGGTGTTCCAGCTGGCTACGCAGATTGAGGGCCACCCGGATAATGCTGCCCCAGCTATTTTTGGCGGAGTAACGTTCTCTTGGATGGGGAAGGAAGCGAAAACGGTTGTGCGGCCGCCGCGCGAAGACCTTGACGCTTGGGTTTTAACGCCAAAGTTCGAGGTTTCAACCAAGCGGGCCCGGGCAGCGCTCCCAAAGCAGGTTCCGCTCGAAGATGCCACGTTTAATCTCTCGAGGGCGTCGCTTCTTGCTTTGATTCTTTCGGGTCAAGCACCTTTGGAACATCTGATGGATGCGACTGAGGATCGCCTCCACCAGGCACAGCGCGCTAAGGCAATGCCATCAACTTACGATCTGGTGCAGTATTTACGTGGCGAGGGCCTACCCGCTGTAGTTTCCGGCGCTGGCCCGTCGGTGCTTGTGTTTGGAACGCTTGATCCGCAACTTGTGGACGAGGCGAAGGCTGCCGGCTGGACGGTGAAGAATCCTGGTATTACGGCGGCTGGCGCGTCTATGGAGGCTTCTCGTGAGGGTGGGGAGAGCCCGATTGCGGGCCTGTAGGTCCTCGCGGCTTGTGTATATTTTCAAAACGAGTGTTTTGCTGATAGCATTGGTAGCGGCTCGTTGAGCCGTTGCTAACTACTGTTAGCTATCTAAATCTTCCATCTTGCGTTTAGCGCCGGGAAGAATGCATTCTCATCTTTTGTGTCTCTTTCTTCCTGTATCAATGATGGAAACGCTCCTGCTTTAATAGCAGTCTTTCATGGCCTAGGGCCGGTAAAAGTAAGGAAATTCGTTGAGCGAAAACCCAACTACTAAAAAGCGCCCGCTGTCGCAGATGCGTCTTGCTGAACTGCGTGAAGTTGCCACTGAAATGGGACTTCAGGACACGGCGAAGATGCGTAAAGCTGAACTTCTAGCAGCGATTCGAGGCGCGCAGGGATCGAAACCGCGGTCGGAAGAAAACTCGCAGGCTAAATCTGAGCAGAAGCGCACAGAGAAGAAGCGTGAGGATTCGACTCCTGCCTCCAAGAGTGAGTCAACCGGCAAAGAGGACTCCGCTGAGCCTCGTCGTAGGCGCCGCCGTGCGGAGAGCAATGGGGGAACCCCGGCAGCCATCCAGTTGGATGTGAAGGCGGAGCTGGGTGAGCCGCAAGATTCGCACGACGGAGCTGGCACTACGAACCTGCTTGATGAGATCAAGCTACCTTCGGCAGAAGATTCACATTCCGATGATGGAGCGGATGGCGACCACGGCTCAAACCGCAGGCGAAACAAGCGCAACAACCGCGATAACAACCGCGATGGCAGAGACCGCGATGACCGTGGTCGTAGGCGTCGTGGTCGGGATCGCACGAAGCGTCGTCGCGATGATGAAGAGCCGCAGTTGCAAGAAGATGACGTATTGATTCCGGTTGCAGGCATTTTGGACGTACAGAATAACCACGCGTTTGTTCGTACTTCCGGTTACTTACCTGGGCCGAATGACGTTTACGTAACCCTTGGCAACGTGCGTCGTTGGAACCTGCGTCCGGGTGATGCGATTGTTGGTTCTATCCGTGAGCCGCGTCAGAACGAGCGGCAGCGTCAGAAGTACAACGCCCTTGTTGCGGTTGATTCGATCAATGGCATTTCGGTCGAGCAGGCTGGCGAACGCCCCGAATTTTCGAAGCTAACCCCGCTTTACCCGGATGAGCACCTGCGTCTTGAGACCACGCCGAAGGCAATCACACCGCGCATCATTGATCTCGTGGCCCCAATTGGTAAGGGACAGCGTGGCTTGATCGTTTCGCCGCCTAAGGCAGGAAAGACGATCATCATGCAGCAGATGGCTAATGCGATTTCGCAGAACAATCCGGATGTGCACCTGATGGTTGTTCTCGTGGACGAGCGCCCTGAAGAGGTCACCGATATGCGTCGCACGGTTAAGGGCGAGGTCATTGCCTCGACGTTTGACCGTCCTGCCTCGGACCACACGATCGTTGCAGAGCTCGCAATTGAGCGCGCTAAGCGCCTGGTTGAACTGGGTCACGACGTGGTTGTTCTACTCGATTCGATCACGCGCCTCGGCCGCGCATATAACCTGGCAGCGCCGGCTTCTGGTCGCATCCTGTCCGGTGGTGTGGATGCTTCGGCACTGTACCCGCCCAAGAAGTTCTTTGGTGCTGCGCGTAATGTCGAAGAGGGCGGTTCGCTCACGATTATCGCTTCGGCTCTTGTGGAGACTGGTTCGAAGATGGATGAGGTTATCTTCGAAGAGTTCAAGGGCACGGGCAACATGGAGTTGCGCTTGTCGCGCCAGCTGTCTGAGCGTCGCATTTACCCGGCGGTTGATGTCAATGCTTCGGGTACGAGGCGTGAAGAGATGCTGTTTAAGAAGGAAGAGCTTGCGATCATGTGGCGTCTGCGTCGGGTGCTTGGCCAGCTCGATCAGCAGCAGGCGCTTGAGCTTATGCTTGATAAGTTGAAGGACACGCAAAACAACGCGGAGTTCCTCATGGCGATCGCAAAGACGACGCCAAAAGACTAGCGGGGGACCGGCCGTAGATAGTGACCTATTGTACGGCCGGCCACCTGGAAATTAGTGGCCAAACCTGGCAGACTAAACGGCGGTTCCGGTTCACCAGCGAATTAAGCGTCTGGACCCGGCATCCTCGAATTCCTTAAGGAGAAAACCATGAAGCAGGGTGTACACCCCGATTACAAGGCAGTGCACGTGACGTGCACCTGCGGCAATGAGTTTGATACGGCATCGACTTTGGGCGAAGATCAGCTTCGCGTTGATGTTTGCTCGAACTGCCACCCGTTCTACACCGGCAAGCAGAAGATTCTTGATACCGGTGGTCGCGTGGCTCGCTTCGAGGCTCGCTACGGTAAGCGTAAGCGCTAGTTATTTTTCGGCGGCGCCGCGCCCAGGTTTGGGGCGTGGCGCCGCTGCTGTATTTTGGACGTAGGGAGCCGCTAAGCCGGCCAGTTTGATGAAAAGCGAGGACCAAGTGGGTCAAGATTACAGCCACGAGTTGCAGGCGGTTGAGCCTTTGCTTCAGGAGTATCGGGAGGTTGAGCTTCAACTTGCTGATCCGCAGGTGTTGGGCGATAGGGCGCGTTCGCGCAAGCTCGCGAAGCGCTTTTCAGAGCTGGGCGCAGTGAAGGCGGTTGCCGATCGGTTCACGCAGGCGCTGGGAGATTTTGAGGCGGCGCAGGAGATGGCGGAGCTCGATGATGAGTTCGCGGCGGAGTTGCCCGGTATGGAGCAGGCTCTGGAGAAAGCTCACGACAAGCTGGTGCGCACGTTGGTCCCGCGTGATCCCTCTGATGCTGATGATGTGATTTTGGAAGTGAAGGCCGGTGAGGGCGGCGAGGAGTCGGCGCTGTTTGCGGCTGATCTTGCCCGCATGTACACGCGTTACGCGGAGACGAAGGGCTGGAAGGTCAAGGAGTTGTCTTCAACGCCTACGGGCCTGGGTGGTTTGAAGGAAATCTCGCTGTCTATTGCTTCGAAAGGTAACGTGGCGCCGGAGGACGGCGTATGGGCGAACTTGAAGTTCGAAGGCGGCGTGCACCGCGTGCAGCGAGTGCCGGTTACGGAGTCGCAGGGACGTGTGCACACTTCCGCTGCGGGCGTGATCGTGGTTCCTGAAGTCGAGGACGACGATGAAGAGATCGAGATTGATCAAAATGATCTGCGCATCGACGTGTATCGTTCGTCAGGTCCGGGTGGGCAGTCGGTGAACACAACGGACTCGGCGGTGCGTATTACGCATATTCCGTCGGGCATCGTGGTGTCGATGCAGAACGAGAAGTCGCAGATTCAAAACCGTGAGGCTGCTATGCGCGTGTTGAAGGCGCGTTTGATTCAAAAGCAGCGTGAGGAGCGCGAGGCGGAGGAAGCTGCGGTGCGCCAGTCGCAGGTACGTTCGATGGACCGTTCGGAGCGTATTCGCACTTACAACTTCCCTGAAAACCGCATTGCTGACCACCGCACGGGGTACAAGGCGTATAACTTGTCGAACGTGCTCGATGGTGACCTGGGTCCGGTGATTGATTCTGCCATCGTCATGGATGAGCAGGAACGCATGGACGCGGCTGGTCAGTCAAAAGAGTAGTAGTGAATCCGCTGAGCCTATTTCGCGAGCAGGTGCAAACCCTTGCCCGTGCCGGTGTTGATAGCGCCGAGGCTGATGCACGTGCGATTTTTGAGGCCACACTCAGCGAGCCGATGTATATGTGGCCGCGCGAGATCGAGCCGGATGATGTGCGGGCAATAGAGGCGATGATTGCGCGTCGGGCGTCTCGCGAGCCGCTACAGCACGTGCTCGGGAAAATGTGGTTTTATGGCCTCGAACTTGGGGCTGGTCCCGGCGTGTTTTGTGTGCGGCCCGAAACAGAGGTCCTGGCGAAGTGGGCAATTGACGCTATTGGGAGCCAGCCGGCCGCGGTATTGGACCTATGCACGGGTTCGGGAGCGCTTGCGTTGGCAGTTGCGGCAAATAGCCGCGGCGCGGATGTGGTTGCAGTGGAAAAGTCGCAGGAGGCCTGTGCAGCTGCTCGCATGAATACCGCGTCCCTAGGGCTAAAAGTGCAGGTGGTCCAAGGCGACGCGCTGGTATTCAACCCGCAGTGGGAGACCAAGTTTGATCTGGTTGTATCGAATCCTCCCTATGTGCCGCCCAGAGCGCTGGCTCCGGAGCTCGATTTTGATCCGCCGCAGGCCCTGTGGGGTGGGGGCGATGATGGCCTGGACTTTGCGCGCGGTCTAGTTCCTCTGATCTACCGGTATGTGAAACCCGGCGGACGATTCGGCCTGGAACATGATGACACGCAGGGGGAGGCCATTCGCGAGATTGCGAGAGACGCCGGGTTCGCGCACGTTTCCACGCTCGCAGATTTGAATGAGCGCCCCCGGTTTGTTGTAGCTCAAAAACCGTTAGGTGAGTGTAGATAATGGAAAGCATGAAAGTGGATGCGCGCGAGGGAATTTCGCCGTCTGATGCGCAGGCCGTGAAGAAGATTGTTGAGGCCGGTGGCTTGTTGGTTTTGCCTACCGACACGGTGTATGGCATTGGGGCAGACCCGTATTCAACTAGCGCGGTGAATGCAGTGTTAGCTGCGAAGGGGAGGGGGCGGCAGATGCCCCCGCCGGTGCTCATCGCGGATCCGGAGGATGCCGCCAGGGTGAGTTCGCAGCTGAATGAGGTCGCGCATCGCCTGATAGGTGCGTTCTGGCCGGGCGCCCTCACGCTGATCGTGAAGGCAGCGGAGGGGATCCGCTTTGATCTGGGCGATATTAAAGATACGGTTGCGATCCGAATGCCTAACCACGAGGCAACGCTGGGAGTTTTGCGCGCGGTCGGTCCTCTAGCGGTGACTTCTGCGAACCTGACCGGACAACCTGCGGCAACAAGTGTTGAAGAGGCAATAGAATATTTTGGCGAGGGCGTTGATTGCTACATCGATTCGGGGCCAACTCCAGGCCCTGTACCCTCGACAATTATCGACGTTACGGATGACGTTCCGGTTCTGCTTCGAGCCGGCATGATTTCGGTTGCAGACATCGAGGCGGCCTGCGGTCAGAAAGTGCTTATTAACAAGTGAAGCTCTACATTCTAGTGATGGTGCTAGCGGCGGGAATCACGTTTGTGATGACCGCGATCATGCGACGCCTATCGCTGGAGTGGCGCGTGCTTACGCCAGTTCGAGAAAGGGATGTGCACACCGTGCCAACACCTCGTCTTGGCGGTGTAGGAATGGCAATAGGGTTTATCGTTGCCATGCTGTTCGCGTCTCGGCTCGACTATTTCGATCCCGTGTTTCAAACGGGCACACCCTGGGCAGTTATGATTGGGGTGCTCGCAATCGCATTGCTGGGCCTCGTGGATGATATTTGGGAGCTAGACTGGCTGGCCAAGTTGGCAGGCCAGATTTTGGTTGCTGTGTTCATGGCCTACTTTGGCGTACAGCTGATTTCGTTTCCGATATTCGGTATTACTATCGGTTCTTCTAATCTGTCACTGTTCGTAACTATCTTCATGTTCGTGGCCATCATGAATGCGGTGAATTTCGTAGATGGGTTGGATGGTCTGGCTGCAGGTGTTGTAGGGATTGGCGCGTTTTCTTTCTTCGTGTATTCCTACATGCTTACCCGCGTTACCGGGGCGCTGACCTACGCTACGACATCGTCGCTGATTGTTGCGGTACTGGTTGGCATTTGCGTTGGATTCTTGCCGCACAACTTTCACCCGGCCTCAATCTTTATGGGAGATTCCGGCGCTCTTACGTTGGGTACGATCGTTGCAGCCGCGGGCATTATCGTTACCGGCCAGATTGATCCGAGTGTGCTGGGCACAGAGCAGGTCATTACCGGTTTGCTCCCTATAGTTTTGCCCCTGCTGGTGATAGTCATTCCGCTGGTAGACATGACTCTGGCTGTTTTCCGGCGTTTACGGGCCGGTAAATCACCGTTCCAAGCGGATCGAATGCACCTTCATCACCGCCTACTCAACCTGGGGCACAGTCAGGTGGGGGTCGTGATGATCATGTATCTGTGGACCGCTGTGATTACGTTCTCTGCGGTCGCGCTTATCGTGTTCAGCCCCAAGCAGATAGCCACCGTGGCGATTCCTGCGGTGATCGTTAGTATTGTGTTTACGGTTCGATTCTTGCCGGGCTTGCGGCAGAAGATGCAAAGGAAGTGACGCGAATGTCTACACCGCTAGTACCCACCGATGCGCTTCGCGCCGCGGTTTCAAAAACTGTGAAGAACGTTTTGAAAGTTTCCGTGGTTGTCGCGGTCCTGGCGGGCGCTGTCGCTTATTTCTCCGGAGGCGCCTTGGCGGGTGTTTCTGGCCTTATTGGGGGAGTGGTCGGTATTTTGCTCGCCCTGGTTACTTGGTTCACCATGTCACTGGCGATGAAGAATCTGGATTCGCAGGCTGCTCTGATGGTGGGCGACTACCTATTCAAGGTCGTGGTAGTCATTGCAACCGTGTTGATTGTGAAGAATCTGACGGGGCTCAACCATACGGCGCTGGGCCTCGCCCTCATCCTTTCGGTGATTGCGCAGGCAACCGTGCAGACGTGGACGTTAGCAAGCTCTAAAGTGCCAACCATAGATCTGCCTAAGGATGAAAAAGAATAGTAAAATGTGCGTTCGGGCGAAAGTGATCCTGATAGCATTATCTAGGTTTTGGCATTAGGCGAGCTCAGACCGTATACAGTATGGGGTATATTCCTCATGTACGGTGTAGGGCCGTAACACTTCTACCAGGGGGTGCATCCTGTTCTCCGCAACAGTGTTGTCCGCTTTGACAATGGCTAGTCAAGGACCAGTTTCAGCGATGCCGGGAATTGGGGACTTCTTCCCTCCAGCGTTTGCCTTTGAGGGCACGATCTTCGAAATGAACCGTTTGGTTCTCGTTCGTCTTATCGCTACGGTGCTTCTGGTGCTCGTATTTTCGATTGGGGCATCGAGGGCGAAGCTGATCCCCACTAAGGGACAGTCGATTCTCGAAGGTTTGATTGTGTTCATTCGCGACAAGGTTGCGATTGAGACTCTCGGAGAGAAGAACGGGCGTAAGTACGCGCCGATCCTCACGGTGATCTTCCTTGGCGTGCTGTTCATGAACATTACGGGTGTTATTCCGGGCTTGAACATCGCGGCTTCGTCCGTGGTGGCTGTACCGCTTGGTTTCGCACTGATTTCGTACGTGCTGTTCGTGGGCGCGGGGATTAAGCACCTGGGCGCTGGACAGTTCTTTAAGAATCAGCTATTTCCCCCGGGCGTGCCCTGGCCTCTGTACATTTTGCTAACGCCCATTGAGTTCCTGTCAACGTTCATTATTCGTCCGGCAACGCTGACCATCCGTTTGTTGGCAAACATGCTGGCGGGGCACCTGATGCTCGCTCTGACATTTTTTGGAACTCACTTCTTGTTCTTCGAGGCCGCGGGCGCGCTGAAGGGCGTTGCGGTTCTAACGTTCGCAGGCGCGATTGGTATTACCGCGTTTGAGATTTTCGTGGCCGGTTTGCAGGCATTCATTTTCTCGATCCTGACGGCCGTTTACATCAAGACTTCTATTGAGACCCACTAGGCAGTAAGCCAAAAACAGACTCCTTGGCGCAAAAGCGCCTTGGCAACATAGAGAAGGAAAGCAAACATGACTGGTTCGATCGCAGCAGTAGGCTACGGCATCGCAACGCTTGGTCCGGGTATTGGCCTGGGCTACATGATTGGCAAGACGCAGGAAGCTACCGCCCGCCAGCCGGAGGTCGCATCCAAGCTCTCGACGAACATGTACATTGGTCTAGCTCTTATTGAGGCGCTGGGCCTCATCGGTCTTGTTCCGGGATTGATCTTCTAGCATGACGATCCTACCCGCAACAGCTCAGGCGGCAGAAGAGCCCAACATTTTGTTGCCGCCGCTATACGACATCGTATGGCAGCTGATTGTGTTGATCATCATCGGACTTGTTCTTTACAAGTACGCACTTCCTAAGTTCAACGCGATCCTAGATGAGCGTGCACAAAAGATTGAAGAAGGGCTGAACGCAGCTGATCGGGCGAAGGAAGCCGAGGCGCTGGCAAAGCGTGAGGCTGAAGAGCTGATCCAGGTTGCGAATGCTGATGCAGGTCGCATCCGTTCCGACGCTAGTGAAGACGCTAAGTCGATTGTGGCGGCAGCGCGCAAGGAGGCCGAAGCTGAGGCTGAGCGCATCTTGTCGAACGCACAGCGTCAGATTCAGGCGGAGCGCCAGGCGGCTGAAATCTCACTCAAGTCTGAGATTGGGATTCTTGCCACCGAACTTGCAGAGAAGATTGTTGGTGAACACCTGAAGGACAGCGAGCTTACGGCTCGTATTGTTGATAGGTTCCTCGACGATCTCGAATCTGAAACTACAGTACAGGAGTCTTAAATGCGTGCAGCGAGTGAGAACAGCTACCAGGCTGGACTCAAGGTGCTAACTGATGCCTTGCGCTCGGACGCTGATGCAATGGCGGTTGCCGAAAATCTTTATGGGATTTCGGACCTGTTGCGTGAATCAGGGCGCGTGGCTCACGCGCTTACCGATCCGGGCAGAACCGAGGCGGACAAGCGCCAGCTTGCGCATGATCTTCTGGCCAATGGAGTTGAGCCCCAAACTATCGAGATCATGCAGACTCTGGCCAGCAAGCGCTGGTCGAGCTCCCGTGACCTTGAGGTTGCGGCTGAACAGCTTGGTAATGAAGCGGTGTTTAGTGCTGCTGCGCAGGCCGGTCAGCTGAAGCAGGTTGAAGAAGAGCTTTTCGCGGTGCATAACTTCCTTGCGGATAATCGCGAGCTTCGCATTAATCTGTCTGATCTGGGTGTTGGTTCTGCTCATGACCGTGCTCATTTTGCTGCACGTTTCTTCGCAGATGTGCTCACTCCGTTCTCGTCGCGCCTTTTGCGACGTCAGGTTCGCCTCTCAATTCATGGCAGGTTGCTGTCATTGATCCGCGAAATCACGCACCAGGCGGCTTCTCGTCGCGGTCGCTTGTTCGCCACGGTCACATCGGCATCCCCGCTATCTCAAACCCAGGTCGAGCGTCTCCAAAAGATTCTCGAGGCTAGGTATCAAAGCGCCGTTGCAGTTAATACCGAAGTGGATCCGTCGCTCCTTGGCGGTCTTCACATCGAGGTAGATGGTGACGGCATTAATGCAACAGTGAAATCCAACTTGGCTAAAGCTAAACGAGAGTTGGTGCGCTGAACCCCATGTTTTCAACATTTCTAAACGGTAAGGAAAAGCTCAATGGCTGAACTTTCTATCCGGCCCGAACAAATCCGGGCGGCTCTGGACAGCTTCGTAGAATCCTACGAGCCGTCGGAATCCGCTGTGGAGGAAATCGGCCACGTCACCCTAGCTGCTGACGGTATTGCACACGTCGAAGGCCTACCTGGCGTTATGGCCAATGAGCTCCTCCGCTTTGAAGATGGAACTCTCGGACTTGCATCGAACCTCGATATTCGCGAAATCGGCGTCATCATCCTCGGCGATTACACGAACATTGAGGAGGGCCAGCAGGTTCGTCGCACCGGCGAGGTCCTCTCAGTTCCGGTAGGTGATGGCTACCTCGGTCGCGTGGTTGATCCGCTGGGTAACCCGATTGACGGTCTTGGTGAGATCACGGATCTTGAGGGCATGCGCGCACTGGAGTTGCAGGCTCCTGGCGTGATGATGCGTAAGTCAGTGCACGAACCGCTTGAAACTGGCCTTAAGGCTATTGACTCGATGATTCCGATTGGCCGTGGTCAGCGTCAGTTGATCATTGGTGACCGTCAGACGGGTAAGACGCAGATTGCTCTTGACGCGATCATGAATCAGCGCGCCAACTGGGAGTCGGGTGACCCGAAGAAGCAGGTTCGTTGCATTTACGTGGCTATTGGCCAGAAGGGCTCAACGATCGCAGCTGTTCGCGGTGCCCTCGAAGAGGCCGGCGCGATGGAGTACACGACGATCGTGGCTTCCCCAGCATCGGACCCGGCAGGCTTTAAGTATTTGGCTCCGTACACGGGCTCGGCTATTGGCCAGCACTGGATGTACGACGGCAAGCACGTCCTCATTGTTTTTGACGATCTTTCGAAGCAGGCGGAAGCATACCGCGCGGTATCGCTCCTTCTCCGTCGTCCGCCGGGCCGTGAAGCTTACCCCGGTGACGTCTTTTACTTGCACTCGCGCCTACTTGAACGTTGCGCGAAGCTTTCCGATGAACTCGGTGGTGGTTCCATGACGGGTCTGCCGATCATCGAGACGAAGGCGAACGACGTTTCCGCTTACATTCCAACGAACGTTATTTCGATTACGGACGGCCAGATCTTCCTGCAGTCGGACCTCTTTAACGCCAACCAGCGTCCGGCAGTGGATGTCGGTATTTCCGTGTCGCGTGTTGGTGGCGACGCGCAGATTAAGGCCATGAAGAAGGTTTCGGGCACGCTGAAGATCACGCTTGCGCAGTACCGCTCGATGGCCGCCTTCGCGATGTTCGCGTCGGACCTTGATGCGACCACCAGGGCGCAGCTGACCCGCGGTGAACGCCTCATGGAGTTGCTGAAGCAGTCGCAGGCTAACCCGTATCCGATTGAGGATCAGGTTGCTTCGATCTGGATGGGCACCAACGGTTACTTGGATGATATTCCGGTTGCTGACGTTGCTCGTTTCGAGAGGGGCCTGCTTGATTACCTGCGTTCGCGTACTGGTGTTTTGAAGACCATCAAGGAGACGGGCCTGCTGGAGGACGATACTCTGGCAGCGTTGAAGGAAGGCGTTGAGGCCTACCACAGTTCGTTCGTTTCCGCGGAGGGTCTGGCACCCGAAGCCGCAGACGGCGAGGCAGAAGCCGAACGCACGCAAGAGCAGATCGTTCGCGGTAAGAAGGCCTGATCAATGGCAGGTCTAAGAGAGATTAAACAGCGCATAGCTTCAACGGAAAAGCTGAAGAAGGTTTTTCACGCGATGGAGCTTATCGCTGCTTCTCGAATTGGCGCGGCGCGCGCTAAGGCAACGCAGGCGGGGCCCTATGAGAAGGCTTTGACGCAGGCTGTTGCTGCTGTAGCGATTCACGGGGGAATGGACCACCCGCTTACGCACCAGCGTGAGGACACGAATCGCGTGGCGGTTCTGGCGGTGACGTCTGACCGCGGTATGGCGGGCGCTTACTCCGCGACGATTCTTCGCGAAACTGAGAAGCTTTTTGAGGAGCTTCGTGAGCAGGGCAAGGAGCCGGTGCTCTACACGGCTGGCAGGCGTGCGGGCTCGTACTTCCGCTTCCGCGGCATTCACGCGGCAAAGGCGTGGGAGGGCGAGTCTGATGCTCCGACGGAGGAGATCATTCACTCCATTGGTAAGGAACTTCTAAGGGCCTTCCTGGAAGAGGATCCAAAGAAGGGTGTTTCTGAGGTATACCTCGTGTTCACCAGGTTTAAGAACATGGTGACGCAGGTTCCCGAGGTGCGCCAGATGCTTCCTCTAACGGTTGTTGATACTCCACAAAACGACGTGGAGAGGGAGAGGGAACTCGGGTTTGAGGATCATCCTGAGTTGGCTTTCCCCGAGTACGAGTTTGAGCCGAGTGAGGAAGCGGTGCTGAATGCGCTTCTGCCTCTCTACGTTGAGAACCGTATTCGGAACGCGCTTCTTCAAGCTGCTGCTTCGGAGCTTGCATCTCGCCAGCGCGCGATGCATACCGCTACGGACAATGCCGAGGACCTCATCACAGACTACACTCGCTTGGCGAATTCGGCCCGCCAGGCGGAGATCACGCAAGAAATCAGCGAGATAGTTTCCGGTGCCGACGCTCTATCGAATGGCTGAGGCAGGGACAAGGAATAAACATGACTGCAGAATCTATTAACACTACGGGTGTTGGGCGCATCGCCCGCGTGATTGGCCCGGTTGTGGACGTTGAGTTCCCACCGGATCAGATGCCCGCAATGTACAACGCGCTAGAGGTGGATGTTGACCTGTCCTCGACTGGTGAGGGCGGTCAGAAGTTCACGATGACGCTTGAGGTTGCTCAGTTTATTGGCGACAACCTCATTCGCGCTATCGCTTTGAAGCCCACCGATGGCCTGGTTCGTGGCGCGAAGGTTCACGACACGGGCGGCCCGATCTCCGTTCCGGTTGGCGATGTGACTCGCGGCAAGGTATTCAACGTCGTCGGCGAATGTTTGAACTACCCGGCCGATCAGGTTGAGGTGAAGGAGCGCTGGCCGATTCACCGCCAGCCTCCGGCATTTGACCAGCTTGAGCCAAAGACCAAGATGTTCGAGACGGGCATTAAGGTTATTGACCTTCTTACCCCGTACGTGCAGGGCGGCAAGATCGGCCTGTTTGGTGGTGCTGGTGTTGGCAAGACCGTTCTGATTCAGGAAATGATTCAGCGTGTGGCGCAAGACCACGGCGGTGTGTCGGTGTTTGCCGGTGTGGGTGAGCGTACCCGTGAAGGTAACGACCTCATTCATGAGATGGATGAGGCGGGTGTGTTTGACAAGACCGCACTTGTCTTCGGCCAGATGGATGAGCCGCCGGGCACGCGTCTGCGCATTGCGCTCACCGGTCTGACGATGGCGGAGTACTTCCGCGACGTGCAGAACCAGGACGTGCTGCTGTTCATTGATAACATCTTCCGCTTTACGCAGGCAGGCTCGGAGGTTTCCACACTTCTTGGCCGTATGCCTTCGGCAGTGGGCTATCAGCCGAACCTCGCCGATGAGATGGGTCAGCTCCAGGAGCGTATTACCTCTGCTGGTGGTAACTCGATTACCTCGTTGCAGGCCATTTACGTTCCCGCGGATGACTACACGGACCCGGCTCCTGCAACCACGTTCGCACACTTGGATGCAACCACTGAGCTTTCGCGTGACATCGCTTCGCGCGGCCTCTACCCGGCTGTGGATCCACTAGCTTCCACCTCTCGTATTCTTGACCCGGCCTACGTTGGTCAGGAGCACTATGACGTGGCCACGCAGGTGCAGCAGATTCTGCAGAAGAACAAGGAACTGCAGGACATCATTGCAATCCTTGGCGTGGATGAGCTTTCGGAGCAAGACAAGGTGACGGTTGCCCGTGCACGCCGCATTGAGCAGTTCCTGTCCCAAAACACTTACATGGCTGAGAAGTTCACGGGTGTTGAGGGCTCCACGGTTCCGCTTGATGAAACGATTGAGGCATTCAAGCGCATCGTTGAGGGTAAGTACGACCACATCCCCGAGCAGGCGTTCTTCAACATCGGTGGTATCGATGATCTTGAGCGCGCTTGGGCGAAGCTGCAGAAGGCGTAAGTAGATGGTGAAGTCTAAGATGCTCCAAGTCGAGGTGGTGAGCCGCACGGAAAGGCTATGGCATGGCCTGGCTTCTTCCGTGGTGGTGCCATCTGTTGAAGGTGACCTGGGCGTGTTGGTTGGCCGCGCTCCGCTTCTCGCAGTGCTTCGTCCCGGTTCGGTTGCAATTGAAACCGAGTCCGAAGGACGTAAGATTGTGGAAGTATCGGGCGGCTTCGCCTCGGTTGACTCCGACTTTGTGACGATTGTTGTCGAAGAGGGCAACTTCGCGCAGTAGGATTTGAAAACAGAAGGAGGGCAATCATGAATGTTCTAGGTGGCATCTTGGTTGCCCTCCTTGTTGTTCTTCTAGCGGTCGCTCTAATCGCGCTGTTGGTGCTGTTGATTCGCGTGCGTCGAATTGGGCGGATTGTGGGCACTTTTGAGTGCTGGTACCGGCCGGATGCGTCCGCGGGTTGGATTTCGGGAATGGCTCGTTTTGGCCAGCGAGATTTGCAGTGGTTTCGGCTGGTTGGTTTTCTAGTTGGGCCGCAGTTGCGAATGCCGCGCGAGGGAATGAGTGTATCTGCCCCTATTCACCGTCAGGAGGGCGTGGTTGAGGTTGTGCTCACCTACGGTGACAGTGTTCGACATCTGGCCATGCGTGAAGAGTGGTATAACGGCCTTGTTTCTTGGATTGAGTCGGGCCCGCCTCGGCCTCGGGAAGAGTACTAGCGTACTGATGTAGCGCACCGTAGGGTGCGCTTTTTTGTGCCTGCACCCGGTAGCGCTGTTAGGGTGGGTGGGTGCGAATTGTTATTGCTGAGTGTGCTGTTGATTATTCTGGCCGCCTGGATGCGCATTTGCCGATGGCTAAGCGCGTGCTCATGTTCAAAGGCGATGGCTCTGTATTGGTCCATTCGGATGGCGGCTCGTATAAGCCGCTCAATTGGATGACGGCGCCTTGTAATGTCCGCGTGCAGGAACCAACCGAAACTGAGGCGCAGGCTGGCGTGAGCGAAGTGTGGGTGGTGGAAGCTAAGAAGACGGATGACACGCTGGCGATCCGTGTGGGCGAGGTGTTTTTGGATCACGAGGAGAATCTTGGTGTTGATCCAGGCCTCACGAAGGATGGTGTGGAGGCACACTTGCAGGAGCTACTGGCCGATCAGCCGGAGCTGCTGGGCAAGGGGTGGTGGACCGTTCGCCGCGAGTATCCAACTGCAATCGGTCCGGTAGATATTTTGGTGCGCACAGATGAGGGCGATCCGGTTGCGGTTGAGATCAAGCGCCGCGGCGGTATTGATGGCGTAGAGCAGCTCACCCGCTACCTCGAGCTACTTTCACGTGATCCGCTGTTGAAGGGGATTACAGGTATTTTTGCCGCGCAGGAGATCACCCGCCAGGCTCGCACGCTTGCTGAGGACCGGGGGATTAGGTGCGTGATCCTCGACTATGATGCGATGCGCGGAATGGATGACGCTGATTCGAGACTCTTTTAATCATTAGCTCGTCAGACAAGTGATGTGTTATTAAACTGGAAGTGTCTGGTTTTCTGGTTTGAAGGTATATAAAGGAGCACTTGAGAATGAGCGAGCCTCGGATTTTGCGCGGGCGAGTGGTAACGGAATCGGAAGTGATCTCCGACGGCGCGGTGGTTTTTGACGAAGTTATCCGAAAATGCGGTGTGGTGTCGCAGGTTTTGACTGAGAACGAGGCCGCTCGCGCGGAACGCGTTGACGGCTATATCCTGCCCGGTTTGGTGGATGTCCACTGCCACGGTGGTGGAGGCGAGTCGTTCCCGAATGCGCAGACCGAAGAGCAGGCGATGGTTGCGGTGATGGAGCATCGTAGGCATGGCACAACTTCGCTGGTGGCTTCAGGGGTGACGGCAGCTGCGGATGTGCTCCGTTCGCGTGCGGTAACGCTGGCTAACTTGTGTGAGAAGGATGAGCTGGCCGGCATTCATTTTGAGGGCCCATTCGTTTCGGTTGAGCGCAAGGGCGCGCAGGATTCTACTTACATCATTGAGCCGGACGTGGAGCTGACCAGGGAACTTATTGAGCTTTCTAAGGGGTATTGCGTAACGATGACTCTGGCTCCGGAGAAGAAGGGCGCATTCGGCGAGGGGTCGGTAGCCGAAGCTTTGATTGAGGGCGGTGCGCTTCCGTCCTGGGGGCATACGGATGCTGGTCCAGAGTCAGTTCGTAAGGCACTGGAGTACTCGCGGGAAAAGCTCGCCCAGGTTGCCCCTCGTTCACCGAAGGCCACCGCTACGCATTTGTTCAACGGAATGAGGCCAATTCACCATCGTGATCCGGGTCCGGTGCCGGAGTTTATTTCTGATGCGGCGCGCGACGGCGCAATTTTGGAGTTGATTGGTGATGGTGTACACCTGTCTGCGGATATAGTTCGCGCGGTGTATGAGACGCTTGGCCGTGAGTGCCTGGTACTGGTAACGGATGCGATGGCTGCCGCCGGTATGCCCGACGGTTCTTACCAGTTGGGCCCGCAAGCTGTGACCGTGAAGGATGGTATTGCTCGTCTTACCGGCGGTGACTCGATCGCGGGAGGTACATCGCACCTACTTGACCAGGTTCGCCTGCTCTCCCAGGGCGGTTACGTGCCACTGGTGGATGCGGTTTATATGGCCTCGGTTCAAGGCGCGAAGATCATTGGCGATCAGACAATCGGTTGTTTGTGTGAGGGCATGAAGGCTGATGTTGTGGTCGTCAGTGATAGCCTGGAGCCGGTCACCGTGTATCGTCGCGGTGTGGCAGTTTAACGCGTGGGTAGTGGCGCCCTGGCTTTTGCCGGGGCGCTTCACTTTTTGAGGGAGGTTTAATGGCTCGCCGTAGTGGTAAACGTCCGTATAATCAGCCGCATCGTCCGTTGAATATGGATAGGTTGGCGTCAATGCCACGCCAGGTGGAGCGCAGTTCGGGCACTTTTAGTGTCCAGCGCCTGTCTCGAGCATCGAAGGAATACACCTGTCCCGGTTGTCACAGGCCTATAACAGTTGGCTCGCCCCACGTGGTTGCGTGGCGTGAGGAGGGTGCGTTCGGCCTTGAAGTCGGGGTTGATGCGCGCCGTCATTGGCATCCACACTGCTGGGATAGTGGGGTCTCAAACTTTTACTAGAGTCAAAATTGGGTTGGTGCCCGGCGCGGAAGTGCCGGGCACCAACCCAATGTAGTGCGTTATTGTTATCGGCTTGCCGCCGATTTGTCTACTTCTTCTCCGGGTCGTCGAAGAGGGCGGGGGAGGCAGTGTCCGTGCCTTCTTCTGATTCGGCCAGCCCGGCAATGCTACGGGCGGCGGAGGAACCAAGAAGGCCGCGCATTTCGTCAAGGTATGCGGCAACGGATTCACGCTGGCGAGTTAGCTTTTCAACTGTACGCTGGGCGGCTGCTCGCTCGCTAAGAGCTTCTTGACGCGCGGTTTCGCGTAGCTGGTCGGCTTCGGCTTCGGCAGCAGCAATGATCGCTTCGGCGCTACGGCGAGCATCCTCTTGACGCCTGCGAACAACGGCATCGGTGTCGGTAAGCAGACGTTCCGCACGCTGCAGAGTTTCTGCCAGGTGCTTTTCAGCCTCGCTGACTTGGGTGCGTGCGGCGGTAACCATCGCGGTGGTTTCTTCGCGTGCTTGCTCGTGCGCGGCAGCATCGGCTTCGCGTGCACTGGCGCGCTGGTCGGCGATTTCCTGTTCGGCTTCTTGGCGTGCAACGTTAGCTTTGGCTTTCGCGTCCTCGAGGATGGCGCGTGCCTCTCGCGTGATCTTGTCGGATTCGTCGCGAGCAGCGGCCAGGGAGGCTTCGGCGGAGGTGCGCGCAGATTCGAGGGTCTGCTTGGCTTCCGCGTTTGCATTTTCACGTACTGCTTGGGCATCAGCACCGGCGTCGGCACGCATTTGAGCGGCTTCTTGTTCAGAGGCAACGCGCATCTCAACCGTGTCTTTTTGTGCGCGGGCACGCAGGACTTCAACTTCGCGTTCAACACTTGCACGAGCGTCGTTTACGTAGGTGTTGGTTTCGGAGCGGAGCGCAGCCGCGTCGCGCTGTGCGGACGCAACCATTTCGTCAGCCCGGTGCTGCGCATTGGTAAGGAGGGTTTCCGCTTCGGTCTGGGCGCGGGAGGCGCGTTCGGCGGCTTCGCGGCGTGCTTCGGATAGAAGGGCTTCAGCTTCTGCTTCTGCCCTCGAGGCGAGCCGCTGGGTTTCTGTGCGGGTGCGTTCCATGAGGGCGTCGGATTCTGCCTGCGCCTTCGTGGTGACGGCAATCGCCTGTTCTTCAGCGGAGCGTAGGAGCTGTTCAACGCGTGCGCCAATGCCAGAGAAGGAGGCGCGTTCTTGCTCCTCCAAACGGTTACGCGATTCTTCCAGGTCACTTTCGAGGCTCTTGGCCCGGTTTTCCGCAACTTCTGCTCGCCTGCGCGCCTCGGATAGCGCGGTCATGAGAGTCTGCAGTTGTTCATCAACCTGGATGCGGTCGTAGCCTCGCATGACAACTGGAAAATCTGTTTGCTCTTCGCTCACGAAATCTCCTCGAAATAAAAGTGCCCCAAAAAATCACACTGTTACTAGTGTAAATCAAACGGGGTACTGAGCGTGAACGCGGGGTAGGGCAAAGCGCTTATAATTCGTGGTTTTGGTCGCTACTTTACGATCTAAATGGTCTGTGGCCGCGATTGCCCCTAATCTGGATGGTAAGTACATCCATTTTTGCGGAGGATTAGTGGTGAACACGCCTACCAAGAGGCAGGGTATCCCGATTGCACTTTCGGCACTCGGCCTAATTATGGTGATTGCCGGTCTGTTGTTTGCAACGGTGTTGCGTCCTGAGTCGACGGTCACCGCACAGGCGGAGCGTCCAGAAACGCCGTATGAGACCACGGTTTCTGGCCTGCTTGGGCTGGTTGACACCAAGGTAACGGTACATGCGGAAGCGCCCGGCCAGCCGATCGTTTTGGCGCTCGGCCGTGATGCTGATGCACAGGCGTGGATCGGCGAGCTTCCTAATACGCAGCTTACGGGCTTGTCGTCGTGGCAGGTCATTGCTTCCACCAAGCACGATGGGGAAAAGCCCGAGGTTAATGCAGACGAGTTCGCCGCAGACGAGTTTGACAAGGCTCTGGCGCAGTCGGATATGTGGCTGGATGTGAAAACCGGCAAGGATTCGCTCTCGTGGGATATTACGATGGATGGTTCCGGATTGGTCATTTTAGCGGCCACAAATGGAGTGGATCCGGCGCCGAAGATTTCTTTGACTTGGCAGCGTGATGCTTCTAGCGCGTGGATCATCGCTCTTACGGTTATCGGCTTAATCTTGCTACTGCTTGGCCTCGTGCCATTCCTAGCACTTCAACGCACTCGTAAGGAACATGCGCGCACTGAAGAAGCTCGCGAGCGCAGACAGCGCGCTTTGCACAAGTTCAGTGATTTGAAGTCCTCCTTCAGCAAGGACGCGGCGTCGAAATCCGCGCGTGATAGCGAGAAGAGCGGGGAGAACTCCAAACCGTCTGCTCAAAACAGTGTGAAGGCAGAGGAAGACCACCAGCGGCGAGTTTCGCTGCTTGAGCGTCAGGCACGCCCTGTAGCTGAGGAGCGCACAGAGATCACCACCACCATTGGCGGAAAGACGCACGTGCTCCCGTCCAGGCGCGCAATTCGTGAGGCTCGCGCTCGCGGCGAGGCCGAGGTATCAATGGGCGGCCAGAGCTTCGCTACGGGCCTCATCCCGGTTATTCCGCGGTCAGACGATGCAGAATCGGATAAGAAGGGGGAGGACGAATGAGGAAAACGATACCTTCAGCGCTACTGATTTTGGCGTTGTCCACCACGGGGCTGGCCGCGTGTTCAAGCGAGGTTCCCCAGCTTCCTTCAACAGAGACGAATACCAATGAATCAGAGCAACCGAACCTGGACGAAGTGCAGGTTACGACGCTGATTTCCGAGGTTGAGTCCGCGTTGGCCGCAGGGGACGAGGCCCTGGATGAAAGCCTGCTTGGGCCGCGGGTGAAGGATCCGGCTCTCGCTATGCGGGCAGCGATGTATAGGCTTGCGAAGGCGCGTGAAGAGGCGGTTGCGAGTCTTGATTTGGATGAGACGGCAGCCACGGTGACTCAGTCGCATACTTGGCCGCGCGCCATTATTGCGCCCACAAAAACCACCGAAGGTGAGTTGCCACAGATTGGCTTCATCACGCAGGAAAACGCCCGTGATGATTACAAGCTAACCAGTTGGGTGCGTATGTTCCCGGGTGAATCGCTTCAAACTATTGCGGTTTCCGAAGGGTCCCCAGTGGTGGCTGCTGATGCGGATAGTTTTGTGTTGTCTCCGCAGGAGGCTCTGACCGAGTGGACGGCGCGGCTTGACGATAAGGCGAATCAGCCTGACCTGTTTGCTGATGATGATTTCACCAAGGCGTATAAGGATCAGCTAAAGCTGAATGATTCATTGGGCGAGAACGGTAAAGTAACGATTGCCGCAACTCCTGCAGAAAAACCGCTAACAGCTGTGGCTTTGGTTGATGGTTCGGCGCTTGTAGCGGGAAATATTTCGTTCACGGTCACGTATGAGCGCGCTAAAGAGAATGCGAAGATCAAGCTTGGCGGCGCCATTGCGGATCTGATGGAAGATCCCGAGGTTCATGACAAGCCCGTGGAGGTCACGTACCTGGCTTCAGTTGCGCTGATTGTTCCTCCCAAGGGCTCTAGCGAGTTGATTCATGCGATTGGCGCGGAGCGCATTCTCGGTTCGTATCGCGTTGTTGAGTAGTTTGGTAATTGAAAGAGGTTTTTGATGTCTGGCGAGTCTATGCCTGCTGATACCTTTGGTGCGGTTTCGTTGGAAGGTGTGGACGCAGATTCCGCCCCGGCTGCGGCTACGCAGGCTTCTGCTGAAGCAGGCCTTACTGGGCCGATTATTCGTGACGTGGACGAGGCGGGTTTGCAAGAGCTTGTTGAGCTTTCGCAAACCCTGCCGGTTGTGATCGACTTTTGGGCTGATTGGTGTCAGCCGTGTAAGCAGCTAACTCCGATTTTGGAGGACGTGATCCGCGAACTCGATGGTCGCGTGGTGCTTGCGAAGATCGATACGGAGGCCAACCAGCAGCTGTCGCAAATGTTCGGGGTGCAGTCCATCCCTACGGTTGTTGCTTTGGTTGGTGGCCGTCCGGTGCCGCTGTTCCAGGGAGCGCAGCCGAAGGACCAGATAGTTGCCGTGTTCAATGAGCTGCTCAAAGTTGCTGCCAACGCTGGTTTGACGGGGCGCATGGTTGACGTCCCGGCTGGTCCAAAAACGAATCCGTTGCATGAGGCTGCGTTGGCCGCTGAGGATGCGGGTGACTTGGAAGGCGCTATCGAGCAATGGGCAAAGGTTTTGGCCCAGGCGCCTAAAGACCAGGTGGCTAAGGAGTCTATCGCGCGTTTGCAACTGGCGAAGCGCGTGCGTGAAGACTCTGATGGTTCGGAGCTCTCGCTCGCGGATGCGGCGTTTGTTGAGGGCAATGTAGAGGCCGCATTTGATACGTTGCTCGATGTCATTGCCCGCTCGAAGGGCAGTGATGATGCGGCATTCGAGGCCGCACGTGAGCGTTTGCTTGAGATGTTCACGGTTTTGGGGGTTGACCCGCGGGTGAAGGCGGCTCGCGCGCGTCTTTCAAGCTTGCTGTTCTAACGGCAGGGCCGCTAAGAACAAAAGTGGCGGTGGGATCGGTTCAAAACGATCCCACCGCCACTTTATTGTTTTGCGTTTAGTCGCGTACTGGACGGAGCCAAACAGCGCCTAGTGGTGGCACGCGTAGCTCAACAGAGGCAGGGCGCCCGTTCCAGGGAACATCCTCGGCAATGATCGGGCCCATGTTGCAAACACCAGAACCGCCAAAGATTTCAGCGTCGGTATTGAGAACTTCTTCCCACTTGCCTAAGAACGGCAGGCCTACACGGTAGCCCTCGTGAGGGTTACCAGCGAAGTTGGAGATGCATACCAAAATGTCGGTGTCGCCTGCCTCGTCCTTGCCCTTGCGGATGAAGGAGATGACGTTGTGGTCGGCGTCGCCAGCTTCAATCCACTCGTATCCCGTGTAGTTGTCATCCCACAGGGCAGGGGAGTTCTTGTAGATGTTGTTCAAGCTGGCAACAAGGCGGTTTACGCCACGGTGGCCGGGGTCATCCATGAGCCACCAGTCAAGCGAGTACGCCTCGGACCATTCGGATTCTTGACCGAAGTCTTGGCCCATGAACAGTAGCTGCTTGCCCGGGTGTGACCACTGGTAGGCCAGTAGCGAGCGCAGGCCGGCGAGGCGGCGCCACTTGTCGCCGGGCATCTTCGAAATGAGGGAGCCTTTGCCGTGCACAACTTCGTCGTGTGAGAGCGGCAGGACGTAGTTCTCAGAGAACGCGTATACGAGGGAGAACGTGAGCTCACCGTGGTGCCAGCGTCGGTTTACCGGGTCTTCCTGCATGTAGCGCAGGGTGTCGTTCATCCAGCCCATGTTCCATTTGAGGCCAAAGCCTAGGCCTCCACCGGAGGTGGGGGCGGTAACGCCGGGCCATGCCGTGGATTCTTCGGCGATCATAACAATGCCGGGGTTGCGCCGGTAGGCGGTGGCGTTGGCTTCTTGAATGAACTCGATGGCTTCGAGGTGCTCGCGGCCACCGTACTGGTTGGGACGCCATTCGCCGTCGTTTCGCGAGTAGTCCAGGTAGAGCATGGACGCTACGGCGTCGACGCGCAGTCCGTCAATGTGGAACTCTTCGAGCCAGTACAGGGCGTTGGCCACCAGGAAGTTGCGCACTTCGCGGCGTCCAAAGTTGAACACAAGCGTGCCCCAGTCTGGATGTTCGCCGCGCATTGGGTCCGGGTCCTCGTACAGGGCGGTGCCGTCAAACCTGGCAAGTGCCCAGCTGTCCTTGGGGAAGTGAGCGGGCACCCAGTCGAGGATGACGCCGATGCCGGCCTGGTGTAGCTTGTCTACCAGGTAGCGGAAGTCATCCGGCGTGCCAAATCGGGAGGTCGGCGCGTAGTAGGACGTCACCTGGTAGCCCCATGAACCACCGAATGGGTGTTCTGCGACGGGCATGAACTCAACGTGCGTGTATCCCATGCGCTTGAGGTAGGGGACCAGCTCGTCGGCCAGGGTGCGGTATCCCAGTCCTTGGCGCCATGATCCAATGTGCACCTCGTAGACGGACATGGGACTGGTATGCGGGTCTTTGGCGGCCCTAGCTTCCATCCACTCGTGGTCGGACCACTCGTGGAACTTGTCGGTAACAACAGAGGCGGTTGCGGGCGGAATCTCGGTGGCGCGAGCCATGGGATCCGCTTTTTGCATCCAGTTGCCGTCCGGCCCGCAGATTTCGAACTTGTAGCGGGCACCAACCTCAACGCCGGGAACGAAGAGTTCCCACACGCCGGAGGCACCCAGAGTGCGCATGGCGCTGCCGGTGCCGTCCCAGTAGTTGAAGTCGCCCACTACGCGGACCGCGCGAGCGTTGGGAGCCCAGACGGTGAACGACACTCCGTGTACTTCACCCAGTTCGCTTTCGAAGGTGCGAACGTGTGCGCCGAGGGCTTCCCAGAGGTTCTCGTGGCGTCCCTCTCCAATGAGGTAGAGGTCCATTTCGCCGATGGTGGGCAAGAAGCGGTAGGGGTCGTCCGAGTCAACGACTTGATCCCCGTAGGTGACGCGCAGGCGGTAGTCGGGAACGGTTTCATAGGGCAGAACTGCTGTCCAGATGCCGTCTTGCTCGTGGGTGGCTTTATACTCACCGGTTTTGGTGACAATGGTGACGGAATCTGCCAGGTGCCTGACCGTGCGGATGGTTACCGCACCGTCGTGGATGTGGCCACCGAGCACCGAGTGAGGTGAATGATGGGTTGCGTTAGCAACAGCTGAAAGGGTTGCTGAATCTACGGGGTATGGTGTCGCGTTCATAGTTGCAATTCTTCCATGTATGAGCCCAGTTTTTGCGCTTATGAGAGTGTCTTATTTTGCAAGTCGAGTAAGCGCGTTTTCTGGAATCCAGATCCAGTCGGGCCGCATCCGGTATTCGTAGACGGCTTCGTAGGCCGCTTTTTCGATTTCGAGAACGGCGCTGAGCTCGCTCTCAGTTTTGCCAAGGCCTCCGCCACCGGTGTAGCCGTCGATGAAGGCTTCGCGCGCTGCATGTAGCCAGGCCTGGTTTGCGCCTCCCTTGGCAGCGGCGTAGTCAAAAGACCTGAGCATGCCGGCAACGTCGCGCAGTGCGAAGTCAGGTTCGCGGCGTTCTTCCAGTGGACGTAGTGGTTCGCCTTCGAAATCAAGGATTACCCACCCGTCCTCACCCAGGAGGGTTTGGCCTAGGTGGTAATCGCCGTGAATGCGAATCATGGGCGGCAAATTTTCGATATTCCCGATGCCTTCGATTTTGGCTTCGAGGGGTTCGATGAGGTCACTTTCGCGGAGCCTAGGAACTTCAGCTGCGGCCGCAGCGAGGTTGACACGCAGGCGGTCCTTGAGCTGCTCAGCTTGTGCGGGTGCAGACTCGCCGAAGGCTTTTGCCATGTGTTCGTGTAGGCCCGCGGTTACAGTCCCGAGGTCGCGGGCAAGCGGTGCGGGATCCTCGTTCTTACCTGCGATTTCAACGAAGAGTTCAAAGCCATCGCGGCCGTTGTTAACCAGTGATCCGGCAAAGCCAAGTACCACGTTGCCACGCAGCCCTTCCAGCTGGAACTCTTCTTCCAAGTAGGCGATGGGCTTTGGCACATGCGTCCAACCCAGTTTTGCAAGCTCTAGGGTCACTTCCACTTCGGGGTGTAGACCGGGGTGAAGTACGCGAAGCAGTTTCAACACGCAGGCAAATGGGCCACCAAAGCGCACGGAGGTGTTGGATTGCTCTCCGGTAAGCACAAACGCCCTCGACGCTTCTGCAAGTAGGCTCGCTAGTGCTTCATCACCTCGCTGCGGCTCGATGGGGCTGAGCGTGCCGTTTTCGTGAGCTTTGCGTAGCCATGCCCTAAGGAATGCGGGGGAGTACGCTCCGTCGATCAGGTAAGCGCCCTGAAGTTCGGTAATAAGGCCGAAGTCGGGTTTGGTCTCGGTGTATGCAAGCGGTATGGAAATGAAGGTTTCGCCCACTTGAATGATGGAGATCCAGACCGGCTCGAGCGCGTCCTCGCTTTCACCGCAGGCTGGGTCAGCTGAGTAGCTTGAGAGGTCAACGTTGGCAACCAGGCGAACCGATTCGCCGGTGCTTCCGGGGAACCAGCGTTGTTTGTACAGCCAGGTGTCGATTTGGTCTAGTAGGTTTACGTCTGCTGGCCATGAAGCGCCCATGGTTACTCCTCTTCGTCTTCTTCGTTTAGGAATGTGGCTTCGAGCCAGTAGAAGCCGTGGCGTCCAAGCGTGATGTCGATAGTTTCGTCTTCGCGAACGTCAGGGAATCGATTGCCAGAGGCGGTGTCATACAGGTGCCAGCCGCCCATGCCGGGTAGCTGGATGGTGGCTGAGCGAGAAGTGGTAGACAGGTTGTTTACGCACAGCACGGTTTGACGTTCGTCGCGACGCAGATAGGCGAGGACGGCATCGTCTGACGTGGACAGTAGCGTGAGCGATCCGATGCCGAACACGGGGTAGCGTTTGCGTACTTCCAACATGCCGCGTAGCCAGTTGAGCATTGAGGTGGGCCGGGATCGGTGTTCTGCCACGTTGACAGCGGCCGGTGCGTACGGTCCGTCTTCGATTAGGGGCAGGTAGAACGTCTCGGGGTCGCCCTTAGAGAAGCCAGCGCCGGGAGTTGAATCCCACTGCATGGGTGTGCGCACCCCATCGCGGTCTTTGAGCCAAATGTTGTCTCCCATTCCGATCTCGTCACCGTAGTAGAGGAACGGGGATCCGGGGAATGAAAGGAGCATGGCATGCGCCAGTTCAACTTCGCGTCTGGAGCCGCGCAATAGTGGGGCGAGGCGGCGTCGGATACCCACGTTGGCCCGCATGCGCGGTTCGGGTGCGTACCAGCCGTACATGGCTTGGCGCTCCTCGTCGGTGACCATTTCGAGGGTGAGTTCGTCATGATTACGCAAGAAAGTACCCCACTGTCCGCCCTTGGGAAGGGGCGGGGTTGCGGCAAAAGCTTCGCGCACTCCCTTGGAGGTTTCTTCGCGTAGCGCTGCGAAGATCTTGGGCATGATTGGGAAGTGGAAGCATACGTGGCATTCGGGCCTGGAATCGGATCCGAAGTATGCAACCACTTCGTGTGGGGGCTGGTTTGCTTCTGCAATCAGAAGGGTGCCGGGGTATTCCTCGTCGACCATGTCGCGTAGTTCGGCAATGAAGTCGTGGGTGCGCGGCAGGTTCTCGCAGTTGGTGCCGTCTTCCTCGTAGAGGTAGGGGATGGCGTCTAGGCGGAATCCATCCACGCCCGTGTCAGCCCAAAAGCGGATTGTGTTCTTGATAGCTTCACGCACGGCCGGGTTCTCGAAGTTGAGGTCGGGCTGATGGCTGAAGAAGCGGTGCCAGAAATACTGGCCGCGAACTTCGTCGTAAGTCCAGTTGGAATCTTCGGTGTCGATGAAGATGATGCGCGCGTCCAGGTACTCGGCGGGGCGGTCTCGCCATACGTAGAAGTCTCCGTACGGACCGGCTGGATCCTGTCGCGATGCTTGGAACCAGGGATGGGCACAGGAAGTGTGGTTCATGACCATGTCGATTACCACGCGGATGCGGCGCTTGTGAGCCTCCTCCATAAGCGTGCGGAAGTCATCCATCGTGCCGTAGCGAGGATCCACGTTGGTGTAATCCGAGATATCGTATCCGCCGTCGCCCATGGGGGACGGGTAGAACGGGGGAATCCAGATCGCGTCGATGCCCAGCCACGCCAGATAATCGAGCTTTTCCGTGAGACCCTTGAAGTCGCCCGTTCCGTCGTTGTTGGAGTCAAAGAATGAGTGGGTGAGCACTTCGTAAAACACGGCGGTGCGGTACCACTGCGGATCTTCGGCTGGCGTAGGCAACGTGGCTACCACGCGTTCTTCGGGAACTTCGCGGGTGGTGGCATCGTCGCCACCCCGAGGAATCAAGGGGATAGCACCGGTTGGGGCACTGTCTCGCGGCGATAGGGTCATGGTTGTCCTTAAGAAGTCTTTATGCGACGGGGGCGCGGAACGCCGCGCCCCCGCGGTGTTTAGTTGCTCGCAGGGCGCACTGCGAGGACGTGTGCGGTACGGATTGATGGCTCAAGGCGAACGTAGTTGTGCTCGCCCCACTGGTATTCAACGCCATCGAGCTCGTCTACAACGTTCAGCACGGGACCGTTCGGCCCGTAGTTGATAGTGGCACCGAGTTTTGACAGGTCGATGTCGACAGAACCTTCAACCGCGTTGTGCGGATCGAGGTTTACAACAACGATGACGGTGTCTTCTTCACCGTTGGGGCTGAACTTTGCGGGCACGTGCTTTGAGAAGCACAGCAGCCGGTCATCCGAGGTCTCATGCACCTGGATGCGGTGCAACTGCTGGAGGGCCGGGTGGCGGCCTCGTGCGGTGTTTAGCAAAGTGAGTAGGTTTTCGATGCCGTACTTGTTTGCATCTTCCCAGTCGCGGGGGCGGTATTCGTACTTCTCGTTGTCGATTTGCTCTTCAAACCCGGGCCGCTGCACGTTCTCTACGAACTCGTATCCGGAGTAGATGCCCCACGAGGGGGATGCTGTGGCTGCAAGAACTGCGCGTAGGGCGAAGATTGCGGCGCCTCCGGTGGTCATCTGCGGGGTGAGAATGTCGTGCGTGGTGGGCCAGAAGTTCGGGCGCATCACGTGGGCGGTGTCCTTGGAAACCTCTTCAAAGTATTCCAGCAACTCCTTCTTGGTGGTTCTCCAAGTGAAGTATGTGTAGGACTGGTGGTAGCCGAGGGCTCCAAGCGTGCGCATCATGGCAGGCCGCGTGAAGGCTTCGGCAAGGAAGATCACCTCGGGGTGCTTTTCGTTAAATTCGGCTAGGAAACGTTGCCAGAAGCTCAGTGGCTTGGTGTGGGGGTTGTCTACGCGGAACAGGGTTACTCCGTGATCGATCCACTTTTGAACAACGTCGCGAACCGCCCGGTAGATACCTTCTGGATCGTTGTCGAAGTTCAGTGGGTAAATGTCCTGGTACTTCTTGGGCGGGTTTTCCGCGTAGGCAATAGAGCCATCTGCACGTTCGCTAAACCATTCGGGGTGTTCCTTAACCCACGGATGGTCAGGCGAGCATTGCAGAGCAAGGTCAAGCGCTACCTCCATACCGTGTTCGCGCGCTTTGGCAACAAATTTGTCGAAGTCTTCAAACGTGCCAAGGTCGGGATGGATAGCATCATGTCCGCCTTCTGGAGCACCAATTCCGTATGGCGATCCCGGGTCCATCGGACCGGCTTCGAGGGTGTTGTTGCGTCCCTTCCTAAAGGTGGTGCCGATGGGGTGGATAGGGGTCAGGTAGATTACGCTGAAGCCCATGTTCGCAATGCGGGGAATCTGCTGGGCTGCTCCTGCTAGCGTGCCGGACACCCAGTCGCCATTCTCGTCGCGGTGTGCGCCGTAGGAGCGAGGGAAGATCTCATACCAGGAGGAAAACAGCGCGGCCTTGCGGTCTACCTTCAGCGGGTAGGTGCGTGTGCGCGTCCACAGCTCCCGCAGTGGGAAGTGGCGGAACACGTTACGCACTCTCGACGATAGGCCTGCGGATAGCCGCGTTTGGGGCGAGGCGCTTTCGTCGCGTAGTAATTTGGCTGCCTCTAGTAGCACTGCCTTGCCGGCCTTGTCCGGTCCCTTTTGTTTGCGACTTCCCTTGGGGCGGGGGCGTCCGTCGGCGGCGCGTTCCATAAGGCGGGCGCCTTCTTCAAGCATGAGCTCAACGTCCGTGTCGGCCGCTACTTTGATGGCGGCGTCATGTGCCCAGGAGGTGTATGGGTCGGACCAGGTGTCGATGCGGAACTGCCACGCGCCGGGGCGGTCAGGCATGAGCCACGCCTCATAGCGGTCGAGGCCCGGAGCGATGTCATGCATGTAGGCACGCATGTGCTCGTTGCCTTCCGGGTCTATCAGAACGGCTTCTACACCGAGCGCGTCGTGTCCTTCACGGAACACGGTTGCGCGCACGGGGAAGGATTCACCTTCCGTTGCTTTTGCCGGCCAAAGTCCCTGTTCGATTACCGGGAACACCTCGGTTGCAGGGATGCGCGTTATCCGCGCTCGAGGGGGAACTGGATTCTTCATGGTCGAAGTGGTGTTCTTCGCTTTGGCTACTGACATCGGTCCGGCTCCTTAGACTCGTCGAAGGCTTTGTGAATTGTTTTAGTAGTACTTCATATTCATAGCGGTTAGGACGTCACTTAGTGTCTCGTTTGCAACTTCGTTTGCACGTTCGTTGCCTTTTCGCAGGACTTCAAGCAGGTAGTCCTCGTTTTCAGAAAGCTCAGCGCGACGCGCCCTGATGGGGGCGAGCATGGTATTGAGGTCTTCGGTTACGCGGGCCTTGAGGGCGCCACCACCGCCGTCTCCGATCTGATCGGCAATGGCTTCGGGACTTTCCCCGCAGGCCATGGATGCCATCAGCAGAAGGTTGGAAACTTCGGGCCGGTTTTCCGGGTCATAGGTGATGACACGATCGGCGTCCGTTTTCGCCTTCTTGAGACGTTTTGCGGTTTCGTCGGCACTCATTCGCAGCTCAATGGTGTTGCCGCGAGACTTGGACATCTTTTCGCCGTCGAGACCGAGGACGTGCGAAGCATTGGACAGTAGAGCTTCGGGACGCCTAAAGACAGGCTTGTTCTTGTCTGCGCGGCCGTAGCGACGGTCAAAGCGGTTCGCAATGACACGCGCTTGTTCGAGGTGCGGCAACTGGTCTTGCCCAACGGGAACGATGTTTGCGCGGCAGAAGAGAATGTCGGCTGCCTGGTGAACCGGGTAGGTGAGGAGGAGCCCCGACATTGCTCGTCCGTCGGTGGCGTCAAGCTCAGCTTTGACGGTGGGGTTGCGGTGTAGTTCGGACTCGGTAACTAAAGATAGGAATGGGAGCATCAGCTGGTTCAGGGCAGGTACAGCGGAGTGCGTGAAGATAGTTGCGCGCTCGGGGTCCATTCCAGCTGCAATGTAGTCGGTAAGTAACGACAGCACGCGTTCGCGTAGCGGGCCAACGCCGTCGCGGTCGGTAATCACCTGGTAGTCAGCAATTAGCTGCCAGGTTTCAATACCGCGCTGCTGCTGCTCAATGCGGTTCTTAATGGTCCCAAAGTAGTGGCCGAGGTGCAGGTGGCCGGTTGGACGGTCACCGGTTAGCATGCGGAATCGGCTTGGGTCCTTGTCGATCTCTTTGTTGAGTTCGGCGGAACGCTCCACAGCGCGGGCCAAAGACGCGGAATCTGTACTCTTACTTAAGGTTTCTTCAGCTTTGTTGCTCACGCGCCTCATCCTATCGCACTACTCGGACAGATAAATCTGCAGGGATTGCGGCTCTATGTGCACCATAGACCCGGGCTTTGCAATATCGCAGCCACTGTGGTCAGAAGCGGTAATAACCCCGCCCTCGCTCGGGTTGGTCCAAGACGAATCAAAAACAAGACGGTAGTTGTGTCCCCGGCCCTTGGCAAGCATGACCGTTTTTGAGTTCAGCGTCGCATTGAAAACCACGAGCATGTCAGAATCGTTACAGGGCGCGCCTGAGCGCAACATTTGCAAAGTGCGGTGCTTTACCTTATGCCAGTCTTCCGGCTTGAACTTGCGATCATTAGCCGTGTACCAAGACAGGTCGGCGATTTCGTCGCCGCACCTCGTGCTCCCGGAGGCAAACGAGTTTGGTCGCATAACCGGATGATTAGCGCGCAGGGCAATCAGGTAACGCACTGATTCAAAGAGGTCGTGCTGCCAAGAATCCATGTCCCAGTTGACCCACGAGATGGCGTTGTCCTGGCAGTAGGCGTTGTTGTTGCCCTGCTGGGTGCGCCCAATCTCGTCTCCGGCCGTGATCATGGGGGTGCCGGCCGAAATAAGGAGCGTAGCCATGAGGTTACGCATGGAGCGCTCGCGGGCGTAGAACACGGAATCCAGCATGCCCAGGGGAGTGTCTTGTTCCACGTCAGAGGGACGCGGAATGCGGTTCATGTGGCCTTCAACCCCGTGGTTCCACGAGAGGTTTTGGGACGTGCCGTCCATGTTGCCTTCGAGGTTGTCGAAGTTGTTCTTGTGGTTGTATGCAGTGAGGTCAGCCAGGGTGAAACCGTCGTGCGCGGTAATGAAGTTTACGGAGGAGCGAACGGGGCGCAGCCTGCCGAGCGTTTCGCCAAACAGGTCGGCCGAACCGGAGATGCGGGTTGCAAGCTCGTTGGGGCCTTGGCTTTGGCGGCCGGCTTCAAGGTTTGCAAAGTCGGCTAGCCAGAATGAGCGGATGGTGTCGCGGTAGCGGTCGTTCCATTCGGACCAGGGTAGGGGGAAGTTTCCGGTTTGCCAGCCTCCCGGGCCAATGTCCCACGGTTCGGCAATAATCTTTTGCTTATTGAGGACGGGGTCAGCTGCAAGGGCCATGAAGAACGGGTGATTGGAGGCAAAGCCGTGCGCGTGGCGGCCGAGCGTTGGAGCAAGATCGAAGCGGAACCCGTCAACTCCTACTTCTTCGGACCAGTATCGCAGGGAGTCGAGAGTGTGTTGGATGACGAGGGATTCGTCGAAGTTCACGGTGTTGCCACAACCCGTGTCATCAATCATCTGCGCGGGGCGTTCGTTGGTGTGGCGGTAGTACAGTTGCTGGCCGAACCCGCGCCAGGAGATCATCTGGCCGGGAAGCCCGCCCTCGCAGGTGTGGTTGTAGACCACGTCTAGGAGCACTTCGATGCCGTGTTCATGCAGGATTGAGACCATGCCGCGCACTTCATCTAGTACGGCTTGGGCGCCAAGCTGGCGCGCTTGTTTGGTGGCGTAGCGAGGTTCGGGGGAGAAGTAGGAAAGAGTGGAGTATCCCCAGTAGTTGGAAAGCCCCTTGCCTTGGAGGAAGGGCTCGTTCCAGGAAGCGTGGATGGGAAGTAGTTCAACTGCGGTGACACCGAGCGCTTTGAGGTGCGCAATGGCGGCGGGATGGGCAAGGCCTGCGTAGGTGCCGCGAAGTTCGGCGGGGACGGCCTGCATTTGCTTAGTGAAGCCTTTGACGTGTAGCTCGTAGATGACGGATTCGTTCCACGGTGTGCGCGGTTTTGCAGATACCGCGAATTCGTTGGTTTGCACCACTATAGAACGCGCCATGTAGGTAGCCGAGTCGGTTTTTGACTGCTTGTAGGGGGTAGAGGACGGAAACATGTTGTCGTCTACTTCGTGTGCATGGATGGCGGGGCTCAGCACCACTTCGCCTTCGATGCCTTTGCCGTAGGGGTCCAGCAAAAGCTTGTTGGGGTTGAAAGTAGAGCCGCTTTCTGGATCCCACTTGCCGTCAACGCGGTATCCGTACACAGTGCCAACGCCGGCGCCCGGTAGGTGCGCGGACCAGATGCCACCTTCGTGGGGCGTCATGTCGTAGCGGGTTTCTTTGCTGTGGCGGGAGGCGTCAGCAAAAATGCATAGCTCAACGTTCTTCGCATCGGGAGCGGCTACGGCAAAATCGACGCCGCCTGCCACGGGTGTGGCTCCGAGGTTGGTGGGGTGCTGAATTGAGGGGGCGAGATCGCCCCTGCGCCCACAGTTTTCTCGGGCTGCGTGCGTTTGTTGCTGCGCCATTGTGATCCAACGTCTCCTTGTGAGTGGCTCTTAGCTTAGTTGCCACCTATTTCATATACCGCAAAGATGATACCCGCTCGCGGATAAACCTGCTCTTTCGTAGTGTTTGCACGCCCTTAAGGTTGGTCACAAGTGCATTTTGGATACGGCAACGTAGGGAAAATTGTGGCACTGTATTGGGTATGAGAGTTTTGGTCAGTATTAAGCATGTCCCCGATGTCATGTCTGAGCGCCGAATTGAAAATGGGCGTCTGGTTCGTGGCGAGGACGACACTCTAAATGAGCTTGATGAAAATGCGATCGAGGCGGCCGTAGCTGCTGTAGAAGAGCTTGGTGGCGAGGTCATTGCTGTGACTATGGGGCCAGAGGATGCCGAGGATTCGGCGATGCTTGCACTGCAAAAAGGTGCGGATCGCGCGATTGTTGTAACTGATGATCGTTTGGCTGGTTCTGATGCGATTGGTACCGCACAGGTTCTTGCGGCTGTGGCCCGCAAGCTCGCACAGGAGGAACCGATTGACCTCTTTATTACGGGTATGGCTAGCTTGGACGGTATGACGTCGATGGTTCCAGCGGCTGTGGCTGCTGGTTTAGGTTGGCCCTATATTTCGCTTGCGTCTGAGCTTTCTATTGAAGAGGGCGCCGTGCAGGCTGTTCGCCACGCGGATGGTTTCACGGACACGTTGCGCTGTGGTTTGCCTGCTGTGGTTTCGGTGACGGACCAGGTAAATGAGCCGCGTTTCCCGAATTTCAAGGACATGCGCGCGGCGCGGAAGAAGCCGTTGGACGTGTGGTCGCTTGATGATATTGACGATGTAGCTGATCCGGATGCCATGGTGATCGGCAAGCAGGGTGCGGGCACGATGGTGCTGGAGGCTAGTGAACAGTCAGAGCGCGCGGCCGGCGAGGTTGTGTCTGGCGTAGGTGGCGGCCTAAAGCTGGCTGAGTACATTGAGAAGGTGTTGAAGTAGTGGAGAAGATTTCAGCTCCGATCCTGGTGATCACGGATCATACGGGGAACATTGATGAAGGTTTTGTACTGACGGAACCGTCTAAGCAGTTGCTTACGTTGGCGGGTTCGCTCACTTCTGGTCGTATTGACGCGATTGCGCTCAATCCTGCTCCGCAGGTCTCTGAGCTTGGTAAGTATGGCGTGGCGCGCGTCTTTACCCCTGATTTGGAGGGCTTTTCGCCGCGCGTAGCAGCAGTTGTGACGGATGCAGCGTTTGAGGTGGCGCGCCAGGAGGCCCAGTACGCTGCGGTGCTTAACGTTTCGAATTATCGCGGCCGGGAAGTAGCGGCAGCTCTAGCGGTTCGCTTGGGATCGGGCGCGGTTGTAGACGTGACATCTTGCGGCATTGTGGATGGTCAGATTGAGGCGCAAAAGAGCGTCCTGGCCGGCACGTGGTCTACGAAGTTCAAGGTTACGCGAGGCACTCCTGTTATCGGTTTGCGCCCGTCCGCGGTGGAGGCCCAGGAAGTTGGCACTGCCACTGAACCTGAAATTGTTCCTATCAAGGTCGCGTACTCACAGCCTGCTGTTGGCGTTAAGGTCGTGGATTCGATTGAGGAGGGCGGCCAGGGCCGCGTGTCTTTGACAGAGGCCCCGATTGTGGTTTGTGGCGGTCGCGGCACAGACGGCGATTTCTCGCTGGTGAATGAGCTTGCGGATGCACTTGACGCGGCGGTGGGTTCCACCCGCGTGGCGGCGGATGAAGGGTGGATCGATCGCTCCACGCAGATTGGTCAAACAGGCGTGAGCGTTGCTCCTAACTTGTACATCGGCCTCGGCGTTTCCGGAGCGGTGCACCACGCGTGCGGTATCCAGGCATCCCGTCATATCGTGGCGGTCTGTGATGATCCGGATGCCCCGATTTTCGAGATTGCCGATTTCGGTGTTGTGGGTGACATTAATGAGGTTGTGCCCGAGGCGCTTGCTGCGCTGAGGCAGAAGGGTTTGTAGGCGCGTATGAAGGTTATTGCAGCGCTTTCTGGCGGTGTTGATTCGGCTGTTGCTGCCGCGCGTGCGGTAGAAGCGGGCTATGACGTCACCGGCGTGCATATGGCTTTGAAAACCGAGGGGGATAGCTGCGCTGGCTCGCGTGGTTGCGCTAACCCGCAAGATCGTGCGGATGCGGCAAGGACGTGCGAGTTGCTGGGGATCCCGTTCGAGGTTTGGGACCTGGCCGACGAGTTTGAAGAGAACGTGATTTCAGATTTCGTAGAGCAATACCGCATTGGCCGCACACCTAACCCGTGCGTGCGTTGCAACGAGTTTGTGAAGTTCCGTGAGCTCACGGTCCGCGCCCGCGAGCGGGGTTACGACGCGGTTGTGACGGGCCACTATGCGCGTGCGGAGAAGCACGGAGATCACTATGAATTGTTGCGAGCGCGGGACGTGTCAAAGGATCAGTCTTACGTTCTTGCAGTGATGGGAGAAGAAGAGATCTCGCGCGTCATCTTTCCCTTGGGGGAGATGCCTTCCAAGGCGGCAGTGAGGGCGGAAGCGCAGGCACGCGGCCTGGAAGTGTCTAATAAGCCGGACTCGTTTGATATTTGTTTCATTCCCGATGGTGATACGCAGGGATTTTTGCGCCGTCGCCTTGGTGAATCTGCGGGCGAGATTGTGGATACGGACGGGAATGTGCTCGGTGAGCACCGTGGCTACTTTGAGTACACGGTTGGCCAGCGTAAGGGGCTTGGTATTGATCGGCCGGCTGTGGATGGACGTCCCCGTTACGTTTTGGGAACGCGTCCGGACGTGAATCAGGTTGTGGTGGGCCCGTCGGAGTTGCTGAGTGTAGACGTTGTTATCACTACCGATTTGACCTGGGATGCTAGCGACGATGAGGGTGACGTGCGCACAACTCAAGCGCAGCCCCTCGGTACGGATGATGACGAGTGTCTTTACGCACAGATGCGCGCGCATGGCAGGCCTGCTCCAATTCAGAGGTTGGAGCGTTTCGAAGACGGGTTGCGGGTGACGCTCGCGGAGTCTGTGCGCGGTATTGCGCCGGGACAGACGCTGGTGCTCTATCGCGGTAATCGGGTGCTTGCGCAGTCGATTATTGATGGAACGCAGCGCCTGGATAGACCCGCTGTGGCAGCGGGTTAACGCGGACTTCGCGCGGCTGAAATGCCGCGCTTTGAACGACGCGGCGGGAAGAGCAAGCTGCGGGGTGTAGATCACGTTGGCTTGATTTGACGAGTCTGGCCTCACGCCTGGTATGCTTTTTCCTGTTGCCCGAGTGGCGGAATTGGTAGACGCGCCAGATTTAGGTTCTGGTGTCCTAGCGACGTGGGGGTTCAAGTCCCTTCTCGGGCACGTTTCAGCTCCGGCTTATGTCCGGGGCTTTTCTTTTCCCCGCCACCTTGTAACCGGGTGGCTACCCAACCATGTAGCCTGTGTGGGTAGGAGCTGCTACGGATGGGGGAGTTACGTGGAACGCGTCGTTTTTAAGCCGGAAGATGAAGCGCCGGTTGATGGCTATAAGCTTGCAATGAGTTTAGTTGTTCCGCGCCCTATCGCGTGGGTGGCAACGTTTAACGAGGATGGGTCTGCAAACCTCGCACCGTATGCTCTATTTTCTGTGGTTTGTACGGATCCTTTGATGTTCCAGTTCACTTCGCGCGCTCCGAAGGATTCCTATCGCAACGCCAAGCGGGAGGGGGCCTTCACGGTGCATATTGCAAGCGTGGATGACCAGCCCAAGGTTGCGGTGACATCCAAGGAGTTTCCTGCCGAGGTATCCGAGGCAGACGCGGTGGGTATGACGTGGAAGAAGGCTCCGAACGTGAACGCGCCAATGCTGGATGACGCGCGCGTTGCAGTTGAGTGCGAGGTCCACTCATTCGTAGAGGTAGAAACGGCGATTCTTACCGTTGGCAAGGTGAAGGCGATTCATACGGACAGTAAAATTATGGCCGAGGACGGCATGGTTGATTTCGCGAAGTTGAACCCGCTGTCTAAGCTGGGCCGGGCCCAGTGGGGACGTACTGAGGATTTCGTATAGCGGCCAGATCTGGCTTTCAACGCGCTGGTTGCGCAGGCTTTGTGCACAATGGAGGCATGACACGTTTTGAGGTGGGCCAGGTGGCCCCAGATTTTGAACTTGATTCGACCGAAGGCACAATCAGCCTGTACGACCAGCTTGAAAAGGCCGCAAAGGGCGTAGTCGTCTACTTTTATCCGCGCGCTTCCACGCCGGGCTGTACCACGCAGGCCTGCGATTTTCGCGATAGCCTGTCTTCTTTGAAGTCTTGTGGTTACACGGTGATTGGCGTGAGCCCGGATAAGATGCCGGCCCTGGAGAAGTTCCGCGATAACCAAGGATTGAACTTCCCGTTGGCGTCGGACCCTGACAAGAGCGTCATGGAGCCGTGGGGTGCATTTGGAGAGAAGAAGAACTACGGCAAGCTAGTGCGCGGCGTTATCCGTTCCACCGTGGTGATTGGCAAGGATAAGAAAGTTACTCACGCGATGTATAACGTTCGCGCGAAGGGCCACGTGGCTCGTCTTCGCAGCGAACTTGGCTGTGGGTAGTTTGCTGTAGGAGTTGCCGGGCTACCTAGCGGTGCTTGCGGGCGAGGAGTTCGGCAACTCGTACGGCGCTTCGTACCTCGCGCCCCTGCTGCAACCATTTGGCGGGGGAGAGCCCCTCTAGCTCGGGGTGTGCGGATATGAACCAGCGGCCGATCTCAACGGTGCTGATGGCTCCATCAAGGCGGCCCAGAACCTCGGGTAGGCCGTTTACGATTTGGAAGTTAGACGTGAGTTGCCAGGTGGGGTACATCCACGAGCCGTTGCCCTCGCGGACACCAAAAATGCGGCACTCTTTAACGGCTTTGTTTACGGCTTGACGCGAAATGCCCATCCAATCAACGAGGTCTGCCGTGGAGCACACGGGGCCAACCGCGTCGGTGATCGATTTGCGGGGGCCGGTGAGAGATTTTACGAGGCGGGTTACTTGCTCGATAACCTCGTCGTTAATCTGGGTTTTCTTTCGCGAGGCTAGTTGCGCACGAACAGCATTAATCAGGCGCTCTTCATCGGATGTTAAACGACGCACCATAGATTGCTCTCAGTGAAGACGGAAATGCTGATGGGGATATGTAAAGTGCGCCGTGAGGGAATCGAACCCCCAACCCGCTGGTTAAGAGCCAGCTGCTCTGCCAATTGAGCTAACGGCGCATGTTGCCAAGAACGCTCTTGAATGCAACTTGAAAATCATAACACTGGCGAAGTTGAAAATACAAACGCGCAAAGTGCGATCTTGGGAACACCGCCAAACGAAAAACTGCGCAAAATAACTCAAAATATGAACTGGAGAAGTTTGAAGTGTAAGACGAAGTCGCGCGGCTTGGCTACTTTGAAGGGGTTATTTTATGCCCGCTAAGTTGGATATAATCACTTAGTCGTTAGTGTTTTCTGCGATGAGTTGAAGGGAAGCTGTGTTGAGGCAGGGTGAAAACAGGTTAGAAACAGCAACTACAACTTTTATGGGACTTAACTGGGATTCCGGTGAAAAGTTCTGGTGGCGAGGATTCGATTCAGAAAAGATTGCCACTGTGCTTGCTGTCTTGGCCTTTGTTTTTATTACTGCCGTGTGGGGCTCTACTTTCTTCCTGATTAAGGATCTTGTGAGCGCTGTTCCGCCGCTGGATTTTCTGGGAACGCGTTTCGTTATTGCCGCAGTTGTGGTATTGGCGGTGCGCTATCGTGCTCTGAAAAAGGTCTCGAAGGATCTTTGGGGCAAGGGAATGTTGCTTGGAGCGATCTTCATGCTTGGCCAGTTGTTCCAGGTGGTTGGTCTGCAGTACACGGACGCCTCTGTGTCTGGATTTATTACCGGCATGTATGTGGTTCTTACTCCCGTCGTTTTGATGCTCATGTTTGGGGTGCAGATCCCTCGGGCAACGTGGGGGTGCATTGCGATCGCCACGGGTGGTTTGATGGTGCTGACGTTGGATGGTCTGGCGGTTGGCTTTGGCGAGCTTTTGACGTTGCTCGGCGCTCTCATGTTCACCCTCCACATCGTGGTGTTAGGGCACTGGACCAGTAAGGAGAACGCACTCGACCTGACGGTGATTCAGCTGATTAGTATGGGCGCCCTCGGGTTCCTATTTGCTTTGCCCGGTGGTGTTACGTTGCCTTCTACTGCGGGACAGTGGGCCTCACTGCTTTATATGGCGTTTGTGGCAAGCTTGCTTGCGTTGTTCTTGCAAACTTGGGCGCAGGCGCATATTAATCCAACCTCAACCGCGATTATCTTCACGTTGGAACCGTTGTTCGCCGCAGCCTTCGCGGTGGCGTTCGGCGGCGAAAGCCTGACCTTCCGGTTGATCTTGGGCGGGACCTTGATTGTTGCGGCTATGGCTGGAGCTGAACTTTTGCCGCTACGCATCCAGCGCAGACGCGAGGCTGCGCTGGTAGCGGCTTAACCGGTTAAGGACGGAAGTGTAGGTTCACTGCGCCGGCGATAACTTTGGCCAGCGTCTACGTAACTTCTAGAGGGTGATTTCGATGTGCTCGCCCAGGAACTTGCTTGTGATCTCCGCGCACGTTTTCCCTGCTTCGTCGAGAAAAGAGGTCTCAAGAGCTAGCAGGGGCGCTGGTTCGGCGATATGTAGTTGTTCGGCTTCAAGTTTGTTAGACATGGTTGCACGAATGGTCTGCGACGTTGTTATCTCTCGTTTAGGTTCCCAATGGTCGCCTAAAAGAAGCTCGCTGAGGTTTTGAGATAAATCAAGTCCGAGTATGCCTGGGAAGACGTCGCCTCTAACAATTCCAACCTCTATGCCCACGAGTTTTGTATGGTTCTCGTCAAGGTAGTGAGAGCGCTGGATGCGCGCAATAAAAGGTTCTTCAGTGGTATTCAAGAGCTTCCGTTCAGTGTCGTCCGCCTTCTGTAGTAGTGCGGAGACAAGTCTGGGATAAGTGAGGAGTGTAGCTGAAGCATTCCAACTGTTCTCCGCGGCCAGAGGAGACGTGTTGGGCGTTGATTTGGGGTCTGTTACGAAGGTGCCCCGTCCGGGAATACCAACTGTTAGACCGTCTTGATTAAGCAGCATGAGCGCGCGACGGACGGTCATTGGGGAAACGTTGAATGAAGAGGCGAGTTTGACTTCGCTGTCCAATCGCTCGCCAGGGTTCATCTTTGCGATGCGCTCCAATAGAGCGTCGTAGACCTTCGCGTATTTTGGTTCCATTAGGAGGCCTCCGATAAATCAGTGCTTGACAGCCAGTATACAGCGCCCTAGGGTGGTTTGTGTCACCCTAGGGCGCTGGTGCCCTTGTTTCTCGATTAAGGAAATCTTGATGGCTAATCACGGAATATCGTATTCGGTATCGGGCCGCGAGGTTAAGGGCGTTATCGTCGCTTTGCATGGCGTGACCGATAACGCCGCGTCTTTGTCCGACATTTCTCAGCATTGGAAAGACGAGTGGAAAATATACCTGCTTGACACCCTTGGACATGGTTTATCGCGACATTTCTTCGATGCCGAACTGGCTGATCCTTTTAAGGCCATCGTCGCTGAAATTCGTTCAGTTGTAGTGGAGGCAGCCAGGCAGAGCACAAGTCGCAAGGTCGTGCTCATGGGGCACTCTCTAGGCGGGGCGGTTGCTTCCGTGATCGCTCGTGATGTTCCAGAAATAGTCCAGGCGCTAGTGCTCGAGGATCCCGCGCTTCTAACGGACGAGCAGTGGGAGCTGTACCGTAAGGCAGCAGATGGGTTGGTTAAACGTCAAGAATTGGTCACGGAGCACGTCGGTGAGGCCATCACTGAACTCATGAAGGTGTATACGGCGTGGCCGGCGTCAGAATATGGTGCGTGGGCTCAAGGGAAGACACAGGTGGATCGCCGTTTTGCCGCCACCGGTGTCGTTGGAATGCGCGGTCGCGACGTGCTTAAGGAACTCAAGGTTCCCACGCTTTTGGTTACGGGAGATAAAGATGATGTGCTCTTCGGCAAAGAGGGGCTTTCAGAGCTTGAGAACCTGGGAAGCTCTCAGATCAGCTCGGTGCTGATTTCCGACGCTTCACATACTGTTCGTAGGGATCAACCTGAAGAGTTTTATCGCCTTGTGGGCTCATTCCTCGATCGCTACGCAAAGTCCGGGCCTCTGCCTGAGCCCTACATTGCGCTGGAACTGAAAGATGTTATTGAAGCGACCCCGAAGCAAAATACTGATGACTATCTGACCATGCGTCAACGCGGCGAAGAGCTTTTGTCTGACGTGTCTCCTGCGGAAGGTGTTGAAGTCGATGAGGTTGTGCTCGACAGTGGGGAGCAGACAGATAATGACAGTTTCGTGTTGCGATGTCTGAGACGTGCGGGTAATCCGCGATCTGTTGTTCTCTCAATTCATGGCGGTGGGTACATAGCTGGGGCTGCCCGTTACGATGATGCTCGCAATAGTGAGCTGATTGATGTATTTGATGGTGCGGTTGTCGCTAGCCCGGACTATCGCTTGGCGCCAGAGCACCCATGGCCGGCTGCGGCTCTAGATTGCCTCAGTTCTTTGCGCTATCTTGCGCAAACCTATCCGAAAATACCGCTCTATGTTTACGGCGATTCGGCCGGCGCAGGTTTGGCGCAGCAGGCTCTAGCACTGGGGGCAGAACAGGGGATGGTCGCGAATGTCGATCGAATTGTTTTGCTAGAGCCGTGCCTCGAACCGGGTATGGTTACGAAGTCTTTCGACACCTATCAGGATGGTCCAATCTGGACACGCGCTGCTTCAACGTCAGCATGGCGTCATTATCTGGGTGATCCGACCACCGTCCCGCCTTATGTGCCTTCGCGGGAAGTAGCAGCGAAGATGCCTCCGGCTCTCATCGTTGTCAATCCTGCCGATCCTCTTCGGGACGAAGGCGTGCGTTTCGCCCAGGATTTAGCCGATGCGGGCATTCCCGTGGAGTTGCATATGTTCCCGGGTACTTTTCATGGTGCGCTCTCCGTGCCAAACACCGTTACGTGGACGCGGGTTAAGGAAACAATACGTTCTTTTCTTGCCACACCAATTAGCTCACACTCAAGCCTTTGAAAGGAACTCTTATGAGCAAGAACAATAGACTCCTGCAGATTGCTGGAGCGGCCGCGCTCGGCGGCTTCTTATTCGGCTTTGACGTAGCCGTTATTAATGGGGCGATAGGATCCGTTTCGGGAGCCGACACCGGGTTCTCTCTAGCGTCGTGGCAGACGGGCTTAGTTGTCTCAATCGTGAGCTTGGGCGCTGCCGTTGGTGCTGCTATCGCGGGCGGAATTGCGAACCGCATCGGGCGTGTCAAAGTCATGGTTACCGCAGCGGTTCTGTTCGCTATCTCTGCTCTAATGAGTGGTTTGTCGTTCAGCTTCGAAGCATTGACGTGGTGGCGCCTATTGGGTGGCCTGGGTGTGGGTATCTCGGCGGTAATCGCTCCTGCGTACATTGCTGAAATCGCACCTGCGGATAAGCGTGGAAGGCTTGGAACATTACAGCAGCTGGCAATCGCTTTCGGTATCTTCGGTGCTTTTATTACGAATTTCATTTTGGTTAAAGTGACCGGTTCGGCCGACGCAGTTGCTTGGTTTGGGCTACATACTTGGAGATGGATGTTCATCAGTGAGCTAATTCCTGCTTTGCTGTATGGCTTCTTCGTTCTTTCGTTGCCGGAATCTCCGCGTTATCTCGTCTCAATCGGAGAAGAAGACCACGCCGAAAAGATAATCGCTTCGGTTGGTTCAGATTCGGACCCCAAGGGGCGCATCGCTGAGATTCGTGCTTCGCTTTCGGGTCACCGGCCGAGGTTTGCTGACCTACGTGACGACAAATATGGCCTGCGCCCCGTGGTTTGGATCGCACTCGCTTTTGCGTTCCTAATTCAGATGGCTGGAATCAATAACGTTTTGCTCTATGCAACAGACCTGTGGACGACTGTAGGGTTCACTGGAAATCTATCTGTCTTTATTCCTGTCCTGACCTCAGTCATTGGCATCATTATGACCTTGATTGGCATGGCGGTGATTGACAGGATCGGACGTCGTCCGCTTTTGCTCTGGGGAGCGGTTGGCATGTTCGTTTCCATGCTCGTAGCTGCTATCACCTTCACTCAGGGAACCACCACCGACACGGGCGCACTCAACCTGACGGGAGCTTGGGCATTCGTCGCCCTTGTTAGTGTTCATCTCGTTTACATCATTTTCTGTGGTACCTGGGGCGTGGTCCTCTGGGTGTTCCTCGGAGAGATCTTCCCGAACCAGATTCGAACCGCTGGCTTGGGACTGGCAACCGCAGGAAACTGGATTGGTGGAACACTAATCACCTTCCTGTTCCCGGTCACCAAGGAATACATCGGCCTATCCGGTACTTACTTCTCGTATGCGGTCGTGGGCGCGATCTTGATCTGGCTGGTTGTTAAACATATTCCAGAAACGAAGGGTGTCGAACTCGAAGACATGACCTACAACTTGAAGTAGCTAATGGCTCTCGAGTGTTGAGCTACTATCTGGGCCGGTCTTGGCGTTTTACGAAGACCGGCCCAGATAAGTTTCGACAACGGGCAGTAAAAAACCCCGACCGGAGTCGGGGAAATTTGGTGCGCCGTGAGGGAATCGAACCCCCAACCCGCTGGTTAAGAGCCAGCTGCTCTGCCAATTGAGCTAACGGCGCCTGCAGATAAAAACCTTACGCGTTTCTTAATAAGACTGCAAAATCATCCAATGCGGTCTTAGACACATCAGCCGTTTGGTACAAAAGAAGCGAGGGGAGCGTCCTATCTCGTAGTATTTGGGAGTCGAGGTAAGGAAATCACGTGGATAAAGCGGTTGTTAAAGATTCCGTTCCGGTTGGCTTCATAAATATTGTTGTAGTTGTTTTGGGTGCGGCAATGGGATTGCTCGCTTCCCTTGGGCTACTTGAAACAGAGCTGGGTCACTTGCGAGACCCGGACGGCGCGCTCGGGTGTGACCTGAATTCGCTGATCAGTTGCGGCAGTTCCCTGATGTCGCCGCAGGCGCACCTGCTCACTGTGCCCAATTCCGCGCTCGGAATCGCGGCTTTTGGTGCACTGGTTGCAATCGGCGCGGTGATGCTACTCGGCACTCGCCTGAGCAAACCGGCAACAATGCTACTGGGTTTAGGATCGGCCTGCGGCCTTGTTTTTGTGGGCTACTTCTTGTACCAGTCGGCAACAAACTTTTTTGCGCTTTGCCCGTACTGCATGGTGGTGTGGTCGGCAACGATTATCGTGAGCGCGGTACTCATACCCGCGGCTCTGACCGCATTCGAGGGTACACGCGCAACGGGCAAAACGATGCTGCGCTACTCGTGGGCAACAATCGTATGCTTGCACCTAGTGGTGTTTATCGTCGTGCTGTTTACAATGACTGAACAAATCGGAGGCCTCCTGTGACCGGAAAGCGTGAGCTGTCAACCGTTAGGGAAGACTACCTGCGGGCCGTTTATTCGGTAGAGGAGTGGGACGATGAGGGCGTTAGCGTAACTGAACTAGCTGCGATTATGGAGGTTGTTCCTTCCACAGCCTCAGAAAACGTGCGCAAGCTGAGGGATGCTGGCCTGTTGGATCACCAGCCGTATCAAAAGGTCAGGCTCACCGAAGCAGGTCGCAAAGAAGCCATTGAGATGGTGCGTCGCCACCGTATTTTAGAAACTTTCTTGTACAAGTCCCTCGGCTATTCCTGGGACGAGTTACATTTTGAGGCACACGAGCTTGAACACGCGGTTTCTGACCGGTTCATAGACAAGCTTGATGAGGCTCTGGGCTTCCCCCGTTTTGACCCGCACGGGGATCCGATTCCCGGTAAGGACGGCTCTGTACACAGGTGTTCGTGCTTCACATTGCCTGCCGCGCCGTTGGATGAGGTCGTGCAGATTGTGCGTATTCGTGACGGGGAGCCCGAAGTACTGCGCTACTTTGAGCAGCGCGACATCTTGCCCGGAGCGAAGCTGCGCGTAGTCGAGCGCGCGGATATTGCTGGCCAGGTAACTGTGGAACTGGAGGGCACCCGGCTCGATATTTCCACGGCTCTGGCCGCGCGCATCAAAGTAACGCCGGAACGGGCTGAGTCAGCCTAAGCAGTTTGAAACAGTTCGGCCGGTCGGGAACATTCCGACCGGCCGAATCGTTTGAATTGGCTAAGGCTTAGGCAAGTTCTGCGCTGTCAATGCGCGGGGGAACATTGTTTCCATACCCGAGGGCGCGAAGAGCCTCGCGCAGAGCTTCGGTGCTCTCGGTCAGTTCCTCATTCGTCGCCTGCTTCGCGTTTGCCGGGTTCATATCCGCCTCGCTTCGCAGGGGAACGACGTGCAGGTGCGTGTGGGGAACTTCAAAGCCGAGGATGGACAGGCCGGCTCGCTCCACACCAAAGGCCTTCTTTTGCGCTTCTCCAATGCGCTTGGCCACGTTAAACAGGTGCGCGGCTACCTCGTCGGAAAGGGAAGTCCACTCACTGATCGCCTCACGCGGAACCACGAGTGCGTGGCCGGGGCGAACGGGGGAGATGTCAGCAAAAACAACGCAAATTTCGTCGGAGTAGATGAACTTGCCGGGAATGTCGCCGGAAATAATTTTTTCAAAAATTGTCATACTTCCATTGTGGTACAAGCTTGCCCATTTTTCGCCCCACCCGATTCTAAAGAACCCCCATTAGTGGGGTAGTGTAAATGTCGGATTGACAGATGAAACGAGGTCAAATTGAGCATGCAAACCGCAGGGGATAATCCTTACCGCTACGACGCGGCGCTCGCGGCCAAAATTGAGGCCCGCTGGCAGGAATACTGGCAGGAGAATCAGACGTTCTCGGCTGATAACCCAGAAGGCGATCTTGAAGGTTCGCTAGCCCAGAAGGAAAAGTTCTATCTGCTAGACATGTTCCCGTACCCGTCGGGTGCAGGTCTGCATGTGGGCCACCCC
>NZ_KV811470.1:423167-452092 GCF_001813085.1 Actinomyces sp. HMSC065F11
CCCCTCGGCTACATCGCCACGGACACGGTTGCGCGCTACAAGCGCATGCAGGATAAGAACGTGTTGTACACGCTTGGCTTCGACTCGTTTGGTTTGCCAGCTGAGCAGTACGCCGTGCAGACGGGCCAGCATCCACGTATCACTACCGAGAACAATATTGCGAACATGCGCCGCCAGCTCGCCCGCATTGGCCTGTCGCATGATAAGCGTCGTTCGATTTCAACAACCGATGACGAGTTTGTGCGCTGGACGCAGTGGATCTTCTTGCAGATTTACAACTCGTGGTATGACCCGCAGGCTAAGCGTCGTGATGGCAAGGTAGGTTCGGCTCGCCCCATTAGCGAGCTCGTTGCAGAGTTCGAATCCGGCAAACGCGAAACGCCGCACAAGCCGTGGGCGCAGATGAGCGAGGGGGAGCGTAGCGACCTTCTGGACGAGTACCGCCTGGCATACGTGGCGTACTCCCCGGTTAACTGGTGCCCGGGCCTCGGAACTGTTTTGGCAGATGAAGAGGTAACTGCCGATGGCCGCTCCGAGCGCGGCAACTACCCGGTTTTCAAGTCGCGTCTGCGTCAGTGGATGATGCGTATCACCGCTTATGCTGATCGCTTGGCCGAGGATTTGGACACGGTTGATTGGCCCCACAAGGTGGTGGCGCAGCAGCGCAACTGGATTGGTCGCTCCACTGGCGCAACCGTGCATTTTGAGGTTGAGGAAGGCCAGGTCACTGAATCCACCCAGCTGACGGTGTTCACCACGCGCCCCGATACCTTGTTTGGCGCAACTTTCATGGTGGTTGCTCCCGAGCATGAGCTGGTGGGCGGCGAAGACGCGCCGGCACAAGAACTTACGGTTCCAAGCCAGTGGCCGGCAGGCACGCGCGAAGAGTGGACGGGCGGCTATGCCTCCCCGCGCGAGGCCGTGGCGGCGTATCGTTCGTGGGCGAAGTCCCGCACCGATGATGAGCGCCTCGCGGAAGGTACCGAAAAGACGGGTGTGTTCACCGGTATTTTTGGCACCAATCCGGTTAATGGAAATAAGATCCCGGTGTTCGTTGCGGACTACGTGCTGATGGGTTACGGCACGGGCGCGATTATGGCTGTGCCGGCCCACGATGATCGTGACTTTGCGTTCGCGCAGCGTTTCAACATTGACGTGGTGACCACTATCCAGCCGGATGAGGATTTTGACGGTGAGGGCGCTTGGACTGGCGACGGTCTGATTGTTAACTCGCAAAACGATGAAATCTCGCTCAACGGCCTGAACAAGGCTGACGCGATCGCTCGTATCACGAAATGGTTGGAAGAAAAGGGCGTTGGCCACTCGACGGTTACCTATCGCCTGCGTGACTGGTTGTTCTCTCGCCAGCGCTACTGGGGCGAACCCTTCCCGGTTGTGTATGACGAGGAGGGGCGCGTGCATGCTCTTCCAGAGTCGATGCTGCCGGTGCAGCTACCGGAGTTGGATAACTTCCAGCCCCGCACTTTCGATCCTAATGATGCGGATACCACGCCGGAGGCAGCGCTTTCGCGCGCAACGGATTGGATTGAGGTGGAGCTGGACCTTGGCGACGGTTTGAAGAAGTACCACCGTGATACGAACACGATGCCAAACTGGGCGGGTTCGTCTTGGTATGAGCTTCGCTATACGGATCCAAATAACACTGAGTATGCTTCGTCTGAGGCCAACGAGGCCTACTGGATGGGCCCGAAGGGCAAGGGCGAGTCGGGAGGCGCTGACCTCTACATCGGTGGCGTGGAGCACGCGGTGCTTCACTTGCTGTACGCGCGTTTTTGGCACAAGGTGCTGTTCGATCTAGGCCACGTGTCCTCCTCGGAACCGTTCCACAAGCTGTTTAACCAGGGTTACATCCAGGCTTACGCTTTCAAGGATGCCCGCGGTGAGTACGTGCCGGCCGATGAAGTCGAGGGCGATGAGGAAACCGGGTGGACCTATAAGGGGCGCGAGGTGTTCCGCGAGTACGGCAAGATGGGCAAGTCGCTTAAGAACATCGTGACGCCCGATGACATGTGTGAAGAGTACGGTGCGGACACGTTCCGCATGTACGAAATGTCTATGGGACCCCTCGAGGTGTCGCGCCCGTGGGATACGCGGGCGGTGGTGGGCTCCTACCGCTTCTTGCAGCGCCTGTGGCGCAACGTGGTTGATGAGGAAACCGGTGCGGTTACCGTGACGGATGATCCCGCTGACCTCGAAACGAAGAAGCTGGTTGCCCGCACCATTGCGGACGTTACCGAAGAGTACGAGAACATGCGGATGAACACCGCGGCTGCTCGCATGATCGTCCTCAATAATCACCTGACGGGTATTGACCGCGTGCCGCGCGAAGCCATTGAACCGCTGGTGCTGATGGTTGCGCCGCTCGCTCCGCACATCGCAGAGGAACTGTGGAACAAGCTGGGGCATGAGGGCACGCTTGCGCGCGAGCCGTTCCCGGTTGTAGAGGATGAGTCGCTACTTGAAGAAGAGAAGGTCACTTGCGTTGTCCAGATTGCCGGCAAGGTGAGGGCTCGTCTTGAGGTGGCGCCATCGATCAGTGCCGAAGATCTAGAGAAGTTGGCTTTGCAAACTGAAGCCGCGGTTAAAGCCCTGGATGGGCGCGATCCGCTGAAGGTGATTGTGCGGGCTCCGAAGCTCGTTAGTATCGTACTTCCGAAGTAAAGATCCGCGTCCCGGTGCCATGTTGCCCGGGGCGCGATATCTTATAAGAAACCAGTTAGGGGGAGCCGTGAGTAATATCGAGTTCGTTGAAATCCAAGCCGGGGAATCTACCGCAACATTTTGCACGCGCGGGGGGCTTATCACCTCGTGGGTGGTGCCCGCGGGTGAGCGGCGTTTCGATGTGATTGACGGCTATCAAAACGCCGAAGAGGTTGAGGAAAGAAACGGTGCTCGCTCGGCGCTGCTGGCCCCGTGGTCTAACCGTATTAGAGACGCGAAGTATTCCTGGCAGGGAGAAAGCTACGACCTCGGCCCCGATAAGGACGGGGTGCGTGAAGGCTTGCACGGGCTGTTCCTGGATCGCACTTTTGAGGTGACTGGCACGGGCCCGGGCTGGCTCACAATGTCAGCCGAAGTCCGGCAGGACGAGCTTGCAAAATCGTTTGAAGATGGTGTGGCCTATCCTTGTCCGGTGAGCCTGCAGGTGCGCTACGAGATCGCGCAAACGCCCTCTGGTTGGCAGCTGAATATGCGTCTTGCGGCAACTAACCGTGGAACCACTCCCGCTCCGATTGGACTCGGCTGGCACCCGTACGTGCGCTACGACGGTGGGCGCGAGGGCGCTTACCTCACTATGCAGGCGCGCACGGAGATCATGACCAATGATGCTCTGATTCCGTTCGAGGGAGACGAGGCATTCGCTCCGGCGCCAACATTCGACCCGAACAAGGGAGTGTTGGTGCTTGATGATCTGAGCGGTATGGACAAGGCGTTTACTGACCTGACCGTTAGCACGGGTGGTGAAGCTACATCGGTGGCCACCTTGCATCACCCCAGCGGCGCAACTACGCAACTGAAAGCGGCGGTTTCAGGATCAGGTGCGCGCGGTTTTGGTATCTTCCATCTGTTCACTGGCGAGGCGCTAAAGCACCGTCAGTGTGAGGCTCTTGCCTTGGAGTACTGCCAGTTCATGACCAACGCTTACAACCGGCCCGAGTTTGCTAAAGAGCTACTTGTCGAGCCGAACAAGTCCGCGGTCATGAATGTAAGTCTGATCCACACGCCCCATCAAAAATAACGTAGGCGTTTGGGCGTAGCGCGTTGTTGTCAAACTGGCCGGCAATGGGCGCGCCGCACCCCTGTAACACTTCACTGCCGCGAGGCAGCGGCGCGTCAGAAATGTTCAGCACAACCGTGATCGCCTGGTCGCCGTTGTAGCTGACAAAACGCATCACCTCGTTCTCGAGGTGAACTACCTTGGTTTTCGCGTGCCACAGCCAGGGGCGTTGGCGCCGCATCGCACAAAGTGAGGCGTACCAGTGGAAGAAGCGTTGCGCTCGCGGGGCTTGCATGGCCTGCTCGGGGGAGGCGGGCAGTGGCTGACGGATCGCATCATCGCCGCCCAGGCGTTCCTCTTTAAGGCCGGTAAAGCCCATTTCGTCCCCGTAGTAGATGGAAGGCACCCCGCCCACACTGAACAAGATGGCAGCTGCCACGCCAACCTGCTCCTCGTTTTCAAGTTGGGTAGCAATGCGTGTGACGTCGTGGTTTCCAATGAAGGTTTGGGGAACGAACGTGTCCAGCAGTTCATTGTGACGTCCCAGAGTCCAGTCAAGTTCGTAGAAGTTCGCGTCGTTTAACGCGGACCAGGTGGCTTTCCATAGCTCGTATTCAGTGAGGCAATCCCATCCTGATTCGCTGACCATGTCCGCGTATTCGCCGTGGATGACTTCGGCCACGATCCACGCGTCTGCATGGCGGCTTCGCACTTTTGGCAAAATGTCGGTCCAAACACTCGGAGCCATGGCGTACGCGGCGTCCAGCCGCCAGCCGTCAGCGCCCAGGTCTAGCCAGTGGTTCATCACGTTTGTAATGGCTTCGCGCACCCTCGGATTGGCGTGATTCAGTGTGGCGAGGCCGGTGTGGCCCTCAAAACAGTGGTAGGAGGGCAATTCTCCCTCAGCCCACCCATCCCAGTTGGGCAGAAGCATTTGCGCGTCCTCAGATGGGCCATTGCGCAGTCCCTCCACCAGAGGGTGGCGCGAGCCAACGTGGTTGAATACCCCGTCCAGCACGATTTTCACCCCGCGCGCATGAGCGGCCTCGACGAGTGATTTGAAGTCTGCAAGCGTGCCTAGGCGCGGGTCAATGCGGTAGTAGTCAATCGTGTCGTATCCGTGCGAGTAAGAGTGGAAGATGGGCCCCAAAGACAGCACATTCGCGCCGATTCTAACCGCGTGATCCAGCCAGGGCTCAAGGTCGCGTAGTGTGCGCGGCGGCTGGTAATCCCGCCCCTCAACTTCCGGATTTGCTGCCGGTGCGCCAAGAGCGCCGAGGGGAAATACCTGCCACAAAATTGCGCTACCACTAAAACTACTCATGTTTTAATCATCTCATTTTGTGCTCCCGTTTGAGCCGGACTGATCCCCTTGATATCAATGTGTCATGCCTGAAGGACACGTTTTGCATCGTCTTGCCCGCCGCTTTTCCCACGATTTTGCGGGCCAAAGCTTGGTGGTGGAGTCTCCGCAGGGGCGTTTCGAGGCCGGTGCAAACCTGGTGAATGGGAGCGAACTGGTTGGTGCGCGCGCACATGGCAAGCACCTGTTCTTAGAGTTCGAGGGGGAGCGCTTTGTCCATATCCACTTGGGGCTTTACGGCAAGTGGCGTTTTCGCGAGGTACATGGGAATCTGCCTGCGCCTATTGGCCAGGTGCGGTTGCGCATTGCGTCTGCCGGTGAGGTTGCGGATCTGGCCGGACCTAACCGTTGCGCACTTGTATCAGCGGGCGAGGTGGAGGACGTGATTGCCCGCCTGGGGCCAGACCCGCTCGATCCCACGCCAAATGCGCGTAGCCAGTTCATCGCTAACGTGCGCGGGCGCAAGCGAGACATAGGGGAGCTGGTGATGGACCAGTCGGTAATCGCCGGGCCAGGCAATATTTATCGCGCCGAGTCGCTGTTTCGCGTGGGCATATCCCCGTTTCGCAAGGGCGTAAATACCTCGGTAAAACGAATCGGTCAGCTGTGGGACGACCTTGTTATCCTCATGGAAGATGGGGTGCAAACGGGCATTATCACCACGGTCGATCCCAGCGATGCGCCAAATCCGCCCTTGGAAGCGGATCCAGAGGCCTCGCGCTTCTACGTTTATCACCGCACGGGCAGGCCTTGCTTACACTGCGGGGCGCCCGTGCAAGAAAAGCGCGTTGCCACCAGGCGCCTGTTCTGGTGCCCCTCCTGCCAGCGGTAGGAGCGTGAGTCACGCCCAGCGTTTAGGCCTCTTGGAACCCCAAGTAGTCGTAGAGCCGGGCAGCGCTCGCGGCCTCGCGCATGTCTAGTTGCAGGCACATGTCTTCATATCCGGCAGCGGCCACGCGTCCGGCGGCCTCGCCGATAAGGGCGGTTGCGATGCCTCGTCCGCGATAGTCGGGGTGGACCATCAGGTCAAGGATGTATGGACTCTTATCGGCATCGTCCCAAGGCGTCCCGATTGTCACGAAGATCGCGCCAATGAGATCACCATCGGCCCAAGCGCCGATGAATGAATTGTCGAGGGGAGTGCCGAACTCTCCGCCAAAGCACATGCGCATCTGGTCGATTGACTCGTACAGGCTTTCCGCGGTCTCCGGCAGGTCATATGCAACCACGTTGAGGGCTGCGAGGGCCGGAATGTCATAGCGGGTGATGGTCGCTAGCTCAATTCCGGCCGGGCGTGCAAAGTCGGTTAGCGACTTCAGTCTGGCATTAAGTGTGAGCTGTGACATATCTATACTTTAGTTCCGTTCGCGCGATTTGTGGGTTAAAACCACCCGGGCAACACAAACGCGCACCCAAAAAGTATTGGATGCGCGTTTGATCAGCGGCGTAAAAGCTTAGCCGCTCAGATGTATAGTGTGGGATCCACAATCAGGTCAGCTTCGCGCGATTGGTCGCAAAGCGGCTGGTTATGAGCCGGGATGCCAACCGCTACGTGTTCGGTTGGAACCTCGCGCACCACTACCGCATTTGCGCCGATCTTGCTGTGATCACCAATCTTGATGGGGCCAAGCACTTTTGCGCCCGCGCCAATCATCACGTTCGACCCCACGGTTGGGTGTCGCTTGCCCTTCACCATGGCGACGCCACCCAGGGTGACGCCGTGGAAGATGACCACGTTCTCACCAACACTCGTGGTCTCGCCAATCACTACGCCTGTGCCGTGGTCAATGAATACGCGGCGGCCAATACGTGCACCGGGGTGAATGTCGATGCCGGTGAAGGACCTTGTGATCGATGAGAGTACGCGAGCAGGAAGGCGCGCTCCCGACCTCCACATCTTGTGCGCTACTCGGTGTGACCACATGGCGTGGACACCGGGGTAGGCCAGCGCAACCTCAAGGTTGGACCTCGCGGCCGGATCGCGCTGGCGCGCCGTTTCGAGGTCCTCGCGCAAGAGGGAGGGCAGGGACGCTTTCTTAGACATGGCTCCTACTTCTTAATGTCCGCCCACAGGGGAGTGGAGAGGTAGCGCTCGCCCGTGTCAGGTAGAACCGTGACAATAGTTTTGCCTGCAAACTCGGGGCGCTTTGCAACCTCGAGGGCCGCCCAAAGGGCAGCGCCAGCGGAGATTCCTACAAATAGGCCTTCCTCGCTGGCTGCGCGGCGGGCGGTCTTCAGGGCGTCCTCGGTTTTCACCGTTACGACCTCGTCAACCACGCTGCGGTCAAGGTTGTCCGGTACGAAGTTCGCACCGATGCCCTGAATGCCGTGCGGTCCAGCAGTGCCCTCGGTAAGTAGGGGAGACTCAGCCGGCTCAACCGCAATGGCCTTGAGGTTCGGGTTCTTCTTCTTGAGGGCGCGCGTAACTCCAGAGATCGTGCCGCCCGTTCCCACGCCGGCTACAACCACGTCAACGTTTCCGTCGGTGTCTGCCCAAATCTCGGGCCCGGTGGTCTCTTCGTGCATCTGCACGTTAGCCGGGTTGGAGAACTGGGAGGCTAGGATCGAGCCGGGGCGCTCCGCAACGATCTTCTTCGCAGCCTCTACCGCGCCTGCCATGCCGGCCTTCGGGTCAGTGAGTACGAGCTCAGCGCCAAATGCGCGCATCAGCTTCTTGCGCTCGTCGCTCATTGAGGAGGGCATTGCGATGACTACCTTGTAGCCGCGCGCCGCGCCAACCATGGCAAGTGCGATACCAGTGTTTCCCGAGGTTGCTTCAACGATTGTGCCGCAGGGGGTAAGCTCTCCCGACTTCTCGGCAGCATCTACGATTGCTACGCCGATGCGGTCTTTGACTGACGATCCCGGGTTGAAGTATTCCAGTTTTGCGAGAACTGTTGCGCCTTCCTCGGCCATACGGTTAATGCGAACGAGGGGAGTGCGTCCTACGGTTTCAGTGACATTGTTGGCAATGTTAGCCATGTGAAATCTCCTGTGTGTCTATCTTCAAAAGTTTCAAATTCGTGAACTCAAGCTGGGTGCCGGCGCCGTCGATTTCCGGGCAAGCGGGCACCCTAAAGACACTGCGTGCACACAAAGGTGCTAGAAAGTCGCGTAAAAACAATTTTCATAATGGTCACGTGACCATAATAGTGGTGCTATCGCGACGCGTCGACTTCAACGGTTGTTGACTCGATCGCACGCGGGGTTATTTCTCCACCCGAAAGCTCGGCAACCAGGCTCGCAAACTCACCTGCCCGCGCGGGTTCTAGGGCGGCGGTGATCGTCGCGAACTGTCCGTATGCCACATCTGTGATGTTGAACCCGCGGGCGCGAAGGTCCGCTTCGATTCGCCCAGCGTAGGCGTGCGGAGCGTCCAGTTCAAAGCGGAGTACGTCCTTAAACTCAACAATTTGGGCAAGTTTTAACGCTTCGGAGACGGAGGATGAGTACGCCCGAATCAAGCCGCCCGCGCCCAGTAGTACGCCGCCAAAGTAGCGGGTTACAACCGCGGTTACGCCCACCAGGTTTTCGCGCAGGAATACCTCGAGCATGGGAGCGCCAGCCGTTCCAGAGGGTTCGCCGTCGTCATTCGAGTGCCCGATTTCGTTTGAGCCTTCAGGCTTAACTACAAAAGCAGAGCAGTTGTGCGTAGCGTCAGGGAACTCCTCGCGGATGCTGGCAATGAAAGCGCGTGCATCTTCTTCGGTAGCTGTCTGTGCCAAAGTAGTGATGAACTCAGACCGCTGGATTTCTAACCGGTTGCGAACCCAGGTTCCCGTCTTAACGCCGCGCATGTGCCCTCCTTACCTCCTATTGTATGCAGGGCGTTGCAGATATCTGGCACAGCGGCGGTGCCCAACTCAAGATGCGCGAGATTGCGCACGTTCTTTGGTGGCTGGGGGCGAATTTGCTAAGCTAGAACAGTTGCCCACGCGCCTATCACGCGAATCACACTGTTTACAGTGGTGTTTTAGGCGCGATTCGTGGCAAAGTGTACCTTGGTAATTGATCGATTCTTTTTGATTGTGAAGGAGCGGGCGGGCTATGGCAGTACCTAAGCGCAAGATGTCCCGGTCGAACACTCGCACTCGCCGGTCGTCGTGGAAGGCTAAGCTCCCTGAGCTTCAGACTATCCGTGTGCAGGGCCGCGAAGTCCGAGTGCCTCGTCACCTTGTAAAGGCTTACAAGGCTGGTGCTATCGAGATCGAGGACTAGTCTTAGATAGTTAAAGAACGAGCCTGGGTTTTCCCAGGCTCGTTTTGTTTTCCCATTTTGCTGTGCACCCCCGACAGGATTCGAACCTGCGACCAATTGCTTAGAAGGCAACTGCTCTATCCACTGAGCTACGGAGGCTCTTGGCGCTTTCGCGCCTGTTTGCACGCCCATTCTAGGTGGTTCACCGAAGTGAACCAAATGCGTTAAATGAGCAGGCGGAAAATTTCTGAGTCGAGAGGTACCGGCTCAACGTGCAGGGGCGAGGACGCCATCCTGCGTCGCAGTTGATGAATGTCTGCGGCGCGACCAAGGTCAATGCCTACGAGTGCTGGACCCGTGTCACGGTTGTTTTTCTTGGTGTACTCAAAGTGGATGATGTCTTGATCTTCAGCGAGTACATCGCGAACGAATCCGAGTAGGGCACCCGGCTCTTGGGGAAAGGTCACCAGGAAGTAGTGACGCAGCCCCTCGTGACGCAACGAGCGCTCCTGCACTTCGGCGTAGCGAGACAGGTCATTGTTGCCGCCGGAAACCATGGCTACAACAGGTCCGTTGGGAATGTGGGGGAGGTATCGGCGTGCAGCGGCGGAGGCGAGAGCCCCGGCCGGCTCGGCGATAATGCCTTCGGAATGGTACAGGTCAAGCATTTCAGAGCACACTGCGCCCTCGGGAATGACGATTACGTCGTCAAGGCAATCGCGCAGGATCGGGAATGTAACGTCACCAACGCGTCCCACGGCTGTGCCATCTACGAAGTTATCAACCTGGTCTAGTGATACGGGTTTGCCCGCGCGTAGTGCTGCTTTGATGGAGGCAGCCCCTTCGGGCTCTACGCCAATCACTTTGATGGAGGGGCGCATAGTTTTAAGCCACAGCGCGATTCCGGCAGCGAGGCCGCCACCACCCATTGGAAGCAGAACACAGTCAGTATCTGCCGGAATCTGCTCTGCTAGCTCCACGGCGATGGTGCCCTGGCCAGCTATAACCATCGGGTCATCGTATGCGGGAACATACACCAGATTTTCTCGCTTGGACACTTCCATAGCCTGTGCGTTTGCCGCGTCAAATGTGCCGTCAACTATGATCTGCTCGACCCATCCGTCACCGATGGTGGCAATGCGATCGCGCTTTTGCCTAGGAGTGTTGGAAGGCAGGAAGATTTTGCCGCGGATTTTCAACGTCGCACACGCATAAGCCACGCCTTGCGCGTGGTTTCCTGCGGATGCGGCCGCAACACCTCGTGCCGTCTCGCTATTGCTGAGGGACGCAATCTTGTTGTATGCCCCGCGAACCTTGAACGAGCGGCACAGCTGAATGTCTTCGCGCTTCAAATAAACGGGTACGCCCACTTCCTCACTGAGCCTAGGGGAGTATTCCAAAGGTGTTTTCTTTGCCACTTTGGCCAGGCGCTGCGCAGCCTCGTCAATATCTTTTGCACTGAGTTGAAAATCGGATTCCATGGCCCACATCTTATGGAAATATACGAATACGTAGTCTTGCCGTCCCACATGTGAACGCCGGCAATAACCAGGCGCGTATCTCCCACGGTAGTAACGACGGTAAAAAGTTTGCCTAAAAATCACTAGAGTAGAAGGCATGAGTAAAAAACCACGCCGTCCGCTCGTGTGGATTGACTGCGAAATGACCGGCCTTGATCTTGACAAAGATGGGCTTGTTGAAGTAGCTGTCGTGATCACTGACGAGCAGCTAAACGTTGTAGACCCCGGAATAGACATTGTCATTAGGCCTTCGCAAGAAGCGCTGGACAACATGGGGGATTTTGTACGCAACATGCACACCGAATCCGGCCTGATCGACGAGTTTGAAACCGGTGTTTCACTTGAGGAAGCCCAGCGCGAGGTTTTGGACTACGTAAAGAAATTTGTACCGCAGCCACGCCAGGCGCTCCTTGCCGGTAACTCGATTGGGACCGACAAGGCGTTCTTAGAGCGCGACATGCCCGAGCTCATCGACTACTTGCACTATCGGGTAGTCGACGTGTCTTCCATCAAAGAGCTCGCCAAACGCTGGTATCACCGCACGTTTGAGGAAGCCCCGGCTAAGCACGGTGGCCATCGCGCTCTTGCGGACATCCTCGAATCCATCCAAGAACTCGTCTACTATCGTCGCGTTCTCTTCCCGCAGGGGGAGGGGCCCAGCAGACAAGAGGCCAGGCAGGTTGCCGCCGAGGTTATAGCCCTTGGCATTCCAAACATCGAGTAGGGCAACCTCGAGACGTAGCTCTTAACGCCTACTTTGCGCGGTTTCCACAAGGAGGCCGCGCAAAGCTGTATCCACAGCCAAAACCTCGCGGTGTTTCCAGCGTGGTTTGCGCTTCGCATCATGAAGTCACCCACCTAGTTGAGAGGACTTCATATGAAAACTGGAACGCGCCGAATCCTAGCGGCCTCAACGGCTCTGTTTGCGACACTAACCCTAAGTGCGCCGGCGGCGCTCGCGGCGGAAGAACCGTGGCAGCTATTTGGACAGGGCCAGCTATTCGTTGCTAAATCAGGAGATTATTACGGGGTGTGCGCCGGTGATGATCAGCTTCGTAAAGGCGCTCCGGTAGCGCCAAAAGACGCTGCGTTCAAGACCTATCAGGTTGGTCAAGCAACCCCGCGAAATACCGCAACATCCATTGGCAATACCGATATTAAGACGGTGATGAGCGCGGATAAGACTTGGGTAGTTGCCGCGCTCTACCACCTTTATGCAAAGGACGTTACCAAGAGCGGGCATCACGCGAAGTCGTTTAGCTTTGCGGTGCAGAGCCAGCTTTCAACCTATGGCAGGTTTCCCGTGGAGAACCTTGACGACGGTGGCGCGCTTGCTCGACAGATGGTTGCCGAAGCCGAGAAGATTGCTGGCCCATACACGCTAAAACCGTGGGTTTCATACAAGGACGGCGTGGTTACTATCGAAAACCTAGGGGTCAAGGGCAAAGCTGGGTGGATCAAGGGACTACCCATGGAAGTAACTTTCACACACGCAAGTGCCGGCGAGGTGAAGAATACCCTTACAAGCGCCGCAGAGCCTATCAGTGCCCAGGCAGAATATTCGGATCCTGGCGAGGTGTCGGTTCGCGTTAAGGTCAGTGGCTTGCCCGCGGACAAAATCAACATTTGGGAACACCCTGAACACCAGGATCTGGTGGTAGTGCCGTGGGGTAAAAGCTCACTTGAGGCGAGCGGAACCGTGAGCGTTCCGCCTCCTCCCACGCAGCCAACCACGCAGCCAACAGAGCCGGAAACCGAGCCCACAACTCAGCCGACTACCGAACCGTCACAGCCGGAAACTGAGCCCACTACTCAGCCCGAAACTGAGCCAACTACCACGCCAACTACAGCCACTGTCGACCAGCCGCCAACACTTGCAAAAACCGGAGCTACCAGCCTGTTCTTGCCCGCGTTTGGCCTTGCATCCCTAGGCAGCGGATTCCTGCTGTTTAGGCGCAGCGGTGGCGAAGCATAGGAGAGATCATGGAAGAAACTTGGAACACCGATACCGTGGTTGCAGATAGCAACACCACAACTGCAACTGTTGCAGTGCCAACCTCGTCGAGGTTGAAGACGTTCTCAGCAGACGCAGTGACCATTACCGTTCGTGGCCGCCTCGGGTCGCACATTGATCTGAAAACCCTGCCGTCAGGATCAAAGCTGGCGAGGGCGCGTATGGCCGTAACCAGACGCGGGCGTGATGATGCCGGGAACTGGCATGATGCGTCTACGGCCTGGTACACGGTCAAAATGTGGGGTCAGCTAGCCGAGAACGCGGCCCAGTCTTTACAAAAGGGACAGCCGGTGATTGTAACTGGTCGGCTCGAAGTCAACGAGTGGTCCAACCCGCAGAGTGGAAGCAGAGGGACAGAGCTGGTCATAACCGCTACGACCATCGGACACGACCTCGGGTATGGCACGGCCGCATACAGCCGTCCCGTGAAGGAACTAGCTACCCGCTAAACCGTGAAAATCCGCCGGCCCGCGTTGGATCGGGCCGGCGGTTCACGTACACTAGGCTCGACTAAGCCTAGTTAAACGTGAAGGTATGGCATGGCTGAATACATCTACCAAATGATTCGTGCGCGCAAGACGCACGGAGACAAAGTAATTCTTGATGACGTGACGATGGCGTTCTTCCCGGGCGCTAAGATCGGCATGGTTGGCCCCAACGGTGCCGGCAAATCCTCGATTTTGAAAATCATGGCCGGCCTGGACGAGCCGTCAAACGGTGAAGCTCGTCTGTCACCCGGATACACGGTTGGTATCTTGCAGCAGGAGCCCCCGCTGGATGAGGACAAAACTGTTCTTGAAAACGTGGAGCTTGGTGTTGGTGATACGGTAGCGAAACTGAAGCGCTACAACGAGGTTTCGGAAGAGATGGCTAATCCGGATGCGGATTTTGATGCCCTCATGGAAGAGATGGGCAAGCTACAAACCGAGATCGACGCGGTGAATGGTTGGGATCTTGAGTCGCAGCTCAACCAGGCAATGGATGCGCTCCGTTGCCCGCCGCCAGACACGCCCGTGAATGTGCTGTCCGGTGGTGAGCGTCGCCGCGTGGCGCTGTGCCGTCTACTTCTCGAGGCCCCGGACCTGCTCCTGCTGGACGAGCCTACTAACCACCTTGACGCTGAGTCCGTACTGTGGTTGGAACAGCACCTGGCGTCCTATCAGGGTGCGGTTATTGCAGTAACTCACGACCGCTACTTCCTAGATCATGTGGCCCAGTGGATTGCTGAGGTTGACCGTGGGCGTTTGTACCCGTACGAGGGTAACTACACCACCTACCTCGAAACTAAGAAGGAACGTCTTCAGATTCAGGGCAAGAAGGACGCCAAGCTCGCGAAGCGTTTGAAGGACGAGCTCGAGTGGGTTCGCACTTCTGCAAAGGGTAGGCAGGCTAAGCAAAAGGCCCGTCTGGCTCGCTATGAAGAGATGGCTGAAGAGGCCGAGCGCACCCGCAAACTGGACTTTGAAGAGATCCAGATTCCGCCGGGCCCGCGCCTCGGTAACGTCGTTATCGACGCTTCGAACCTGCAAAAGGGCTTCGGGGATCGCAAGCTCATTGACGGCCTGTCATTCTCGCTACCGCGTAATGGCATCGTTGGTGTGATTGGCCCCAACGGTGTTGGTAAGACCACGCTGTTCAAGACGATCGTTGGTCTTGAACCACTCGATGGTGGCGATCTGAAGATCGGCGAGACGGTCAAGATTTCTTACGTGGATCAAACCCGTGCAGGCATTGACCCGAACAAGACGCTGTGGGAAGTGGTGTCTGATGGCCTCGACTACTTGGAGGTTGGCAACGTTGAGGTTCCCTCACGCGCATACGTGTCTGCGTTCGGATTCAAGGGTGCAGACCAGCAAAAGCCCGCGGGCGTGCTTTCCGGTGGTGAGCGCAACCGTCTGAACCTGGCGCTAACGCTCAAACAGGGCGGCAACTTGCTTCTATTGGACGAGCCAACCAACGACCTCGACGTTGAAACCTTGGCGTCCCTAGAAAACGCTCTCCTGGAGTTCCCCGGCTGTGCTGTTGTGGTCACTCACGACCGTTGGTTCCTTGACCGCGTAGCCAGCCACATTCTTGCCTGGGAAGGCGCCGAAGAGAACCCCGCAAACTGGTACTGGTTTGAAGGTAACTTCGAAGCTTACGAGAAGAACAAGATTGAGCGCCTCGGCCCAGAAGCCGCGCGCCCACACCGCGTAACGCACCGTCGCCTAACCCGCGACTAAACGGTTTCGCCCCGCGCGGCGCTAACCTACTTCAAATAGATAAGGTTTTGGCCCGGATGTTTCAAACATCCGGGCCAAAACCTTATCTGTAGCTAGTTCAGCTAGATGAGCCTACGCCTGCTTGCGGCGAAGCGCTAGCATCGTGCCACCTGCGAACAGAAGGGCAAGTGCGCCAGCAGCCGTGCCAAGCACGGAGACACCGGTCTTAGCCAGTGGTTTGCTTACACCCGTGTTGCACTTGTCGTTCATCATTGCGGTCCAAGACCATTCGGTCTTAGCGTTTGGTGCGAACGTGAATCCGTCTACCGGCTCGGCCTTGACGATGATCGTCTTGCCGTAGGGGGAGACGAACTTGCCCTCGGCGTTAGCCTTGAGTTCCTTGCCGTCCACGGTGACCGTGTACTTCACGCCCTCCATGTCCTTAACCGTTGCGTACGGCTTTACCGTGCACGAGGCCGGATCAGAGGCAGACGGATTGATGAACTCCGGCGCAGCCGGCGTCACAACCATGCCCTCACCGGGCTCTTCAGCAGCCGGACCACAGTCCACCGTGAGGGTCAGGCCAGAGGCTTCCGAGATGAGCTCTGGAGTATCAGCGCTCTGCTCATCGGCGGTGCCGGCCTTAACTGTTAGCGGCAGGTTCACGGTTCCCGAACGGTCCTCGCAAACCCCCGTGACGCTGAACTCAATCGGAGCGTCCGTGTAGCCAACGCCGTCAGCAGTTACGATTGCGTTTGCGTTCGCTGCATTTGCGTCTTCCAGCGTGTTGTTGACCGCGCCGGTTGCCACGTTCTTGCCATCAACATAAAGCGTGACGTTCTTCGGCGCTGCTTCGCCCGGTCCGGAGAACGAGAGACCGCGTAGTGCCAGCGTGCCGGAGACAACCGGCTTGCCGTCTACACTCTCTTCACTCTGAGTTAGCGTGGCGCCAACGGAGGAAACTGCTGCGCGAGGAGCAACCTTCGGGTTATCTTCTAGGTACTTTTGGATCCACTCGCGGTCCAAACCATCCGGGATGGTCGTAAGCGTGGCCTTGATCGAGTCTTCTTTAAGGACGTCAAATGAGTCGCCACCAGCAAGGAGGAAGGTTACCGAACCTACCGAGTAGGTAGCCTGCGGATCAATCGGCTGGCCATCGAGCAGGATCGAAGTAATACGATCGCCCATCGGGCGAGCTGGATCGTACGTGTACTTCACGTTCTCAGACAGGCCGAGCTTCAGCATGGGACGCGTGGAGTTTTCGCCAATTTCCTTCCACTGCTGTTCAAGCAGCGTCTTGAACTGTGCTCCGGTCATCTCAACGTAGCCAACTTCGTTGGAGAACGGCGCTACCGCAAAAACGTCGCCAACGGTGAGCTTGCCGTCCTTTGGAACGAGGTCTGCGCGCAGGCCACCAGCGTTGATGATGCCAATGTCGATCGGCTTGCCATCAAGCTTGGTGAAGGAACCCTTCATCGCGTCAGCAACAAGGCTACCCAGGGTGGATTCGGTACCACGGTTTTCACCGGATGCCTGCTTGCCGCGGTAGAAAGCGCTGTCGGTTTCTAAAACGACCTTCTCCTTGGCTTCTTTAGCCTTGGTTACGGCCTCGTCTACAACGCCCTTCACGTCGGCGTCTTCGCCACAAGCTACAACGTCGGCTGCGGGGATCTGGACAGCCTTGGCTTCTACGATCTTCTTCTCGACCTTGTTGTACTTCACCTCAACGTTTGCGAGGTTGTCCGTGAAGCTACCCGACGCAGTGGTAGCAACGATCGGCTTACCGTCCTTGTTCGTAAGAGCGTTATCGCCAGAGAAGTAGTACGGCTTGTGCGTATCGCCACCCATGAGGATGTCAACATCACTGGAGAGGCGCGGGGCGGAGATCAGAACGTCGTTGTCGTACAGTGCAACGACGATGTCGGCCTCACCGTTCCCCTCTTGACCGTCCTTGAGGATTGCGGCGTACTTGTTTACTGTCTCAGCTGCCGGCAGGAAGTTAACTTCGTCAAAAGTGCCGGGTGCTACCTTAGTGGGCGCATCCTCTTCAATGGCGGCGATGAAGCCTACCTTCACACCAGAGGGAGACTCCCAGATCTTGAACGGATCAAACAGGGTTTCACCGGTGGCCTTGGAAACAATGTTGGCGGCCAGGTAGGGGAACCCGATCTTGATGTATCCGCCTTCACCGTTCACGCGCTTCATGAGCACGTCGAGGCCCTTATCGAACTCGTGGTTACCAATCGCTGAAGCGAAAACGGCCGAATGGTTCAGTGCTGCAATGGTTGGGTTGTCGTCTTGCGAGCCCGAAGTGAACGGGGAAGCACCGATGTTGTCGCCAAGAAGGGTGAACACAGAGTTCTCGTTCTTGGCTTTCTCGTTCTTCACGTAGCAGGCGGTGGAAGCCAGACCGGCCTCGGTCACCTTGCGCTTGTATTCCGACTTTTCAATGTGACCGTGGATGTCGGTCATATTGAAAAGGTTCATTGTGACAACGTCACCTTCCGCGCCACTTCCGGATTCGCTGACGGGATCCTCAGCAAATGCGGCGAGTGGAGAGACAACTAGTGCGGCGGTTGCGATTGCGCCTGCGACTAGGGTCTTCACAGATCTCCTCATTAAAACTTCTCCTTTTGGGATGAAACGCAAAATCGTTGCACTTCATTTTAAGGGGCAGAGGAAACCGCTGTACAGAAAACAAAAGTTTGGACGCGCAAACTTCGTTGCTCGTTTACTGTGGTGAAACACTTATGAAACGGGTGGGACTTCAAAACCCCAGCTTGAGGGCGCGCAACCTTCTTCGGGAAGGCGAAGCATTGCCTCTTGCATGGCCTCAGCAACAAGCTCGCCGCTCTCGGTAAACACGCGCACATGTCCCGTGGCACGCGCGCCGTTTGCGGACGGGGATTCTTGGTCGTAAAGCAGCCACTGGTTGATGTCGAAATCTTGGTGGAACCACATTGCGTGGTCGAGGCTGGCTAGCGCGAGGCCGGGAGTGAGCCACGATAGGCCGTGGGTGCGCAGTGCGGGTTCCATCATGACTTGGTCTATAACGTAGGCCAGCAGAGCGCGCGAGATCAGGGGAGTGGTACCAGTTATTTCGGCGCGCGGTTTCATCCAGAGCTGTTGGCAGCGGCTCTTGTTGGGCGAGGCGTTGATATACAGGTTCTCTTGGACGTGTCGCACGTCAAACGCGGCGGTTTTACCCAGGAACTTGCCAACCGGGTGGTTAAGGGAGCGGAAGTATTCGAGGGCGGAGATAAGCTCTTCCGGGCCGGGAACATCCGGGATTTGCGAGGAGTGTTCAACGCCGGATTGGCGTAGCTGGAAACTGGCCATGAGGGTGAGTAGGTCGCGCCCGTCTTGCGTGGCGCTCACCTGCCTGGAGGTGAATGAGCGCCCGTCATGGGTGCGCGCCACTTCGAAGCTGATGGGACGCGCTGGGTCTCCGCCGCGCAGGAAGTACGCGTGTAGCGAATGGGGTGGTCGCTCATTATGATCTTCGATTGTTGCGGCCGCGGCCAGCAGGGCCTGGGAGAGCACCTGCCCGCCGTACACTCGATTCATCTGCGGCAGTGAATCGGCCTCGAAGCGATCCTTATCGCCGCCGCGTAGCTGTAGCACTCGCAGAACGGAGGCGAGGGGTTCGCTGGTGATAGTGGGAACGCCAATCGGAGCAGTCATAGCCCTTATTCTTTCGTGAATCTACGCGGCCTGCACGTCATCTGGTACTTTTGCCACTTCCAATTTGTAATCTGAGACACTATCATGTGAGTCGGGTTACATGTGTGGAGGAATGAAAGTGACGATTGCAGAGAAACTCGTTGAAGGGCTTGGGGGCGCTCAAAATATTGAGGACCTTGAGTCTTGCATCGTGCGTATCCGCGCCATCGTTTCGGAGCCGGCACTTGTTAGTGAAGCCGTGATACGTGAGACCAGTCCGATAGGCGTTGTGTCGTCGGGCCACTACGTGCAGATTATTGTGGGACCGTCTTCTGATGTCCTCGTGGCTGAAATGAACGAGACCATTAAAGCAACAGCGTTTTGCTAGACGTTTCGCGCACTTACCTTCCCGAGGGGGGGGTAGGTGCGCAATAATTTTGGGCCTGAGCGTTATCAGACTAAAATTGGTGTGATACCCACCGCACCGGGAGTTTTCAATGACGCAGCTTTCATTCGACGTAGCTAATATGGACCGTTTGCAGCACCTTGCCCAGCTAAATGGCGTGTCTACTAGTTTTTGGGATTGGCATGGCAACTTGCTGGATGTGAGTGCAGAAACGTTGATTACAACGCTGCAGGTGCTGGGCGTTGGTGTCTCGGACGCTCCGGATGCGGCTGAGTTGGATCGCTGCATTGCGGGTTTTGAGGACGACAAGTGGCTGACGGTTTTGCCGCCTACCACCGTGCTACGCGGCGGAAATTATGGCGAGCTGCTGGTGCATGTTCCCGATGGGGAAAGCGTAAGCGTTTCGGTGGTGTTTGAGGACGGCTCTGCGCGTGAGCTTCGCCAGGTGGACAATTGGGACCCTCCTCGTGAAGTGAATGGAGCTATGCGGGGCCGGGCAGCGTTTGCTCTGGAGACGGATTTCCCGCTGGGTTATCACAAGCTTTACGCGCATCTAGGTAGTGGTGAAGAGGCTGAATCTCACCTCATCGTGGTTCCGAGCTCGCTAAATCTGGATGAGAAGCTCGCGGGTAAGAAGTGGGGCATTTCCAGTCAGCTGTACTCGGTTCGAGCTAACGATAGTTGGGGCATGGGTGATGCTCGGGTTTTGGCGGCCATGAACCGCACGTTTGCGCAGATTGGCGCGGATTTCCATTTGATTAACCCGTTGCACGCTTCGGCTCCTGTGGTGCCGATTGAGGCCTCCCCGTACCTGCCCGTTACTCGCCAGTTCATTTCCCCTCTTTACATTGCGCCGCGCCTGGTTGCCGAATACGCGGATCTCACCGATACTGCGAAGGCGTATGTGGAGGAGCTCAACGAGGCCTCGCGCACGGAAGATTCGGACCACATTGGTCTGATTGATCGGGACTCGTCATGGTCGGCAAAGGTGCGGGCGCTGTGGGAGATTTTCACGATTGGGCGCAGCGCGCAGCGTGAGGCTGAGTTCAATAATTTCATTGCTGAGGGCGGTCCGGCGCTGTACAAGTTTGCCGTGTGGTGCGCACTGGTGGAGCGTTACGGTCTACATCTGCCTGAGAAGTACGCGGATTCAGACTCGCTTGCGGTTGCCGCATATGCGGAGGCAAACAACAAGCAGGTGCGCTTCCACATGTGGATGCAGTGGATCGCTCGAAATCAGTTGGATAATGCGCAGGAGGTCGCTCTTGGCGATGGCATGAGCGTTGGCATCATGTCGGACCTCGCGGTTGGCGTGCACCCGTATGGTTCTGAAACATGGTCGCAGCCCGACTTGTTTGCGCGCGGCATGACGGTGGGTGCCCCGCCGGACATGTATTCCCAGCTTGGCCAGGATTGGTCGCAGCCGCCGTGGAATCCGCGATCGCTTGCGCAGGCTGGCTATGAGCCGCTGCGCCTGATGATTCGCGCGGCCGCGCGGTTCTCTGGCGCGATCCGTATCGACCACATTTTGGGCCTGTTCCGCCTGTGGTGGATTCCTAACGGTAAGACCGCGAATTTTGGCACGTACGTGAATTACGATCATGAGGCGATGGTTGGCGTCCTCCTGCTGGAGGCCTACCGGAATAACTCGATCGTGATTGGGGAGGACCTGGGCACGGTCGAACCGTGGGTTCGCGGGTACTTGAATGATCGCGGAGTGCTCGGCACGTCAATCCTGTGGTTTGAGCGTGAGGATGACGGTTCGCCGCGGCGTCCGGAGAACTATCGCCGCGACGTTCTAGCTGCTGTAAACACGCATGATCTTCCGCCAACGGCAGGATATTTGGAGGGTATCCAAACGTCGATCCGCGAGGAGCTTGGACTTCTTGTGGAGCCGGTGGAAGTGGTGCGTGCAGCTGATAGTGCGGAGCTGGAAATGTTCACCTCACGCATGATCGAGTACGGCCTGTTGGATGAGGAGCGCCGCTACGACGAACAGCCCCTGATCGACGCGTTGCACCGCTATATTGCTATGACGCCCTCACGCCTGCTGGTGGTGTCTTTGGTTGATATTGTGCGCGAGCGCCGCCCGCAGAACTTCCCGGGCACGAGCACGCAGTATCCGAACTGGCAGATTCCGCTGGGCGATGAGAGCGGCCGGGAGATCCTGGTGGAGCAACTAACGCCCGCCGCGCTGGCGCGGTTCGCGGATGTAATGAATGAGGCCGTCCATAGCTGAGTTTGATTAGTTTCTGAATTGTTTGATCCCACGCAACGCGTGGGATCAAACAATTTGCCAGAGCCTAAAGCGGGCCTCGGGTCGCTTTAGTCGCGGTTAGTTGCCGCTATCCGCTCTTGACGGTGTAAAGGTGATCCTCCCGGGCGATACTGTTGCCGGGTGAGGTGTGCATGGTCAGCATTTCTGCGGGCAGATCGCATGCGATGACGGATACGGAGGTGGACAGGCCGGCTTCTTTCGCAACGGCGGAGTCCCACCTGACAATGGCTTCTCCCTTGTGAACGGTATCGCCTTCGGCTTTTAGAACTTCGAAGCCTTTGCCGCGCAACTTGACGGTGTCGATACCAAGGTGCACGAGAATCCCAATGCCGGAGGGGCAAAACACGATGAAGGCGTGCGGGTGGACTTTGAGGAGCTTGCCATCAGTGGGGCACACCACGTCGTGCCAGCGTTCTTCCACGGGGGCTACGGCTATTCCTGATCCAACGATGCCCTGGGCGAGGACGGGATCATCGACGTCCTCGAGCGCAATTATGGTTCCGCTTAGGGGTGAGCAGACTTCCAGCATTACTGCAGGCGTCCGATTTCGTCGGCGATTTCGTCGGCTTCTGGACCCACTACTACTTGGACGACGGTTCCAACTTTGACCACTCCGAAGGCGCCCGCAGATTTGAGGGCGTCATCGTTTACCAGGGCGCGATCGCGAACCTGTACGCGTAGGCGCGTGATGCAGGCTTCGAAAAATTCGATGTTTTCTTTCCCGCCAAGACCGGCAACGATGGCTTCAGCCTGAGTCGCGTGTTGGTCGCTCATTTCCACTCCTATGCTTTGCGTCTCTATTTAGGATACTACGCGTCATCTTTCTGGATTGCTCGATTGGCGGGCGTGGTACAAAGCGGGCCCGCTTGATTGAGCGGGCCCGCGGTTGTCAGTGTTTACCTGGTGTCACAGCTGTTGGATAGCTACGGCTCGTTGCGCCTCCGAAATGCTTTCGGAGAGTAGGCGGACGAGGCCGGCGGGCGCGTCCTTATGCTCTTCAAGCCACTGTTGGCCAATGGCTACGACATCTACATCGTCGAGGCGGCCAGCAAGCGGCGTGGGGAAGCCCAGTGCCATGATGGACTGCGCGGTGTGCGGCGTGTTGGTGTTCCACACGTCCAGGGCGGTGTCGAAGAACTTCTTGGCGCCCGCTGAGAACAGCTCAGGCTTTGTGGAAACTCCGGCCCAGTATCCGCGGCCTGCGGCTATGCGCATGTCGTTGGAAAGGTCGGGGTTGTACATGAAGTTTTCGAACGCGGCGTCCTTGACGGCCTGGTCCGTTTTGGCGGCGCGGGCTTGAGTGGCCTTCTGCTCGCCGGTCATGGTGGCGTCTTCGGCCAGCATCTGGTCAATCTGGAGGTCCCCAGCAATACCGGCAGTAACGGAGGCGGTAAGGAATGCCCAACGTAGTTCTACATCTAGGTCAAGTCCCATCAGAGTATCTTCGCTGCTCCGCAGGTGCTCGATCGCTTCGCTCTGCTCTTGCGTTGTTGCGCGCCGGGCAGCGGCGAAGGCAAGGAGCCTCTGCTGGTCCGAGCCAGACGAGGCTGCGCGCAGAAGTAGCAGCAACCTGCCTGCGACGCGCTCCAAAACCTCGCGGCGCTCCTCGTTTGACGTGTAGTAGGCAGCTGCGGTGTCCAGTTGACGCAGCCATAGGCCCATAACCGTGATGTCTTGTTCAACGGGTAGGGCAGCCATGACCAGGTCAATGAACTTGCGGGCCGGCATTTGCGCGTCGCGAACCATGTCCCAAGCGGAGGCGATAATGATCGACCTCGTCAAGGAATCTTCAAACTTATCGATGTTCGCGGTTGCGAACCGCAGGGAGTCTTCGTCCATGCGAATCTTCGCGTAAGCGAGGTCGCCATCATTCACCAGGATCAGCGCGGGGCGCTTGATTCCACGGGCGCTTTCAACGATGGTGCGTTCGCCTGCAACGTCGAGTTCTTCGTGGAACGTGCGTTCAATACGGCCATCCACGAGGTCGTAGCCGGCCACTGCCAGGCGGTGTGGGCGCAGGGAGGAGCCGGGGGTGAAGGTTTCTTGCACAACGGCAAGTTCGCCCAAGGTGCCGTCCTCGTTCAAGTTGAAATCAGGGCGAAGCAGGGTGACGCCGGCTTCTTCCAGCCAGACTTTAGACCAGGCTTCAAGGTCACGCCCCGAGGCCGCTTCAAGCTCACCCATGAGGTCGGGCAGGGTGGTGTTTTGCCAAGCGTGCTTTTCAAAGTATTTGCCGAGAGCGGCAAAGAAGTTGTCACGGCCAACGTAGGACACCAGCTGGCGAAGCACGGCCGCGCCCTTAGCATAGGTGATGCCGTCGAAGTTTACTTCCACGTCTGCCAGGTCGCGGATGGGAGCGACGATGGGGTGCGTGGTGGGCATTTGGTCTTGTCTCATGCCCCAGTCTTTGCGGGCCATGAAGCCGATCCACGCGTTCTTCCATTCCTCGGTGCCTTCGGCTAGGCACAGGTGAGACATGAACTCGGCAAAGGACTCGTTGAGCCACAGGTCGTTCCACCAGCGCATCGTGACCAGGTCGCCAAACCACATGTGGGCAAGCTCGTGCAGGATCGTGTTGGCTAGGCCCTCGAGCTCGGCTGCGGTGGGCTTAGCGCGGAAGATGTACTGGTCGCGGAAGGTTACGCACCCGGCATTCTCCATTGCGCCCGCGTTGTATTCGGGCACGAAAATCTGGTCGTACTTGCGGAACGGGTAGGGGCGGCCATATTCCTTTTCGAAGAAGGCAAAGCCCTTACGGGTTACGTCCATGACCCAGTCGGCATCAAGGTATGACTCAAGGGACTGACGGCAGTACACGCCGAGGGGGATTTCTCGCCCGTCGGTTGATACAAGCGATCCGGTTTTGCCAACGTACGGGCCGGCAATGATCGCGGTGATGTAGGAGGAGATTTGTTCGGTGGGGGTGAAGTCCCACCTCTTCAGCCCGTCCACGTCGTTAGGTACAGGCGTGGGGGAGTTGGAGAACACTACCCAGTCGGCGGGCGTGATCACGTGGAAGGTGAACTGTGCCTTCATGTCGGGCTGTTCGAACACGGCAAAAACGCGGCGCGAGTCTGGTACTTCGAACTGGGAGTAGCAGTAGGACTTGCCATCGGCCGGGTCGGTAAAGCGGTGTAGGCCCTCGCCGGTGTGCATGTAGCGGCATTTGGCTACCACGGTCACGCGGTTGCGGTCTTTTAGGCCGTCCAGGTGGATACGCGAGTCTTGGAATGCGGCGGTGTCTCTTTGCTCCCCATTTACTTCCAGCGAGTAGACCTCGTCGGCAATCAGGTCCAGGAAGGTTTCAGCGCCTTCGTGCGCGTCGAAGTCCACCACGGTTTTGGAGGTGAAGGTCTCGTCATTCTCAGCCAGGTTCAGTTCCACGTCGTAGTGGTAGACGGTTGCAATTTTTGATCTTTCTTCAGCTTCAGCGCGCGTCAGGTTTTGCCCTGGCATGTTGCCTCCTGTGTCCTGTTGGTTTGCAAAATCTGCGTGATGGATATTTATCACGTGTTCTACACAATTCTTACACTTTTTTACAAAATTTGCCCCGCCGAACATGTGTTTAGTGTTCAGCGGGGCAAATTTCGTGAGTTATGCGCGCTCCATCTGTGTGAGAATGAGACAGTGGGCGCGGGTCTGTTACCAGATTTCCACGCGTTCGCTGGGGTCTAGCCACATGCCGTCGCCAGGCTGGGTGTGGAACGTTTCGTGGAAGGCATCCACGTTGCGTAGCACGCCATTGCAGCGGAATTCCGAGGGGGAGTGCGGGTCGATGGCCAGCAGTTGCAACGCCCACTCGTCACGTGACTTGGAGCGCCAGATACGCGCCCACGAGTAGAAGAACTGCTGGGCGGCGGTCAGGCCGCCGCGCTCCTCATCGGCTTCGGTGCGCCCGGATTCTTCGAGGGCAATGTGGTAGGCCTTCCACGCGATGCCAAGGCCGCCAAGGTCACCAATGTTCTCACCGATTGTGAGCTTGCCGTTCACCTTGTGTGAATCGTCAAGCTGTTCGGGGGAGAACGCATCGTATTGGGCAATGAGGCTTGACGTGCGCTCTTCGAAAGCCTTGCGATCTTGCTCGGTCCACCAGTTGTTGAGTTTGCCTTCACCGTCATAGTGCGAGCCTTGGTCGTCAAAACCGTGGCCGATCTCGTGGCCAATAACGGCGCCGATCGCTGCGAAGTTAACCGCGTCAGTCTCGCTTGGATCAAAGAACGGGTTTTGCAAAATGGCAGCGGGGAACACGATCTCGTTCATCGTGGGGTGGTAGTAGGCGTTGACCGTTTGCGGGGTCATGAACCATTCCTTCTTGTTGACCGGGCCAGACAGCTTGCCGGCCTCCTCGTCAACGTGGAACTGTGCAACCGCGCGCACGGACTCAACCAGGGTGGCGCCAGGCGTGAGCTTTGAGTAGTCCTTCCACTCGTCCGGGTAGCCAACCTTGGGGGTGAATCCCGCTAGCTTTTGAAGGGCGCGCTCGCGGGTTTCCTCACCCATCCACTCCAGCTGCGAAATGGAGCGACGGTAGGCCTGAAGCAAGTGCTCTACCAGTTTGTTCATCTGCTGTTTGTATTCGGGTGGGAAGTGCTTGGCAACGTACTTCTTGCCCAGCGCCTCGCCCATGGCTCCTTCAACAAATGAAACGCCGCGCTTCCAGCGGGGGCGCTGCTCGGTGGCGCCGGTGAGTAGGCGGTTGAACTCGAACCCATTGTCAACAAACGCCTTAGAAAGGTATGCCGAACGCGCCTGGATGACTTTCGCGTACGCCCACTTCTTCAGCGTTTCCAAGGCGGTGTCATTCCAGAGGGAGGGGACCGCCTCAACGTAGGAGGGCTGGCGCACGTTAACGGACGTGTCACCGGCGGTGGGTAGGCCGGTGGCTTCCCACCAGGTGGCCCAAGGGTAGTTGCCCGAGCTTTCAGCGAACTTGCTGAACGTAGTGGGGTTGTTGGAAGCCACGGCGTCGCGGGTCTTCACATTGTCCCAGTGGTGGGACGCAACTTTGGTTTCGAATGCCAGCACGTCTGCGCCAAACGCTTCGCCCACAGCGCTAGCCCAGTCCTCAAACTGCGCATCGGCGGAGATGATCTCATGGGCCTTATTCAGGTAGGTGACCAGGCCTTGGCGTACGGTTTCGTACTGATCTTCGCGGTAGTAGGCCTCGTCGGGTAGCGAGATACCGCTCTGGTAAGTGAACACCGTGTAGCGAGCCGGATCATTCATATCCGCGTCGATGATGGCCTCGAGGATTCCTCCAACGCCCGTGGTAGCAAGCTTGCCCATCGTGACGGCAAGCTCCGCGTGAGTTTCTGCCTGATCAATGAGGGCAAAGTCGGGGGCCAGGGGCTTTGCGCCGAGTGCCTCCACGGCCTCCTCGTCCATAAACTGGCTATAGAGAGCGGCGAGTTTCTGTTCTTCTGCGTCCGCGCTGGCCGGGTCTAGGGCCTCGACGATGGTGTGAATGTGCTCTTCGGCTTCGTCACGTAGCTTGTAAAACGCGCCATCACTGGGACGGTCGGAGGGAATCTCATGTTCCTTTAACCACGTTCCGTTGGCGTGACGGTAGAAGTCTTCGGTCGGTTTGATGGACTGATCCATGATCTTCGGATCAGTCAGTGAGTCTGAATAAGAATTTGCCATGTCTCAACCTTAACGAAACTAGGCGGCTGGTGAATTCTTAAGTTTTGGTAATACTTATCCGCGTAACCCGCCCGAGTCGCTACCTTTCGTTGTGGGCAGACTGCGGGCGGGCTACTTGTTTTGGCGCCTGACTAGTCGTTTCTTACCTCTACAACAGAGCCAGACTGGTAGTCTAGGCGGACCTTCTTGTAGTCCTTGGCGTTAGCGTCGTCAAAGTCTATTTGCCAGGTGACAGTGCCGTTGTCTTCATCGAGCTCTACCTCGTCGATGTAACCGTCTGGGACGTCCGCTAAGGCCTTTTCGATCGCGTCGATCATGGGTATGGCCTGCGCAACGTATTTCTTGTCATCGCCATCAGCGTTGTCAGTTTCGTGTTTAGTGACCTTACCGGCCGCATCAACGTAGTATTCGATTTCGTTTTCGCCGTGAATAACGGTGACTTCCCACAGGCTCTTGGAGTCTTCACGGTCTAGGCTCACAGCCTTTCCACCAGATTCAGCTTCAACGGCCTTGATCGCGTCGATAGCGGTCTGGTTGTCGGCGAACGGGATGATATCGGAGGATGGATCGCCCGTAGTTTCAGTTGTCTCCTGCGCCTGGGTGGCTGTTTGCGATGGGGCCGTTGTTTGCGCTTCTTCATTCGAGATGGCAGTGCAACCGGTTAGGCCAAATGCGAGAGCGCTGGCAGATACTAGTGCGATGTACTTTGTTTTAATCATGCCAACAGTCTTTCGAACATATTGGGGTATCGCATCTTGAGGGTGGTGAAATGAGGAAGGTCCTCAACGGTTTGCTGAGGACCCAACTGTCGGGATGGCGGGATTTGAACCCACGACCTTCCGCTCCCAAAGCGGACGCGCTACCAAGCTGCGCCACACCCCGTGCCAAGAGACAATCATAGCGGGTAATGGCCTGCATTTCACAACTCGGGGGTTTTCCGGTAACATTTCCATTTGTCGAAGCGGTGAATGCCGACTTCGCCGCGCGAGTGTAGCTCAATGGTAGAGCCTCTGCCTTCCAAGCAGATAGTGCGGGTTCGATTCCCGTCACTCGCTCCACTTAGACGTCGGATTTGATAAGTACCCTTTTGCGTTAGCGAGTATCGCTTAGGGGGGGGCAAAATCGCTTGCGTTAGCGGGTTTGAGTTTTGCGTTACCTAGTATCGCGTTTTCCCTGTTCGGATAGGGTTTTGGGGTTTAACTCGCTAACGGAGATGGAAAATGCGCTTCTGTGACCTGGCGTTAACGGTGGATCAGTGGTGTTGGTTCTAGGTCAGTAAACTTAGAATGATATTGTCTTATTTCTCCTTTTCCTTTTGAAACTCAACCGCTAACTGACCTTTTTCTGGAATGCATTTACAGCTCAGTCTTGCATCCTTAGAAACGGCGCTGTCAAACTCCGCTACCAGGAATAATGTGGTTCCGGAACTTGATGGAAGATTTAAATGTGAATCATGGGCGCTAAAGCTATCGCTGCCTAGTTTACATTGAGTGAAGTCATAGCCGGTCTCGAGCAAGTCTTGAGAAGCGAAAAGGTAGAGAGGCTCCTAAGCACGTCTAAGGCCTTGAAGCGCACGCCTCCAAGGCCTTAGAGGCAGAGATTTAAAAGGCAAAAATCCCCACGGCTTTAACCGTCAATTTGCGGAGCCACATCAACAAATTCGGTTATAGGCACCGCCTGCTCACGTACCTTTTGAGCTTCGGCTTCGCTAACTATACCCTCCGCCTTTTCTTCGGCATCACACCGTGCCTTGTAGTTTTCTATCTCATGCGCCTTGGCCGCCTCGTCCCAGCCAAGAATATCCGCAGCTATTGTCGCAACCTCGTCAATAACAGCCAATCCGCGATCCCGATGCTCGTAACAGAGCCTGGTGCGGCGCGCCAGTAAGTCTTCCACATGCA
>NZ_KV811470.1:452192-466289 GCF_001813085.1 Actinomyces sp. HMSC065F11
GGTGCGGCGCGCCAGTAAGTCTTCCACATGCAAAGCACCCTCATGCAAAACACCGAACGCTATTTCTGCGCGCAGATACTCTTCAGCGCCCTTAAGCTCCTTCCCCAAAGAAGGATCTTTCTCAATCAATTTGAAAATCAGCTTAATGTCACTTCCGTACCTGTTTAACAGATCTTCTACGTGATCCACGCTCAAACCGTTTTTCTTTGCCAGCGCCTCACGCTGTTCCCACATAGCTTCATAGTCAACAGCTCCAGAAAGCGGAGTGCTTCTGGTAACGCACGATATTCGCTTAGCCAGCTCCTTACCCAAGGCAAAATCAACAGCATCTTCAGCCATCTGCCTGTAACTCGTAAGCTTCCCACCTGCTATAACAGTGAGCCCCGGAGCGGCTTCAGTAACTGTGTGCTCCCTGGAAACCTTGGTTGACTTGGCCTTATCTCCGTCCAAAGTTCCTGGCTGCAACAAAGGCCGTAGCCCAGCGAAAGCCCCAATGATGTCATCACGTGTTAGCGGGTTAGCCAGCACCGAGTTCGCATGCTCAAGCAAATAATCAATATCCTCAGAATCAGGTACCGGTTCCAACCTGTTTTCATGGTATTTGGTATCAGTAGTTCCTATAACCCAATAACGCTTCCACGGGATTATAAACAACACAGACTTCTCTGTGCGCAAGAATAAACCAACTTTGGAATCAATCTTTTCCTTCGGCACAACAATATGAATGCCCTTGGAGGCCAAAACTTTCAAGCCACCCGTAGAACCGGAAAGAGACTGCGTTTTCTCAGTCCAAACCCCCGTTGCGTTAATGATGGATTTTGCCTTAACCACATGTTCAGCGCCTGTTTCCATGTCACGAAGTTTGGCGCCAACCACCTTGTTTCCATCCTTGAGCATTTCAACAACCTGGGTACGATTCGCAGCCAAAGCGCCAAACTGAGCGGCCGTGCGAACCAGATTCACCACCAGACGGGCGTCATCCACCCTGGCATCGTAGTAAACCAAAGAGCCAATAAGTGCGTCTTTTTTCAACGCAGGCGCAAGCTCCAATGACCCTTTCTTCGAGTAGTGCTTTTGAATGGGCACTGAACCCCTATGTGCAAACTGTGCGATGGCATCATACATTCCCACCCCAACAGCCGAATAAGCCCGCTCTATTACGCGCATTTTTATGGGCCACAAAAAAGGCTGTGCTTTCACCAAATGCGGAGCCGTGTGGGTAAGCAATAAGCCACGTTCCCTCAAAGACTCAGCAACCAAGGCAAAATTAAGTTGATAAAGGTATCGCAGACCACCGTGCACCAGCTTTGAAGATCGCGACGAAGTGCCGGAGGCCCAGTCTTGCGCCTCGACTATACCGACTCGCAAACCACGGCTTGCCGCATCCAGTGCGATCCCCGCTCCCGTAACACCTCCGCCAATCACTAAAATATCAAGCGGCTTTTCTTCCATATCGCGTAACGCCTCTTCGCGCTTGCTTGGCGATAACTGCGTTGTGAACATCATAGCTCCATTCGTATTAGTTGATTTAGAGCAACCGAAGCGGCCCTAAGGTTAGGCTAACCTAAGTGGGTGCTAATGGTCATCGCATTTGAACATTTTTTCACCGGCCTCTCGCCTTAGGACATAAAATCACGTATTTAACCCGTGAAAAATAACCCGGCCTTAAAATAAGTAGAAAGAATTGTGCCCTTTGAAAACTCCCCAGGCCCGCTAAAAGCCCTAAAACAGTAAATCCTTTGTTGGTTCCAACAAACAAGCAATCTTCGAATGGGGAGCAAAAACCTTAATCCTGCCTCCGCTCACCAGCGCAGGAATACTACTGACTGTGACGATCGTACTGACCGCAGTATCCCTTTCGACAAGTCGAAAGATCATGGCAGGTAAAGAATTCTAAGTTTTTAGAGCCCGATTTTGCATCCAAAGTTAGCGCCCTGCGTTCTTTTCAAAGCCTCACCGTGATTTCTTTCCCGGACTTATCTGTCCAGAGCAAGGTGCTTGTAAGGTGAATGACGGTGGGACCGTAGTGTTCATAGTTGATTTAGCATTCAAGCCCAAGCCAGAGTCTCCTGAAGAGTCACCAGTTGAGTAGCCAACATCTGAGGATGTCTACTTCTCCTTCTGGTGATGGTGATGGCTCGTCTAAGTCGTCAGCTACGCCAAAGGCTCAGCACGGTCACAATGGGCTAGTCAGGACAGGTTCAGCCTTGCCCCGGTTGAGTTGCGCCTGGTTGATGTTGGTGGAGCTAGTGAAACTCCTTACAAGCCAAGAATTATCCCGATGTAAAACCATAATTATTCCAGGTAGGACTTAAATCCAAGTCGCTTCAAAAATTTCGGGTAGACTAACAATATTGTTGGGACTACCGAAATTAGGAGTATAAATATGGATAAGATTGCCAAGATCCTCAGCAATGCCGGACTGGAAAACCCCGCAGTAGCTGAGTACGTAGCGTACTGGGCCGGAATTACCGAACCCGCTGCCATCGAAGTCATTTCCGCAAAGGATGACGACCGGCTCATCACTGAGGGCTTAACCACCGGTGAAATTGCACCTGCGGGCGATGGACTCTACTACTCCCGCTCCTACTACAAGGACACGGCGCGCAGCGAGGAACGCACCGTCGTCGCCACCCACAATCCGCAAGAAGCCGGAATCTACAACAACTGGCACGACGCCACGGAAGTAACTGCCCGGCAGCTGGAAAGTATGAAGGGCGCCTCCCGGGGTAAAACCATGTACGTGGTGCCCTACTTGATGGCACCGCCGAAATCGCCGCTAGAAAAGTGGGCTCGCGGGGTGGAACTTACCGACAACCTCACAGTGGTTCTTCACATGATCCGCATGGCCCGGGTTGGTGTAGAACATCTGAACAATTTAAAAAATCCGGCAGAATTCGTGCGCGCAGTGCACGTGACCGGCGACCTGGAGAACTTGGGTCAGGGCACCGATAAGGACAAGCGCCTGTTTGCCACGGTAGCCGACGAACGCACAATTTTGCACTTCGGTTCCTCCTACGGCGGCAACGCGCTACTCGGGAAGATCGCCCACGGTCTGCGCCAAGCCTCTTACGACGGCTGGGCTTCCGGGGAATTCCTTTCCGAACAGTTCATGCTGATCGGGATCAAGGATAAGTTCGAGGATCGTACCTACTACGTGTGCGGCGGCTTCCCCTCAGCTTCCGGTAAAACCAATCTCGCTATGATGCTAGCTCCCGACGCTTTGGGTGAGCGCTACGAAGTTTACTTCTACGGCGATGACATCGTGTGGCTGCACGTTGGCGAAGACGGCAAGCTTTACGGCATGAACCCAGAATACGGCGCGTTCGGCGTGGCAAAGGACACTAACTGGCAGTCTAATCCCACCGCCATGGACGCCATCAAAGAAGGCTCTAAGACGCTCTTCACCAACGTCGCTTACAACCCTGAAACCCAAGAACTGTGGTGGGAAGGTAAGACCCCGGATCACCCGGAAGATGTTACCGACTGGCTGGATTGGAAGGGCGAAAAGATTTCCGACCGCCCGGCCGATCGGCAGCGTTCCGAGGCCAAAGGCGACGAGTGGGCACACCCCAATTCTCGCTTCACCACGTCTTTGGATAACGTGCCCAACGTGGCCCCCGACTACGAAGAACCGCAAGGGGTGCCAATCGACGCCATCATCTTTGGCGGGCGAGTAAAGGACCGGGAGCCGCTTATCCGGGCAATCACCGACCTGACTGAGGGCGTTTACGACGGTTTGACCCTGGGCGCCCAGGCTACTTTCGCGGCTGAGGGCAAGGAGGGCGTGCTGCGTTACGATCCGATGTCGATGCGCCCCTTCATGTCCTACCCCGAAGGGGACTATGCGGCCCACTGGTTGAAGATAATTGGTTCCGCGAAGGAACAGCCCATTTTTGCGCACGTTAACTGGTTCCAACGCGATCCGGAAGACGGCCACTTCCTCTGGCCTGGCTACCGCGATAATCTGCGGGCGCTGCTTTGGTTGCTAGATGTTAAGGAAGGACGCGCTGAGGGCGTACAAACGCCGGTAGGTATTTTGCCGAAGAAGGAAGAGCTGAATCTGGATGGTTTCGAAGGTGACGACGCCGATATGGATAAGCTTCTTTCTATAGACACTGAACTGTGGAAGAAGGAGATGGGCTACCGCCGCGAACACCTTGCACAGTTCAAGAATCTTCCCGAGCAGATCTGGGCTGCGCACGAGCGCATAGAGCAGGCGTTTAACGCCTAAACGGCCACCTGGTTTTGTACTAGCGACGGGTGGATTTTCTTCAGGCGGGTTAATTCCTGCGGGTGGCTAAGGCTCCTGTTGGGATTAACCCGCCACTTTTGTGATAGTCCACCCTAAACGGATATTTCGTTTAACTAACTTTTAGCGAGTACGCCAGTTTCACGGCAGCTACCGCCCGATTGCTGCCCATAGCGTTGTGGGCATGAGGGTTCTTCATAGCCGTGTAGAGTGCCGCAAGTGCCTCTCTTTCGGTGATTAATTTGCATTCATACATATACGCGCGGTCAGGCGATGTCGAATGCCAGACCTTCTGGCCCTTAACCTTCACCGATGCATGGAGAATTGACTGCAGCTGTGCAAACCGTCCTCAGAAATGCTGAAGCTGTTTTGCATAACGCTATTGACCAACAGCTGCAAGCCTGGAACCACGCGCAAAATCCAGGAACAGACAGTTGGTTATTACAAGTTTTCGTGAGTGGTTTTCTGTGAAGTGCGGCAATCGCGCAATATTTAAGCAGGTTTTGAGACCTGCTTGGCGGGTTGCAATTGTGGGTATAGTGCTTTCAAATGCTGGAGTTGTTTGGTTTCTCTAGCGTCGTAGAGGTGGAACAAGATGGATCGCAATTCTCAAAGTGCTTCGCGCACGCCTTTGGATGAACTTGAAACGATGTCGGTTGCCAAGATTGGTGCGGGCGCGAATGAGGTGCCCTCTGAACTCAAATACGCGCGGTTTCCAGTGGGAGAGCTGGATTCCGTATCAGCCCTTATCCCGCATAACCGGCGAGGAATTTACGTGCTCGAGTTTTCTAACGGCGAGTTCTATGTTGGTCAGGCAAAGAATGTGGTGACGCGTTTTGCTCAGCATCGGCACGGTAACACTAATCATGTGGATCCGTGGACTGATGTGGAGAAACTTTGGTTCATGCCGGTGCCAGAATCAATGAGCTTGGATTCGATTGAATATCAAGAGATCCAACGATTCCGGGCAAGCGGTAGACGTTTGCGTAACCGTATGTTGAATGTTGGGCATGACCAGCCGTCTGGGTTGGATTTGGTGATTCCGGTTGAGGATCAGCAGGCGTGGGCGCTCGGTGATGGCCCTTATGATTTGCGAGGGGCACAGCAACGTTTGGAAAGTTTTGAGAGCGAACCCACGAAGTTCGCAAGGCTAGTTCCCAAGGAGTACCAAGAGCCGATTTTGCGCGATATTGCTTTTGCGTTGAAGGAGCTGGTTCCAAGTGCGGTTGAGCTTGAGGGGCAGTACTGGACTCTTACGGATTGCCCAAGCACAAGTGGAGGCCGTTGGGCTACGTTGAGTACGGGCTTTATTGAGCTTTTGTTCTTCCCTCGCGCTTGTGAGTTTCCAGATGCGAAGGCGGAAAAGTTGGAACTAATGGAGGGTGTCGGTTGGTTGAATACAGTTCCAGGAACTGTTTTGCCAGGCAGGACAAAAGATTATTGGGGATTTGAGTATGAGTCTTCGTATGGAGGGTTCTTGGATGCTTGGGCGTTTACCTTTACGTATCCGTCAGCGGAGTCGGATGCGATTAACTACGCGGTAGGAGACCTCGAACAGTTTTGTAATCAATATCCCGAGGTTCTTGACGGAGCTAGAAAATTCGCGTTGCAAGCTATGCGGCAAAATACTTCAGGAATGTCAAGCGCTGGCATTCTAAGCCGCTGGTTCGTGCTGTTTATCAGTACGCGATTAATTAACAAAGTGGAGATTCGAGGGACAGCTAGCGCAGCGCTACTTATCTGGAGATGTTTCATGGGGCCAGCTCGCGTTGAACTGGCCCCATAAAAACTGCCGGTCTAGTCCGGGATTACTGCTACTTTTACGCCGATGCGGTCGCGGAGGGCGGTGTAGGCAGAATGTACGTCACTGAGTGCAAACTCGTGGGTCACAATCGCGTCCACGTCGATCACGCCATCTTGTAGTAGCTCAATGGCTTTGGCTACGTCGCGCCGGCGAGCGTTCGAACCTCCCGTGACCTGCAGTTCCTTGTAGTGAATCAGGTTTGGTTCCATTGTGGAGGTTGAGCCCTTCGGGAAGCCCGCAAAGTAGTTCACACGGCCCCCGTCAGCGGCTATTTCTAGCGCCTGGTTGGCAAGTTCCGGCACGCCAATACATACGATGACTACGTCAGCGCCGCGCCCTGCCGTCACGTCATTAACGGTTTGAACGAGGTCGTCAGAATGAACCGCAGTGACGCCCAGCTTGGTAGCGATTTCACGCCGGCCTGCGCCGCGGTTAGAAACGATCACGTTTGCCGCACCCGCGTGCATAGCTAGTTGCGCGTGCAAGAGGCCAATGGGGCCGGCGCCCATGATGACCACGGTGTCGGCCTGGTTGATACCGAAGTTGGCGATGCCGTTCAGGCAGCAGGAAACCGGTTCGGCAAGGCATAGAGCTTTAGGGGAGAGTTCTTTCGCAACGGGAAAAAGGTTACCGCGCGCAACCACGTTGGCGGGAACCAGCATGTATTCTTGCAGGCCGCCGTCGTAACCGTAGCCGAACAGCTCAAGGTTTTCACAAAGGTGTTCGCGGTCGTGCAAGCAGTTTCGGCAGGCACCGCAGGAAACAACGATAGAGACGGTGGCCTGTTGCCCCACCTTCAGGTCCGGGTAATAGGCGTTTACGCCTTCGCCGATTTCGTGTACGCGGCCGGCGATTTCGTGTCCGGGAACAACACCAGGGCGAACGCCCGCAGTTTTTGCGCCGGTGTAGAGCCGGTAGTCGGTACCGCAAAGGGTGTTGGCTTCGATCTTTAGAACAACTTCGCCCGGGCCGGCTATGGGAACGTCTTTTTCGGTTAGTTGTAGGTCTTGAGGGGCGTTGAGAACGGCAGCTCGCATTGATCTTTTCCTAACGTCTGGCGTGTTACTTACAACACAGTTTAGTATAAGGGGCGTCAGTAGTCATTCGAGGAGGAATACAGATGACACGTCTAGTTAATAACCCCGAGGAGTTCCCAGCCGAATCTATTGAGGGCTTTGCTGACGCGTTCAGCAACTGGGTTAAACCTGTTTATGGCGGTGTGGTGCGCAGTACTAAAACCCCGGACGGCAAGGTTGCCATCGTAGTTGGTGGAGGTAGTGGCCACTACCCGGCGTTTGCTGGTTGGGTTGGCCCGGGCATGGCTGATGGCGCTGTGGCCGGCAATATTTTCTCGTCCCCTTCGGGAGCCCAAGCGTATTCGGTGGCGAAGGCTGCTGAGCGTGGCGGCGGTGTGCTGATTGGGTTTGGTAACTATGCGGGTGACGTCCTGCATTTCGGTCAAGCAGTTGAGCGTTTGCGCAGTGAGGGCATTGATGCTCGCACCCTGGTAGTTACAGATGATGTGGCCTCGGCTAGTGAAGAGGACCATCTGAAGCGTCGCGGTATTGCTGGCGACCTGCCCACGTTCAAGATCGCGGGCGCAGCGGCGGAGGCCGGCTTGGATATTGATGAGGTTGTGCGCGTTTTTGATAAGGCAAATGATCGCACGCGTTCGTTTGGCGTGGCGTTTAGCGGCTGTACGCTACCGGGCGCGAAGGAACCGCTGTTCCACCTGGAGCCGGGCCGTATGGGCGTTGGCATGGGTATTCACGGCGAGCCGGGTGTGCGTGAGGACGAGATCGGCACGTCGGATGAAATTGCGCAGCTCCTGGTTGACGGCTTGATTAATGAGCGTCCGGAGGGCTCGGATAACCGCGTTGTAGCGATTGTGAACGGCCTGGGCGATACCAAGTATGAGGAGATGTTCGTCCTGTGGAGGGACATCGCAAAGCGTCTTCGCGCAGCCGGTCTTGAGCTGGTTGGTAAGGAAGTTGGCGAGTTTGTGACCTCCCTCGATATGGCTGGCGTGTCCCTAACGCTGGTGTGGGTTGATGATGAACTGCTCAAGTTCTGGCAGGCGCCGGCGGATACGCCTGCTTTCCGAGTGGGCAATATGGCTCCGGCAGAAGTCGATGACCGCCAGCTGAATGTGACCGCAGAGGAGGTTCGCGTTGAGCAGCCTGGTAGTGAGGCGTCGCAGAAGCTGGCTGGTGAGGTTGTGAGCGTTTTGGAGCGGATCGCTGATTTGCTTCATGAGAAGGAGCCGGAGCTGGGCAAGATTGACGCGGTTGCGGGCGATGGTGACCACGGTATTGGTATGGCTCGCGGGTCGAAGGCGGCTGTGGAGACGGCTCGCCGTTTGGCTGGTGAGGGCGGTGGCGCGGCCACTGTGCTTGCGGGTGCGGGTGATTCTTGGTCCGCTTCTGCGGGCGGCACGTCGGGTGCCCTGTGGGGTGCGCTGTTGACGGCTTTTGGCCGCGTGCTTGGTGATGAGGCTGGGGATGCGAACTTGGCTGAAGCGGCGGCTGCGGGTCTTGAAGCGGTGACTCGTTTGGGTGGCGCTCACGTGGGCGACAAGACTATGGTCGACGCATTTGTTCCTGCCGTTCGGGCTTTGCAGGAGCAGGGCGACTGGCGTGCAGCTACGGACGCTGCTCGTAAGGGCGCTGAGTCCACTAAGGATTTGGTGGCGAAGGTTGGTAGGGCTCGCCCGCTGGGGGAGAAGAGCCTCGGAACGCCAGATGCGGGCGCAACCTCTCTGGCAATGATCTTCGAGGTAATCACCGACTACTTGGAGAAGTAGATCATCGCTCTATAGGGCGATGGACGTTGAGGGTGTGGCCGCTGGATTTACAGCGGCCACACCGTTCTCTCAGTCCTCAAAGTCGTTGCGTAGGAGCGGGCGGAAGCGGTCCACAAACTCTTGCAGTTTGGCATAGACGCGTTGCATGGTTTCTCCGCGCGCGTTGTCGGGACGGAAGCGGGAGATGGGCGGCAGGACGCTTGCCACGGATTGTCCCGCGGTGGGCACGTGACCAGAGCGTAGCGCGTTTGAAATCAACTGTTCGGCCTTGTCTCGGTTGAGCCGCTCCTCGTTGATGATTGCGGTTAACTCTTCTTCACGCTTGCCGTTTACGTACTCGCGCCACTCATCTTGCACGCTGGTGTTGATAGACACGGTATCTACGAACTCTTCAATGAGCTTGCGCTTTGGACGCAGGGAGGGTGAGGAAGATAGTGCTCTGTCAATCTTCGCGCGTATCTCTTTGTCTTCGCTGTCTGTGCCGGCTTCGTGGCGTTGCTCAACGAGCATGAGGATGTAATCCACGTTGATTTCAACCTGTTTAACAAGCTCGATTTCAAACAGCACGTCTTGGCGAATGTCTTCACGGTCGCTATCTGTGCGTGGCTTCCACTGGTCGTATAGGTCCATGTAGCGTGACTTGTAGTCCTGCAGTTCGCGCTCGCTGAACTGGTTGTCACCTTCAAAGTCATCGAATGAGGAGAGTATGTTTTGCAGTCGCAGCACTGCGCCGAATATGTTGATGAATTCTTTTTGCGCGGTCTCACTTGCGGGTATGGGACTTGTGGGGTCGGCGTAAACCTTGCGCAGCTCGTCTAGCTTGGCCTGGTACTCGTCCAGATACTCCTGGTAGGGGCGCAACATGACGATGCCGGATGCGTCTTTGTTGCCAAAAAGTGCGATGGCGTCTTGCGTTTGCTGCTCAAGGTTTCTAAACGAAACGATGTTTCCGTATGTTTTGACGGTGTTGAGGATGCGGTTTGTACGCGAGTAGGCCTGGATGAGGCCGTGTGAGCGCAGATTCTTGTCCACGAACAGCGTGTTTAGAGTGGGGGCGTCGAAGCCAGTTAGGAACATGTTGACCACGATAACGAGGTCGAGCTCGCGGTCTTTGAGCTGTTTCGATAGGTGTTCGTAGTAGTCCTGGAAGCTGGAGCCGGAGGTGTCGAAGTTGGTTGAGAACATGTCGTTGTAATCGTTGATTACGTCCTCAAGGTATCCGCGGTCCGATTCGGATAGTTTCTCGGCATCGAAGCTTTCATCTTCGATGATCCCATCTTCTGGTTGGTCGTTTGCTCCGTAGGAGTAGATCATGCCGATCTTGAGCTTTTTCGCCTCGGGCACGTTCAACTGTAGTTTGCTGAACATGCCGTAGTAGGCGCGGGCTGCTTCGATAGAGGAAGTGGCAAAGAGGGCGTTGAATCCTTGTTTGCGTTTGCCACCCACCATGTAAACGGAGTTTCGTTTCGTTTTCTGGTCAAAGTGGTCGAGGATGTATTGCGCTACTTGCCGGATGCGTTCGGGGTGCATCATGGCGCTTTCCACGTCGATGGCGCGCACGTCCTTATCTTTGAAGCTACCTTCTTCGATAGTGTTGATGTAGTCGATGCGGAAGGGCAACACGTTTTTGTCGGTGATGGCGTCCACGATCGTGTAGGTGTGGAGTTTTTCGCCGAACGCTTGCGCCGTGGTTTTGAGGTTTACGTGTTTTCCAGAGCCCGCGTTTTCGGCGAATATGGGTGTTCCGGTGAATCCGAAGAGGTTGTATTTCTTGAAGGCTCGTTTGATGGCTACGTGCATGTAACCAAATTGGGAGCGGTGGCATTCGTCGAAGATGAGGACTACGTGTCCGTTGTATACGGTGTGGCCCTGGTTGGCTTTGATGAATGTTGCAAGTTTTTGAATGGTGGTGACGATGATTTTCTTGGCTGGATCAGCGCTTTCAAGTTGTCGTTTGAGTTGTGCGGTTGACGTGTTGCCGTTGGCCGCGCCTTTTTGGAAGCGGTCGTATTCGAGTTTGGTTTGATAGTCGAGGTCTTTGCGGTCTACTACGAAGAGTACTTTTTCAACGCCTTCAACTTTGGTGGCTAGTTGAGCGGTTTTGAATGAGGTGAGGGTTTTGCCCGATCCGGTGGTGTGCCAAATGTAGCCTCCGGCTGCTGTGGTGCCGAGTGTGCCTGCATTGGTGGAGGTGAGTATGCGGGTGAGGATTCGTTCGGTGGCCACGATTTGGTAGGGCCGCATTACTAGCAGTTGGCGGTTTTCGGTGTAGACGCAGTACTTGGTGAGGATGTTGAGGATGGTGCGTTTGGCGAAGAATGTTTTTGCAAAGGCGATGAGGTCTTCGATGGGCTGGTTTTGCGCGTCGGCCCAGTAGGAGGTGAAGACGAATGATTTTTTGTCTTTTTTGTTGGTTTCGTTGACGTGGGCTAGGCGCGTGGTGTTGGAGTAGTACTTGGTGCTGGTGCCGTTGGAGATGACGAAGATTTGGGCGTAGTCGAATAGGGCTGCGCCGGTGCTGAAGCTTTCGTCGCGGTAGCGGTTGATTTGGTTGAAGGCTTCGCGTAGGGGTACGCCGCGTCGTTTTAGTTCAATGTGTGCCAGGGGGAGTCCGTTGACGAGGATGGTGACGTCGTACCTGTTGGAGTGTTTCGCTCCGTCTGCCTTGTCTACGGCGTATTGGTTGATGACTTGTAGGTGGTTGTTGTGAATGTTGTCTTTGTCGATCAGGCGAATGTTTTTGGTGGTGCCGTCTTCGCGTTCGAGTAGTTGGATGTGGTCTTCTTGGATACGTGTGGTTTTGTCTTCTACAGTGTCGCTGGAGTTGGCGATGTTGGTTTTGTAGAAGCGGTTCCACTCGGCGTCGGTGAACTCGACGTCGTTGAGTTTTGAGAGTTGGGCGCGCAGGTTAGTTTCGAGGTGTTGTTCGTCTCGAATATCAGCGTATTCGTAGCCTTGTGCTTGTAACTGGTGGATGAATTCGGCTTCTAGTTGAGCTTCGGACTGGTAGCCACTGGCATCATTGCCTTCAGGCACGTACTCGGCCACGACGGTTGATTGGGATGACAGGGCTACGGGGTCAAACTTGCGTGTCTCCACAGTTAGGAAGCTTTCTCTTTGAACGTCAGCAACTTATCTCGATAGTACTCATACTGCTTACGCCGAGCCTCAATCTCAGCCGGCAAACCAGAAGAAATATCGTTGACAAGTGTTTGGAAGTGGTTGAGGATTTCGACTGTCCGCAGTTGATGATCGATCGGCGGAATCACGAGGTTGTACCTCAGAATCGCTTTCTTATCTCCACGCGGCATTTTTGATCCCTTGGAATTAGCGATGTTGAAGTGAAAGAAATTTTCCGAGGAGAGCAGGTAATAAAAGTATTCATCCAGAAGCTCACTTTGAAAAGCTTCTTTAATTCGGAGTACTAGAACATCGCCACTCGCCCCGCCTGTATTACTTGCCAACCATATTTTTCGCAGGTAGGGGCGAATATTGCCGATTAGGATATCCCCTTCGGCATATTTAGTTAGCGTCGCCGTATTGGGCGCGTATTCTGCGGCTTTTTTACCTCGTTTTTCTGGTAGGAGATTATCGACTCCAACGAAGTGGTTCTCGTCTAACAGAACGGAATCGACCCGTTCTTTTGAGTAGGCTGCAACTGTGCCAAGAGGCAAGGTTCGTGATTCGTTACTCGAATCTATCAATAAGTGATGGTAGTACTCGTATTGTTTTTTCCTAGCTTCCAGCTCCGCTTCCAGCTCCGCTTCCAGCTCCGCTTCCAGCTCTGTAAATGCATCAAGAATCCGAACAATCTCGCGCTGAACTTCCAATGGGGGAACAGGAAATCGAAACTTTTTAAAACGATCCATGCGTACTGAAGGAAAGCTAGATTCGGAGACATTTTTCTTGCACAAGTCGCCAAGTACAAAACTGTAATAGAACACGAATTTGGGGATTAACTTATCCGTGAAGTCTGCACGCAAGCTCAAGCATGTAAAACGTTGGTTGGTCATTGCATCAACTAAAATCAGGGCGTGTTCGCCGATGGTAGCGGACGTAGCCATGATTACGGAATTCGCTGGGAATAGGTTCCCACCCTTCACCGCTTCCGGTGTGATGTGTTGAATAGAGTCCGTTAATAAGCGCCCATTCTCTCTAATGTCCTCCATACGGAACCACGGAATTGACCCGTTATTCCAGTACTCTCGTTTCGACTTTGATGGCGTGTAGCCATTACGTAAGAGAAAAACTTCTTCGAGAGGAAAAAACTCCACCCCGTCTGGGCATAGTTCTTCAATCAGGTCATCGATGCGGCTCATTTGGTGGCCTCCAGGTCGGTTACGATCTGGTCGATCTGTGCGCGTAGTTCCTGCTGGCGGGCCACGATCTTCACCAGGTTGGCGTTCAGCTCCTCAATGTTGATGACTTCGCGAGTGTCCTCCGGCTCAACATAGGAAGACACCGAGAGGTTGTAGTCGTTCTCCGCAACCTCCTCATACTTCACCAGGCGTGCGAAATGATCCACGTCCTTACGGGCCGTGAACGCCTCTAGGATCTTCTCGCGATGCTCATCCAAAAGCTGATTCTTAGTGCTACGACGCTCAAACTCGGCGGAAGCATCAATAAATAGAATAGAAGGATCCTGCTTAGACTTCTTCAACACCATGATGCACGTGGAAATCGTTGTGCCAAAGAACAAATCCGAAGGCAGCTGAATAATCGCATCCACAAAGTTGTTATCCACCAGGTACTTACGGATCTTGCCCTCAGCGCCTCCGCGGTACAGGACACCCGGGAACGTAACAATCGCTGCAACGCCGTCCTCTGCAAGCCAATGCAAAATATGCATCGTGAACGCCAGGTCCGCTTTTGACGGGGGAGCCAGTACGCCCGCCGGAGCGAAACGCTCATCATTTACCAAAATCGCAGAATTCTTCCCCTCCCACCTCGTGGAATACGGAGGGTTAGACACGATCGCTTCAAACGGCTCATCATCCCAATGCTTCGGATCAGTAAGAGTATCGCCCAGAGCAATACTGAAGTCCTCAAACCCGACGCCGTGCAAGAACATGTTGATGCGCGCAAGGTTGTAAGTGGTTAGGTTGATCTCCTGGCCAAAGTAGCCGCGATCAATATTTTCTTGCCCGATAATCTTGGCAAACCGAAGCAGAAGCGAACCAGAACCACAAGCTGGGTCATACACACCGTTCACCTTGGTTTTACCCACCAAAGTTAGGC
>NZ_KV811470.1:466389-474253 GCF_001813085.1 Actinomyces sp. HMSC065F11
CCTTGGTTTTACCCACCAAAGTTAGGCGCGCAAGTAGTTCAGAAACGTCCTGCGGGGTGAAGAACTCGCCACCGGACTTGCCTGCTGAAGATGCGTACATTGTCATCAAGAACTCGTAAGCATCACCGAACATGTCAATGGAATGAGAGCTGAAATCGCCGAGGGGCAGATTGCCGATCTCATTCAAAATGCGCACCAGCTTCGTGTTACGAGCCGCTACGGTATTACCGAGCTTCGCGCTGTTCACATCGAGATCATCGAACAAGCCCTTAATGTCGCCCTCTGACTGGGAGCCAACAGCCGAGCCCTCAATATTGCGAAAAACCTGCTCAAGCCGCTCATTCAAATCCCGGTCAGCAGCCGCGTTTTTGCGCACGTTCTCAAAAAGCTCGGACGGGCGAATAAAAAAGCCCAGTTCTGCAACCGAACTATCGCGACCATACTCGGCTAGATCGTCGGGAAGTTGAACGTAATCAAAATCAGGATCCGTCTCGCGCTCCAGCCGGTTCACGTGCTGAACAAAACGCTCGGAAATGAAGCGGTAAAACAGCATGCCGAGCACGTACTGTTTGAAATCCCAACCATCTACCGACCCGCGTAGATCATTAGCAATACGCCAGATAGTCCGATGTAGCTCTTGTCTTTGAGCGTCACTACCCACAACAAACTCCCGATACCACTAACCAGTTTTAACGCCGCAAAAGGCCGCTTTCATAAGGATAACGGGGGAGTAGGACAAAAATTGGGCGCAACATGCACACCCGGTCGACCTAGAAAGTGTGAAGAAGGCAGGCTGCAGGAGGATCTGCTGAAGGATCCCCCGCCAGACAGCGGCGTCTAAAGATAAAAGCTGCCCCTCCGAGTTGAAGTGCGGAGGAGCAGCTTCATTGAGCCAAGGCTTCAATTATGTTGCTGGAAAGGTTTAGCAGGCGGCAATCTCTTCCCGCAGCTGTTGCTTGAGCGTCGGGGTAGCCCACGAAATATCCACCGCATTCAGGCAGAGCTGCTTGAGGAAGTCCTCGTCTGCGTCCAACTCATCGGCAACTAGCTGCAGATTCTCGCCGATGTAGCCGCCGAAGTATGCAGGGTCGTCGGAATTGATGCAGATCTTAAGTCCCTTGTCAGATAACTGCTTGATCAGCTGAGTCTTGGAGCCGTCCGAAACCCAGGTGTTGGAAATCGGGCAGCTGGTAAGGCCGATCTTATTGTCCACCAGATACTGCACATAGTCGGGGTTCTCGATGACGTTAGTTCCGTGGTCGATGCGGTCAACCTTGATCTCCTCGATCAGCTGGCGGATGTGCTCGATAGAGTTCTTAATGTCGACGTCGGCGTGCATAGTCAGCAGGAAGCCCTCCTCGCGAGCGCGAGCGAAGACCTCGGCGAACTTCTCGGGCGCGTTGCCAGTCTCGTCGGAGTCCAGCCCGACGCCGATGATCCAGTGCTTGTAATCCAGGGCCTGGGTCAGCGTGGCCATCGCGTACTCGGCCTGGAAGTCGCGCAGGAAGCACATGATCAGAGCCGACTTGATGCCCAACTTCTTCTCGGCCTCGACCTGGGCGCGGTGCAGACCATGGATGACGGTGTGGAACGAGACGCCACGGCAGGTGTGCGCCTGGGGGTCGAAGAATATTTCCACGTAGCGCACGTTCTGCTCGGCTGCCTTGCTCAGGTATGCCATGGCTAGGTCGTAAAAATCCTCGGCGGTCAGCAGTACGTTCATGCCGTCGTAGTACGCAGCTAGGAAGGACGCCAGATCGTCGAAATCGTATGATTCGCGAACCTGGTCGGGGGTTTCCTCGGCGAGCTTGATGCCATTGCGCTCGGCGAGCTTGAACTTCAGCTCCGGCTCGAGCGTGCCCTCGATGTGTAGGTGCAGCTCAACCTTGGGCAGTTTCTGAACGAAGGGTGAAATCTTCACTTTGACTCCTAGTTGCTGGAAATTACGGGATCGGTGACGACGAACTTGACGCAGTCGATCAGGCCCAGATCGGTGATCGCCCACTCCGGGATTGCGGTGATCGACAGGAACAACAGCTGGCCGAACGGCGACGGCAGGTCGCTGCCCAACTCCTCGCGGGCGATGCGATCCATCTCCTGTTCGGCAGCGGCCATCTCCTCGGCTGGAATGTCAGCTACGATGCCGGCTACCGGCAGTGGCAGCCTGCCGATGACCTCGCCATCGGCAACAGCCACCTGGCCACCTCCAAGCCTAGTCACCTCGTTGATGGCGAGGGCCATGTCTGCCGCATTGGTTCCGGCCACCACGACGTTGTTGTCATCTGGCGAGTTGGAGGTCGCAATCGCACCCTTCTTGATACCGAAACCGTTAATGAAGGCAACCGGCAGGTTGTCGGTCTTGCCGTAGCGCTCGGCGACGGCAACCATGATTGCGTCCTTTTCGATGCAGGGCTGAACCACGCCGTCGATGATGTCCAGCTCGATCTCCGCGCCGGGACGGCGGAATGCCACGTCCTTGCTGAGCACTATCGCCTGAACGACTGCCTTGGAGCCCTCGGCCTCGACCTTGATTCGGCTTGCGTCCACTTCCTTCAGCTTGAAGGTGTCGGCGACAACCGAGGTGCGCTCGGGTGCCACCGGAGCTACGACCGGCTTGCCGTTCTCGGCGACGATGCGGCCAGCGGTCATCACGCGTGCGGGTCGGAAGTCATTCAGGTCGTCCACGAACAGGATGTCGGCGAAGCGACCGGGCGCGATCGAGCCGATCTTGTGATCGAGCTTGTACATGCGGGCAGTGTTGATCGAACCCATCTGAATTGCCTGCATCGGGGTCACGCCGCACTCGATGGCCAGGCGAACCACGTAGTCAAGATGGCCACGGCCAAGCACATCGCTCGAGGTTATGTCGTCGGTGCAGAAACCGACACGGTCGCTCGGGGCGCCCATCTCGGTGACCAGCTTGATATTCTCGCGCAGCATCGGGGCCGCGGTCGACTCCCTGATGATGATGTCGATGCCGTTGCGCATCTTCTCCAGCTCTTCCTCAGGCGAGTAAGACTCGTGACATAGGACGACCCCGGAAGAGGCGTATCCAGCCACCCTGCGGGCGTCCACCAGAGGTGCGCAGCCGAAGGCGTGCAGTCGGTTCTTCTCCGCCAGGTCCATCGCGGCCAGAACGTCCTCGTCGCCGTCCTCAACCATCTCTTGAACCGTCTCCCACAGGCCGACGCACTCGGGCATCTCCTGGGCTATCTTGTGGTCCTCGGCCTTGAACGCATAACCGACGTTGGACTCGGGGATGGTGTAGGGAGCCTTAGCCGGTGCTCCCCACCAGACGTGTACCGACGAGTCGGCGGCCTCCGCCAGGAACTCCTTGACGCCGTCAATGCCTGCGGCGACCAACACCTGATCGAGTCCGGAGATGACCGAGGTTGTGCCATAACGTGCGACCATGTCGGCGAGCATCGTCACAGAGAGCTTCGAGCACTCGATGTGCAGGTGGCCATCGATCAGACCCGGGGTCAGGTAGCGGCCCTCGGCGTCGATGATCTCGGTATCGGGACCCTTCTGCGCAGACACATCGCCGACGGCAGCCACACGGCCGTCCGCGATGGCCACGCCTGCTGGATAGATCTCGCCAGTTAGGACGTTAACCAGCTTGCCGTTTTCGATGATTTTGTCAGCATGTGCCCTGCCGTAGGCCACATCCATTACGTGCCGGTTAGGCATTTTTACTCCTTAGTTTTACGGGCGCGCGGTCACGCGATCCCTAAGTTCTTCTTTTTATTGGTGATTGTGAGTGCAATGAACAGGACGCCGCTGACCACTATCCCGGCGGGAATCGCCAAGTCAGGGGCATATTGCGGGTGTTGCGGCGAGATCGCAGCTGCAATCGGGCCGATGAAATATCCGGTGTTGGCAAATAGCGCGGAACCGATCATTCCGGCAATCAGCGAGACGAATCCGGGCAGCTTCACGCCCCCGACGCCCCAGTAGATCCCGCCCTTGTCGTTCATCAAGCCAGCCAGATCGTAATTGCCGCGTCTCATGACCCAATCGACGAGATAGATCGTGATCCAAGGTGCTAGCCAGATGCTTAGCGAACCGACGAAGGCGCTCAGCAGCGCGTAGAACGACGACTGGGCGACCGCGAAGATAGTGATCAAGATGCAAATGATCGAGTCAGTGACGACAACCACCGGGCGCTTTGCCGGGATGCCGGCGGTCTGCAGGTTAAGTGATGACGAATAAAGGTTGGTGCCGTTTTGTACCATCAGGCCGAAGCCCACTAGAAGCAGAAACGGCACAGAGAACCCCGCAGGTAAGATCGCGGGAACGGCTAGCGGGTCGGAGAGGTCAACGTCGGGGCCGACTGCGACCGTAGCCATGGCGGCGCCTAGGCCCTGCAGCAAGAGGTACGGCGCGAAACCGCCCAGCGCGGCCCAAGTGCCAACCGATAACGGGCTGGTTTCTTCGGGCAAATATCGTGAGAAGTTCGAGCCGGAGCATGCCCAACTCAGGCCGCCGGAGACCACTACTAGACTGATCGCGCTGATCATCGCGTTGATGTCGGCGCCTACCTCGCCCGTCGCGATGTTTACCTTGGGCAGGATCAGCGCTGCCAGGATTACGAACGCGCAGGCGAAAATGATCGTGGCGAATTTCTGCGCTGCCATCAGGAAGTTGTAGCCGATCAGCGGCAGCAGCATTTGGATAAGGCCGAGCACCACGATGAGCACGACCTGCGTAACGCCCGAGATATCGAGGCCGAAAATGCCTAGTAGCGCTGCAATCGCGTAATAAACGAGCACCAGACCGGCAGCTTCGAAGCCGAGCAGCATCAGCCACGAGAACAGGCCATTTGCTCGTCCGCCTCGAGGACCCAGGCTAGAGCGGCTGATCGTCATGTTGGTCGTGCCGGTCTTGGGGCCCTGCAACGAGGCCAGCGCCAGCAGCGGGTAGGCGATTAGGTTGCCGACGACGATCGCCGCGATAGCCTGCCAGAAACTGAGGCCGAAAAGAATCACCAGCAACGCGCCGTAAGAGACGGTGAAGATGTTTGTGGTTGTGCCGGCCCAGAGGAAGAATAAGTCGATAGCTTTTCCGTGCCGACGATTTGGTGGGACGAGATCAATGCCCTGTTGATCGATACCTGAAGAGGTTTCAAGAGCCGCTGGATCTGACAAAATTGTCTCCTTAGTTTTCAAGGTGCCCAGCCGAACTGGGTTAGGATCCGATCCAGATTTTATAGAACCGCCTAGGCCGATTCAACTTGCTGTTATTTTTGATTTTCATCTGCTGTTAAGCGATTTCTGGTTTAACGCCGTCCCTAAAGAAATAGAGCTGTCACACGTTCCCGCCGGCGAACTTAACCTCTACCTCGTAGTCGGCCTTGTCCGTGCCCACGAACACTGCCTTAACGTGGGACTTCAGCAGCCTTGCGGTGTGCTCCTCTGATTTCTGCAGCAGACCTCCCTGATCTGAACCAGGCATCTCCCATTTGAACCACTCACGCCGCCAACGCGACTGTGCCGCCATTTTGTATCCATTCCGTGCTAAAAGTTTCATACACGCCGTTCACCTTGGTTTTACCCACCAAAGTTAGGCGCGCAAGCAGTTCAGAAACGTCCTGCGAGGTGAAGAAGTTGAACGTAGTCAAAATCTGAACCCGTCTGTCGCTCGAAGTGATTGACATGTTGAACAAAACGCTCAGAAATGAAGCGGTAAATCAGCATGCCGAGCACGTATTGTTTGAAATCCCAACCATCTACAGGCCCGCGTAGATCATTAGCAATACGCCAAATAGTCCGATGTAGCTCTTGTCTTTGAGCCTCACTACCCACAACAAACTCCCGATACCACTAACCAGTTTTAACGTCGCAAAGGGCCACTTTCATAAGGATAACGGGGGAGGGGGACAAAGATTGTGGCAACATGCACTAAAGCAGTTTGGCCGGCCACACCCTTTTGAATACTGCTTAAAATCAACGCGCAGGAGCGGGCGGAACCGGTCCGCTCCTGCGCGAATTGGCGTGAATTACTTAGTTCGCCGGTGGTTGACTCATCATGTAAAGCACCATTTTTGCTTTGGTTAGTGCTTTAACCGCATGTGGTAGGCGCGTAGGAAAATGCACCATTCCGCCGGGACGCAACGTCACCGTTTTACCGTCCCCGCTGATTTCGATTTCGCCTTCAAGGGCTTGAACAATCACCGGCATCGCGGCGGTGTGCTCGGATAGTTCTTCTCCCTCGTCGAACGAGAACAACACCACGTTCACCCCCTCAGCGCGCATTAGCGTTGTAGAAGTGGTTGAGTTCGCACAATACTCAACGCGCTGCGCAAGGTTTTCAATAAACCCCAGTGCGCCTGCTGATGATGGTTTGAGTTCAGTCATAATCAGATCTCCTTTTCTTCCAGGCTAGCGGTGGGCTTGCGCGCGACGATAGCGATGCCGGTTAAACTGTCGCGGTATTCGTTGAACGTTGCGCGCATATCCAATATGCGGCGACGCAACTCCTTGTCACGCGCAACGTTACGCATAATTCGTGCAACTCCGACTACGCCTTCATCGGCTAAATTACGACGTGGGGACAGTAAAGCCATCGGCTCATACCCCACCCATTCGATACAAAAACCCGACTGTTCTAACAATCCGCACCATTCACCGCGAGTAAGAGGGCGAGCATTAACCCTAATCGTGCGGGCTAGGCGCTGTCGCAACTGGTCCGCAAGCGCCGCGTCTATGCTGTCCGGGGTGAGTCCAAGTTCGTGGATCGCGTAGCAACCGCCTGGTTTAAGCAGTCGGAACGCTTCGGCGATGATATCTCGCTTGCCTTTATCGCCTTGCATGGTCAGCATCGCTTCACCAACCACAACCTGAACTGATTCGGACTCAAGGCCGGTGTCTTGCGCATTAGCATTTACAACTGTGCCCCTCGGCCCCACCGTTGCCTGCACCCGGGCGGCGGCATCTGGATCTTGATCCACGCCCGTGTAGGAGGCGATTCCTCGCTCAAGCATGAGCGTGGCCGTACGTCCCAATCCCGGAGCGAATTCCAACACTTTCTTGCCAGATAGATCGGCCGCATCCAACATTCGATTCGTTAGTTTCAATCCGCCCGGGCGTAAAACTCGCTTGCCTGCCCGGGCAAGCACCCAATGGCCTGCCGCAACACGAGTTGACCGGTCACTTTGCGGAAGGCGGGGTTCATTCTTATTTGTGTCCATGACACCAATAGTACTAGGGCGACTTAGGTAAGCCTAGCCTAATGATTCGCTTCTTTTGTGGGCGCGCCTTGCCGCATAAACTCATTAAGCTCAGCCTCAGAAAAGGGAGGTCAATCCAAATTGGTTACCTTAGAAAGTGTGTGCATTGCAGCGGGCAGAGTATCGTCTAGAATGATCGCTCGATTATTGGCTTCACGCACACGAAGTGTTTGAACAAGCATGCGCCGAAAACCCTGAGCTTGAACTCTACAACGATGATTAATAACCGTAGCTGGTAGCTAAAAAACACTGCTGTGCAGGTGAAGCTGCCGTGCAAACGAGGCTACTAAAAGTACAAGTATCCCCCGAAGCGAAACCAAAAACGGATTCGCGCCGGGGGAGTGTTATTGAAAGTGTTTGCGGCCTACCTCTAATAGTGGGACATTACGGAAGTGCCCAGGTCGGCCCAATGGTAAATCCACTCCGCGTCAGACGTTGGTGTATTCACACAACCATGCGAGCCACCCGGCCCGGTCGACCCGAACGTGCGCTGCCACGGCGCCGCATGAATCGAATAAGACCCGTGGAAGTATGACACCCAAGGAACATCCGGCTCCACATAGCGTGAACCGTCATCATTCAGGCCTCGCATCGTCTGGCTTTCATACTGCAAATACACGTTGAAATGCCCGTCCA
>NZ_KV811470.1:474353-482104 GCF_001813085.1 Actinomyces sp. HMSC065F11
CATACTGCAAATACACGTTGAAATGCCCGTCCACCGTGGGCGAGGACGGCTTGCCTGGAACAATTGGAATCGGGCCGCGCACAACCTCAGTACCCTCATAGCACGTCATCTGGGCGGTAGTGAGGTTAATGTCAATCCACTTCTCACCCGGCGCCGCCGGGTAGGGCAGGTTCTCAGCACCCGGAGCAATCTTGCGCTGCTCATAGCTGGGCTGAACCTCGTCGTAATCAAACGACCCACTAAACGGCTTACCCGCCTGCACGGCCTGCACCACCTGGCCGGAAACAGCGTCAAGGTTATTCACCTTCCAGCCTTTCTTGCCTTCCAGCGCGTTAATCAGTACCTTGCCGTTCACATCCACGTTTTGAATGCCGGGCGTGGGATCCTCGTTCGTCTTATCTGCAATCTGTGAAACCCAACTCGCAATCGCTGTCGCGTCAAACGAGGGAGCTAAACCGTTGGTAGCGTCAAAAGAGACCCACTTTGCAATGTCGTCGCGGGTGGCCTCGTATGATTCGATGCCGTCACCAAGCTCCACGGAAGCGTTCACTAACTCATTTGCTTGTCCAGCTGCGGATTCAGCTTGCGCAGTGCTAACTTGTGGTTCGCGCTGCGCCACAGAAATCTGCGCCGAAGCTGAGCCGGTCAGCTCCGTTGCAGCGTCCTCAACTATTTTGCGCACCTGGTCCGCATCAACAGCCATGCCCGCTGCGCCAGGCGCGGCCACAAAATGGTCGCCATTCCAAGAAACGGACGCTTCCTTTGTAGGAGACGACGTGTTCGCGTTCAACGACTCAACAAACTGTGCGAACGCGGGCTCATCCACATTCACAGCAGCTGGAATGTGTCGAGACGACATAAGCCCGCTTGCGCGGCTCCAAATCGAAGCGGAAGGCTCCAACGCTTCCCGTGCTGTTTTAGCCGAATCAACACTAAAACCCGTGTCAGCCAAGGGCACGCTCACGGTTTTTCCCTCAATAGTTAGATCGAGGTTGCGTTCGCTTGCGGCGGCCTCCACCTGCTGCTCGATCTGACTGGACGTCTTACCGCTTACATCAATGCCCGCAACGGTAGTGCGGGGTAGAGCCTTCGCGCTATAGGTTTGGGCAAAGCCGAAAACTCCCGCAAGTGCAAGAACAAGCACTGCGATTAAAGAGATGAAAACTTTTGACACTGTGCGCATAAGGCGATCCTACGATATGCGCATGTATGTTTGTGCTTTAGCCCGCGAAATACAAGGGAACTCACGCCATAAATGGGGCAGAGTGATCGCATCATCGTTTTGCCACGATAAAAAGGGAGGCTTATTTACAAAAATGGCGAATTTTGCAAATAAGAGCGTCTCGAGCGTGGGCTACTTCGCAAAAACTGCATAATTTGCAAAATTGGGTTTAAGTAGATTGCAAAGCAAAAATAGTTGCCGGAGCTGGGTCCACAACGTCTATCCAAGGCAACAATATTTGAACAGGAGCGGAGAATGATCGGTGCGATAGTTGGTGACGTAGTGGGCTCAGTATATGAGTTTAGGCCCGTCGATACTTACGATTTTGAGCTGTTTCCTCAAGCTGCGGACTTCACTGATGACTCCTTGATGACCATCGCGGTTGCCATGGCCATCAAGGACTACCAGACCCTTAATGCGCAAGTCAGATCGGATCAGCACCTGCACGGCCTCCTCGTATCTCACATGCAGACTATGGGACGGAGGTTTCCATACCCGAAAGGCGCATACGGCGGCAGTTTTGGGGTGTGGTTAGAAGAAGAGAATCCAGAGCCGTACAACTCGTGGGGAAATGGTAGCGCAATGCGGGTTTGCGCAGCGGCAGAACTTGCCACCAGCCTTGACGAGGCTTTGTATTTTGCTAAGGCCAGTGCGGAAGTCACGCATAATCATCCCGAAGGGATTAAAGGGGCGCAGGCTGTAGCTGCCGCGATCTACCTAGCGCAAACAGGTAAAACACAGCAGGAGATAGCAGGCTACATTCGCGAAAACTTCTATGACCTCGATTTCACCATCAAACAAATCAAACCCACTTACGGGTTTTACTCATCTTGTCAGGAAACAGTGCCGCAAGCTATCCAGGCGTTCTTGGAATCTGAAAGCTTTGAGCAGGCAATCCGTAACACCATCTGGCTGGGTGGTGATGCCGACACCATGGGGGCCATCACCGGTTCGATCGCCTGGGCGTATTACAAGCACAACGGGGGAGTAGACCCCCAAATGCGATTGATGTCCGATACCGCCCTCGAATACCTGCCCCAAGACCTGCGCGAGTATGTGATTGCCTACGAGGCCGGTCTAGCCGCGCTTTAGGCGAGCTTGCTCCTATTGTGAGCCGTCACGGTACTGCCGAGCCTTGCGCTGTACGGGGCGTAGGACAAAGACTGTGCGAGACATGCGTTAAATGAGTTTGGCCGGCCACTTCACTTGAAGTGACCGGCCAAACTGTTACGGGCTATGCGCTGCCCGGTTTGTTAGGCTGCGCATTTGGTGCGTTATGCCCGGTTGCGCCTTACTAGCACTACGCCGCCGCCAAGCAGGGCGAGTGCGAGGGCAATAGCGGAGCCAATCTCAACACCTGTGCGCGGCATCGGCTCACGCGGCTTCTCGGGCTTGTGCGGGGTAGGCCCTGGCGTTGTTTCTGGAGTAGGCCCCGGTGTTGGTGTTGTCTCGGGGGTTGGCTCTGGAGTGGTCTCCGTCGGCGGGTTCTGCACGTTAGTGATGGTGAAACCATCCTTCGCATCGCCTGAAACCGTAGAGGTGAAGCCATCAACTGAAAGCTCTTCAACCGAGTACTCGATCTCCACCTGTTCGCCGTCAATGGTCTTGGTCTTGGGCAGGTCCTTGAACGTATGCGTCCACTCGTTGTCAGCATTCAGCTCTGCCGGCTGGCCAACGTTGAACTTCTCCTCGCCAACTGCTCCCACCAGCTGTACCTTGACTGCAATCTTAGACGCTTCGTCAAGGTTGTTGCCCTCAGAGTCCTTCCACGCCTTGGAAACTTTTACCTCGGTCGTTTCGGGGGTTCCAAACTCAAGGCCACCGTTTGAGCCAATACCGCCACCACGTGGAGCCTGATTCTTCGTGATGATCAACCTTGCCCAGGACTTCGCGTTGTCCTTCGCGTTCTGATCAGTGATCGTCTTTAGGCCCGCATTGTGAAGCGAGGTTCGGTAATCACTGGTTTCGTCGGATTCCCTCTCCTCACCGTCGAATACCTGCTTCTTACCAGGATTCTCGGCATCGAAACGAGGCTGGTTGTATCCGCCGTCCTTGTAGAGGGTAGGTTCACCGCCACCTAGCATGCGCGAATCGATAAGCATGCGTGCGGAAGTAGAGCCTCCATAGGCGTCATGCGCAACGTCGTCGCCCCAGTGATGATCCGCAGCAGTCTTTAAGGCCTCGTTGTCGAAAACTGCTACGCCGTTCGTTACATGTATCAGCATGCTACCGGTGGGGCAGAGCCAAATACCTCCGCCGACTGCAACAAAATCTCCATTGGTTGTGTTGTTCTCGGTGATGAGGGTGTCCATGAAGTGAGCGGTATACGACTTCGTTGCGACGTAGATGCCGCCACCCTGCTGGTCCGCGCTATTTCCGTCAATCAAACCAGCATTTAGGTTCACTGCGTTCGAGATCACGTTTATGCCGCCGCCGGTGCGAGTGGCCCAATTGTTCAACACGCTACCGCCGTTCATGACGAATCGGGCAGGAGAAATCTTGGTCCACTCTTCAGGCTTGGCCTCGCCAAAGTGCTTCTTGGTCCATCGGCTACCGTCAGAATCGATCTCGTGGTAGGTACGGGGATCGCCGTTAATGTACATATCCATCGCGTTTACGCCGCCGCCGTTTGCCGCCTGGTTGTCCGCGATAGTGCCACCATTCATCGTGACGTCAGCATTTCCGAAAATGTCAATGCCGCCACCGGCAAAGGCTGCTTTACCCCACGAGATTTCGCCGTCGTTGAAAACGAGTGTTGAGCGCGTGTCTGATGTGTCATCACCAGGTTTTACGTTGCTCTCATTCAGCCAGTGGCTCACGTTGATATTGCCGGCCCAGCCCGTGTTTTCAGTCAGCGTGCCGCCGTTGATTGTTAGGTGTGCGCCACTAAAAACGCCGATGCCGCCAGCTTCACCGTATGCGTATGGGCTGTAGTCGGATTGACCCTTAGAAATCTCGCCGCCGTTCATCACCATCGTGGCGCCGTCAGTCAATGCAACGTTCGCCGCACCAAACTGGCCGCCTTTGCGCTGATTATCGGTGATCTTACCGTCGTTTAGAGTGAACTTTGCATCCCTGCCCTTGATGGTAACTGCGCCCTCGCCGCCGCTACTCATCTTGCGCGCACCGGTAATGGTTCCGGCGTTCATCACCAGCTCGCCCTCCACAAGGATTGTGGGGGAGAAGCTGGAGCCCTTCACAACATTTTCGTATTGTGCGCGTGAGTCAATAGTGATGCCCTCACCTTCCGCAGTGCCATCAGAGAGCGTGAGTTTTGCGCCCTTCTCAACCTTCAGTAGGCTGCCGGTGAAGTTGCCGTCATCACGAATGATCTTGCTTTCTGATGACCACGCAGATGCGTCTGCGTCCACTAGCTCAATATCTGCGCCAGCGGGAATGACAATAGTCTTCGTCAGCAGGGTTTCGGTACCGTTACCAATCTCAATCCTGGTCGGAGTTGTTCCCGCCTGCGCGATGAGTTCTTCCAGATGGTCCGGCTCGCAGTACAGAATGCGTCCCTCTTCATAGCACTTCAGAACTTGCCGGTCCGGGGACTCTGGCGCGGCCTCGGCAACCGGAGGAAGGCCAGTGCCCATTACCACTAGAAATACTGTTAGACATGCTGCCCACAAGGCTGGGAGAAACCTGTAGCGCTTTATGCTTTTCACTTTTCCACTTTCTTTAGAGTGCAACAAGAGCCTCGGAAAACGGCCGGGGAACTTATAGGACTAAAGCCATACTGTCAGAGGAATCGCGAAGAAACAAGATGCAACTTTACGTAGACAAATAAGCGCAACGTGAGTCCGCGCAGAGCATGATCGTCGTATACGATTTGGCGTGTCGTGCAGCGTGAAAAGTGGCTGACAACATAAGAGATTTTGTTAACCCAATTTGTTAACCCAAAAGGTTGCGAAGGGCTTGGGAATTGGGTCCTAAATGTGAAAGACTCGAAGTAACGTTGCGCGTAATCTGGCCCGTTGTTTAGCAGACCAGAGGTCGCTCTTGTGAGAGGAGTAAATGATGGGCCGTTGGGTGCGGTCTTTGGGAATTTTGCTGGCCACAGTGCTGGCAACAGTGGGATTGTCTGCGGGAGTAGCTCAGGCATCCGATATTAATTCCTGGGACGACGTTATTGCTGCGGTTAATGGTCTTGGTGACGGAGAGTCAACAGAACTCTCAATCGCATCAGAAATAACTGTGGAGGATGGAGCGCAGCCGCTGGTTGTGCCCGCGGGGAAGCAGGTTACCCTCACGGGTAGTGGAAAGATCAGCGGAAATGGATCCCCACTGTTTACGGTCGAAGAGGGTGGAGCGCTAACCCTATCCGGCCCGACTTTTACCAACGCGCAGTTTAGCGTCGCGGGAGATATGAGTCTTGTGGGCGGCGCGATCCGTGACACTGCGGTAACGGGCCCGGTCATTTTTGTTGACGGAGGAACTCTAACGATCGGTGGAGACGCCGAGTTCTCAGGCAACAACGTTTCAGATGAGTCCGGTGAACTTCGCCCGGCAGGGGTTGAAAAAGAAAACTACTCGCCAATCACGGCCTACAACGGCACTGTTCGAGTAGAGGGTGGAACGGTAAGTGGTAACAACGGTTTGCGTTACGGCGGCGCGATTGGCCTATGGTCGCGTGACGGCGGACAGCCAACTTTCGAGATGGCGGATGGAACGTTAACCGGAAATGTTGTCAGCCACCCCAAATACAATGGCCGAGGCGGTGCAGTTTACGGTGAGGGAGCCTCAGTGAATATCACTGGAGGCACCTTGAACGAGAACACCACGGAACACGGAGCGGCACTGGCCTTTGTCAATAGTGACGTTTCGCTATCAGGCGGCGTTGCTGTTCAAGGCAACGACAATGGGGATTATAAAGGTGTTGGCGGCGGCCTGTATCAAAGTGGAGGCACGCTCAACATCAGCGGCGCAACGTTTACCGAGAACGCATCCACTGGTTCCGGCGGTGCGATCTACACAGAGGGTGATGCAAAGGTAGATATTGCCGGCGCCGAGATAACTTCTAACCGCGCTGCCAGGTCTGGTGGAGGCATCTCCTTCGGTGGGACCACAAAAGCCGTGATCCACGCCGCAGTTTTGAGCGACAACACCTCGCAAGGCTTCTGGGGTGGCGGAGCAATGTACAGCGACACCAAAGCCGAGGTGACGATTTACAACGGTCTTATTCGTGACAACGTCATTGAGCCCGGTTTTCTAATTCAAGCCGGCAATCACCCTGTGAGTGCTCAGGGCGGCGGTGTGTGGAACTGTCCCACGGGTTCAACCGTTATGCACGTAACACGTGGCGTGGCGATTTTTGACAATGTGGCACCCAATGTTTTCAAGGGGCAAAACGCCGGTGCCGGCGATGATTTCGCCAGCATTATCAAGCACGTATTTGATGAGCCAAAGGAAGGCAAACCGGTCGTTGTCACCGAACGCATGCTTGGTGGAAGTCCTCGCGCTTGGTACCAGGACGGTTCGATTTACGGCATTCACGGTAACTGGTCTGCTGAGGGAAAGGTTCCGCGCTACTCCGCCGATGGAGAGAACACGCCAATCGAACCAAATGTGACGGTCTCAAACAACATTGCCTTCAAATCTGTTCCAACTAAGGATGCTAAGGCGATTGCAGAGACTCTCGCGACTGTGAAGATCACCAATAACGTGGCCACCGGCACTGGTATTTCCGGAGCTGGCATCGCGAACAACGGTACTTTAACCTTCGGCGATCCTGATCCGTGGAAACTGAAGTTGGTTAAGAAGTGGGCTAATGATGATCCAGCGGATCGCCCCGAGAGCATTTTGGTGGACGTGAAACTTGGTGACAAGACACTGGAGACCATCGAGCTCACAGAAGAAAACGGTTGGAAGGCTGAACGAACCAACTATCCCGATCCAAGCACCCTCATTGATGCAGCGACAGGCGAGAAGATCCAGCTGACCTTCGTCGAGCACGAGGTCGATGGCTACATGTCTCACGGCGCAGTGACAAAGGAAAACGAGGAAGATAAGACCATCGAGGTCGAGATCGTTAACGAACCTCCCACGTCGATTGATGTTGAAAAACAGTGGTCGGGTGATGCGGAGGCTGACCGTCCTGACTCTGTGACTATCAAGCTGTTGGCTGATGATAAGGAGACGGATAAGTCTTTGGAGCTGACCGCTGAGAACGAGTGGAAGGGCACCTTCAAGGACCTGCCGAAGTATGTGACGGTTGATGGTGAAAAGACTGAGATCGTTTACACGGTTGTTGAGGTAGAAGTTCCGGGCTACACCTCCTCTATTAGCGGAAGCGCAGCCGACGGGTTCGTGGTCACCAACACCAAGGAAGCTCCGCCCGTTACCTCGGTACCTGTGGAGAAGAAGTGGTCTGGTGATGTGGAGGCTGACCGTCCTGACTCTGTAACCATCAAGCTGTTGGCCGATGGCAAGGACACGGATAAGTCTTTGGAGCTGACCGCTGAGAACGGCTGGAAGGCAACCTTCAAGGACCTACCGAAGTATGTAACGGTTGATGGTGAAAAGACTC
>NZ_KV811470.1:482204-527218 GCF_001813085.1 Actinomyces sp. HMSC065F11
TACACGGTTGTTGAGGTAGAAGTTCCGGGCTACAGCTCCTCTATTAGCGGTAGCGCGGCTGACGGGTTCGTGGTTACCAACACAAAGGACACCCCGCCTCCGTTGGTTCGCACCGGCGTGGCAGTTCAAGGCCTGGCAGTAGTGGGAGTGGCCCTGCTCGCTGCGGGAATCTGGGCTGTATACAAACGCCGCCGCGCATAAGCAAGCACGGGTGGGCCCGCTAAACCGCGGGCCTACCCGGCTAACAGTAACTGGCTTCCTCATTATTTAGGTAGCTAGTTCACGCAAAACATTTCACCTTCCGGCTAATCCCCGGAAGGTGTTTTGTTATTGTTATCCGGCCACATTAACTCTGTTCGATTAGTGCCCCGTCACAGGGAACCAGCGCGCACCAATAAGAACCATCACGGAGGAAAGGATGACGCGTGAAGCATCCGAGGATATTAGCTACAATCGATGCTCGTGTATACCGCTAAGAATCTTGACACTCGTGCCCGGCGAATCGTTGCTTGGGTTGCCATCCTAAACCTCATCGGCTTCATTATTGAGCTGGTGATCGCCTCGATCATTGGCTCAGCCGCACTCTTTGCAGATGCTGCCGACTTCCTTGAAGACTTCCTCATCAACATGCTCGTGCTCACCGCCCTGGGCTGGTCGGTAGCAAGCAGGAGGAAAGCCAGCTACGGCCTTGCCGGGCTCATCCTCATTCCCGCAGCTGCGGCATTTGGTACCGCGATATGGAAAATGATCTCCGGGCAAGCACCGGAGCCGCTCACCCTGTCGGTAACCGCCATCATCGCAATGCTAATCAACCTCGCCAGCGCACTGCTACTACTGCAACTGCGTAGGCACGATACAGCGCTCGTGCGAGGTGCCTGGCTGGCGGCGCGCAATGATGTGCTCGCAAACCTTTTAATCCTTGCCGCTGGTGTTGTAACCGCGTTTTGGTTCAGCCCCTGGCCAGACATTGCGGTTGGGCTTGTTATCGGCGTCATCAACCTCTCGGCTGCGGCAGAAGTGTTTGAGCAAGCTCGTGCAGAAACTCCGGAGCTTGAACTCGACGATGATGATGACTGATCGCGAACAAGAATAGGCGAGGTGGGTAAAGTAAACCCCCGGAAGGAAGCTGAGTGATCTCAGTTGCCCTCCGGGGGTTCTTTGCAACTAATGCCTGTGGCAGGCTGCGTGTTGCTTGTTGGTTACATGAACCTGCGTGCGGTTAGCGCGCCACCTGCAAGAAGCAGCACTGCGGAGAGGCCAACTAGGGAAGCGACCTCAACACCGGTTGTAGCAAGCTTTTTCTTCGGCTGAGCCGGCTTACATGCTGGGTCCATCGCAGTATCGTGGCTATCCCAGGTCCACGCAGTTACAGCGTCTTCAGCGAAGAAGTAACCCTCTAGCGCGGAGGCCTTTACTTCTACCTTCGAGTTGTACGGGTAGATGTACTTGCCGTCCTTGTTAGCCTTCAGCTCAACACCGTTTGCAGTAACAGTGTAGGCAACGCCCTCGGTCTCCTGGATCGTCACGTACGGTTCGACGGTGCAAGAAGAAGGATCGTCAGCAGAAGGATTGATCAGCTTCGGAGCCGCAGGAGTTGCCAACTCTTCAGCTGGAGCTATCGTGCACGGCTTGGGAGCCACATTGAACTCCCACTCGGTGTCGCCCTTAACTTCGATCTTGCCCTTGTAATCCTGCTTCACTAGGGCTGCTACCGAAACTGCGGTCCCTTCGGTCACAACCTCATAGTCGAAGTACTTGGACTTGGGAAGCTGTACCGTGCCCTCAACGCCGCACTTATTAGCCTCTACTAGAGTTGGCGCCTCGGGAGTCATCGTGCGGACAGCCGAGCTTACCTTCACAGTCCAACCATCGGAGTCGTTTCCCTCAACGCTTTCAATACGGAAGAGCTTGGCATCCTCGGGATCGTCAATCGAAGCGGTCAACTGGTACCACCTGAAACGACCCGTGTAGCCAGAGAACATGTCCAGGCTATTACCAATTGCAGCGCGAGTAATTGGGCTATCTTGATTGCCTACGTTATCGGCAGAAGGCCTATGAGAATCCCCATTGGCAAAAACATACTTGTTTGCCGCAGGGTCGCCACCCTTGGTGATGAGGGGCTCGTAGATTCTTTCGCCATCTTCCGTAACTGCGCCTCCAGCCTTATGCTGCGACACTCCAATTGTGATTGTGGGTGCCTTGCCCTCGGGAACCTCACCTAGATAGGTTTCGCCATCCCACTCGCCTTCAACCAACTCGAATGCGAAATCGGTGTTGGCCTGCTGATACATACCGATCTGCTTAACACCCTCACTATAGCCGGTTCCGAAAGAGAACTGGCTAGGCCCCCACTTCCCGGCGCGGTACGCGTAGCAGTCCTGAACGCCGATCTTGTCAACGTCCTTGTACTCTTTTTTGCCGAGGTCTAGATTAAGCGGAATCTGCTCGTCCTTACCAACGGTGAGCGTTAGCCTTGGCCACTCGTAGTTAAGGAATTTGCCCGTTGATTTACCGTCTTTGAATTCGTAGACCTCGCAGTATAGAAGCACGTCAATTTTGGTGCCTTCAAGCGCCGGATCGTACCGTTCTACCTTGTCGCTCCAAGTAACATCGAAGGTCTTTACGTTGCTACCGTCGTCAACACTGTTCGCTGCTGTAGCGGCAACAGCGCCTCCCAGTGTCAGTGCTGCCGCTCCTGCAAAAGCAGTTGTGGCGCGCAACCAATTCTTCATTATTCCTCCTGTATTCGATGGAAATACCATATTGACCGTATCAAGAAAGAGTTGAGTCCTCCAGGATTTAAGGGATACAAGCGTATTTGACGCACCTGTACACTGCTTACAAACTGTCCCCGGAATGAACCAATGCATCCGGTTCATTCCGGGGATAAGTATTTGAAGATCTCTTTAGGCAGGCGCCTCTAGTAGTGAGACATCACCGAGGTGCCAAGGTCAGCCCAATGGTAGACCCATTCCGCGTCGGACGTTGGCGTATTCACACAACCATGTGAGCCGCCCGGTCCCGTCCAACCGAACGTGCGTTGCCAAGGAGCCGCATGAATCGAATAAGACTCGTGGAAATAAGATACCCATGGCACATCCGGTTCAACGTAGCGCGAACCATCATCATTCAGCCCACGCATTGTTTGGCTCTCATACTGCAAATACACGTTGAAATGCCCGTCCACAGTTGGCGAGGAAGGCTTGCCCGGCACTACAGGAATCGGGCCGCGCACAACCTCCGTACCCTCGTAGCAAGTCATTCGCGCCGTGGTGAGGTTAATGTCAATCCACTTCTCACCCGGAGCTGCAGGGTATGGAAGATTCTCAGCTCCCGGAGCAATCTTGCGCTGCTCATAGGTGGGTGTTACCTCGTCGTAATCAAACGACCCTGCAAACGCTTCACCTGCTTGGACAGCCTGCACCACCTGGTTGGCAATCGCGCCAAGGTTATTCACCTTCCAGCCCTTCTTGCCTTCACGCGCGTTAATCAGCACCTTGCCGTTCTCATCAACATTTTGAATGCCCGGCTGGGCTTCCTCGTTTGTCTTATCTGCAATCTGCGAAACCCACCCCTCAATCGATGCCGCATCAAACGAGGGAGCCAAACCGTCGGCAGGGTCAAAAACAATCCACTTCGCAATGTCATCGGCCGTAGCCTCAAATGATTCGATGCCGTCACCCAACTCAACGGAGGCGCTCATCAGCTCGTTGGCCTTTACAGCCGCGGCTTCAGCCTGCGTACCGCTGTTTTCTGGCTCTCGTTGCATAACTGAAAGATCTGCCAGCGCCGAAGATTTCAGATCCTTCGAAGCACTCTCAACAATCGTGCGCACCTGATCCGCATCAACAGCCGTGCCCGCCTGGCCAGGGGAGGCTACAAACTGTTCGCCGTTCCACGACACCGATGCCTCTTGAGTAGGAGAAGGAGTTTTTGCGTTCAACGACTCAACAAACTTGGCGAATGCCTGCTCATCCACATTCATCGAAGCAGGAACGTGGTGGGATGACAAGAGGCCTGTAGCCCGGCTCCAAATCGAGGAGGAAGGCTTAAGAGCCACCTGCGCGCTCTGCGCTGCGTCAACACTAAAGCCCGTATCAGCTAGGGGAGTACTAATAGTCTGGCCCTCAATAGTGAGATCCACGGTGCGTTCGCTCGCGGCAGCCTCAACCTGCTGTTCGATCTGGGTTGCCGTCTTGCCACTCACGTCGATACCCGCAACTGTCGTGCGGGGTAGGGCCTTAGCACTGTACGTTTGTGCAAGCCCGAACACCCCTGCAATCGCAAGGACAAGTACCACTGCTAAAGAGATGAAAACTTTTGACACTGTGCGCATAATTTGATCCTACGATATGCGCATGTCTGTTTGTGCTTTAGCCCGCGAAATACAAGGGAAATCACGCCATAAATGGCGCAGAGTGATCGCATGATCATTTTGCCACGATAAGAAGGGAGGCTTATTTGCAAAAATGGCGAATTTTGCAAATAAGAGCCTCTTAATCGGGGTCTATTTCGCAAAAAATGCAAATTTTGCAAAATAGGGTTTAGTTGAGCGTATGCTATTTGCTAAAGATCTTGTTCTTTTGAAACTTCAAAACATGGTCACTGAAGCGTTAGGCATAAGATGATGGGAACCTACAAGTCGCTACGTGTTCTGTTCCATAAGACGAATCTGGACGCTAGTAGCGTTGTCAACGTGGAACTCGAAAACCGTCTAAATAGTCCTGCGACCGTAAAGTACCCGTACCACGTTGGAAATAACCCCCTATTCGCTGTTATCACTCGCGACATCTATGAGTTGTCGGAAACCATATGGAAAACCGAGCAGGAAATCCAGAAAGCGTGGAATGTGTTGCCCGGCGTGGCACAAAATCACTATTTCTACACCCTCCTGGTTGAAGAAATACAATCCACAAATGAGATTGAGAATGTTAAGTCAACTCGGCGTGAGGTAACTGAGGCACTCAACGTGGCAATAGATAAGAATATGCCCGGACAGCCGAAGCGCTTTCAAGAAATGGCTAGTACTTTCAAGCTACTCATTGGTGATAGCAGCGGCGAAACGATCACCTTTCCCCAAACGCTGACTGATTTGCGTGCGCTTTACGACCAACTCCTTGGTGCCGAAGTTTCCAGCGAAGATAAATTGGATGGTAGCCTGTTTCGTCTCGGCGAAGTGCACGTAACAGGCGGTTCGAAATCCATACACAAAGGCGTGTTGGGGGAAGAGGAAATTAAGAGTCGGCTAAGCGTTGCGCTTGATGTCAGTAGTGCAGAGAAAAAGCCCATGCTCGTGAATGCCCTGGTCGGTCATTTTATGGTCGAGCATACTCACCCGTTCTACGACGGCAACGGGCGGTTTGGGCGCTTCTTGCTTGCGTTGAACTTACGGAACATCCTGTCTGCGCCAACGGCTTTATCTCTTTCTGCAGAGGTTATGCGGCAAAAGAGGAAATACTACAAAGCATTCCTCCAGGTAGAAGATCCCATGAATATGGGCGAGGTAACGTTCTTTATCAGCAACATGATGGATATATTGCTAGCTGCTCAAATGCGATTGGTGGAATCATTGCGTATACGGCTGGTGAATCTTGAGAATCTATCGCAACGCATCGATGTGATTGATAAGGAGTTCAAGAGCCTTACGCCATATCACCTACAAACATTGTTTATGCTCGGCCAGATTCTTCTGTTCGGTCCAAGAAGGGGTGGAAGCCTCGATGAGATATCCAAGTTTCTCAAAAGATCGAAGAGCACCGTGCGTCCGATGCTTAAAGAGTTGACTGAAGCAGGATTGATCGAAGAAGTCAGTAGGCGTCCGCTAGTATTCGCTTTGACACCAAAAGGTGAGGAGTTCTTAGAACTGGAGAAACCTTCCTTCGACTGATCTGATGCAGCTGTCAAACACGATTGCCTTGGGATTTGGGAGCGCGCAAGACGGGTCGCCTTGTTACGTTCTTCGCCCGCTCGCGGATATCGATACACTTGGCCACGTGACTGAACTGTTTGAAGGCGTACGCCGCCGCACCCGCCCAGAGGTCCTCGCGCCAGCCGGAAACCTCGCCACCCTTAAAACCGCATTCGATTTTGGAGCCGACGCCGTCTACCTGGGCGGCAAGGACTTCGGTATGCGATCCGCTCCAAAGAACTTCGCCCTCGAAGACATCGAAGAGGCCGTGAGCTACGCACACGAGCGTGGTGGGCGCGTGTTTGTCACCTGCAACATCCTGCCCAGCTCTGGCGAAGTCGAAGCCATGAACAACTACATGGGGCAGCTGGGGGACATCGGCGTGGACGCCCTCATCGTCACCGACATAGGCGTGCTCATGGCCGCCCGCGAAGTTGCTCCCAACACTGAGGTGCACATCTCCACCCAAGCCGGCGTCACCAACTACCAGGCTGGCAACGCTCTTGCTCAGCTAGGCGCAAGCCGTGTTGTGCTCGCCCGCGAACTATCCCTTGAAGACATTCGCGAACTGCGCAAGCACACGCCAGATGAACTCGAAATTGAAGCGTTCGTACACGGATCCATGTGCATGGCATTTTCTGGCAGGTGCCTCATTTCGCAACACACCACCGGCCGCGATGCTAACCACGGTGACTGCGCGCAATCATGCCGCTACAAGTACCACGTTGTGGAAGAGCGTCGGCCCGGTGACTTCATTCCCGTCGAAATCACCGATCAAGGCACCTTCCTGTTCAACTCTAACGACATGAACACCATCGAACACGTGCACGACATCCTTGACGCCGGCATTACCTCTCTTAAAATCGAGGGGCGAGCCAAAAGCGCCTACTACGTTGCCGCCATGACTAACGCCTATAAGACAGCGGTGAATGAATACATGATCCAACGCGGCTTCGAAGACTTGGCCGGTAATATCCTCACGCCATTCCATGACCAAATCCACCTGCCCGAAAACCCGCGGCCCGTGGTGCCTGTTGAATACCCGGGTTGGTTAGCGGACGAGCCCTACAAGGTTACTCACCGCACCTATTCCACGGGCTTCTACTACCCGGAAAACCCGGCTAGTGAAGATGTGAACCGGGGCGGCTACATCAACGAGTGGGTGCTGGGTGGCATTGTCACCGACTATGACGCGGCCGAGCGCAGACTTTACCTGCACTCCAAGAACAAGCTTGCACCCGGCAAAGAAATGGAGATTCTATTCCCCGGGCGCGCGCCCGTAGTCATGGAAGTTCCTGCGCAGGGGCTGCAAGATGACAAGGGACGCGCGGTAGAAACTATCAACCACCCAGCGCGCATATTCTCCATGCCCTGCGACATCGAGATACCCAAGGGAGCGATGATTCGCGTGCACGCCCGCCTATACCACGGGGGATAGGGGGGGCGATGCCCGGCGCAGCGCAGGAGATCGTGCGCTGCGCGTTTGGTGCCCGCTTCGGACGAGGCCCCGCAGGCTGAGCTTGCCTGCAGGCTGAGCTTTACTTTCCTACCTGCCAAGCCACGAGGGGCACCTCTGAATGCTCAGGGAAACCTGGCTTAGCAATACCCTCGACGAGTGCGAATGGAACTGAGAATCCAGGTGTAGAACCCAGATACTGGGCCGTATCTGCGGCTATATCCCACACGTACATATCGCCATTAACGTTGCCTGAACCATTGCCCCACGCGTATACGCCGGCTGTTAATGACGCAGCCACGCCGTCAGCGCGGGTGTAAACCCAAGATTTGAAACTATTGGAACCACGGTCAAAAGCGCCCGTCCATGTACGAGCCGAGCAGCGATCCTGCAACGTAACAATCAGGTTGTTCGCATCAGCGGCGAGCCACTGCACCTTAAAATAATCTGCCAGCTCGAGCTTCACCGGATCACTGGAATCATTCCAGCGGATTGTGAACACATCGCGATCGGCATCCAAACCATTATTCGTAGTGTCCTCAACCCAAGCCACCTGCTCGCCAACCGCAACTGGAAGGCGTGCAGGCTTGATTATCTCGACCTTGGAAGGATCATCCACCTTGGCTTTCACAACCGCTTGGGTCCACGTATCGCCTTCACGAACGTAGGTTTCTGCAAATACGTGGCTGGATGTCGCCACTGGGGCAAACCATGGGGTAGGGGCAGGAACTGTTTGTTCACCCGTCAATACCCAAGACGAGGTCACCTCGCGGGCCGTGCCACCCGCAAAATCAGCCGTCATGATTCGCCAGGCCATCTCGCCTGCAAACGGCGGCTGCTTGGGATCAACCAACTGCTCAATCCAAGTAGCGCGTCCATTGTTCAAAGAGCCAGCTAGGGCCGCCGGTGCCGCGGCCTCTGGAAGTTGCTCGCTGAGCAGCTCGGTGTTCTCGAACGGTTTGAAAGCACCAGCCTGCCAAATCCCTGCATTCGAAGGCGGGGCTGGTCGGGGCTCGGGAAGAATCTGCAAACTCGCTACCACACCGTCTGCACCCGCACCAATGAATTGCAGGCGCTGCCCGTCAGCGCTACTCGCGCTGAACTCCCCAGACCAATCAGCCGGGCGGTTAGCCGCAAAGTCGTGGATTGTGCCCGAAACGGGCGAGCCGTTAACCGCGACCACAGCTTTTGCAAGCTCAGCTGGCTTATCCGCGAAGGCAGCGCACTGCTCTGGATCCCTAAAATCCACCTCGCCAATCTGCTGCGAGGCAACTTGAGAATCAGAAGGGACGGGGTTATCCGCATCTTGTTCCACTCTGCTATCAACTGACGTGGTGCATCCCGCCAGAACCAATGCGGCAGTAAGGGCGTAGGGGAGAGTGCTTCGTTTCATCAGTACACCATGCCGTGCCCGCCACCGCCGTAGTTGCCCAAGAAGTTGTTCCCGAACTTCACAGCGTTGTTGTAGTCGAAGTAGCGATTAGCCGAATATCCAGAAATCGCAGAGCCCGGACCGCCCGGATCTACAAACCCAACTGTTCCACTCGAGTGGTACCTGTACGCAACGATAATATGCGAGGACGTTCCCACATGGCCGTTGTAATGCGGCCCGCCATAGTTCTCGACCGTGTCTACGAGCACGGGGCGACCGGTGAAGAACGAGTTCTTCACCTTCGCGTCAAAATCGCGTCCAGACGGGAACGTCCACTGCTGATAATCATTGGTTCCGCGCCAGCGGTTCAAACCGACTGACAGACGCTTACCTTCCCACGAAGTGCCCCCGGTATAGCCCGAACCCACATTCGCGTAAGAGGGTCCGGCCAGATTCCAAACCGTCAAAGGCTTACCATCATATCGGGAGTTTCCAGCGTCCAGATACCGCAGCGTCATGTACATAGAGGTAGGGCCACAAGTTGACCCATCGGGCTGGCCAGTCCAACTGATTGGATGCGTCAACCACGAGCCGTTCACCTGTACCCTAGGCGCATAACCAGCCGGCGTGGAAAAGCCGCGGTTCGAGCCCCTATATGTTGCGGTGTACAAGTAGAGCGTGCCATCTTCATGCACTGCATAAACCTGTTTGGAGGAGGCAGAGAAGGCCCCTGGATGCAACGAACGCATACGGTGCCAACCCCAACCGATAACCTGAGGCTCACCAAAACCACCCGCCGATAGCTGCGGTAGCATAACCAGGTTCCCATTACTTCTGATTACCAGCAGGTCGCTCCGCCCGTCGTTATTCCAGTCATCACTTGCAAAGGCGCGAGGCATATCTGAAGCTATCGAAGCGGGGATTGTGGTTGGAACTACCGAGTAGAACGTGCCCTTTCCATTCGACTTTGACACGCCTACAGTTCCATCAGGATTGCGAACATAAATAGCAGGGGATCCTCCCGGCCCTTGCCGGACCAGCCACATGTGGGTGAAGTTCTGCCAACCATAGCCAATAACATACGACGAGCTGAACCCACCCCGGCCGGATCCAGGATAAAGAAGCAACTTGCCGGAGGTCGTACGGGCAATCACATCGGGGGTACCATCGCCGTCTGCATCAACACCTGACAATACTGTTAGAGAGCCCCAACCCCAACCTATCTGGGGATACGGCGAGCGGAAACCTCCTGTTCCACTCCCACGGTAGAACATGAAACTGCCGTCACTCTTAATGATGCCGAGGTCAGGATTGTCATCGCGATCAAAATCGCCAAGCCCATATACGCCAGAACCTGGCCAGCCACTGCCAGCTCGTTTGCTAGCAGAGAAGGAAATGTCTCGCGAACGCGGTAGCGGCGGGGAATCCTGATCGGCTGGTTTTACTTTGCGTGTCACCTCATACTGCAGGAAATCACGGTCAGAATTAACCACATCGAGGTAGCCTGACGCGCCCGATGAGAACCCGTTAATAGCTGCGTACTTAACCGGCAAGCCGTTCAGCTTAATAGGCTCCATAGCGGAAAAAGATTTGTAATCGGTTGTCGATAACACCTCTAGATTCGAGCCGTTCACCCTCATCAGCGTTGAATATCCAGTTCCGGCTAGATCTCCCGCACAAAACGTATATGAGGTAATTCCTCCCGGTAGCTCGACCGTATACGGAGTGCCCCACGTTCCAGACCCGTTAGTCGGGTAAACCCAAGTAGTGTCACCTCGCTGACCAATCAGAGCAGGGTTGCTTCCCGGGCCTTTCGGCACCATTACAACTGACTGAAATGCGTGCCAACCGTAGCCGATTATCTTACTGCTTTTGAAGCCTCCATCGCCGTTACCACGATAGAGGTAAAGGTCTGCATCGTAGCGAATCGCCAGAATGTCTGTGTAGCCATCGCCGTCAAAATCTGCACCCGTCATTAAGATGCGCATATTGTTCCAGCCACGGCCAATCTTGCGAGTGCCATTAAACCAGGTGGCTTCTGTGCGCGGGTAAAAGTGGAGGTCGCCGTTAGGGCGAACAAGGAATACATCATCGGCGCCGTAACGATCAAAGTTGCCAGCGTTGTAAATCGAGCCGTTCCAGCCAAATCCAATGCGACGCGGTGAGCCGATCTGCCAGGTATTTGAACTTTCCGGTGCGCCAACCGCTTCGGGGATTTCCTCATCGGACAGCTCAAGCTCCTCAGTAGGCGCACCATCCTCACTCTCTGAAGGAGCTGTGGTCTGTTCATCTGCGGATGTGCCCTCATCGCGCGAAGTCTCAGTGGTTTCGCCCGAGGGAGCTAAACCTGGTTCCGGCTGCTCATTTTGCTCCGTAGACTCGGGCTGCGTCTGTGAGGGGGAACCGAACTCGCTACCAGAGGTAGGTCCCGCGCCATCAGTGTCAGTTGCAACGTTTCCATCGTTCAACGATTCTTCGGCCCACGCTACCTCCTGGATTCCCAGGAACGAGAGGGCAACACCGAGTGATAAAACTAAACCTAGAACACGCCGCATAGCGAACCTCTTAGAGCGCAGAAAACAACTGTGGATAGATGAATACAATTATATATTGTGCGAGCCCTGCCTTGATTTAGGGCGCCCGCGCAGGCTCAAGATAACGGTCTGCATTTCGACTAATAGACGCATGCCGTTTCAAGCAAAATTTGCACTAGGATGACCCATGTACAAACTGGACGGGCTAGCAAGGCTGTCATTATTAAGGGGCACGTGTGGATCCATACCTCGTTTTTCGCGTTGTTGACCTCGTTGGTGTACTAGGAAACGGGCTCCTTGGAGGCGTCCTTGCACGCACCAAGAACTATGACCTCATCGGCTTCCTTTTCTTAGCCGTATCTTCTGCGCTCGGAGGGGGCATGATCCGCGACGTCCTGCTCCAACAAGGATTTCCCATCGCCCTCACCGACCCGTACTATCTTGCCTTTGCTGTGCTTGCCGCCGTCGCGGCATACATCTTCCCGTTCAAATCACGCTTCGCGGTAGCCTCAATCGCGGTCTTTGACGTGCTCGCCCTTGGCTGCTGGTCTGCAACCGGGGCATCCAAGGCACTGTTTGCGGGCCTAGACTGGGCGCCCGCAATCCTGCTAGGAGTCACCACTGCAACGGGTGGAGGAGTTATTCGAGACCTCCTAGCCCGGCGCCAGCCCCTAATCTTCGGAGGGGCACCCCTGTACGCCACCTGGTCAATCGTCGCTAGCCTGCTAATGGTAATCATGCAGACCTCCGGCCACTACAACCTGGGCATGGCGCTCGCGATCATCTTCTCAACCGTGTTCGGCCTGGTAGCACGCCGCTTCAAATGGATCCTGCCCGGCGCCGTCACACTGGGCCTGCGTAGCGTTCGGTTCCGCTCCCTCTTGTTCCGCCGCCGCCCAGCGGGCGCGCCCCGCGACGCACAAGTGCCTGCGGATGCGCCTGCATCGAAGCCATCCGCGGCCACGGAAGAATAGGCGCTTACTCGCCCAGTAGGTCCTTCACAATGTCTACAATCACCGGATCGTCATTTATGGGAGCCACTCGCTGGTAATGCTGGCCGCCGGCTTCCTTAAACGCGTTCTGATTCAGCACGTCCAGCTCGTCAACCGTCTCAATACAGTCTGAAATAAACGCTGGGGTCGCAATCAAAACCGAAGTGATTCCGCGGCCCGGCAGGCTGGCCATCGTGTCGATCGTAGCCGGTCCAAGCCACTTTCCCGGCCCGAACTTAGACTGGAACGTGGTCAAAACTGGCACGTCGACGCCCAACTGGCGCAGCTGCGATTCGATGGCCGAGGAAGTCTCTAAACACTCTTGCCGGTATCCCTCCGGCTTGTGAGCCGCCCGCTGGGGCACCCCGTGATAAGACAACAAAATCATCTGCGGAGCAGGACCTTCTCCGCGGACCCGATCCGCTATCTGCTTCGCATGCCAGTTCACGTAATCGGGCTGAGTGGGCCACTTGCCCACAATCCGCAGATGCGGGTGGTGCTCCTGACTGCGATAAAAGTCGAGCACCTGATCCACCACGGCGCCAGTTGAAGACGGCGTTGTCTGTGCGTAGAGGGGGAGCACGGTGACGTCGTCTACACCCTCATCTTCAAATGCGCGCAAAGCCGAATTTATCGAGGGTCTGGTGTACGTCATCGCGTACTTTACATTCCAGTCCGGCAAAGCCTCTTTTAACAACTGGTGCTGGCGCTTTGTATAAACCACCAGAGGGGAGCCCTCGGGCGTCCAAATCGTTTTATAAATAGCCCCCGACTTGCGTGGGCGCACGCGCAACACAATGCCATGCAAAATCGGCAACCACACCGCGCGCGGGAAATCAACCACCCGCGGGTCGCTTAAAAACTTCGCTAGAAACGTTCGAACATCGCTCGGAGCCGGACTGTCCGGCGAGCCTAAATTCACAATCAAAAGTCCGCGCACACGCCACATCCTACCCGAAAATTCCGGCTGCGATGCCGCGGCCTAGCGGATAGTGCGAGCTTTGCCAGTGCGTTTAACGCGCACGCCAAAACAATCGCTCAGTTTGAGGAGGAGTATGGCTTAATGAGGAACTAAGATTCCTCTGATATGCGTGGCAACTGCTCGTAGGTTACCTGCAGGTCAGTATCTTGCAGAACACCCTCAAAAAGAGACTCCGTACCTGCTTGGAGACTGTCAGCCACGTCCTCGCCCGCAGACCACAGCTCCAACACAACCTGATCATCTGCCTCGCTAACTATACGAACCGCCCAGCCGCCAGCGCCCCAAGTTGATTCTTCAAAAACTAGGAGCGTGTCCAACCAGTTATGAACCAGATCGGGTAGCGAGGAGTCAGCAGCCCCGTCATCAGCCGGGCGCAACGTTATGCGCAGGCGCGCCTCCGAGCCATCATTGTGAGGCGGGTACGTCCACAGCCAGTCGTAATCCGGCTCGTACAAGCGGTCATCATCAGGCAGGCAAAAGCACTCATCATTTTCAACGCTCATACAAAAATGCTACTTCAAAGCTTTAGGCCGGCAAGCTTTACGCGGGAAAACTGTAAATGTTCGGCCAAACCGATACAAGACATGCAGTAAGTCACCTTTTACTCATTGCAGTTCCGCAAAACCCATTGCCTTGACGTAGTATTTACATGTTGTAATCGGCCAAGTAGGCCGTCAGAGTCTAGATATACGTTGGAGTGCGTTTACGTGAAGAGCACTGTCGAAAATCTTGAACCCACTAAGGTGAAAGTTACCGTTGAGGTTCCCTACGAAGACCTCAAGCAGGATATGGACGCGGCCTACCGTGACATCGCGAAGAATGTTGACGTCCCCGGCTTCCGCCGCGGCAAGGTGCCCGCGCGCGTCATCGATCAGCGTTTTGGTCGCGTAGCCGTTATCGAGCAGGTAATCAACGAGGTCCTGCCCCGCTTCTACGGCCAGGTTGTCGCCGAGAACGAGCTTCGCGTCATGGCTCAGCCAGACGTTGAAGTCACCGAAATTCCAAACGCCACCGGCACGCCCGGCGGCCAGCTTACCTTCGTAGCTGAAGTTCCGGTTATCGCCCCGTTTGAACTGCCCTCGCTTGACGACGTCGAACTTGAAGTTGACACCCTTGAAGTCACCGAAGAGGACGTAGAGAAGGAACTCGAGGAGCTGCGCACCCGCTTCGCTACCCTAAAGCCCATCAAGCGCAAGGCTAAGAAGGGCGACTTTGCAACCATCAACATGGTTGCCAAGATCGGTGAGGAAGAGATCGACTCCGTCTCGGACGTATCTTATGAGATCGGCTCCAAGTCCATGCTCGATGGTATGGACAAGGCCCTAACCGGCATGAAGGCTGATGAAGAAACCACCTTCACCACCAAGCTTGCCGGTGGTGAGCACGCCGGTGAAGAGGCCGAGGTCACCATTAACGTAACCGCAATGAAGGCTCGCGAACTGCCCAAGGCTGACGACGACTTCGCCCAGATGGTTTCCGAGTTCGACACCATCGACGAGCTGCGCGAAGACCTCAAGACCCAGGCGGGCACGCGCAAGCGCGCAGACCAAGCCCTCCAGGCCCGCGACCGCCTCCTTGACCACATCATCGATGCTGTAAAGCTTGAGCTTCCGAAGTCGGTAGTTGAAGAGCAGGCCAAGCAGGGCCTTGAAGAAGGCGCTTCCGCAAAGAAGAAGAAGGAAGCTAAGGAAAACGCGATTCGCCGCATCAGCGAGCAGGTTGTGCTTGAAGAACTTGCAGCCCAGGTTAAGCCGAACATTGGCCAGCAGGAACTGTTTGACTTCATGATGCAGACCGCCCAGATGAACGGCATGGACCCCAGCCAGATGTTCTCTGACCAAGGCCAGATCCAGTTCATGGTTGCAGAACTTACCCGCACGAAGGCCCTCGCCCTCACGCTAGGCAAGGTCACTGTAAAGGACACCGCAGGCGAGGCCGTTGACCTCTCCGAGTTCACGCGCGACCCATCCGCCGAGGAATTCGCCGAGGCCGGCGCTGACGAAGCAGACGAGTCGGCATCCTCTGCCTCCTCCGCTTCGGCTGAGTCCGCAGAATAATCACACACAGTTTGAGGGCTTGGAACAGTTGTTCCAGGCCCTCAAACTGTTTATTAATCGCCATCAGCGAAAAACAGGCTCCGGCGAAGAAAATGCGCGCGAGTCCTACTAAGCTGAAGAAAGCTTAAGACAAGAAGTAGGAGAAGTAATGACCACCACTTCAACGGGCGTCAGCATGGACCTAGACACCAAGCCCGCCGCGATGGGAGACGCCGTATACGGGCGTCTACTAAAAGAACGAATCATCTGGCTGGGCGGGCCGGTCACCGACGAGAGCGCCAACCAGATTTGTGCGCAAATGCTGCTACTAGCAGCTGAAGACCCAGAAAAGCCCATCTACTTGTACATCAACAGCCCGGGCGGTTCCGTCACTGCAGGTATGGCTATATACGACACGATGCAGTTCATCCAGCCTGACGTTGTTACCGTCGCCATGGGCATTGCAGCCTCCATGGGCCAGTTCCTCCTCACCGCGGGCACGCCCGGCAAACGCTTTGCAACCCCGCACGCGCGCATCCTCATGCACCAGCCCTCCGGTGGCGTGGGCGGCACGGCCGCGGATATCCGCATTAATGCCGACCTCATCTTGAAAATGAAGCGTGAACTAGCCGAAATCACCGCTGAACGCACCGGCAAGAGCGTAGAACAAATCAACCTCGACGCAGACCGCGACCGCTGGTACACCGCGGAAGAAGCCCGCGAATACGGGTTCTTTGACCACATCGTCACCAACGCGTCAACCGTGTCCGGCACCGAGAACGCAGGGGCCTAGGAGGAACCGTGAGAACACCATTTGAATCAACTATGAGCAACCAAATGCCTAGCGCCCGCTACGTCCTGCCCCAGTTTGAAGAGCGCACGCCCTACGGCTTCAAGCGCCAAGACCCATACGGCAAACTGTTTGAAGACCGCATCGTGTTCCTTGGCGTGCAGGTAGATGACGCCTCCGCTGACGATGTCATGGCTCAGCTACTGGTGCTTGAATCGCAAGACCCGGACTCGCTGATCACCATGTACATCAACAGCCCCGGCGGTTCCTTCACGGCCATGACCGCAATCTACGACACGATGCAGTACATCAAACCGCAGATTCAAACCGTGTGCCTTGGCCAAGCTGCTTCAGCTGCAGCCGTCCTCCTTGCCGGAGGAACACCCGGCAAGCGTCTCGCTCTTCCCAACGCGCGCGTGCTCATTCACCAGCCCGCGATGCAGGGCATGCAGGGACAAGCCTCGGATATTGAAATCGTGGCGGAAGAAATCGACCGCATGCGCACCTGGCTGGAAGACACGCTGGCCAAGCACTCTGGCCGCACGCCCGAACAGGTACGCCGCGACATTGACCGCGACAAGATCCTCACGGCGCAAGACGCCCTCGAATACGGACTAATCGACCAAGTACTGACGTCGCGTAAAGGCAACTAGCCTGCGCGTCTGCTCGCAGCTACGCCCAACCTCTTCTAAAGTAGAGCTGTTGGGCGTAGCTTTTTCAGGCACACAGTGCCAACAAAGGGGGATCATCCTTGACGCGGTTCACGGATTCAACTGAACTACTCAAATGCTCATTCTGTGGAAAGAGCCAAAAACAGGTTGTCAAGCTCATTGGCGGACCTGGCGTATACATCTGCAACGAATGCGTAGACCTATGCGCCGACCTGATCCAAGAAGAAGTTCAAGAAACCAAACAAGCTGAACTAACCCAGCCGCCGCGCCCCCAAGAAATTTACGAATTCCTCAACGACTACGTCATTTCTCAAGACAAAGCTAAGCGGGCCCTGGCCGTAGCCGTGTACAACCACTACAAGCGCCTGCACGCCTCCATGCGCACCGGCGAACCGCTGGACATGGAAATGACCAAGTCCAACATCCTCCTTCTAGGTCCCACGGGAACAGGTAAAACCCACCTGGCGCGATCTCTTGCGAAGCTACTATCCGTGCCGTTCGTCATCGTTGACGCAACCGCACTAACCGAAGCCGGATACGTTGGCGAGGATGTGGAAAATATCCTCCTCAAGCTCATTCAAGCTGCGGGCGAGGACGTCGAAAAAGCCCAGCGCGGCATCATTTACATCGATGAGATCGACAAGATCGGGCGCAAAGCCGAGAACGCCTCCATCACCAGGGACGTATCCGGTGAGGGAGTGCAGCAAGCTCTACTAAAAATCATTGAAGGCACCGTCGCGTCCGTACCGCCGCAGGGCGGGCGCAAACACCCGCACCAGCAGTTCTTGGAAATCGATACCTCCGGCATTCTGTTCATCGCAGCGGGTGCGTTCGCCGGCCTGGACGACATCGTTAAAGCCCGCCTGGGCAAGCGCACCACGGGGTTTGGATCCGACCTCAAATCGGCTTCGGAATACGGTGACCTGTACGAGCAAGTAACTCCTGAAGACCTGCACAAGTTCGGCATGATCCCCGAATTCATTGGCCGCCTGCCCGTTGTTACCTCTACCAAGCAACTGGACGAAGCTGACCTCATCAAGGTTCTAACCGAACCGAAGAACTCCCTCGTTCGCCAATACCAGCACCTGTTTGACCTCGATGACGTGAAACTAGAGTTCACCAACGAGGCACTACACGAGATTGCGAAGCTAGCTAACGAACGGGGGACAGGGGCCCGCGCGCTTTCTTCAATCCTCGAAAAAACGCTTTCGGACATCATGTTTGAAGTCCCATCCATGCCCCAAGTTGGCCAGGTAACCGTTACCTCCGCGGTTGTCACCGGCGGCGCAGACCCAGAATACGGGCCCCGCCAATACTCCGAGAACAGCCAGAGCGCATAAGGCCCTCTCAGCGAAGGACAAACATGAGCGACATTCCTGAAGAACTCGCGCAAGCCCGCGCGACTATTGACAACATCGATGCCGCCCTCGTTCACGTCCTTGCCGAACGCTTCCGTTGCACCCAGACCGTTGGACACATCAAAGCCCAACACAACCTTCCGCCCGCGGATCCCGCGCGTGAAAAAGAACAGGTGAGGCGCCTGCGCGCCCTCGCTGAAGAGTCGGGACTAGACCCCGTATTTGCCGAGAAATTCCTGCAATTCATCGTCACCGAAGTGATCCGCCACCACGAGGACATCAAACAGGGATACGAAGCTCGAAACAAGTAGACTTCAATGCCCATAGGGTAGATAGACAAAGAAGTGGCGAGCACCGAAATGCTCGCCACAACTTCTTAGCGTTCTATTCGCCCGCCTCGCGCACGGGACCGCCATAAATCTCGTCTATCTCGTCCTTAAACGTCTCCAAAACAACCGGGCGCTTCACCTTCATCGACGGGGTTAGCATTCCATTAGCCTCGGTAAAGTCCGTAGATAGCACCTTGATCTTGCGGATCGACTCCGCCCGGGAGACAGCCTTGTTAGCGCGTTCAACCGCGCGGTTAAGAGCCGCAAGAACCTCCGGATGATTCATGGCCTCCGAGACCGTCATTGCAGGCAGATTATGATTCTTCAACCAGCCCGGAAGCATCTCCGCATCCAAAGTTACGAGCGCCGCCACAAACGGGCGCAGATCGCCAACCACAACCACCTGTGAGATCAGCGGATGCCCGCGCAGCTTATCTTCCAAAACGGTAGGCACAACGTTCTTACCACCAGCGGTAACAATGATTTCCTTCTGGCGTCCGCTAATCGTCACGTAGCCATCGCGGTCCAAAGAACCAATGTCACCCGTGTGGAACCAGCCGTCCTCATCAAACGCTGCTGCCGTCTCTTCTGGCATGTTGTGGTAGTGAGAGAAAACAGTTGGACCCTTAATGAGGATCTCGCCCGTATCTGAAATGCGCACACCCACGGTTGCAACCGGCGGGCCCACCGTGCCGATTTTTGAAACTGTAGGCGTGTTCACTGACATTGGACCAAGCGTCTCGGTTAGGCCATAGCCTTCAAGAACCGTGATACCAGCGCCCCGGAAGAAGTGCCCCAGCCTTTCGCCGAGGGGCCCGCCACCCGAAATGATGTACTTACAATTCCCGCCAAGCAGGGCACGAATCTTCCGATACACCACGGCGTCGGCCATCTGGTGCTGAGCCGACAACGTGCGCGATGGCCCCAGCGTGGTGTCCAGAGCCTTCGAATACTGGATGGCGGTCTTTACCGCCCAGCGGAACGTCTTCAGCGCAACACCACTACCTGCCGCAGCATCTGCCGAGTTGTAAATCTTCTCCAAAACGCGGGGGACCGCCAACAGGTAAGTGGGGCGGAAGCTCTCTAGATCAGAAAGCAAGTTACGCGTGTTCGGGGTGTGCGCCATGATGCCATGACCCGTAATCTGGAAAACCTCCAGCATGCGCGCATACACGTGAGCCAGTGGCAGAAACAGCAGTAGGCGCGAAGAACGCTGGTATGCGATCTCTGGCATCCACTTGTGCCCGTTCTTGCACAGAGTCACGAAGTTCCCGTGCGTCAAAACGGTTCCCTTTGGCCTCCCCGTTGTGCCGGATGTGTACACAATCGAGGCTGGCTTATGGATGTTAAGGCCGGCAATGCGAGCGTCAACTTCCGCCTCGTCGACGTCTGCTCCGGCCTCTGTAATCCGCATAATCGCAGAGTTATCGAGTGAGAAAATTTGCACTGAGCGCTCAAGAGTTGCCCGCGCTGCCTGCACCAGCTGGGCCATGACCATCGTCTCGGTCACAACCATCTTCACGTCAGCATCTTCCAAGATGTACTTGATTTGATCGACCGAAGACGTCTCGTAGATGGGTACAACCACTAGACCTGCGCTCCAAGCGGCGAAATCAACAAGCGTCCACTCATACCGCGTGTGCGACATGATTGAAATTGCATCGCCAGGCTGCAGGCCTAAACCAATAAGGCCTCTTGCAACAAGGTTCACCTCGTCCAAGAAATCCTGTGCGGGCATCTCTCGCCACGTGGAACCCATTTGCGCCTTACGGGCGATCATCGGCTCTCGCGGACCTCTTTTGACACGCTCGCGAAACACTGTAGGAACAGACTCGTGTTCCTCAGTTTTCACCAGCACCGGGGCGTGCCATTCCAGGACCTCTGGCGCAGAATCTGGCGCGGGCTTAGGAGCGTTACTCTCAGTACTCATGCGATCACCTTAGTTTCGCGGCTTGCGAGCAGGAGGTTCCCCGAGCTCGTAGTCGACTACCTCAACCTCATCTTCTGCCGATGGGCGAATAATGAATTGGCCCTCAATATGAGTTACTAGCGAGAGATCATCACGCGTGAGCTCAAGCAAATCGACCATGCCGGCCGGAACCTCAAGAGTTGCATGCAAGAACGGGGTGCGCGGTGAAACCTTGTTCTCCGACTTCACGCGGCGAAGCTTAACCAGAGCCTGGGATGTGGCCTCCAAAATGTGCGGGTTACCATCAACGTTTTGCAGGTCCAGTGGGCTCGGCCACTGAGCGTTATGAACCGAACCGGGGCGGTACCAAGACCACACCTCTTCGGCCGCAAACGGCAAGAACGGAGCAAATAGGCGCACTACCGTATCAACCGTGATAGCCAGAGCAGAGCGGGCAGACATCGCCTGGCTCGGCGTCCACTTCCCGTCGCGGTTGTAAGCACGTTCCTTCACAAGCTCCAAGTAGTCGTCACAGAACGTCCAGAAGAACTTCTCCGTGGCTTCTAGGGCACGCGTGTGGTCGTAGTTCTCCATTGCCTCGGTAGCGGTCTTCACAACCTCATGTAACTGCGCTAACACCGCGCGGTCCAAGTCTTCCGTAACGTTCAGCGGACGCAGATCAAGATCCGCGCCCTGGCCCATCGTGAGCGCAAACTTCGAAGCATTTAAAAGTTTGATCGCGAGGCGGCGGCCGATCTTCATCTGGCCCTCATCAAACGCCGCGTCGGTGCCCAGGCGAGCCGATGCCGCCCAATAGCGCACCGCATCCGAACCGTGCTTGTCCAACAAGCCCATGGGTGTCACCACGTTGCCCTTAGACTTCGACATCTTCTTGCGATCCGGGTCGAGGATCCAACCTGAAATTGCGGCGTGCTTCCACGGCAAACCGTCAAACTCTAGGTGTGCACGAAGCAGGGTGGAGAACAGCCATGTGCGGATGATGTCCTGACCCTGCGGGCGCAGATCCATTGGGTAAACCTGCTCAAACAGCTCATCATCAGAAAGCCATCCGCCAGCTACCTGGGGGCTTAGCGAGGAGGTTGCCCATGTGTCCATAATGTCGATTTCGGCGGCAAAACCACCCGGCTGGTTGCGCTGGCCCTCCTCGTAGCCTTCCGGCACGTCAATCGTTGGATCAATCGGCAAACGCGACTCATCCGGAACCAGCACGTCGTCGTAATGCACGTGGCCATCTTCATCAATGCGGTACCAAAGGGGTAGGGGGACGCCGAAGAAACGCTGGCGCGAAATCAGCCAGTCAGAGTTGAGGCCCTGCACCCAGTTGTCGTAGCGCACCCTCATGAAGTCAGGGTGGAACGCCAGTTCTTCGCCGCGCTCCAACAGCTCCGTGTTCAGATTCGCCTTCGCGCCGGGGCGAGTGAAATCCTTGCCACCGTTGCGGATGTACCACTGCCTGGACGTCACAATTTCAAGCGGCTTATCGCCCTTTTCGAAAAAGTTAGTGTTACGCATCGTTGGCTCAGGCTCGCCAATCATCTCACCCGTACTGGCCAGATGCTTCACAATAACTTCACGCGCTGAGAACGTAGTCTTCCCCTCGATATCGTGGAACAGCTGCGTTCCAGCCTCGTCCTCAATCCACTCGGGAACGCCAACGCGGATGCGGCCATCCTTTTCCAAAATCGAGCGCATCGGCAGGTCGAGCTCGCGCCACCACTGCACGTCAACAAGATCACCGAACGTACAGCACATTGCGATACCCGAACCCTTATCCATCTCCGCCATCGGGTGGGGCAGGACGGGAACCTCAACGTTGAAGCCAGGGGACTTCACCGTGGTGCCAAACAGGCCGGAGTAACGCTCGTCATCGGGGTGTGCGATCAGCGCAACACATGCGGGCAAAAGCTCGGGGCGGGTGGTCTCAATAACCACGTCGCCGTCCTTACCGTGGAACGCAAATGAGTGGAAGAAACCGGGGTACTCGCGCGCCTCCAACTCGGCTTGGGCCACAGCGGTCTGGAACGTCACGTCCCAAAGGCCAGGCGCTTCCGCCTGATATGCCTCGCCGCGAGCGAGGTTACGCAAGAAACCAGCTTGGGCAACTCGCTGTGCATGCTCACCAATGGTCTGGTAGTTGTGCTCCCAGTCAACCGAAAGGCCGAGCCGGCGCCACAGCTCTTCAAAGCCCTTCTCGTCCTCGGCCGTCAGCTTCAGGCACAGCTCAATAAAGTTCTTCCGCGAGATCGGTACCTGGTCGCGGTTCTTCACCGACTTCGCATTACCCTCAAATGGCGGCTTAAAGTCTGGCTGGTAGGGCAGTGACGGGTCACAACGAACACCGTAGTAGTTCTGCACGCGACGCTCGGTGGGCAGCCCATTGTCATCCCAACCCATCGGGTAGAACACGTTCTTGCCGCGCATCCGCTGATAACGCGCAACCGTGTCGGTGTGGGTGTAGGAGAACACGTGGCCTACGTGCAAAGATCCTGAAACCGTAGGTGGGGGAGTGTCAATCGAATACACCTCTTTACGGGTGGTTTCGCGATCGAACGCGTAAACGCCGCGCTCATCCCACTTGGCCATCCATTTTTCTTCGAGGCCGTCAGCGCTCACGCGATCCGGAACAACCGGTGCTGGCAGCTTGTTGTGTCCGGTATCTTGCGCAGATGGTGACATGCTTTAGTCTCCTGGTGATAACGATAAATAGACGAGTTTACACGTCTGTTTTAAGGCTATCGCTCATGCTATCAGCTACGAAATTCCCAGGCGCGATTCGCCGCCTTTTGGGTGGGAGGGATCACGTTAAAGAGTTTGGATCTCCGCGCGCAGTACAGCCACAACCTCATCAATGTTCGGTTCGGTGAGAGTGACGATGGCGAGGGCGGTGGGCTCCATGTACGTGCCCCGTACGGGCACGGCAACGGAGGTGAGACCCGGGATTACTTCATCTTTAGAGTAGGCCCACCCGCGCCGGCGGGCGCGTTTGACTTCCTCAAACTTGGACCCGGCAAGCTCTTTGAGCTCTGCCGATCCCATTCGGTCTCCCATTGAGACGAGGAGGGCTATACCAGGTGCTCCCACTTGCAAGGAGTGAACAGTTCCGGGCCGCTGTACCAGGGTTGCGCCCTCACGCGGAATTTCTGCGCATGCCAACGTGACGCACATTTCGTTGCGTGCGTGGACGAGGAACGCCGTCATATCCAGGCGATTCGCGATGCGCTTAAGCACATCCGGGGTCTCATCAACCACCTGCGACTTGGTGTCGGCTAGCTTGTGAATGCCAGCACCGATTCGCCACCCCTTGGAAGATCCAGAAATGAGGTCGTGTGCTAGCAGCGTGTTTAGTAGCCGGTTAACGTTGGTGCGCGGTACATCCAGGTAGTCGGCCAGGTCTGTGGTGGACAGGGGTGCGGGGGACTGGGCAAGTACTTCGAGAATCGATATACCGCGAGACAGCGTTTGGGTGATATCTGCGCGTGCCGCCATCGGTAGCCTCCCCACCTGTGAAGTAGCGGTGTCCACATTGGACACACCTAAATCCGGTCTAAAAAATCAAGATCGTATACAAATCTACCAGGTGTGTGCGGTTGGGCTGGAACCACAGGTGCTAGAGCCCCTCGGGGTGGACGTTCCGAGGGGCTCTACGGCTTTAACGGTTAGTATCCAGCGCCGTGCTCAAACGTTGCTGGCGTACCGGAAACCTTCTGCGCCGCAACCGCGGCCTCTAGCTGCGCATTGCCGGGAATGTCGTTGGCTTCCTTACCCAGCGGTAGCCCCGTGCGGTCTTTGATAGTTGATACCGCGATCAACCCAATGGCCGTGAAAGTAAATAGGTAGATTGAGATTGCCGTGGAGGTTCCGAACTTGCCGTACAAGAAGGTGGAGATGAGCGGCGAGAACGCTCCGCCTAGAATCGCCCCAATCGCGTACGCAAGGCCCGCTCCTGAGTAACGGACTCGGGCCGGGAAAATCTCGGCAAACATTGCAGACTGTGGTCCGTAGGTGAGGCCTAGGCCAATCGTCAACGGCAAGACGCCAAGCATAATGTTTGACCACTCGCCGGTATTGATCAGCATAAAGAGGGGGAATACCCAGACCAGATTTAGAACGAAGCCGATCTGGAAGGTGCGCACGCGGCCTATCCTGTCTGAGATCCAGGCCGCAAACAGGGTGGTGACAATCCAGGAGGCGGAGGCCAGCGTGATGATGTTCAGCATCTTGTTTCCGTCAAGGCCCATGCCGTTGGGTCCGGAAGTGTAGGCCAGGATGAACCCTCCGGTGATCATGTAGCCAACCACTCCGTTACCCATGAATGCGAGGGCGCCCTGTACCAGTTGCTTGCCGTTGTACTTGAACATCTGCACGATGGGCAAGCGCAGCTGATCGGCGTCCTTCGAGACCTCCTCGAAGATGGGGGATTCGGCTACGCCTAGGCGGATGAACATGCCGATGGCGATCATGACGATTGAGAAGAGGAACGGTACTCGCCATCCCCAGGTATTGAAGGCATCGCCAGAAATAGCATGCACGATAGCGAGGACGCCCGTGGCAGTGAGCATGCCCAGTGGCACGCCAACCTGGGGGAAGCCGCCGTACCAGCCGCGCCTGTTGGCAGGTGCGTGTTCTACTGCCATGAGGGCGGCTCCGCCCCACTCGCCGCCGGCCGAGAATCCTTGAACGATTCGTAGCAACACAAGCAGGATCGGAGCCCAAATACCGATTGTTTGGTAGGTGGGCAGCAGGCCAATCAATACGGTTGCAAGACCCATGAGGATCAAGGTTGCTACCATCATCGATTTGCGGCCAAGCTTGTCACCGAGTGTGCCCGCCACCATCGCCCCCAGTGGGCGGAAGAAAAAGCTGATGCCAACGGTTGCAAAACCAATGATCTGTCCTAGGAAAGCGTTGTCCTGTGCCAGGGGATCAAAGAACAGCGGGCCGAAAATCAAGGCGACTGCGTTGGAGTAAATGAAGAAGTCGTACCACTCAACGGTGGTGCCTACAAGGGTTGCGACTGCAACCTTGCGATCTTCCTTCTTCTTTGGGCTAAGAATGAGGCGATTGTTTGCCACGGTGGCCTCCTGTGCGTGGGCGGGACGATTGGTGGGTGTCCGACAAGCGGGTAGGTGTCTTAAGCTACGGCATTGCAGTACTCAAAACGGAAAACATATACATCGTCGTATACGATTTACAGTTTAGTTGGGCTACGCATCTTCGCAATGCTTCCCGCCCGCAAATATGGCCGACACTTAGGAAAAACGTGCAACGTCGCCGAAGGCGCCTCAAAACCCTTCTACATCAAGGAAATCGCCAAGGCGTCAAAAACCCCGATGTAGCTCTTTCGTAGCAGAGCGAACATCGGGGGCTTAGCTTTGTGACCGAATAGTGGTCACGTCCCTATAGTTGGAGACCTCGCTAATAGGCGGGCTTGTGATCTGTAGCGATGTACTTGCGCATCGTGCGCATCTTGTGTTCGCGAACCAAAAGCTCTACATCAACCGAAGGTGAACCCTCTTCAATCAACTTCAAGATCTCTTCATGCTCGTCCACTGACCGCGTCGAGTAGCTTGGGTCAAATGCAAATGCAGATCTGCGAATGATCGTAATGCGGTCCCATTCGCGCTCAAGCAAATCAAAAAGCCTGTGGTTAGGGCAGCGCTGAGTCAAGATTCGGTGGAACCTGTTATTGAGCGTGGTGAACTTGCGCGGATCAAACTCTCCAACCAGCAGTTCGCGCATTTGATCGTTAAGTTCGTGAGCCTCTTTCAGGTCTTCTTCAGCCAGGTAGGGGATGGACAAAGCGGTGGCGTAGCCTTCCATAACCGCCATCGTTTCCATCGTTACCGCATAGTCCTTTTTATCCACACCAGTAACGATCGCGCCAACATTTCGCTGGAACTCCACGAGGCCTTCAGCCTCTAGACGGCGAACAGCCTCTCTTACAGGGACAGCAGACACCCCAATTTCGCGAGCAATACGGTCAAGAACCAGACGATAACCAGCCGAATACCGACCGGAGAGGATTCCTTGGCGCAAAGTCCGATAAACCCTTTCGGACTTCGAAATAGATCCCCCAGCATGTTCCGTCATCGTGCCTGCTTTCTAAAGTGCCAGAAGCACCAAGACCCTTAGATTTCTTAGCGTTCTCTTTATTTATCATATCTAAAGAATCCATAAAAAATAAGTTAATTATTTGCCGGCCCAAAGCTAAAGTGCTTTGGGCCGGCAAAACTTTTGTTCGTTCTAGAGCTGTTCGCCTACCTTGAAGCCCTTCTCCGTATCGCCCTTACGGGTGTATGAGAAGCCGTCGGCTCCAATCGTCACGTCCATCTCCTTCGGCGCCTCCCGCTCGATAAGCGGAACGAGGTTTCCATCCAGGTCTGCAACGCGGGAAGCCTCGGTGTACCAGGACGGCACAACCTGGTGGCCCCACCAGTCGCGACGCTGGTTATCATGCACGTCCCACGTAACGAGCGGGTTGTCCGGGTCACCCGTGTAGTAGTCCTGCGTGTAGATCTCCACGCGGTGACCATCCGGATCACGCAGGTAGAGGTAGAACGCGTTCGAAACGCCGTGGCGTCCCGGGCCGCGCTCAATCTGGTCCGACATGCGCATTGCGCCCAGCTTGTCGCAAATGTAGAGAATGTTGTGCTTCTCGTGGGTAGCGAAAGCAACGTGGTGCATGCGCGGGCCCTTGCCGCCGGTCAAGGCGGTGTCATGAACCGTCTGCTTGCGAGCAAACCAAGCTGCGTAGGTTACGCCGTCCTCATCCTCAATATCCTCGGTGCGCTTGAAGCCAAGGCCATGCTCAAGATACTTCGCACCAGCTTCCACATCGGGGAACACCTGGTTGAAGTGATCCAGGCGCACCAGGGCGCCCGCACCCTGCTTGTCGTAATCCCAACACATGCGCCTTTGATGCTCGGTCTCGTAGAAGAACTCGTAAGGGAAGCCCAGCGGATCGAGCACGCGCACCGAGTCACCAACGCCCTTCACAAAGCCTTCCTTCTCACGGCGAACGTCACAGCCAAGCGCCTCGTAGTAGGCAACGGCCTTGTCTAGGTCTTCGGGCGTGCGCACGCGGTAAGAGAACACGCGCACCGCAGCCTCGTTGCCCTTACGAAGGATGAGGTTGTGGTGGATGAACTCTTCGAAGCTACGCAGGTAGATGACCTCATCATCTTCGTAGGTGACTACCAGGCCGAGAGCGTCAACGTAGAACTCGCGCGACTTGGCAAGGTCGGTGACGATCAGCTCCATGTATGCACAGCGCAAGATGTCAGGTGCGGGTAGATCAGGTAGTTCAATCGGCTTGATTTGGGACATGTTAGGCTCCTTTGGCTACGCGGTGGTTAAGGGTTTCGTCATTGAAATCTGCTTTGCCGACCCCGGTTTGAAGGCCGGCAAAGCTGGTGGGTTATGCGCTGGGGCCGCCGAGCCCGAGGTCGTTATCGGCGTATCCTGTTGCGCCAAACCTGGTGGTGTGCACGTCACCGAGGGTGAGGTGGATTGCCTGCTGGTCAGAGTAGAAGTCCAGCGAACGGTATCCGCCTTCCTGGCCAAGACCGGAAGACTTCACGCCGCCAAACGGGGTGCGCAGGTCACGAACGTTATGCGAGTTGATCCAGACCATTCCGGATTCAATGCCGTGCGCGAAGTTGTGGGCGCGCGTTACGTCCTTGGTCCACACGTATGCGGCGAGGCCGTATTCCACTGCGTTGGCCAGTTCCAGGGCTTCTTCTTCCGTGTCGAATGGCGTGATTGCAACGACGGGGCCGAAGATTTCCTCCTGGAAGATTCGCGCGTCGCGCGGCACGTCCGCAAATGCGGTTGCCTCAACGTAGTTGCCCTTGTCAAGGCCCTCGGGACGCTTACCGCCGGCAATCAGGCGAGCTTCGCTCTTGCCAATCTCGATGTAGCTCATGACCTTGTCGTAGTGCTCGGGGTGTACCAGAGCGCCGATCTCGGTGGTCGGATCTGCCGGGTCTCCCACCACTACCTTCTTGGCGCGCTGTGCATATGCCTCTACGAACTTATCGTAAATGGGGCGCTCAACGAGGATGCGCGAGGACGCGGTGCAGCGCTCACCATTCAGTGAGTAAACGCCAAACAAGGTGGAGTCGAGTGCGGCCTCGAAATCTGCATCAGCAAAAATTACGGCAGGGGACTTGCCACCGAGCTCCATGGACATGGACTTCATGTTTGGAGCGCAGTTTCCGTAAATGATCTTGCCGGTTCCAACTTCGCCGGTGAACGAAATCAGGTTCACGTCCGGGTGCTTCACCAGCGAATCACCAGCGGTTTCACCAAAGCCGTGCACCATGTTGAATACGCCCTTGGGAAGGCCGGCACGTTCAAAGATTCCCGGCCATAGCGAGGCCGAGGTCGGGGTGAACTCAGCGGGCTTCAAAATGACTGTACAACCGGAGGCAAGGGCCGGGGCAAGCTTCCACGACTCCTGCATGAACGGCGTGTTCCACGGGGTAATGAGGCCGGCAACGCCCTTGGGCTTGCGGTTAACGTAGTTAATCTGGCGGCCGGGCATTTTGAACGCGTTGTCGTGCTGGGCAACGATTAGGTCGGCAAAGAAGCGGAAGTTCTCCGCCGCACGGTTGGCCTGGCCCTTGGCCTGGCGGATCGGTAGGCCGGAGTCAAACGACTCGATTGCGCCGAGCTCCTCGTTTAGCTTAGAAACCTCATCTGCGATGCGGTAGAGCACCTGGGCGCGCTGGCGAGGTAGCATGCGCGGCCATTCGCCCTCGTCGAACGCCTTGCGGGCAGTCGCGGCCGCGAGGTCCACGTCGGCCTTGTCGCCGGACGCACACTTAATGTAGGCCTCGTTGGTGGTGGGTTCGATTACGTCGAAGGTTTCACCGCTTACCGAGTCCACGTTCTGGCCATCAATGTAGTGCTGAATGCGCTCGGGTAGGTTTGCTGGACGCTTCGTCATGTTTCTCCTTTGAACGTGAGGTTACTTTGACTCGCGAAGCGAGGACGGCAGCGGATTGTCTTGCAGCCATGCCTCGTAGCGCGTCTTCCATTCGGGTTTCTTGATGGGGTAAAGGCCGTCAACACTGGCGCCCTCGGCAACCATCTGGGCGATGAACGTTTCGCGGTGCTCTTGGTCTTCTGCGGCCGCAACCACCTCTTCCACGAGGTGGCGGGGAATCACGATCGCGCCGTCGTCATCTGCAACGATTACGTCGCCAACCATGACGGTTGCGCCGCCGCAAGAAATGGTCACGTCGTGCTCGTAGGGCACGTGGCGCCGGCCGAGTACGGCCGGGTGCTGGCCCCCGCAGAACACGGGAATACCAACTTCTGCTACGGCTGCCGCGTCTCGTACCGAACCGTCGGTAATGACGCCGGCCGCTCCGCGTACCTTGGCACGTAGGGCCAGGATGTCACCGAGCGTGCCTGCAGTGTTGTCGCGGCGCGCCTCCATGACGAGAACTTCGCCTTCACCCACAGAGTCGATTGCCTGCTTCTGATGGTTGAAGCCGCCGCCCATCTTGTCGAACAAGTCTTTGCGGTAGGGCAGGTAGCGAAGCGTGCGGGCGGTGCCAACGATCTTCATACCGGGACGTAGCGGCGTCACGCCGTCGAAGGAAACCTCGTTGAATCCCCGCGAGCGTAGCTGTACTGAAAGGGTAGCTACCGCAACATTTTCGAGGCGGGCGCGAAGCTGCGGGTCCAAAGGTGCGGTCTGGGCGGCCTTCTCGGCCTCTTCGCCGATGGGGTAGCCCCACGCGTCAGAGCGCTGCTTGTCATCAACCTTGGGAGGATTACCAACCTCGGCCAGAGCGGGGCCGGACTTCACTTCGGTGCGCAGCTTGCCCGTGGTTACCTCGGGGCGATCCAGGTCGAACACCTCAACTTCGATCACCTGGCCGGGTTCGGCAACGGATGCGCCGGCCGGAACGCCGGTGAGGATCACGTCGCCCTCTTCTAAGGTGAGCAGGCGTGAAAGGTCGGCAATCATCGTGGAGATCGAGAAGAGCATTCCCGCTGTGGAATCATCTGATACCAACTGGCCATCCAACCACGTGCGTACGCCAATTCGATCCTCGCTCAGCTCGCTCGCGTCGAGGAGGGTGGGGCCAACCGGCGTGAAGCCGTCGCCGGACTTGGAGCGCACGTTTGAGCCCTTGTCCGCGTAACGCATGTCATGCAGACCGAGGTCATTGGAAGCCGTGATCCAGCCGACGTAACTCCAAGCGTTAGCAACACTTACATTGCGCGCTTCTTTCCCGATTACGGCCGCAACTTCGCCCTCGAAACCAAGAAGCTCGGTGCCTTCTGGGCGCACGACAACGTCAGAACCGGTCAGCGACGATGGAGCCTTAAAGAAATAGGAGGGGTATTTTGGAGTGCGGCCGCGCTGGTTGGCGCGTGACTTGTAGGAAAGGTGGACGGCAAAAATCTTGCCCGGTCGCTTTCCAAGTGTTTGAGTAATAATGTCCATGAAATGAAACCTTCTTACTGCTCTTCAGCGGCTATCCACTTGAGGCTTCGTCGCCCCTTCCAGTCAACACTTACAATATCGTATATGATCTACGCGAAACAGTACGGCAAAGTGTGATGTGCGTCAATAGATCTTCTAATATTGAGAGATTTTGGCAAATAGTCGGATCTGTTTGCAAAAACGTATATGATTTTAGTGTTGGTTTCAGTTCTTGAAAACCAGGCCTAATAATGGGCGTTACCCACTCGCTTTGCAGAGAGCTCGAGTGGAAACAAGAGCAAAGGAGCTACCCGTGGCGAATATTAGGGTCGACGAAGTTATTGGAAGAGTTCCAACTCGGTTGTACGTCAATGGCGAGTGGAGAGATTCCTCCAACGGAGAAACCTTCACCGTTATTAACCCGGCTACCGAAGAAAAGCTTGCCGACGTGGCTTCCGCAACTCCCGAAGATGGGATGGCTGCACTTGACGCTGCGGTTGCCGCCCAACGTGAATGGGCCCGGACCCCCTCGCGAAAGCGCGCACAGATTCTGTGGGACGCGTTTGATCGCGTAGTCGAGTTGAAAGATGACTTTGCGGCCGTGATGACCGCCGAAATGGGCAAGCCCCTGGATCAGGCGTATGGAGAGGTCGCCTACGGCGCAGAGTTCCTCCGCTGGTTTGCAGAGGGCGCTACGCGCACCATGGGGAACTACTATCCGACGCCGGAGGGCAACATTCAGGTAGTCACGATCAAGAGGCCGGTGGGCCCGTGCTTGCTGGTGACGCCGTGGAACTTCCCCCTCGCTATGGCTACCCGAAAAGTGGCTCCGGCTCTTGCCGCAGGTTGTACCACTATTTTGAAGCCGGCCGAGGCAACGCCCCTCACCTCGCTACTTTTTGTACGCGTGTTGGAAGAAGTAGGGGTGCCCCGCGGCGTAGTGAACATTGTTCCAACCTCGTCAACGCCGGCTATGACCGGCCCGATGATCCAAGATTCGCGTCTGCGCAAACTGTCATTCACCGGTTCCACCCAGGTTGGGCGAGCGTTGCTGCGTGAGGCTGCGCAAAATGTTTTGCGCACCTCCATGGAACTGGGTGGTCTGGCGCCGTTTATCGTATTTGAGGACGCCGATATTGACCTTGCCGTTAAGGCGGCTCTTGCAACAAAGATGCGCAACATGGGAGAGGCCTGTAACGCGGCCTCGCGCTTCTACGTGCACGAGTCGGTAGCCAAGGAGTTCACGCAAAAGTTTGCTGCGGGCATGAGCAAGATGGTGGTCGGCAACGGTATGGAAGAAGGCGTGGACGTAGGGCCAATCGTGTCGGCAAGGCAGCTGGCGTCGGTTGAAGAGCTGGTGGAAAGGTCCGTGGCTGCAGGCGCGAAAATCGAGGTTGGAGGCAAACGCCTGGACCAGCCCGGTTTCTTCTTCCCGCCCACGGTACTTACGGTGGAAGGCGCCGACAACCCACTGCTGGAAGAAGAGGTGTTTGGCCCGGTTGCGCCCGTCTACTCGTTTGCGAGTGAAGAGGAAGTACTTGAACTGGCCAACAAGTCCCAGTACGGTCTGGCCGGATATGTTTACACCAAGGACATGCAGCGGATCATTCGCCTGGGTGAAGAGCTTGAGGTGGGCATGATCGGCGTAAACTCGGGCACAATCTCGAATGCGGCCGCTCCCTTTGGTGGGGTAAAGGCCTCCGGGCTTGGTCGTGAGGGCGGTGTTGAGGGAATCGAGGAGTACCTGGAAACCATCTACCTCGGTACTCCGCGCGCATAGCTAGCCGCTTTAAAAGAGGGCGTCCGCCAAATGCGGACGCCCTCACTGCGTGTTGACGCTTCTTTGCGGGACGCTAGTTTCTGGTCGTCCCGCACTCTCTGTTGGCCCACATGGACGTGTGCAGCAGGGGGCTAACGCAGTAGCCTTCTGCTTGAAATCACGCGGCAACAGCCTCGGAAGTCGAACGAGCTTCGCGATGTAGTGACGCTCGTGCGCGCAACGTGGACCAAGCGTATACGAGGGCAAAAACGAAGCCGGAGACGGTTACCACGGTTGCGCCCGATGCCATATTGAACCAGTAGGACAGGTAAATGCCTATGGTTACGCATATTGCGGAAATCAGGGGTGATACCCATAGCTGGGTGCGGAAGCTATCCGTGAGCAAGAATGCGGTGGCGCCCGGAATGATCAGCAGAGCCACAATCAAAATCATGCCTACCGCCTGCATAGCAACCACAACCGTGATCGCAAGGCAAGAAAGTAGCAGTGCGGAAAGTCGCTTGGTGGACAGGCCGATTGTGGAGGCGTGCGCCGGGTCGAATGCGAACAGGGTCAGGTCACGGCGTTTCAGCCACACGGTGATGCCGGCCAGCGGCGCTAGAATCATAACCTGCAACATGTCCTCATTGGTTATGCCAAGCAGGTCGCCAAACATGATGTGCTGCAGATCGATGTGGCTTGGGAATATCGATATGAGAGTGAGCCCCAGTGCAAGCATGGTGGTGAACACGACGCCCATCGCTGTGTCCTCTTTGATTTTTGACGTGTGTTTCAAGGCGCCGATCAGGCCAACGCAGGCGAGGGCAGCGAGAAAGGCGCCCAGTGAGAATGGGATGCCAACAATGTATGCAACCACAATGCCGGGAACAACGGCGTGAGAGAGCGCGTCTCCCATCAAGGACCATCCCACCAGAACCAGCCAGCATGACATTAGTGCGCACACCATGGCAGCCAGCAGCGTCACCGCATATCCGCGAACCATGAACGAATGCGTCCACATCTCGCCAAACGTTAGCCACAGCCAGGTACTTATGTTCATTTTGTCTCGCTAAAAACGTGGAGCAGATTTTCTTCCACGAGGGCGCGCTCGGGAGTGTCTACGGTGTAAATCTTTCGGTTAAGCAGAGCTACCTCGTCTGCGAACTTATGGATTGAGGCGAGGTCGTGAGTGGAGATCAGCAGGGTAGTGCCCGCGATGGCCAGCTGTTTAAGTAGGTCGGTGATCAAAGCTTCGCTGGTGTAGTCCACGCCAGCAAAGGGCTCATCGAGGAGTATCACGTGCGCGCCCTGGGCTACGGCTCGCGCTACAAAGGCACGCTTTCGCTGCCCTCCAGACAGTGCCCCAATGGGGCGATCAGTCAGGTCGGTAAGCCCCACAATTTCGAGGGCGCTCGCTACGGCCTCCACGTCGGATGGCCGCGGCTTTCGACGCCAGTTCATTTTTCCGTAGCGGCCCATCATCACGACTTCTCCTACAGTGATGGGGAAGTCTTTGTCTATGCCGTCATTTTGGGGAACATAGCCGATGAGGCCGGCGCGGCGGGCCTCGTAACTACTTTTTGCGCACACGCGGATTTCGCCGGACCTGGTTGGCACTAGTCCCATGATCGAGTTAAACAGGGTAGATTTGCCCGAGCCATTCATGCCTACAACCGCCATGATCGTGCCCTGCCTTACGGCAAGATCCACGCCGGTAAGGGCATGAACCTTGCCGTAGGAGACATGCAAATCGCGGATGGTAAGGGCAACGCCCGGCTCGACCGAAGGCGTGCTTTGTTCCACCTGCATTGCTGTCATTGTCACTTGCTGAGTCCCTTCGTGATCAGCTCGGCATCGTAGCGTAGCAGGTCGAGGTAGGTGGGCACGTCCCCGTCCGGGCCGGTTAGTGAGTCAACGTAAAGAGTGCCCCCGTACTCGGTGCCGGTAGCCTGCACGATTGGTTTCATCTTGTCGCCAACCGTGGACTCGCAAAATACGGACGGGATTTTGTTGGTCCTAACAAAATTCTCAACATCAGCCACGCGAGCGGGGGTGAGCGCCCCCTCAGCATTTACGGCCCACAGGTACTTTTCTTGTAGACCTGCGTCCCGGGCAAGGTAGCTGAACGCTCCCTCGCAAGTCACCAGCGCGCGCTGGTCGGACTCCAGGGTTTGCAGTTCTTCTTCCATCTGCTTGCCCACAGCCTCGATCTTGGCGGCGTATTCCTTGCCATTCTTTTCGTAGTAATCGGCACCCTCCGGATCGAGCTCGCTAAAGGCCTTCACGATGTTCTCAACATATTTCACGCCGGCAGCGGGGGACATCCAAGCGTGTGGGTTGGGGTGGCCCGCATAATCGCCCTCAGAAATAGGGATGGGTGTGATGCCTTCGGAAAGCACTGCGGTTTGCGCGTCGGTGTTGGCCACAAACTTTTCAAACCAGCGTTCGAGGTCGAGGCCGTTGTTCAAGATTAGGTCCGCGCTCTCGGCCCGTTTGATGTCATCGGGAGTTGGTTGGTACTCGTGGATTTCCGCATCGGGTTTGGTGATGGAGTGGACGTCGAGGCGCTCGCCCGCAACGTTTTGAGCCATGTCTGCAATCACTGTAAATGTGGTTAGAACCTGTGGCTTTGCGTCTTCGGATGTCTCTGGCGAGCATGCGGCCAACGGAATGGAGAGCGCTATAACGGCGCCAAGGGCAGCGAGTTTCGCCGCAATCTTTTCTTTTCTTTCGGTCATGTAAATAAGATATTTCGGTCGCCCGAAAAATGCAAGACGGTTTAAAACGTGTCACAATTCGCGAAGGCGCGTTCAGCGCGGGCACGAAACTACATTGGAGAGAACACGTGAGTAACAAGACGGCGCGAATCCCGGTTAACTGGCCGGTGTTTGCCGGATCCGCAATAAGCATTATCGCGATCGCGCTTTGGGCAGTGATCTCGCCGGCCACCGCCGGTAGCGTGCTAACCGTCGCAGTAGACTGGATTGCCACCTGGTTCGGTCCGTTCTACATCCTCATGGCAACTGTCATGGTGGTGTTTGTGGTCGCGCTAGCTATCTCTCGATTCGGCAAAGTTAAACTTGGCCCACCCAACGCCAAACCCGAGTTCTCCACATTTGCCTGGGCCTCAATGCTGTTTGCTGCCGGCATTGGTACCGACATCATGTTCTTTGCCGTTGCCGAACCTGTCGCTCAGTACATGAACCCTCCCATCGGCGAGGCCCAGACGATAGAAGCGGCAAGGCAGGCAACCGTGTGGACGCTGTTCCACTACGGTATTACCGGATGGGCAATGTATGCCCTCATGGGCATTGCCCTAGGATACTTCGCATACCGGCGCGGCCTCCCGCTTGCCGTGCGCTCGGCGCTCTCTCCAATCTTCAAAGACCGCTTGAACGGCCCCCTCGGCCACGTGGTTGACGGGGCGGCCGTCCTTGGCACGATATTTGGTATCGCAACCACCCTGGGCATTGGCGTGGTGCAACTGAACGTGGGGCTTGAAATTCTGTTCGGCATTGGTCAAGGACTACCTGCACAGATCGCGCTGGTGGTGCTAGCCGTTTTGGTGGCCACGATCTCGGCTACCTCGGGAATCAATAAGGGCATCCGCTTCCTCTCCCAACTCAACGTTGTACTGGCCGTGGCACTGTCTGGGTGGGTGCTGATCACCGGACGCACCGACTTCTTGCTAAACGCAATCATCATGAATGTGGGGGACTTCGTCACTCGCTTCCCAGCGATGAGCCTGGAAACCTTTGCCTACTCCGACGCCTCGGCGTGGAAAGCTGCATGGACACTGTTCTTCTGGGCATGGTGGGTTGCATGGGCCTCTTTTGTGGGAATGTTCCTCGCCCGAATCTCGCGCGGGCGCACCATCAGGCAGTTTGTGGCCGGAACGATGACCATCCCGTTCCTGTACGTTCTCATGTGGATCTCTATCTTCGGTAATGCTGCCCTGGACTACATCCGCACAGGCGGCAATCTGGAATACGCGCAAAAGACGGTTGAAATCCCCGAATACGGGTTTTACACGCTGCTGCAGGAATTTCCGCTACCAATGCTCCTCGTGGCTGTGGCGACCTTTGTGGGCTTGCTCTTCTTCGTTACGTCAGCGGACTCGGGCGCACTGGTCATGGCAAACCTGTCATCATTCCTACCTTCGGTACAAGACGATGCGGCCGGCTGGCTACGCGTATTCTGGGCCGCGGTCACCGGCGTCCTCACTATCGGAATGCTACTTGTGGGCGGTATTCCAGCTCTCCAAAACGCTACCATCGTGATGGGGCTACCATTTAGCGTGGTTATGGTTCTGGTCATGTTTGGTCTGATGAAGGCGCTTCGTGAGGACGACCGTAGCGTTCGGCTGCGGGAACGCTCATTGCGAAACACCATAACGGGAGCGGGCGCGGAGCTGGTTAACCCGTCTTGGCGAGATCGTCTGGCGCGCACGTTCGAACAGGTCTCACCGGTTCAGGCAAAGAGGTACCTGGACCGCGTTGCTGAACCCGCTCTACGTCTGATTGCGAAGGAATTAGCCGCGCAGGGTTATCAGGCAGAGGTCATTCGGGGCGGCGATGAGCCAGTTGAGGACCTCGACGAGTCGATCTTCATTCACGACCGCCTCAAGTTTGTTGCGGGAGTTGGGCAAGAACAGTTTGTGTATCGCATTCTGGCAGTTGACGCTCCAACCACCGTGTACGGCGGTCAGATGAGCAGTGCAAGCCACATGTCGACCAGGCTGGAAGTGCACCTGCCCCAGGGCGAACAGGATTACGACGTGATGGGCTATTCTACCGAGGCGCTAATCCACGACGTGCTTGACCAGTTTGAGGTGCACCAAGACTACTGGCGTGTTCAGGAGCTGGATGAGACAGCTCGCCAAACACGCCAGGATCACTAATGGTTACCTCGTTCTAATTTCAGAGGGGCGCGGCCAATCTAGTTACTAGTTTCGAGGAACTTCTCAGCTAGAGCCTCGCTACCGCGTGCGAGGATAGTGACATCTGCTCCCACGAGGACGAAGTCTGCACCCGCATCGATGTATTCGCGAGCAATAGCCGGGTCAAAAGCGTTGGTGCCAACCGGCTTGCCCGCGGCTTTCGCGGCCTTAATGCAGTGGATGACGCGGGACTTGACTGCCTCGTCGCCGGCCTGTCCGATGATTCCTAAGTCAGCTGCTAGGTCTGCAGGGCCGACAAAAATGGCGTCTACGCCATCAACGGCGAGGATGTTCTCCACGTCCTCCACAGCCTTGGCAGATTCGATCTGGCAGATTAGCGTAATCGTTTCTCGTGCACGCTCCAGATAGTTTGGGATCCGGTTCCACATAGACGCACGTGCGAGGGCGGATCCAACACCGCGCACGCCCTTGTCAGGATAGTTAACGCGGGCTGCGGCAAGCTCGGCCTCTTTCGCACTGTCGATCATGGGGACCAACAGGTTGCGCACGCCAAGATCGAGGTACTGCTTGATCAAACGCTCGTCATTGATTGGTACACGCACGATAGTGGATGCCGAGTACGCGGCAGTCGCGTGTAGTTGGTGCAGGAGGCTGGTCAGATCGTTGGGGGAGTGCTCGGCGTCGATGAGCACGTAGTCAAGCCCGCAGGAGGCACAGATTTCTGCGGTAATAGGCGAAGTGGCGCACGCCCAAATACCGATGAGGGCGCGACCGGCCTCGTCAATATGCTGAATGAGGGTGCGAGGTGGGTCTAGTTGAATTGGCATGTGATTGTCCCTAGCGGTCCGTAGTCTGCGAGCACCGAGTCACCCTTGTAAACCCACATGGGCCTAGTGAATGACCCGGCGAGGATGATTTCGCCTGCGCCCAGGTATCCCTTGTGCGGGGCGATTTTGTTTGCCAGCCAGTGTACGCCTGCGGCCGGGTGGTTCAACACTCCGGCGGCCACGCCCGTCTCTTCGATTTCCTGGTTGCGGTACAGCACGGCACTGACCCAGCGCAGGTCCACTTCGTCAACGCGCACGGGACGTCCTCCGATAACCATCGCCCCCATAGCCGCGTTGTCAGCGATTGTGTCTACGATTGTGCGCCCCTTCATTTCGATGCGCGAATCGAGAATCTCGAGGGCTGGCAGCACCCACTCGGTGGCGTCTAGAACGTCAAAAATTGTGGCGCCCGGGCCCTTAATGTCCTTGCCGAGGACGAATGCAAGCTCAACTTCGATACGCGGATGCGTGTACTCGTCCCACACAAATACGGATCCGGTTTCGAAGATCATATCGTCAAAAATGAGGCCGTAGTCGGGTTCGTCAATGCCGGTTGCGTCCTGCATTGCTTTAGATGTGAGTCCGATTTTGCGGCCCTTTAGCACGCATCCGGCCGCCTCTTTCTCTGATCTCCACAGGCGTTGAATAGCGTAGGAGTCCTCTACGGTCATCTGTGGGTAGCGAGCGGTGAGCCGGGGGATCGGGGTGCGTGTTTCTTTGGCTTTAACAAGCTCTTTAGCGATAGATTGGCGGATTTTCTGGTCCAGCATGACGCCTCCTTGAGTCTGTATTGCTGCCAGGTGCCGGCGCGCGTGCACGCGGAATCGGTACCGTTAGGCAAAATCGTACACGATTTGGGGAAGGGGAGGCGGAAACTTAGCCGAGCTCACCATCTCGGGCCACAGCCGCGTCCACCGCAAGGCCCAATACGGCGGACAGTCCGCTTTGCTGCGCGGCCAGTAAACCGGCAATCGTGGTACCACCCGGGGACGTCACCCGGTCTATCAAGTTTGCCGGAGTTGCACCGTCAGTGGCGGCCTCGTCAAGAATCATTTGTGCCGATCCCAGCATTGATTGGGCAACGATTGCAACTGCCTGGTGTTTTGTAAGGCCGTGGTTAACGCCTGCGCGGGCAAAGTCGTCCACGATTTGATACATCCACGCGGGGGAACACCCGGCGAGAGCAGAAAAAATAGGGAAGTGCCCCTCATCTATCACGAGGCAGCGGCCCACGGGCACCATTATCTTCTTGGCCATCTCCACGTGTTTTGAAGAGGCGGCCGCGCCGCGCGCGATACCGGTCATGGACTCGCCGATGGCCGCGTTTACGTTAGGCATGACGCGCACAATAGGCACATTGGTTTCGGTTGCCTGCTGCAGTGATGTCAGGCTCTTGCCTGCCGCAAGCGAGATAACGAGTTTGCTGCCGTCGCTGATTTCTGGCGTGATTTCTTTGAGCACATCTTCAACCGCGTGTGGTTTCACACCTAGCACGATTACGTCTGCCGTTTGGGCTAGCTCGCGGTTGTCGGCCAGTGCGTGGGCACCAACCTCGGTTGCAAGTGCAGGAGCAGACTTTCCTGATTTGTCCGTCAAGTAGATTTCATCTGCATCCAAACCCGCAGCTACCACGCCACGCACAATCGCGCTCGCCATATTGCCGGCGCCAATAAAACCGATTTTCATAGCGTTCCTTTCCTATCCACAAGCCTAACGCGCCGGAGGTTATCCACGCCCGCGCTAGAGACCAGAATGGTAAGGCTTTCTTAGCGGCACACTGGCGTCATGAAGCATGCAATCTCGCCGGCCCGGTTAAGGCAGCGCGCTTTTGATAACGCGGTTAGTAGAAGCGCCAAAAAGTCGAATCCGCCTATTCTTAGACTTTTGCCCTCTCCTTTTGCCATGGTGGCTCTCGCCGTGGCACTCGTTGCAGTTGCATCGTTCTCACTCTTTCGGCTGGGCATTGCGGCACCCGCGACTGATGCGATTTTAGAGGATGGAACTTCCCAGCTACGTGAACGTATAAAAGCTGAGGGGGAGGACCCGCGCGCCCTGCAACCAAGCGAGGCTGAATCGGAACCTTACCCCAGTAACGGTGGCGCAATTTTCGTGCAGGTCACCGGAGCGGTCAATAAGCCTTCGGTGGTTCAGCTGCGCGTCGGCGCTCGTGGAGCGGACGCCGTTCAGGCTGCTGGAGGAATGACCGCGGATGCCGCGTTGGCCTCGGTAAACCTCGCGCAGGTCGTGGCGGATGGGCAGCATATTCACGTCCTCACAAATGAAGAACTAGAAAAGGGTGGCGCAGCCGGCGGCTTGGGCGTACCAAGCGCGGGCACGGCTGGGGCAGGGGGTTCCACAAATGCTGGGGCGGGCGCGGGTGGGTGTATCAATCTGGCGGTGGCAGATAGTCAGGCCCTCCAACGCTTACCTGGAGTTGGCGCCGCGCTCGCCGAACGCATCATCGCTTATCGCACCGAAAACGGCATCACTAAACCCGAAGATGTCCGCGCGGTTTCTGGGATAGGTCCAAAAACGTTCGCGGGGTTCAAGGACCAGCTGTGTCAGTAGCTCAAAATGTGCCCAACGAGCAGTTAGATCGCGCGCCACTCGACCTGCGTCTAGTGCCGGCCGCGATACTGGCATGGCTGTCCACCGCGCTTGTTCTGCAGGTAGCGAACTCTTCAGGCAGCACGCTTGGCGTGCTCCTCGTATCGTTGGCGTTCACGTCTGTTCTCGTGCTGCTTGGAATCGTGCAGAAGACGCGGCGCGCGGCGCACGCTCGCCAAGACCCGGGCTCGTTCGTATCCGCAACGGCACTGCTCTGCCTTGTCCTTGCTATTTCGGTTATTTCTGCTGCCACCCACGCGCACATGTTTGCACGTCACGACATGAAAGAAGCATGCAAAACCAGGTGTGTCATTACCGCATCCGTTGAACGCCCCAGCCGTGAGGCCACACAAGGTCGCTGGATCACCCACCTCGCGGTTCCAGGCGGCAAGATCCTTGTTGCCGGCAGTCGGATCGAGGCACGCGCGGGGGATCAGGTTATACTCTCAGGCCGTCTGCAGGCCGGTCTTACCCCGCCCATGCTTGGCGTATTCAAACCAGCCAATATCGAAACTTGCGAGGCCACCGGCTGGCGCGTGGCATTTCGTAAAAACCTCCACTCCGCCCTCGCGCCCCTCCCGCCTGAGTCTCGCGGCCTCATTGCAGGAATGAGCATTGGTGACTATTCCGATTTACCGCCACAGGCACGCGACGCCATGGTCACAACAGGAACCAGCCACCTAACCGCCATCTCGGGACTTCACCTGGCTATCCTGATAGGCACAATCAATGTGCTACTGCCGGGCAGAGGGACCACCAAAATAGCGTTGGTCAGCACGATCGTGGCCGGCCTGGTTGCGATAGTTGGGCCCACCCCCTCCATAATCCGAGCCGTTTCAATGGCCGCAATCCCAACTTGGAGCGGCGTTTTAGGACGACGCGGCCAGCCTTTCAACTCCCTCGCACTCGTGGTCTTAGCTTGGATCATCTGGAACCCGTGGCTCGCCCTCTCCGTAGGGTTTCTACTGTCCACCCTCTCCACGGCCGGCGTGCTCATCGCCACGACAGGAAGGCAAAGAAACCCTCCACCAGGCTGGCCCAAATTGCGTCGCTTGGCTCAAAAGCTGTGGAATACCGCCTCCGTTCCGCTCGCGGCCACGATAGCCACCAGCCCTGCACTCCTATGTTTAAACGGAAGCGTTGCACTCTACGCAGTATTTACAAATGTTGCACTGGCACCTCTAGTTGCGCCCACAACCCTACTTTCGCTGGCAACCGCTGTCCTCGCACAAATCGGAAAAGCCAGCCAAGTAGCTTTGCTCGCCGCGTTGTTTGCGCAAGGGATCATTGCGATCACCACCTGGTTTGCAAAGCTCCCGGGCGCACAAATCATCGGCCCGGGAGCAATCGCTACAGTTTTGGTGATGCTACTTATTACAGTCACCTACATCGGGTGGAGACTTTTACCACTCCTCGTGGCTCATCGGATCCCACACAAACCGGTCTGACGTATCCAGGAGATCCAAAGCCCGCATGTGATCATCACTGAGTTCAAAATCGAACACCTGCAAGTTCTCGGCATTACGTTGTGGTTTTGAAGAAACCGGGATGGGAAGAATCCCGCTTTGCACCGCCCAGCGCAGCACCACCTGTGCCGGCGACTTTCCGACCTCACTCGCAATATTTTCAACGAGCACCTGTCCCAGCAGGTTCTCCACCGGTCCGAGGGGGCGCCACGCCTCAGTCACTATTGCTTTACTGGCGTGGAAACTGCGCAGGTCCTTGCGCGCAATGATCGGGCTGAGCTGAATCTGGTTTAACACGGGAAGCACGCCCGTTTGCGCCTCTAGTTCTTCAATCTGGTGGGGCAAGAAGTTCGAAACTCCAATGTGCTTAGTCAGGCCCCGCTCACGTAGCTTGATGAGCTCTTCCCACGTCTGCAAATAGAGGCCGCGCGAAGGGTTTGGCCAATGAATCAGCGTCAGATCAACGTAATCAACGCAAAGCCTTCGCAGTGATCCTTCCAAACCGTGCGTGGTTGCACCCGTTCCTTGATCTCCGCCCGCGATCTTCGTGGTAATAAAAAGTTGTTCGCGTTCTACCCGCGAGTCTTTAACACCCTGACCCACGCTAAGCTCGTTGCCGTACTGCGCGGCCGTGTCAATCAGCCGGTAGCCGTCTTCAATCGCGCGAGCAAAAAGCGCCGCGCCCTCCACGCCCTTGTGTTTTGAAGTGCCCAGTCCCATCGCGGGAATACGGCCGCCGTCAAGTAGTTCCAATGTTGGAATATCTGCCATTGCTACCCCTTTCTTCATTTCTAGACTAGAGGTCTATGCGTGGCGGCGAAACCGGAGCGGGGCAGGCGGATGAAAATTGTCCGTCCCCTGTGGCACTCTGTACGTATGGCGCAAAATCGTAAGGCCCCCAAACAGTGGTTTGAGGCAGCTCTGGCTCCCGTGGTGCTTATCCAGTCCAAGGAGCCACTTCTTGCTGAACGCGCAGTTTCGAAGCTTCGTGATCTGGCGCGTAAAGCGGATCCTGCTGTAGAGATGATCCGTCTAGAGGCAGGTTCTTACGAATCGGGCCAATTGGCTATTCACACGTCGCCAAGCCTGTTCGGCGAGGCTCGCTTTGTGTACATCCCCGAGTTAGAAGCCGGATCACCTGCCCTGTTCGATGACCTCGCAAAGTACATGGAACATCCCGAGCCGGACGTGACTTTGGTGCTACGTCACAACGGAGGAAACGCGGGACGCAAGGTGCTCACCGCCGCGCAAAAACTGAATGTGGCAACGTTTGTGGCTAATGAGGTGAAGCGTCCGGGCGACAAAATGGATTTTGTGCGCGAGGAGGTCCGCCGGGCAGGGCGCCGCATCGAAGCCGAAGCTGTGCAGGCCCTAGTGGACGCTTTGGGGTCAGATTTGGCCGAGCTTGCGGCTATGACTTCGCAGTTGCTTGGTGACGTTGAGGGAACTATCACCAGCCAGCATGTGCACCGGTATCAGTCGGGCAGGGTGGAGGCAACTGCGTTTGCGGTTGCTGACGCAGCCGTTTCGGGCCGGGCTGGTGAGGCCCTAACGCTCTTGCGTCATGCTTTGGCCACAGGTGCAAGCGCTCCCGCTTTGGTTGGAGGTATTGCACTTAAAGTTAGGCAGATCGCAAAAGTTTCTATTCGCCCGCCGTTGCCGGCTTCCAAGCTGGGGATGCAGAGCTGGCAGATCGACCGTGTGCGCCGGGATGCTCGCGGCTGGAACGAGGCGCGACTTCGCCGAGCGGTCATGGCTGTTGCAAGTGCGGATGCCGCCGTTAAAGGCGAATCAGATGACCCAGAATATGCCCTTGAAAAACTCGTCCTAACGGTAGCAGGGAAGTAGTTCTCCTCTTGCTCGCATTCCTGGCAGGAAACAACATTTTCGGTCAATCCTTGCCAAGAACCCTAGTAGCTCTGCCGGACCCTTTTGGATGAAACCCTGATCTAGATATAAAAAATGGAGGCCGTAGCCTCCATCTTTTGGTCGATCCGCTAGTCCATCTTCGCTACAGCTTTAGCGAGCTTGGACTTACGATTAGCAGCCTGGTTGCGGTGAATAACACCCTTGCTGACTGCCTTGTCAAGCTTGCGGCATGCAGCCTGCAGTGCCTCGTTAGCCTTATCGCGGTCACCGGCAGCAATCGCTTCACGAGTGCGGCGTACGTACGTCTTCAACTCCGACTTAACGGCCTTGTTGCGTAGACGACGCTTCTCGTTGGTCTTGTTGCGCTTAATCTGGGACTTAATATTTGCCACAGTTTTACACTCTCTTTTTCGATTACAAGGTCGGTGAGGGGTTGCTGAGCCTTGGACAAAAGTGGGGGACACTCGACTGCGAACAGCTCAGCGTTGGAACGCCCCGACCAGGGCGAACCAACTAGTCATAATACCAGGTGTTTCTCACTCAAACTAGGCGTGTTTTCACCGTGTCAAGGTGATGATGCACACGGTTCGCTCTTGCCGCAACTAGAAACTCCTTAAGTGCAGAACTGGCGGGTCGAACTATTAGCCTGCCAGTAGCAGGGCCATTGCCGTTACCACAATCAGGAATCCTCCAATGGGAATAACAAGGACAGTCCCAAGAAAAGCCGCGAGAGTGGGGCGAATATCGATCTGTAACCAAACCGCGTCGTAGCTGGGGTCAACCA
>NZ_KV811470.1:527318-678921 GCF_001813085.1 Actinomyces sp. HMSC065F11
TTGCCGCATGGCGCGTTGTAGCGCTTCAATGCGCGGAAAGAACCGGGCGCTACGGGAAGAAAACTCTTCTCGCGCACGCTTAATTTTTGCGCCTTCCTTAGCCGCCATATCTTGTAGGTCCGCATACGCATCGGCTTTTGAGCCAGGGCGGCTTACAACAGAACTTTCTTGAAGAACCTGTTTGGGGCCAGACCTCGCAAATGCTTCTTGCAGTTGCCTGCGGCGCGCCGCGAAAAACAGAGTCACCCCCAGCCCAGCAAGACCGAGGATGGCGGGGATCCAAAATCCCCATGATCCGTATGCAAATATTCCAATGAAGCCCAGCAAGGTAGTGCTCCCCGCAGAAAGGAGCGCGAGATCAACCAGGATCCTGCCTGGAACAGTCACGATGTTTCGTGTCATTCTCTCGGTGCGAGCCACGTTGTCCTCGCCCTCATCCTCACTGACATGAAAACTACCGTCCGGGGCTTGCTGAGCCTCGTAAATGTGGGGGCGGGAGCCACGATCGTCACTATTTGGCTCCCAATTGTGGATCCAACCCTCGGGGCGATTTTGATCGGCCATTGTGGTTTGTACTCCCGCTTCGCAAATGGTTTAGATTGATTGTGTTGCCTGTATTTTAAGCCCTCTTGTCTGGGAGGACACTTGGAGAACCTGAATCTAATCTCAATGTCGGCAGTGCGTTCGGCAATGAAAGTGATTTACACGCCGGCCATTACGCTGGCGCGCCCAATCGGCCTGCGCAACGATCCACATACGGCCACCATCTTGCACATGGGTTCGCAGTTTCGCACAGATTTTGAGGGAGCGGTGGCGCAAATGACGCCGTTTGAGCGCCGTGATTTCGAACAGTGGCAGCAGAGTGAGGGAGGAGCGGCATTTCGGGAGTGGAGTGATCGCGCACTACCTCTGGCCGCAGCTTTGCAGATCGTCGAAGAGGCGTTCGAACAAGACGAAGCAGAAGACGCCCCGGTTGATCCAACTTTGCAACGAATGGTGGACCTTAACTGGACCTTTGAAACCCACGGCCAGTGGTTCTTAATAGTGGCGTTCATGGTTGGATTCCTCGCGTTCTTCTCAACGGGAGGGTTGACCGGGCCGGTGGCTTCCACAATCAGACTGGTTGCGGGCGTGGTGGCAGCTATCCTCGTGCTCGCATGGATTGGAACCAAACTGATGCCGTCGGTGATAGCCGTGCGGGCGCGCCGCGTGGGTGTAGAAGTTCCGAACCGTCACGCCAACTTGGAAGAGGCTGAACTTCCTATTTGGCAGGAGGAGCATTTCACCTCCTCGGCAAAAATCTTGAACTACGCCAACTGGGTGCTCTTGGCGCAGCCGGGGCCAGGTGGCCTCATGGACCTAAATGCCCCTATTCCGGTGGCACCTACCGCCGCGTACAACGAGCGCCAGATCGAGATTTTGAACGCAGCGAAACGCTTTCGCGAGAACAGTCCGATGCGCGGCCCGGGTAACCGCTAGATCGCGGCGGGGAATGCCGCTAGTTTAGTGATGTTCGCCCGATAATTCGGCTGGCGCCCCCAATAGTGCGACAATTGGGAGCAACTGCAGTTCAGAAAGGTTAGGTCCGGGTGGCCAAGATCTTAGAAGCCCAAAACAAATTGATTCAGCCGGCTCACACCGATCCGTCTCGAATCCGCAATTTCTGCATCATTGCGCACATTGACCACGGTAAGTCCACGCTTGCCGACCGCATGCTTCAAAACAGTGGCATTGTGGAACAGCGCGTGATGCGAGACCAGTATCTCGACCGTATGGATATTGAACGCGAGCGCGGCATCACCATTAAGTCGCAAGCCGTGCGCATTCCGTGGCAGGTTGATGGAGAGCCGTATGCGCTCAACATGATTGACACGCCCGGACACGTCGACTTTTCCTATGAGGTCTCCAGGTCTCTTGCGGCGTGTGAGGGAGCTGTGTTGCTAATCGACGCTGCGCAGGGCATTGAGGCGCAAACTCTGGCAAATCTGTATATGGCAATGGGTAATGACCTCACCATTATTCCCGTGCTAAATAAGATCGATTTGCCGTCCGCGCAGCCGGAAAAGTACGCAGCTGAAATCGCTGGACTTTTGGGCGTGGATGAGAGCGAAATTTTCCGCGTGTCCGGAAAGACGGGCGAGGGCGTTGCCGAGCTGATGGATGCGATTGTCGAGCAGGTTCCTGCCCCCTCAGGCGTTGAAGAGGCGCCTGCTCGCGCCATGATTTTCGACTCTGTTTACGACACCTACCGCGGCGTGGTCACGTACGTGCGAATGGTGGATGGGCGCTTGTCGCCGCGCGAGAGAGTCTCGATGATGTCCACGGGCACCAACCACGAAATCCTCGAAATCGGCGTAATCTCGCCAGAACCTATCCCAACTGAGGGGCTTGCCGCGGGCGAGGTAGGCTACATCATCACGGGCGTGAAGGACGTGCGCCAGTCGAAGGTTGGTGACACGGTCACAACTGCTATCCGCGGCGCCACCGAAGCTTTGGAGGGCTACGAGGATGCCAAGCCGATGGTGTATTCGGGTATTTACCCGATTGACGGCTCGGACTTCACAAACCTGCGCGAGGCCCTTGAAAAGCTCCAGCTAAATGACGCTGCTTTGACGTTCGAGCCAGAATCTTCCGCCGCTCTCGGGTTCGGCTTCCGTTGCGGCTTCCTTGGCTTGCTGCACTTGGAGATCGTGCGCGAGCGCCTTGAGCGCGAGTTCAACTTGGACCTGATCGCTACAGCGCCGAACGTAATCTACGAGGTCACCGCTGAAGACGGCACCGTGATTGAAGTGACCAACCCATCCGAATACCCTGACGGCAAGGTGCAGGAGACGCGCGAGCCCGTGGTGCAGGCAACGATTCTCACCCCCTCGGACTACGTGGGGCCCGTTATGGAGCTGTGTCAGGAGCGCCGCGGCCAGATGGGTGGCATGGACTACCTGTCGCAGGATCGCGTTGAGCTTCACTACAAGCTCCCTCTTGCCGAGATCGTGTTTGACTTCTTCGATTCGCTCAAGTCGCGTACGCGTGGTTACGCTTCCCTCGATTATGAGGCGGCAGGCCAGCAGGCTTCGGACTTGGTGCGAGTAGATATTTTGCTGAACGGCGAGCAGGTTGACGCTTTTTCTGCGATTGTGCACCGCGACGCTGCTTACGCTTACGGCGTGCAGCTCACCAAGAAGCTCAAGGAACTGATTCCAAGGCAACAGTTTGAGGTGCCGGTTCAGGCGGCGATCGGTTCGCGAGTTATTGCCCGCGAAACGATCAAGGCGTTGCGCAAGGACATGCTTGCCAAGTGTTACGGCGGCGATATTTCGCGTAAGCGAAAGCTGCTTGAAAAGCAGAAGGAAGGCAAGAAGCGCATGAAGTCGATCGGGCGCGTGGACGTTCCGCAAGAGGCGTTCATCTCTGCTCTTACTTCCGAGGCGCCGTAGGAGAGCCGATGGCGCAAAACACGCCTTACATGGCGCGCACTAAGTCGTTTGCCCGCCGTGGTCGCACGTTGCACGCATCCACCCAGCGCACCCTCGAAAAGCATGCGGATAAGTATGTGATCGAGGTGCCGCGCGATGGGGGATACACAACTATTGACGAGTCCTACCGCCTTGACGTTGCCGGCGAGTTTGGGAGGCAAGCGCCTCTGATCGTTGAGATCGGCACGGGCAATGGTGAACAGATCGTCGCCTATGCGAAGGAACATCCGCAGGTCAATCTGTTGGGTGTGGAAGTGTGGGCGCAAGGCATTGCGAAAGGTATTTCACGAGCCGTTTCGCAGGGTGTAGATAACATCCGTTTTATCGAGGTTGACGCCGCGCAGGCTCTTCCCATCATGATGCCACAGGCGAGCGCTACTGAGGTATGGACGTTCTTCCCTGATCCGTGGCGGAAGGCACGACATCGTAAGCGTCGCCTGGTCAATGACGCTTTTGCTTTGACCATCGCGAATCTGCTGGCAGACGGCGGAGTGTGGCGCCTGGCCACCGATTGGGATGACTACGCGTGGCAGATGCGTGACGTGATCGAGGCGTGCGAATACTTCGAGAATCTCTACTTGGGTGAGCGTCCGGATCCAGAAGATCCACAGCCGGAAAGAGGCGGTTTTGCTCCTCGGTTTGAAGATCGTGTCTTAACGCGTTTCGAGGAACGTGGGCAGATGGAGGGGCACGGCGCCCACGACCTCGTGGTACGTCGCTTGCCGCGCGAGGAATCCAATTGAGCCCGCAGCTACCCGACGGTGTTGCATGGCCAAGCGATGGTTACCTTGACCCGCATCTGGTTGGGACGCCGAGTAAAAACTTGGCCCTCTACATTCACGTACCTTTTTGCACGGTTCGTTGCGGCTACTGTGATTTCAACACCTACACCGTTGGATTTGGTCAAGGTGCTGACAAGGACAGTTATCACCACTCGGTAAATAAAGAAGTAAGGCTTGCCGCAGATCGGCTCCGCCCTTTCAACCACGAACCGGTAAAATCCATTTTTCTTGGTGGAGGCACCCCAACACTGTTGCGGGCAGGCCAAATCGGTCAGATCCTGCAGGATGTGAAAGACAACTTTGCCCTTGACCCAAGCGCGGAAGTGACCGTAGAGGCTAACCCGGACACAATCGACCAGGCCGGCCTCGAACAGCTTGCCCGAGCCGGCGTTACCCGCGTGTCTTTCGGAATGCAATCAGCGGTCTTGCACGTGCTTCGAACCCTGGACCGTAGCCACACTCCGCAGCAGGTTCCGCACGTGGTCAAATGGGCGCGTGAGGCCGGCCTAGACGCCTCCGTCGACCTCATTTATGGCACTCCGGGCGAGTCGCTTACCGATTGGAAGACATCGCTTGAAGCCGCTATTGAACTGCAGCCCGATCATATCTCTTGCTACGCCCTCGTCATTGAAGAAGGCACGAAAATGTGGGCTCAAGTGAGGCGCGGCGAACTCGCCATGCCCGACCCGGATGACGAAGCCGAAAAATACGAGCTTGCAGACGCTCTCTTGGCGCAGGCCGGATACGCGTGGTACGAGATTTCAAACTGGGCAAAGCTAGAGGACGACGAGGCGGCGGGAAGCACCAACCTGCAACACGCTTCGCGTCATAATCTGGCCTACTGGTTCGACTGGGACTGGTGGGGGATTGGGCCCGGAGCGCACTCGCACGTGGGTGACGTTCGCTGGTGGAATCGCAAGCATCCACGCGCATGGGCTGATGCGCTCGCGGGCGGCTCTGCAAATCTTGGGGCGCGTTCCGCTGGCGCGGAAGCGGGCATCGCTGCAGGTTTAGACAGCGCAGCCGCACCCCGCCCTTTGGCACCACTCGCATCTCCTGCGCAGGCAGGGGAGATTTTGGAGGAGTCTGATCGCGTCCTCGAGGCCGTCATGCTGCGCATCCGCACCGCTGATGGGATCCCAATCTCGAGCCTTTCCCCGCAGATTCATGGGCGCGTGCCTGTGCTCATAGATGAAGGTTTGATTGAAGAGGCGGCCGCGGGTGCAGGGATCGTGAAGCTAACGCTGAAAGGTCGCTTGCTGGCAGACTACGTGACGCGTGAGCTCACGGTTTAGGTTTTCCGGCTACCTCAGATCTGTTCGGCGCCGCCAACAGTGACGAAGTCAATCAACTCTTCTACACGGCCAAGCAGTGCGGGTTCGAGGTCGCGATAATCTCGCACGCGCGCCAAAATCGCCTGCCAACCCAGGCCAATGTCTTCGCGGGTTTCGTGCGGCAATCCCAGGGCGCGCAATGTTCCCACTTTAATATCGGTGCCGCGCGGAATGTTCGGCCAGGCTTTCAGCCCTACACGCGCTGGTTTCACCGCCTGCCATATGTCCACAAACGGGTGTCCAACCACCAGGACATCGCCCGGCCAACGCTGCATAACGGCACTCGCAATGCGTGACTCCTTGGATCCATCCACGAGGTGATCCACTAGCACGCCTGCCCGAGAAGTAGGCGAGGGGCCAAAAACCTCCAGCACATCCTCTAGGTTGTCCACGCCCTCGAGGTACTCCACGGCCACGCCCTCAACGCGTAGATCATCGCCCCACACCTTCTCCACCAGTTCGGCATCGTGCGTGCCCTCCACGAAAATACGTGATGGCACAGCCACTCGAGCTCTCTTTAGCTTCACTGCTTTCGAGCCCGAGGCGGTAAGTTTTGTTTCTGGAGCCGCTTTGGGCGCGGGCGCAACTAACTCAACTGGCTTGCCGTCAACCCAAAAACCGCCGCCGAGGGGGTAGGAGCGGCGCGCTCCTCGCCTGTCCTCCAGTTCCACAATCTGCATTCCGCCAGACTTCTCCACTCGTATAACAGCACCTACAAACCCTGAAACGGGGTCTTCTACTACCAGGCCGCGCTCGGCCGGCATAGGAACTTGTCGAGGGCGGGTCGCAAACGGTCCCTCACGGTGAGGGTCGGAAGCTAAAACATTGGATCCATAGCGGTCAATCACACCGGCAGACTAAGCGAAAATCACTCAGAATTCGCGGAAGGCATGCGCGCGGCGCTAAGGAAGAGCTAAAAGGTGATCAACACCAACATAAAACAAGTGTTTTTCGATTGAGGGAAATACATTTACATCGGACAATAAAGAATGTTTGTGGAAAATTGAGTGAGGCTTCGTGAGGTTTCGTTTATGTCTCGCACGTTGAAGTGGGTTCTTGCCGCGGTTGCGGCCGTTCTTGTGGTTCTAGGAGGATCGTCGGCGGCTTACGCTTCCTATTACGCCGATCGTGCGGTTCCCGGCACCCAGGTGGCTGGCAAGTCGGTGTCGGGTATGACCGCTAAAGAGGTCGCCGAAGACGTGCAGAAGCGTTTCGATGAGTTCAAGACGAACATCACGGTTGATGGTCGGGATCATGAGCTTAGCCTTGCGCAACTGGGCGTATCTCTCGACGAGGATGCTACGGCCTCGGCTGCGCTTACTCCATCGGCCACCGTGTGGTCGCGTATTCAGGGCCTCTTTTCTGCTCCAAATGTCCCTCTCAGCGTTGAGGTGAACCATGACAAGATTGCGCAGTTCACCGATTCTTTAATCGCAGAGCTGGGGGATCCGGTGCAGAATGCTTCCGTAAAGTTCGATGAGGGTACCGAGAAGTTCGCTGCGGTACCGGCGGTCGAAGGCCATGGCATAGATACCCAAGGTATTGCCGATCACGTCCTCGCCACTGCAAAGTCACTGAACCCGCAGCCGGCATCCTTTGAATCTAGTATTGAGGCCCCCAAGATTGCGACGGAGCGCGCACAGCAGGTGGCTGACAAAGCTAACGCGATGATCGCCATCCCGGTTGTCATTTCCACCGGTAACCGCGAGATTCTTCCAGAAGCCAAAGAACGTGCCGCGTGGGTGGACATCGAGGCCGATGGGGAGCAGATTCAGGATCCGGTCTTGAACGAGCCAGCGGCGCGAGAGTGGCTGGTTAACACCGCCACGTCCACCAACGATGAGCCGGTTGAAGGCATCCACAACGTGAATACGCGCGGCGACGTGGTGTCTACCGCCGAAGAAGGCTCGCCCGGCTACACCGTGAACAATCTGGAAGCGATTGCCGATGCTCTGATCGAATCGCTGAAGGCGGGTCAGCCCTACGAGGGTCTGCTTACCTACGATGAGACGCCGCAGCAGTTCTCTACGCGTCTCATTGCTCCGGGTGCGGAAAGTTTGGCATACCAAGCTGCTCCAGGAGAGAAATGGGTGGATATCAACCTTTCGAACGCCACGGTGACAGCGTTTGAGGGTGCTACTGTGGTGCGCGGTCCGGTGCCCATGGTTCCCGGCGCTCCGGGGCTTGAAACCGTAACCGGTAAGTTCCGTATTTACTTGAAGTACGAGTCGCAAACTATGCGCGGCCAAAATCTAGACGGAAGTAGGTACGAAACCCCAGACGTACCGTGGGTTACCTACTTCGTTGGTAGCTACGCCTTCCACGGAGCCCCGTGGCGCAGTAGCTTTGGATGGAGCGGTCCGGGTGGTTCGCACGGCTGTGTGAACATGCCCGTTAGTGAAGCCAAGTGGCTTTACGACTGGGGTGAGATTGGCAATGTAGTGGTCAGCCACTACTGATTCGGAAACGTAGCGAAAGCCCACTTCGGTGGGCTTTCGCTGTATCTGTAAGAGGATCCAGAATGACGAGGGCAGGGTGAAATCCGCCTTTGTCTAGTGCCGCGATTCACCCGCCAGCTGTGGAAGATGAACGCTGAAAGTAATAGAGTTAGCACTCAGATAGTTCGAGTGCTACAAGCGGCGGGCGACGGCGAGAGGAGCAGGCATGGCAACAGCGGAAAGGCGCTTTGACGTGCTTCGCGCAATCGTGTCTGATTACGTTGCAACTCGCGAGCCCGTTGGTTCTAATGCGCTTGCCAAGCGTCACGATTTAGGCGTTTCGCCAGCGACTATCCGCAACGACATGGCCGCACTTGAACAGGCGGGTCTCATTTATCAACCGCACACGTCCGCTGGTCGTATTCCAACGGTTGCAGGATATCGCGTATTCGTTGATTCACTCACGCAGATTAAGCCGATGTCAGGTCCAGAAAAGCGTGCTGTTGAATCGTTTCTTGCCGGAGCAGTGGATGTTGAGGATGTAGTTGAGCGAACGGTTCGCCTACTGGCACAACTGACTCGGCAGGTGGCTATCGTGCAGTATCCGCACTATGACTCTGCGACGCTGGTACGCGTAGAGTTGGTTGACCTTGGGCCTGACCGCACGCTTGTTGTAGTCATAATGAACGATGGCACTATCGAGCAGCGCGTAATTTCTGATTTTGGGGCTACGAGCGCTGAGATTGATGCGGTACGCGACCAGATCAACGAGGTGTGCCACGGCCAGGACCTACGCGATTTGCCGAGTCTGCTTTCACCGCTGTCTGTTCTTGGCGGCCCAACTGAGAAGCAGTTCCGCGCCGCTGTTTGCCAGACGGTTGCGGACCTAACTAACCGAACTGGTGAAGAACGGATCCTTGTTGCCGGCATGGCAAACTTGGCCCGCTCCGACGTGGATTTCACTCGTTCTATTGTGCCCGTCCTGGATGCGTTGGAAGAGCAAGTTACGCTCTTGCGCCTATTCTCTGAGGTCCCGCAAGGCAACGTAACAGTGTCGATTGGTGAAGAGAATGCGCACGTGGGCCTGGCGGAAACCGCTGTGATTGCAGGAGCCTACGGATCGCAAGGAACCAACGCCCACTTGGCAGTGGTGGGACCAATGCGTATGGACTATCAGAAGGCGATGACAGCGGTGCGCGCGGTAGGTGTGTACCTCACCCACTTTTTGCACAGTAATAATTAGTCGAAAAGATTAAAGGAATTTTGGTGAACGAAGACTACTACGAGATCCTCGGGGTTTCGCGCGACGCCGGTGCAGACGAGATTAAGAAGGCGTACCGCAAGCTTTCCCGTAAATACCATCCGGATATTGCGGGAGTTGAGCATGAGGAAACGTTCAAGAAGATTTCCGTGGCTTACGAGACCTTGTCGAATCCGCAAAAGCGTCAAGCTTACGACATGGGCGGTTCTGCCAATGCCGGCTTTGGAGGCATGGGCGGTTTTGGTGGCTTTGGTGACTTGTTCGAAACGTTCTTCTCTGCCGCTGGTGCAGGATCAGGCCCGGTTCCGCGTGGTAGGCGCGGTCAAGATATTCTGACCGCGCTCGAGGTAAATCTTGAAACGATTGCATTCGGATCGCGCGAAGAAGTAACGATTAACACGGCCGTTCGCTGTCCTACGTGTGATGGTTCTTGTGCGAAGCCCGGCACTTCGCCGCGTACGTGTTCTGCGTGTCACGGGGCGGGCACAGTTCGCCAGGTGCAGCGCTCACTCCTTGGCGAGATCATGACGCAGGCGCCGTGTTCGGCTTGTGGCGGATACGGCACGATTATTCCTGAGCCCTGCGAAGAATGTAACGGTGAGGGCCGCGTGCATTCCAAGCGCACTATCGCTGTGGATGTGCCGGCTGGTATCGAACACGGTACGCGTATCCGCATGTCGGGTCAGGGTGAGGCCGGTCCGGGTGGAGGAGGCTACGGTGATCTCTATATTGAGATCCGCGAGAAGCCACATCCGGTATTTCGCCGCCAAGGCGATGACCTCGTGGCCGATCTGTATGTGCCGATGACGTCCGCCGCTCTTGGAACAACGATTTCGCTTGAAACCCTTGATGGCGCTCACGATATTGAGATTCAGCCGGGCACGCAGCCGGGCCAGGAAGTCAAGGTTGAGGGGCTTGGTGTGGGCCGTATCCATAGACGAGGACGCGGCGATCTTCGCGTACGCGTGAATGTGGAAGTTCCAACCGGTTTGACCAGCGCGCAGCGAGAGCTGTTGGAGCAGCTCGCAAAAATGCGCGGAGAGGAAACCGTGGAGGCCAAAACCGGATCTTCTCAGCAGGGCTTTTTTAGCAATCTGAAAGAAAAGTTCAGTAAATGACCGCACCGGTTTTCTTCGTCAGTGACCTAAACGACGCCCGCAAGGCAGAGCGGTTTGAGTTTACCGGGCCGGATGCCAAGCACGTGATGGTGAAGCGCATTGAAAAGGGGGAGCGTCTAGATCTAGTAGACGGAAGAGGTACGCGGGCGCGTGCGCGTTTGGTAGAAGCCTCATCTAGCTTGGCGATCGTTCAGATTGATGAGGTGACGTTTGAACCAGAGGGCAGCCCACGCATCACCCTCATCCAGGCGCTGGCAAAGAATGGGCGAGACGAGCTGGCAATAGAGATGGCTACCGAGCTTGGTGTTGACCGAGTGATCGCGTGGCAAGCAGAGCGATCGATCGTGCGCTGGCAGGGCAAGAAGCAGGAAAAGGGGCTGCAGAAGTGGGTAAACGTGCTTCAGGCTGCAACCAAGCAGTCTCGGCGTGCTCGCGTTCCTGCCTTGGAGTTTGCCGCAAATGCGGCTGCCGCTATCGCCCAGGTGGAAGGAGCGCAACTGATCGTCATGCATGAGAGCGCTACCGAGCCCATAACTGGCCTTACCGATCTGGGTGCTAAAGAGTATGCCCTGGTTGTTGGCCCGGAGGGTGGAATCACGAATGCGGAACTCGAACAGTTTAAACAAGCCGGGGCGAACATAGTGTTGGTGGGCAGTGTCGTTATGCGCGTATCCACAGCCGTCGCCGCCGGCCTCACGTCGCTTAACATTGCAACCGGTAGGATTTGAAACGAAAGAGCTAGCAAGGAGCCTCGTATTTCAAACATGCAACAAACGGATGAGCAGACGGCCTCGGCGAACACGATAACTATCCCGGAACATCTTGATCCGGTAACGGTCCTTGGAGCCCAGGATGAGGTTTTAAGAAGTCTGGAACGTAGTTTCAGCGGGATCCGCGTGTCGGTGTTGGGCAATAAGATAACGGTTGAGGGGGAGGCCGAGTCGGTAACGCTCGCATCAGATTTGGTGCGCGAACTGGTTTCCCTAGCACGTTCCGGGCAGTATTTGAATGCGCAAACGGTTGAACATGCGGTCGGTTTGTTGGCGAAAACAGGCACGGCAAGTGCAAGTGCGGAAACAATTTTGAATGTACGCGGCCGTGATATCCGCGCGAAAACGCCGGGGCAACAGCGTTACGTGGACATGATTGTGCAAAACACGGTGGTGTTTGGAATCGGTCCAGCGGGTACAGGCAAGACCTACCTGGCTATGGCGATGGCCGTTAATGCGCTTCTTACGGGTGAGGTAAGGCGCATTATTTTGACGAGGCCGGCTGTAGAAGCGGGAGAGTCACTCGGATTTTTGCCCGGTACGCTGACTGAGAAGATTGATCCGTACCTGCGGCCTTTGTATGACGCGCTGAACGAGATGGTCGATCAGGAGGCACTTCCGCGTCTGCTGGCTGCTGGGACCATCGAGGTTGCCCCTCTTGCATACATGCGCGGGCGCACGCTTAACGACGCGTTCATCATTTTGGATGAAGCACAAAACACCACGCCCTCGCAAATGAAAATGTTCTTGACACGTCTTGGTTTCAGATCAAAAGTTGTGGTGACGGGTGACGCTACGCAGGTGGATTTACCTAACCGAGCGGCATCGGGGCTCGCAAGCGCGCGTAGCATTTTGCAGGGTATTGAAGGAATCGAGTTTTGTCAGCTAACGTCGGCTGACGTGGTTCGTCACCGTTTGGTCGGTGAGATAATCGACGCATACCAGCGTTTCGACGAAGCAAATGAGCAAGTTAGGCGGGGCAGGCGTGAGCGTAGAGGTCATTAACGAAACCGGCGTTGATATTGAAATCGAAGAGTTTCGCGACATAGCAGAGTACGTGCTGGCCCAGCTACACGTCTCTACTGATGCTGAGCTTTCGATCATGTTCATTGATCCAGAGCCGATGGAAGAACTTCACGTTAAGTGGATGGAGTTGCCGGGGCCAACGGACGTCATGAGCTTCCCAATGGATGAGCTTCGCCCCGGTAAGGAAGGCCAGGAAACACCGCCGGGAATTTTGGGTGACATTGTTATCTGTCCGCAGGTTGCGCATAAGCAAGCGTTAGAGGCGGGTCATTCCTCTGTTGAGGAAATGCTACTTCTGACTGTGCACGGTCTTCTTCATCTGCTCGGTTTTGACCACGCGGAGGAAGAGGAAAAACAGGTGATGTTTAGCTTGCAGCGCAAGCTCTTGCTGACTTTCTTGGCAACGAACCCAGTGGGACGTGCTAATGGGTAGTATTCCAATCGGACTGCTAGCTTTTTTAACAGTCTTTTTTGTTATTACTGCCGCGGTACTGGTGGCCGCAGAATCTTCTGTGGCGAGGCTTTCTCGGGCAGCAGTGGATGATCTGCTTGAAGATGGACATAAGAACGCTAAACGCTTGCTCGCGCTTGTGGAGGAACGGCGTCGTAGCGTTCTAGCTGCACGTGCAGGACGTATTGCGATGCAAACCGGCGCCGCCGTGGCTATTACCATCGCGTTCGCGCAGACTGGTTGGCGCTGGTGGGCTGTGCTACTCGCTTCGCTAGCTATAAACTGGCTGATCGCGTTTGCGGTCATCTCTGTGTTCCCGCAACAGGTAGCGTGGCGCAATCCGGAAAGAACGGCTTTGCGCACGGTTGGACTGCTAGAGCTCACCACCTCGATTGGACGTTTGGGCGCGCCGGCCCTGCGTTCACTTCGCAAGTTCTTCCCCGCTCCCGAACAAACTGAGGCGCAGGCTCGGGCGGAGATGACCGAAGAGATGCGCGAGGTGGTTGACCAGGTTGGTGAGACCGAAGGATTTGAGGACGAGGATCGCGAGATGCTCCGCTCGGTTTTCGAGCTGGGCCACACCTTCGTGCGTGAGGTCATGGTGCCGCGTACCGATATGGTTACTATCCAAGCGGACACCACACTTGAAAAAGCCATTCGTCTATTCATTCGTTCGGGCTACTCGCGCATTCCAGTAATTGGGGAGTCCTCCGACGACATCGTGGGCATACTGTATTTCAAGGATTTGGTCACCCGCGTTGTTGATAGGCCGGAGAATCGTGAAAAGCCAGTGCGAGACGTTGCTCGTGAGGCGCATTTTGTTCCCGAAATGCTGTATGCAGATGACGAGCTTCGCCATATGCAGCAACTTCGCGTTCACATGGTGATGGTTGTTGACGAGTGGGGCGGCATTGCCGGCTTGCTCACAATCGAGGATCTGATTGAAGAAATCGTTGGCGAAGTGATGGATGAGCACGACCGACGGGTCGTGGAGCCTGAAGAGGTTGAACCGGGCATTTGGCGCGTGCCCGCCAGGTTCCCAGTGATCGAATTGGGTGAACTCATGGGGCTGGACATCGAGGATGAAGACGTCGATTCGGTGGGCGGCTTGCTTCAAAAGGCGCTTGGAAAGGTTCCTCTGCCCGGAGCGAAGGCTGAAGCGCTTGGCCTTGAGCTTGAGGCGGAGGAAGCGATTGGTCGCCGGCGACAGGTGGGCACTATTCTTGCCACTAGATTAGAAAATGAACCAGAAGAAGAGAGTTAAACGTGCGTTTCCCCTCTGATGATGAGCTAATGGATGGCCCGAACGCGTTTGAAGGCTTCGAAGATGAAGACTTTGAAGACGCTGAGTTGATTGAAGATGATCCTAACGAGCAACGCGACCCCTCTGATACTGATGAGCGCGATGCGGGACTTATTGGGGCTGACTACGACGAAAGGTTTAGGGCTGGTTTCATCGCCATTGTGGGCCGTCCTAACGTGGGTAAGTCCACGCTCACGAACGCTCTTGTTGGACAGAAGATTGCGATTACGTCGATGAGGCCGGAAACCACGCGCCACGCTGTGCGCGGCGTTGTGCAGGGGGAGGATTACCAGCTTGTCCTGGTGGACACTCCGGGGTATCACCGCCCGCGCACACTTCTTGGCCAACGCTTGAACAGCGAGGTTCGTGAAACGCTTTCTAGCGTGGATGCGATCTTGTTCTGTTTGCCGGCGGACCAAAAGGTGGGACCGGGTGATGATTTCATTGCGCGCCAGCTACGCGGGATTAAGGCGCCAATCATTGCGGTGGCAACGAAGGTGGATGCGGTTTCTGACGAGCGAGTCATGAAGCACCTGTTGGATATCGACAAGCTGGGTGATTGGGAAGAGATCATTCCGGTATCTGCAATCAAGGGGCATCAGATTGATAGGTTGAAGCAGTTGCTTGCCCGCCGTATGCCGCTGTCTCCGCCGTTGTATCCGCGTGACATGGTTACGGACGAGTCTCGTGACACCATGATTGCAGAGCTTATTCGCGAGGCCGCTTTGGAGGGGGTGCACGAAGAGCTGCCGCACTCGTTGGCTGTTCAGGTTGAGGAGATTGTCGAGAGGCAGAAAAAGCCGGGACAAAACTACCCGGCGATGCTTGATATTCACGTGAACCTGTTTGTGGAACGAGATTCGCAAAAGGCAATCATCATCGGCAAGGGCGGATCTCGTCTCAAGCACGTTGGGATGCGGGCGCGCCGCGGGATTGAGGAATACCTGGGGCGCCGGGTATACCTGCACCTGCATGTTCGTACTTTGAAGGATTGGCAAAAGGACCCGAAGATGCTGGGACGGCTAGGGTTCTAGAGCCAAGCGTTTAGGCCGTGGTTGGCGCGGTTATGGGATAATAGAAGGTGTGAAGACTTACCGTGATGAAGCCATCGTTTTGCGTACGCAAGACCTTGGCGAGGCCGACCGTATCGTCACGGCGCTCACCCGCTCGAACGGTCTGAAAAGAGTTGTCGCCAAAGGCGTTCGCCGCACGTCGTCGAAGTTTGGTGCCCGCCTCGAGCCTTTTACTATCGTGGACGCGCAGTTCTATAAGGGGCGTAGCCTTGACGTATTAACGCAGGCACAAACGCTTCGGCCATACGGTCTGCAAATCGCGAGTGATTTTGAGCTTTATACTCGTGCCAACGTGATGGTGGAAACCGCGGAGAGGTTGTCGGAGGACGAAGCGCATACCTCTATGTACCTGCTCCTTTTGGGGGCTTTGCACGCCCTCGCAAATCGGCGCCATTCGCCGGATTTGGTGATGAACTCGTTTATGCTCCGCGCGATTTCGATGAGTGGTTGGGCTCCCTCATTTTGGGATTGCGCGGTGTGTGGCAGGCCCGGCCCGTCATCCTCGTTCAATGTGGTGGCCGGAGGCACGGTGTGCGAGGCCTGTAGGCCGCCCGGATCGTTAGCGCCTTCGCGGGAAGCGATGCAGTTGCTTGGAGATTTGCTTTCGGGTGATTGGCAAAGCGCAGATGCGGCGCCCGATTTTGCGCGGCGTGAGGCTGCGGGGCTGGTTGCCGCGTGGGTGCAATGGCATGTTGAGCGGCGTATCAAGTCATATAGTTTGATCAACTCACATTTGGGGGACGTATGAAGGTTGCACCGCCAGGGGCTGGCAAGAATCTGGCTCCAACGATTGACGGGGTGCCTCGTCACGTTGCGATCATTATGGACGGCAACGGAAGGTGGGCGAATGCGCGTGGCTTGGCGCGCAGTGAGGGGCACCGGGCCGGCGAGGTTGCGCTAATGGACACGATTGCGGGCGCCCTCGAAATCGGTGTGCAGCACCTGACCGTGTACGCGTTTTCTACAGAGAACTGGAAACGCTCACCCAAGGAAGTTAGCTTTCTCATGGGTTATTCGCGCGATGTGCTTCGCCGGCGCCGCGACGAGTTGAACGAGTGGGGTGTGGCAATCCACTGGTGGGGGAGGCGGCCTCGTCTCTGGAAATCGGTGATCACCGAGTTGGAAGTGGCGCAGGAACTCACCAAGGCCAATTCGAAGCTGCATTTCAACATGGCTGTGAACTACGGGGGAAGGGCCGAGATTGCCGATGCTATGCGACAAGTTGCGAGTGAGGTCGAGGCGGGCAGACTGAAGCCGGCTGGCATTACGGAAGACACGGTTGGGCGGCGTCTGTATGCACCTTCGTCGCCAGATGTGGATTTACTGATCCGCACGGGTGGTGAACAGCGCATATCGAACTTCCTGCTATGGCAGTGTGCCTACGCCGAGTTTGCGTTCAACCCCGTGCCGTGGCCGGAGTATTGCCGCGAGGAACTGTGGAACGATGTGCTGGCCTTCACCGGCCGTGAGCGCAGGTTTGGTTCCGCTGTGGATCGGGTGGAGAGCTAATCGGCAACGATTTCTGCGGCCCGGTGGCGTCGCTTCAAGATGGTGAGGCCCATGATGACCACCATCGTAGTGCATAGTACGAGCGCCCACGTTTTCCCAGCAGTTGCGGCTTGGCCGGTTTTGAATAGTCCGATGCCGATGGATGCGTAGAGGCAACCCCATGCGATGTAACCGGGGATTGCCGCAAGAGTGTAGGTTAACCAGCGCAGGCGAAGTACTCCGGCACCGGCGTGAACCACGGTTTGGAAACCAATGGTGAGGAAGGACAGAGGAATGATGAGCAGTCCCCACTTGTCTACAGCGTCGATGCCTTTTTGAACAGAGGCGCCTTCAAGCCACGCACGAACTTTACGCACCCACGGTTTGCTCGAATGCTCTGATTTAGCGAGAAAACCCCAGGTTCCGAGGCGGCCAAGCCAGTAGGTGCCCTGCGAGCGTAGAAAAACCACGATGGTGAGGAATAGGGCGATTCCAATGAATGGCCCATCCGCGATCCACTGGGGAACTCCAGGCATTTTTCTACTTACCTTCCTTGGCTTGGCATTGGGGGCAGAGCCCAAAAATCTCGATTGAGTGTTCCACGTCAGAAAACCCGTGCTTTTTGACGAGTACTTGCAGTATCGACTCTAGGTCGGATTCGTGGATTTCGATACTGGATAGGCAACGCCTGCACACGATGTGGTGGTGGTGTGATTCGTGGCCGCATGCGCGGTACAGGGATTCTCCGTCAGGGGCCATGAGGGTGTCGATCGAGCCTTCTTCGGCGAGGGTGCGCAGATTTCGATAGACGGTGGCAAGGCCAATCGATTCGCCGGCAGCAACCATGTCGGCGTGAATTTTTTGGGCGGATCGAAACTCGGTTGCCTCGCTCATCGCTTCGATTACGGCTTGGCGCTGGCGCGTGTTGCGTCTGGGCTTTTCCATGGGTCTACCTTTGTTGTTGGCGTTCGGGGTGCATGACGGTGGGCGGCTTGGCTACGGCTTTGCGTTTGCCGTGAACGCGGTCGATGAGGGGGCGGGCAAGGAAGACGATGGCGTAGATGAGGATTGCAAGTACAACGATGGCTGCGCCGGGAGACAGGTTGTAGAAGTACGTGATCGTAAGTCCACTGACCGTTGTGAGCATGCCTATCACCATTGCTAGAGCCATTGTTGACCTAAATGAGCGTACCAGGATTTGCGATATTGCAACAGGAACGATCATGAGGGCGGAGACGAGTAGTGCCCCCACAACTCGCATGGCAACGGCCACGGTGGTTGCGGCCATGATCGCGATGATGAGGTTGAGGAGATTTACGGGTAGACCTGTGGAACGCGCGAACTCTTCATCGTTGCATACGGAGTACAGTGCGGGAGCTAGTCCTATGCCTACCAGGAGCACGATGATGGTAAGGATGGTGATCGCCCAAATGTCAGAGTTGGTGACGGTTGCAATGGATCCAAAGAGGTAGGAGTTTAGCTGTGAGGATGTTCCTCCGGCTATGCCCATGAGGAGCACGCCTCCGGCGATACCGCCGTAGAAGAGCATGGCCAGCGCCACGTCGGATGAGGTGCGTCCGGCGATGCGGATCACTTCGAGGGTGACGGCTCCGAGTATGGAGATGATGAAAGCGCCTGGTAGGGCGTAGCTTTCAGGCTCCATGGCGCCCATTGCCGTTCCGGCAAGCCAGCCGAGAGCCACACCGGTAAGGGCGATGTGACCGATGCCGTCACCAAGCATGGCCAGGCGCCGGTGCACGAGGTAGGTGCCAACTACGGGGGCGGCAAGGCCTACGAGAATAGCTGCGATGAACGAGCGTTGCATGAGTGGTGAGGACAGCATGGTGCCCAGTTCGCTGATGAGGCCGGGAGCGATTGCACTATTCATCGTTGCCTCCACTGTAAATGTCGATCTCGATGTCTTCTGGGTGCGGGAAGTGGTGGTGTTCTTCAGCGTGTATATGAGGCGCCTCGCCAACGGGACCATCAAAGGTGACGTGTCCGGAGGCAAGGTTAATGATCCGCTCGATGTGCGGTTCGATGGGGCCGAGCTCGTGCAGGATTAGCACGATGGTTTTGCCGCGTTCTTTGGCCTGCCCGATGAGCCCGGCAAGTTTTTCTTGAGAGTGCCGGTCGATGCCGGCTAGAGGCTCGTCAAGGATTAGTAGTTCAGGGTCACGGGCGAGTGCTCTTGCGATACGCACGCGCTGGTGCTGGCCGCCGGAGAGCTCCTGTACGGGGGTTTGTGCCCGGTGCAAAAGGCCGACGCGCCGAAGTGCATCCTCGGCAATCTTCTTGGAGCCGGCTGCATACCACCATTGTTTAGGCCCAAGCAGTCCGGATCGCACAACTTCAAGGGCGCTGGATGAGACCGCAGAGGCAACAGAGGGGCGTTGCGGAACGTATCCGATCCGGTTCCACGGTACGGCGGCTCGACTAAACAGGCCTTTGCCCCGCGCGTTCTTGCCAAAAATTTGCAGATCGCCTTCGGTTACGGGAGCCGAACCCATAAGCGCTTTCACGAATGTGGATTTGCCGGATCCGTTTGCTCCCGTGATTGCTACACACTGGCCTACGGGGATTTCGATATCGAGGCCGTGCAGGATCGCGTTCGTGTCATACGCGACGTGCAGATGGTGGGTATATACGGCAAGAGCCGCACCTGGGTGGTGCGACTCTTGCGTGGTGTTTTGCAAACTCACTTGCAGTCGAGGCCTTTCTTGAGGTTTTCAAGATTCTTGGTCATTATCTGCAAGTAGTCTACGTCCGGATCGTTCTGTGTGGCACCCGGGTCGAGCACTAGAGTTTCAATGCCCAGGTCGTGCGCCAGAACTTCAATGGCTTTCGGGGATACATTGGCTTCGGCGTAGATAACCTTCACGCCGTTTTCTTTCACAACGTCGCTGATTTCTTTCAGACGTTGGGGCGAGGGGGTTACTTCGGGCTCAAGACCAGAAACACCCACCTGGTGTAGTCCCGTTTTGGCTGCAAGGTATCCGAATGCTTCGTGTGAAACCACGAAGGTGTCGAGGGCACAGTTTCCGAAGCTATTCGTCACGGACTTATCCAGATCCTTCAGCTTGGAAACTACTTCGTTCGTGTTCTTCTCGTATTCTTGCGCGTGCGAGGGGTCGGTTTCAGCTAGGAACTTGTTGATCTGCTTGGCAACTTGCTCCATACGTGCCGGGTCCAGCCAGAAGTGCGGATCGCCAGCCATATTGTGTTCGTGATCGTGGCCTTCGCCCTCATGGTCATGGTCGTGCTCTTCGTCTTCGTGACCGGCTTCGTGATCGTGATCAGCTTCGTGCGGCTCTGAGGCGTGGTCGTGGTCTTCGCCTTCATGGCTTTCAGCTTCGTGGTCGTGCCCCTCCGCCTCGTGGTCATGATCCTCGCCCTCATGGTCGTGGTCGGCTTCATCATCGTGGTGGTGATGGTGGTGCGCACCCGTTTCCATCAGCTCGGCGCTTTCGGTGACATCGAGGACGTGGCTTGGCTTCGCCTGGTCTACAGCCTCGTCAACTGCGGTCTGGAAGCCGCGCAGGTACACAACGGCGTCGGCGCCGGATAGCTCGGAGACGGTTTTTGGAGATAGTTCGAGGGAGTGAGCGTCGGTTCCTGGGGGAGTAAGCGAATCGACGGATACTAGGTCGCCGCCAATCTGCTCAACCAGGTACTGAAGCGGATAAAACGATGCTTTAACAACTAGCGGGTCGCCTCTTTCTTTCATGCCACTGTCCTTGGTCGCGCTGGAGGAACAACCAGCAAGGGCCAGTGCGGACGCGGCGCCTACTGCAATCAAACTCTTACGAATGTTCATGACAACCATTATCGCTATCGCTTTGTTGTGGATCAAGCGCGAGCGCCCAATGTGACGCAATGCAAGTCCGCCCGGAGTTGGTGCTTTCGATATTTCAGCAAACCCAACTAAACTTGAGATGATTCGTGATTGCGAATAGTGAAACGCACCAGCCAGGTGCGCATGACTCAAGGAGAAAAATGGCAAACCCGTCGCGTCTAGATTCCGTAATCAACCTTGCTAAGCGTAGAGGCTTCGTGTTCCCTTCCGGTGAGATCTACGGAGGTACGCGTTCAGCGTGGGACTACGGCCCGCTCGGCGTCGAGCTCAAAGAAAACATCAAGAGGGAGTGGTGGTCACGCATGGTTCGCCAGCGTGACGACGTTGTTGGCTTGGATTCCTCGGTAATTTTGCCAACGGCAGTGTGGAATGCTTCTGGCCACGTGACGGCTTTTACCGATCCACTTGTAGAGTGCCTTTCGTGCCACAAGCGGCAGCGTGAGGATCAGCTGATCGAGAATTATGCCGAGAAGAACGGCGTTGAAGAGGCTGACGTTACGCTCGACATGGTGGCGTGTGAAAGCTGTGGTAACCGGGGTAACTGGACGGAGCCGAGGGCATTCTCGGGCCTCATGAAGACTTACCTGGGTGCCGTGGATGATGAGACTGGTCTGCACTACTTGCGTCCAGAAACCGCGCAGGGCATTTTCGTAAACTTCGCGAACGTCATGACTACTTCGCGCATGAAGCCCCCATTTGGTATTGCGCAGATTGGTAAGTCGTTCCGTAACGAGATCACGCCGGGTAACTTCATTTTCCGCACTCGCGAGTTTGAGCAGATGGAGCTCGAGTTCTTTGTAGAGCCGGGCACGGATGAGGATTGGCACCAGTACTGGATTGATGAGCGCATTAATTGGTACGTAGATCTTGGTATCAACCGTGATCACCTGCGCCTTTACGAGCACCCGAGAGAGAAGCTGTCGCACTATTCAAAGCGCACTGTAGACATCGAGTACACGTTCGGCTTCAAGGGCTCGGAGTGGGGCGAGCTTGAGGGTATCGCAAACCGCACTGATTATGACCTTGGTACTCATTCGAAGGAGTCGGGCGCGAAGCTTGACTACTTCGATCAGCAGAAGAACGAGCGTTGGACACCCTACGTCGTTGAGCCGTCTGCTGGCCTCACTCGCTCGTTGATGGCGTTCCTAGTGGAGGCCTATTGCGAGGATGAGGCTCCTAACACTAAGGGCGGCGTTGACAAGCGCACGGTTTTGAAGCTGGATCCGCGTTTGGCTCCGGTGAAGGCAGCAGTTTTGCCGCTTTCGCGCAAGGAGCAACTCACGGAGCCGGCTCGTAAGCTCGCTATGCAACTGCGTCGCCGCTGGAACGTTGAGTACGATGACGCGGGCGCAGTGGGCCGTCGTTACCGCCGCCAAGATGAGATCGGGACACCTTTCTGCATCACCTACGACTTCGACACGCTTGACGATAACGCGGTGACGATTCGTGATCGCGACACCATGGAACAGGTTCGTATTCCGCTAGACGAGGTAGAGGCGTACCTCGCGCAGCGTCTTCCGATCAGCTAACGGACACAGGCTTGGTAGCAAACAAGTATCCCGGTGGTCTGCAGATTGGTCCTATCAATCTGTGGACCCCGGTTGTTTTAGCCCCCATGGCCGGCGTCACGGATGTTCCGTTTCGCCGGCTGTGTCGGGAGTACGCTGAGCGCGGGCTGAGCGAGGCTCTGACAAACAAGCTTGATGAGGCAAAGAAGGGCGTTGATGCGCCTGCTGGCCTGTTTGTTTGCGAGATGATTACCGCGCGCGCCCTCGTGGAAGGTTCACCAAAAACTTGGCGAATGGTTGAGCCCGACCCGTCCGATAGGGTGCGCTCGGCTCAACTGTACGGGGTTGATCCATACACGATGGGTAGGGCCGCGCAGATGATTGTAGAGCGCGACCTCGTGGATCATATTGATCTGAACTTTGGCTGTCCGGTGCCAAAGGTTACTCGCAAGGGCGGGGGAGCAGCCCTACCGTGGAAGCGGGACTTGCTGGAAGACATTTTGAAGGCAGTTGTGGCCGGCGCTGACAAAGGCTCAAAACTGGTGGGCCGAGACGTTCCCGTAACGATGAAGATGCGTATCGGTATTGATGATCAGCACTCGACATACATGGATGCAGGCATTATTGCCCAACGCAGCGGCGTGGCCGCAGTTGCTTTGCACGGTCGCACGCAGGCCCAGTATTACGCGGGTAAGGCAGATTGGCAGCCGATAACCGCTCTGAAAGAAGCGATCTCGATTCCAGTCATGGGCAATGGAGATGTATTCAAGGGCGCGGACGCGCGCGCAATGATGGAACAGACGGGGTGCGACGCAGTCGTGATCGGCCGCGGTTGCCAGGGCCGGCCCTGGCTGTTCACAGACATTACTTCGGACTTAACGGGCGCGGGTATTCCTAAGATGGCCCCGGATTTGCGTACCGTTGCACAGATTATCCGTGAGCATGCGCTGTTGATGACTGAGCATCTTGGTTCTGAGTTTGACGCGTGCAGGAACATGCGCAAACACATTGGCTGGTATTTGCGCGGCTATAAAGTAGGTGGCGAGTCCCGGTTGAAGCTGGGGCGCGTGAGTAGCTTGGATGAGCTCGATGAGCTTTTGAACAGCTTGGACTTGGATCAGCCCTGCCCGAAGTCAGCGGAGGGGCCGCGTGGCCGGAAGGGACACGAACGGCGTCCTCATCTGCCGCACGGTTGGCTGGATTCGCAGCTGATTCAAGACGCAGAACGTGCACAGGTTGTAGCTGATGAGGCGGTTGCAGATGGGGGCTGAAATGGCGCAAATGAAGGTGCGTGCCGCAAACGTTGAATTGGGTGGAGATCGGGCGGCGATTATCGCGCCGCTGATGGGCAAGAATGCGTCTGAGCTTGCGCAGGAAGCTCGCGCTGTTGCGGGGGGCCGTGGTGCCGACCTGGTGGAGTGGCGAGTAGACCACCTAAGCGATATTTCTAACCCGGTAATCGCAGGGTGCGCGCAGGTCCTTCGTCGCGAGGTAGACCTGCCGATCCTCGCTACATTCCGTACTGAGGAGCAAGGGGGCCGCGGTGCGGATGCCGATTATGAGCGCGTGGCGCTCGCGGTCTTAGAGGCCGAGGCAGCGGATTTGCTAGACGTGGAGTATGGCTTGGAGCAGCGTCGTCGCGTGGCGTTCAGCGCTTTCGAAGCGGGGGTTCCAGTGGTGCTATCAAGTCATGATTTTGGGGCTACGCCAGGTGCAGACGAGCTTGTTGCTAGGATGCGCCAGATGCAGGGTGAGCTGTTGGAGTGGTTCGAGCAGTTCCTAGATGACGCTGATGAAGATGCAGATGTTCGCAGTCGCGGCGCCGGCTTAGTGAAGGTCGCATACATGCCGGGTTCGGTGATGGATTCATTGCGACTGGCGGCATGTGCGCGTCATTTTGTGGATACGTTTGCGCAGGTGCCCGTGATTGCGGTTTCGATGGGGGAGCCGGGCGTGTTCACTCGGGCGTTTGCTGCAAAGTTTGGGTCTGCAGCAACGTTTAGCTCCCTGGGTGATGATTCCGCACCGGGGCAGATCGGCTTGGATGCGCTGGTGGGGTTCGATAAGGCAACGGGGTGCTTGAGCGCACATTAGTGCGGCCCCGCCCTATGATTTAGGCGCTCGCGTTCTTTGTCCTACCTGTTGGAGGCTTTTACAACGGGTGGTATAAACCACGCGGTGGTGCCGGGTGTGAGGGTGTTTTGCTCCTCGCGTTCAGCAGTGGAGAAAATTTGCGGCGGTCCGGTCCTTAGAACGGTTTCGGCGCCGGGCAGAGCCCACTCGCGAGTGGAATCCGAGCGGAGCAATAGCTCGTTTTCTAGGGGCACGAACACGTCTTCGTTTGACGTGTTGAATACACACATGACGCTACCGCTGGTGAATATGCCGACGCCTGGAGTTTGCCATGGCAGTCCGCTGACCCACGCGAGGTTGGCGTTGCCCAGGTCGTATTTATTTCGTAGCCGTAACGCCAGCTGTGTATGGGCAAGGCGGCGTTCTTCGATGGAGTTAATCGGAGGTAGGGGCCGCACAGCTACACCCTTGTATGTAACGTGCCCGCCAGAAAAGCCGAAAGGCAGGTAGATAGCACCGGGCAACGACGCCATGATGATGCGCATCGAAGAGCGCCTTGTGGTGTTGGTGCCATCTTCCCAGGAACCGGGGTAGTTGTTGGGCCGGTCGGGTTCCATGATGAGGCGGGAGTTGATGGCTTTCCAGACAGGGGGAACACCAATCTTGTCTCTTTCAAAGAGGGATTCTTCGATTGCCTCAATGATGGCTGCATCCGAGAATGGCGCGCGTTGAAGACGGTTATCTATGAAGTTGTGGATCCAGTCTTCCTGCAAGTGGTACTGGTATTGCTCGTGCAGTTCGGTGCGCGCTTCCGCAACAAGGATCTTTTCTTCAGAGAAATCTGCCAGTTCGAACATGAGGAGGCGAACGAGATCGGAGAACTCTTTATCACGCTCTTTCGCGCCAGGTAGATTCGGGTTTTCTGCGATACGACCCAGATCGATGCCATCCGCACCGCTCTTGAGTGCTTCGCGGGCTCTCGTGATGGTGGTGGCGGTAGACTCTTCGGCTCCGTAGAAGGGTTTGAGAGACGGAGTCAGGTCAGGAGCGTAGTCGCCACCAGAGAGGCGCACAATGACGCGCAGTCCGGCTTGCTTGCCAGCTTCGATGATCTGATCCAGGTAGACCTTGGACGTGTAAAAGTCGAGTAGAGCGGGGCGAAACACTACGCCGTCGAAACCGGTTTCCTTAATGGTGGGCATGATGGAGGCAAGAGGTTTTGCGCCGGCTTTGTCGATGATGCCGGGAATTTCGGCTATGACGGGAGCGTGCCACCAGGAGCCGGGTAGAGGTGAGCGCCTGTGAATGAGGTGCGTGCGCACATACCGCGAGTTTTGAACCGCTCTCGCGGTTTCTTTCTGAATATGTGAAGGTGCCTGCTCAGTGCTCATGGCTCTATTGTGCCAAAGAAGTACGTTGGTTAGAAAAGGTTGCTTGTTGTTGTCGATATGATTGGTCCGTGAATGTTACCAGACATGCGTATTCTGACTTTGATCGCGAACGCTTTGTGAAAGAGCGTCCGAAGTCGCCCAATCGAACCGATTTTGAGCGCGATCGTGCGCGAATCCTGCATTCAGCTGCGTTTCGTCGGTTGGGCGAGAAAACCCAGGTTCTTGGCCCGGCTTCGGACGATTCTGTGCGCACCCGGCTTACACATTCGATGGAAGTAGCACAGGTTGGTCGAGAGATCGGCAAGGAGTTGGGGGCGGATCCAGATATTGTGGACGCTGCATGCCTGGCGCATGATTTAGGCCATCCACCATTTGGACACAACGGGGAGAGTGCGCTCGATTCAGTTGCTGGTGACGTGGGCGGTTTTGAAGGTAACGCGCAAACGTTCCGCCTGGTGGTTCGCTTGGAGCCGAAGGTTGTTGGCACAGCCGGCGAGCCACGCGGCGTGAATCTAACGCGTGCTTCATTGGACGCGATCTGTAAGTACCCGTGGGCCCGCTCAGAAGGTCCCGATCCGAAGTATTCAACTCGGAAGTATTCGGTGTACGAAGATGATCGCGAATCATTTGACTGGATGCGTTCGGGCGCGAAGGGTCGCTGCTTGGAAGCGCAGATTATGGATCTATCAGATGACATCGCATACTCGGTGCACGACATCGAGGATGCAGTTATGACCGGCAAACTACCCCTCGAAGAGTTGCGCGATGACGCCGCGTTCGCGAACGTGGTGGAGCGTACGCGCGAGTGGTACGACAAGGATTTACAAGAAACGCACCTGCAGGCGGCGCGCGAACGCTTGTTGGCGATGCCGTACTGGCTCACTTCGTTCGATGGAACGTATGCGGACAGCGCGCGTTTGAAGGACATGACGTCACAGCTGATCGGAAAGTTTTGTTCCGAGGCGGTTGAGGCCACGCGCGGCGCGGCTGGCCGTCAGCGCGGGGAGGGGCTGGGAAGGTATGACGCGGATCTGGTTGTCCCTGACGAGACGGCAACCGAGATCATGTTGTTGAAGGGGATTGCCGCGCACTACGTGATGGCTCCGCGCGAGATGGAGGGGTCGTATCACCACCAGGGCGGTGTGCTGGTGGACCTCGTGCACATTCTGTATGAAACATCGGGGCGCCACCTGCAAGAGCCGTTTGCCTCACTTTGGCGCCAGACGCCGGATGATAACGCTCGTTTGCGCATTGTGATTGATCAGGTGGCCTCACTCACGGATCTTTCGGCGGCGCGCATGCACGCTTCACTTTGTGGCATGTTCGATACGCTTCACCTGTAAGCGCCCCTCCGCGCGAATGATTAGGATATAAGGCATGGCTGGGCTGATTCGGAAAGAGGACATCGCGAAGGTTCGCGAGGCCACCGCAATTGAGGACATCGTTAATGATTACGTGACGCTTCGCCCCGCGGGAACCGGATCAATGAAGGGGCTGTGCCCGTTCCATGATGAGAAGACGCCGTCATTCCACGTCCGCCCCCACCTGGGCCTGTGGCACTGTTTCGGGTGTGGCGAGGGCGGTGACGCCATCGCGTTTTTGCAAAAGGTTGACCATTTAAGCTTTACCGAGGCCGTGGAACACCTTGCGCAAAAGACTGGCATCACGCTCCACTATGAGGAAGGGGCGAAAGGGCCGGGCGAGTTCGGCAGGCGCCAGCGGCTGATTGATCAGCACAAGATCGCAGAGGAGTTTTACATCCGCTCCCTGTCCTCTCCGGAGGCTCAGATTGCCCGCGAATTCTTGGCCCAGCGCGGCTTTGACCAAAACGCGGCCGCTACCTTCAGCATTGGCTACGCACCTAAAGGCTGGAATAACCTAACAAATCTGCTTCGCTCTCGCGGATTCCAGGATCAAGAGATAGTGAAGGCGGGCCTTGCAAGTAACGGCAATCGCGGGATTTATGATCGTTTTCGAGGGCGCCTAATTTGGCCAATCCGGGACCTAACAGGTGCGACCATCGGATTTGGTGCGCGTAGATTGCATGAGGACGATCAGGGGCCGAAGTATCTAAATACGCCAGAAACTCCCATCTATCACAAGTCTCAGGTGCTGTACGGGCTAGATCTCGCTAAGCGCAACATTGCAAAAAAGCGCGAGGTAGTGATCGTGGAGGGGTACACGGATGTAATGGCCGCGCACTTAGCTGGCATTGATACTGCTGTGGCTACCTGTGGCACGGCTTTTGGTGAAGAGCACGTGAAGATCATTCGCCGCCTACTGGGCGACGTGGCTAATCCGGCTGCGGGGGTACAACTCTCATCGGGCCTAAGCCTGGGGGGAGAGGTGATCTTCACCTTCGATGGGGACGAGGCAGGCCGGAAGGCCGCTCTGCGAGCATTTGGCGAGGACCAAAGTTTCGCTACGCAAACGTTCGTTGCCGTGGAACGCACCGGAATGGATCCTTGTGATCTACGCATGAACAAGGGCGATGCGGCGTTGATCGAGCTGGTCGAGTCGCGCGCGCCACTGTTCGAGTTTGTCATTCGCTCAACGCTTGCCTCGGTTGACCTCACTACTGCGGAGGGGCGTGTTCACGGGCTTCGTGCAAGCGCTCCGATTGTGGCGGGCATTCGCGATCGCGCCTTGCAACGTGAGTACGCGCGTCAGCTGTCCGGTTGGCTGGGCATGGATGTGCGCGAGGTCTTGCACGCCGTGTCGGTGGCTAGCAGGGGAGCCCGTCGCCTCGACCCGCGGCTTGAGCGCAGCCATGGCGCGCCGGCGCAAGACGCTCCAATGCGCGTTGGTAATGAGGCTGATCCGATTGTACGTCTGGAGAGGCAGGCGCTGGAGGCAATCGTGCAGCACCCGGGCTACGTTTCGGGCTCAGGTTTCGACGAACTTGATGGAGATGCTTTCTCAACGCCGGCCTACCGCGCGGTCCATGACGCGATCCGAGCAGGCGGCGGACTGGCCTCCTATATGGACTACCTGCAAATCACCGAGGCCGAGGTTGGGGTTGGCGATGAGGCCGCGCGCAGAGCTACAGCGCATTGGAATCAGAGCTTGATCGAGTCGGGTAGTGAGGTGGTTGCGAAGGTAATCACGCAGCTTGCGGTGGCGCCACTACCGCAGGATGATCCGGAACGCCTCCGCGACTACTGCTTTGGCGTGGTTCGCGCGTTGGTACGCAATGGGCTTAATCGTCAGATCGGTTCGCTGAAGGCTTCGCTCGGTCGCTATTCGTTTGACTCTGACGAATATCAGGCGGCGTTCAGTGAGCTACTGCGTCTGGAAGAAAAACGCCGCTCACTCACAGAGGATCTTTAATCGATCGGCTCGATCGTCGCACCCGCCGAAACCCGCTATGTAACTCAGTCGATTCGCAAGACAGAAGTCTCGCAACGACTGGTCAGAATCAGGCGATAGGAAAAGCCCGTCCTTTCAGACGGGCTCTTGTTTGCTCCCGCGGCTGGATTCGAACCAGCAACCGTTCGATTAACAGTCGAATGCTCTGCCGTTGAGCTACGCGGGATTGCTTAGCGCGAAATACACTCTACATACTTTTTTGCCCCGTGCCAAATCGGGATTGAAGCGGTCTATTTACCGCTCTAATCCAACAGATTCACGCAGGTTTCGTTCCAGTTCGAATGCGAGCTTTTCGCCTTCGTTATCTAGATCACCGCCGGCTGTTAGCGTTGAAAAAAGATTGCCGTTGCTAGAGCGCCGAATGGATGCGCGGATCCACGTTCCATCTGCAGTTTTACGCGAGGTGGTAGAAATATAGGTGTACTCGATGAACTCCTCGAGCTGCGACATAAATCGGCGAACATCGTCTTCCAGCGTAACGCCGTGCCATGGCTCACGGGTAGGATCTACCCAGCGGATAATGAGCATCTGGCTACCCGCCTCCCAAACGGCGTGCTGGATCTCGTGCCAGTGTGCAACAAATGCCACGTCCTCGTCACTAATTACCACAGGACCAAGCTGTGCGAGCAGTAGCCAAGCTCCACCCTCAAGCTCAATGGCCGGACGTTTGGCGTCTGCTTTTGTTAAGAAGTTCGCTTGAAGTGAGCTCGCAATGGCTTTTGGAAGCTTAAATTTCGTAGCTGAAGTCATAGCCTTCACTGTACGATAACCACGCTCTCCTCTCATCAGCGCTCGTGAAACGGTGCGCGGTAGATGCTTAGATTGGTTTGATTCACAGTCGCCTAGCTGGCATGATTTACCCAGGCCCTGATAGCTCAGTCGGTTAGAGCAGCGGACTCATAATCCGTCGGTCCCGGGTTCGAGCCCCGGTCGGGGCACTTTTTATGGCCGCGCCCCGCGCTTACTTTGTTGCTCCACTGCTGTTGTAGAACGGGGCAAACTGCGTGGGCTCCGTGGGCGCTTCTTTTGGAACATCGGTTTTCGTGATGCCCGGCGTTGCAGGAACATTCCCAATGCTTACCCACGACGCCAACTGGGCGGTGAGTGCTTCGAACGCAAGCGGATACTGTGCGTCATCCTCGCCAGGCAGGACGAGGTAGGGGCGGTCAACCAAGAACGCCAGGTTAGTGGCAAATAGTTCGTTCTCCGCGCCGCTAAGCCCCGTCTCATCCCCTTCGTCAGCAGGCGTTAAACATGACAGGGTGCGCTGATCCGGCGCTCCAGCGTTGATTGCACGCTGCGAAAAAGCAACGAGGTCGTCTACTTGCGCGCGGGCCGTTACCTCGGTAGCGGAAGGCCCATCCGCGTCATCGCCGGCCCCGTAATAAGCGATCCACTGCGCAGCGCAGTCCCATTGTGCGGCAACTTCACCAAGATTCTTGAGGTCGGAGCGGCCTGCTACGTCTTTGCGAGGTTCAGCCTTAGGGGTGGTAAAAGCCGGGAGGGTGGGTTGGATTTCAAGCAGGTTCGCCAATTTGAGGCCATCGGCCAGCCTTCCGGCGGCCACGGAGGCGGCGGCCAGCTGATCGTCTTTGGAGTCGAGTTCGGTGGCGGCTGCGAGATCGGCGGTGGCGGTACCGATGGTGAAGTCGGTGAGTTCGGCCCACGTGTGGCTTGCCCGGGGCACGGGATCGGGCAGGGGAGCGCCATCTGGCACATTCTCTCCCCACGGATCCCACAATCCACCAAGCAGTTCGGCACGCTGTTTCGATTTTTCACCCAGATCAGCGGCGAAAGCCATACAGGGCTTACAGTCCTCGCCTGGTTGTGCGAGGCTATCGAGTACCGCGGTTTCGTTGCGAACAAGCCGTTGGAACACCTCTTGGGACTCCAGGACGTTCGGTAGTTGCGGTCCGTCTTGCTCGATGTAAACGCCCGTGCAGCCGGTTAGAGACGCGGCGGCGATTCCGGCGGCGAAGATTGGGACTACAATTCGTTTCGAAGCGAGAGCTTGAGTTTTCGTGTCGTTCTTCGCGTCAGCCGCGGATTCGTGCGTTATTGAAGGCATGTGTGCATAATAGTCTGATTGAGGGCTCAGGCTCGAACCAGTCCCGCTCTTTAAGGAGAATGATGTCAAAAGCCATCGAGGCTCGGATTGAGGCGCTCGTAGCTCCGATTGTGAGCCGTGCAGATCTGTTCTTGGAATCGGTAACTGTAACTAGGGGTAAGGAACCCTTGGTGCGGGTGACGGTTGATTTGAAGGAGGGCGTGGGGTCGGTGGACGCCGACGACATGCTCCAGGTCTCGCGTGAAATCTCGGCGGCTATGGACGAGGCCGATCCGATTGAAAGTGCCTACACGCTTGAGGTTTCAACGCCGGGCGCCGAGCGCAAACTCGAAACTGCGCGGCACTTCTCACGCTGCATCGGTCACTTGGTGGAGATCAAAACGCAAGATGGTGAACGCTTAAAAGGTAGAGTGGTCAGCTCCGACGATCAAAGTGTGACGCTTAGCATCGCGGGTAAAAAAGGTAAGCCTGAGCGCGAAGAGACCGTAGCTCTTGATAAGATCACGAAGGCGCATTCGCGCGTTGACTTCGGTTCGTTAGGTAAGTAGGAGGCTCCCCGTGGAAATCGATATGCGTACACTCCGGGAAGTGGGTGCCTCGCTAGAAATTGATGGCGATACGCTAGTTGCAGCAATTGAGGAAGCCCTGCTGAAGGTCTACCACAAGATGCCCGGCGCCATGGATCAGGCCCGCATCGAGATTGATCAGCGCACCGGCAAGGTTGCCGTGATGGCAACCGAGCTTGATGAGGAAGACAATCCGATCGGCGAGTTTGATGACACTCCCAAGGAGTTTGGGCGTATCGCTACCGCTACCGCGCGTTCGGTGATTGCACAGAGGCTTCGCGAGGCCGAAGATTCAAAGGTGCTCGGCGACTTCCGTAGCCGTACCGGTTCGGTTGTGGTTGGCACCGTGGAGGCGCAGCGCAATCCGGCTTTCGTAATGCTACGCGTGGGCGAGTTTGAGGCTCGCCTTCCCCAATCTGAGCAGGTCCCGGGCGAGGTTTACAACCATGGTGACGTGCTACGCGCTTACGTAGTGGATGTTTCTCGCGGAGAGAAGGGCGCTGCGATCACGGTTTCGCGCACCCACCCCGGCCTGGTTGAAGGCTTGTTTGAGCGCGAGGTTCCAGAGATTCAGCAGGGTCTTGTGCAGATCAAATCCGTTGCGCGCGAGGCCGGCCACCGCACCAAGATCGCGGTTGCGGCCACACGTGAGGGTGTGAACGCTAAGGGTGCTTGCATTGGCCCCATGGGTAGGCGCGTGCGTGCGGTGATGACGGAGTTGCAGGGCGAGAAGATCGATATTGTCGATTACTCTTCTGATCCGGCTCGCTTCGTTGCTAACTCTCTGTCTCCCGCGCGAGTATCTTCGGTCACAATTACCGACCTCGAGGGTAAGAATGCGGAAGTGATTGTGCCTGACTTCCAGTTCTCCCTCGCTATTGGTAGGGAGGGCCAAAATGCGCGTCTTGCCGCGCGTCTGTCCGGCTTCCATATCGACATTCATTCTGATACCGAGGCCGGCCTGGGGGTCGTGACTGGCGACATTTCGCGCCCTGACGTGAGGCAGGGCTCAGAAAATATCGAACCAACGGACTGAAAATAACGATAGGCTTAACAGGAAGCATGCTTATGCGTAGCCGTTTTGCGGATGCACCGCGGCGAACGTGCGTAGGGTGCCGGGAAGTAGCAACTCCTAACGAGTTGCTTCGCTGCGTTTACAGTGAGGCCCTTGGAAGTGTTGTTAGTGACTCGCGCCGGAGCATGCCCGGGCGAGGAGCCTGGATTCATCCTCGGCAATCCTGTCTAGATCGGGCAGTGAAGAAGAAGGCGTTTAACCGCGCGCTTCGTTTGCCTGGGAGCAGAAGCCGTGTTTCCTTCTCGATAGATATTTCCGCTCGAGAAGAAAACCAACCAGCGCGCAGGGAGCGCGTTGTGGACGAGTAAATGGAAGCGGGTTGGAAGCTGATGGGCACCCGATGAGTACCCAGCGATGAGCTGCCAGCAGAAATAGACGTCCGTCCTGTTCGGGGCGGACCTGAACAGGAGAGTTGTGGCAAAATTGCGTGTACACGAGCTCGCGAAAGAGCTCGGAATCACGAGTAAAGAACTTCTTGCGCACTTGAAGGAAAATGGTGAGTTCGTAAAGTCGGCCTCGTCGACTATTGAACCTCCGGTTGTTAGAAGAGTTCGCAAGACTCTTGGCGCTAAGCTCGAATCTGAGCAAAGCAAGGAGCCAGCTAAGGCCGATAAGCCGGCAAAGTCGGCAAAATCGACTAAATCTGCGCCCAAGACTGAAGCCAAGGAAGAAAAGGCTAAGAAGGCTGAGGCAAAGCCCAAGGCTGAGACTTCAAAGACCGAGAAGGTTGAAACGCCGGCGCCAAGTCCGGCAGATGTCATCCCCGGTCCGGCAAAGATCACTAAACCGAATGCGAAGAAGGCAACGCCTGAGCCTGCAGAGTCTGAAGCTGAGAAGAAGACAGAAGAGGCAAAGCCTAAGGATGAGGCAACGCCGCGCCCCGGTAATAGCCCGTTCGCTTCGCAGCAGGGAACGCCCCGTCCGGGACCGCGTCCGGGCAATAACCCGTTTGTAACCCAGCAGGGAATGCCCCGTCCGGGGCCGCGCCCAGGCAATAACCCATTCGCTTCGCAGCAGGGAATGCCTCGTCCGGGTGGTGGCCGCGGCGCAGACCGCAATGATAAGCCGCAACGCGGTCAGCGGGGCGGACGCAACGCATCCGAGGCGGCTCCGGCACGCGGTGGTAAGAGGCGCGGGCCTCGTCCATCGCCCATGATGATGCCGGGTCATTCCACACTGGGACAGCCGGGCGGAAACAACCCTCCCGAGCGTGGAAACCGTCAAAGCAGGCGTTCTAACCGTTCCAGCTCGCGCCAGTCGCAGGCTCCTAGCTTCGGCCAGCAGCCGCCAATGTCCGCGCCTCCGCGCGGTGGTCGTGGTGGCCGTGGGGCAACGCAGGGCGCATTTGGTCGAGGAACCGGTAAGCGGGGACGCAAGTCGAAGCGCGCGAAGAGGCAAGAGTTCGAACAGCAGAACGCGCCCGTCATTGGCGGCGTGCAGATTCAACGCGGCAACGGCCAGACTATTCGCATCCGTCAGGGTGCCTCGCTTGCCGATCTAGCGGAGAAGATCGATGCGAATCCCGCATCGCTGGTAACCGTTTTGCTTCACCTGGGCGAGATGGCAACCGCAACGCAGTCGCTGGATGAAGACACCTTCACACTTTTGGGTGAAGAGATCGGCTACAAGGTTGAGGTTGTGTCCCCAGAGGATGAGGACCGCGAGCTACTTGAGTCGTTCGACATTGATCTTGAAGCTGAAGAGCTTGACGACGTGGAGCACCTCGCTCCGCGTCCGCCGGTTGTAACCGTCATGGGTCACGTTGACCACGGTAAAACCAAGCTCCTTGACGCCATCCGTCACACGGATGTTGTGGACCGCGAGCACGGTGGCATCACCCAGCACATTGGTGCGTACCAGGTGCACGTGAAGCATGACGACACCGATCGTTTGATCACGTTCATTGATACGCCCGGTCACGAGGCTTTCACGGCAATGCGTGCCCGTGGCGCTCAGGTAACGGATATTGCGATCCTGGTTGTCGCAGCCGACGACGGCGTTATGCCGCAGACCGTTGAGGCGATCAACCACGCGCAGGCCGCTGATGTACCTATCGTTGTGGCGGTAAACAAGGTTGATAAGGATACTGCGAACCCGGATAAGATCCGCCAGCAGCTCACCGAATACAACCTCGTTGCTGAAGAGTATGGCGGCGACGTCATGTTCGTGGATGTATCCGCAAAACAGCGCAAGGGGATTGGCGACCTGCTTGAGGCGGTTCTACTTACCGCTGATGCGGCCCTCAATCTGGAAGCGAATCCGGATACGGATGCTCGCGGTGTATCGATTGAAGCGAACCTTGACCGTGGTCGAGGGGCGGTTGCAACGATGCTGGTTGAGCGTGGAACGCTACGCATTGGTGATGCCGTTGTTGCAGGCTCGTCCTATGGGCGCGTGCGTGCGATGTTTGACGAGTGGGGTAATGAGGTTCAGGAGGCAGGCCCGGCACGTCCGGTTCAGGTTCTTGGCCTAACGTCCGTGCCGCGAGCTGGTGACTCGTTCCTAGTTGCACCGGATGACCGTACGGCGCGTCAGATTGCGGATAAGCGTGAGTCTGCTGAGCGTCAGGCTCAGTTGGCTCGCAGGCGTAAGCGCGTTACGCTTGAGGACTTCGATAAGGTCCTCAAGGAAGGCAAGGTTGACACGCTTAACCTCATTATCAAGGGTGACGTTTCGGGTGCTGTTGAAGCGCTTGAAGATTCGCTACTCAAGATTGATGTGGGTGAAGAGGTCCAGTTGCGCATCATCCACCGCGGTGTTGGTGCGATTACGCAGAACGACGTTAACCTCGCGACGGTTGATGACGCTGTCATTATTGGCTTCAACGTTCGTCCGAATGAGCAGGTTGCAAGCCTGGCCGATGAAGAGGGCGTGGAGATCAAGTATTACACGGTCATCTACCAGGCGCTTGAAGAGATCGAGGCCGCACTCAAGGGCATGCTGAAGCCGATTTACGAAGAGGTTCAGCTGGGCAGTGCCGAGATCTTGCAGGTGTTCAAGTCCGGTAAGTTCGGCAATATTGCCGGCTCGATCGTTCGTAAGGGAATCATCAAGCGCAACACGAGCGCACGGCTTGTCCGTGATGGCGTTGTGGTTGCAGAAGACCTCAAGATCGAATCGCTTCGCCGCGAGAAGGATGACGTCACCGAGGTTCGCGAGGGTTACGAGTGTGGTATCACGCTTGGCCACAAGGACATTCAGGTTGGCGACACCATCGAAACCTGGGAGATGCGCGAGAAACCACGCGACTAGCGCCATTTCCAAGTAGTGCCGGCTCCCGCCTAAAAGGTGGGAGCCGGTTTATTTTGCTAAATTTGAGGCCGGTTCTATTTTTGAGGAGGCCGCAGTGGCTGATATTAATCGCCAGCGTAAGGTGGAGGATCGGATTCAGCAGACGGTAGCTCGTTTGCTTGAACGTCGGATTAAGGATCCGCGTTTGGGTTTTGTGACGGTAACTGATGTTCGAGTGACGGGCGATTTGCAGCACGCCACGATTTTTTACACGGTGCTCGGTTCGGCGGACGAGGCGGCGAAGAGCGCAAAGGCACTGGAGTCCGCTAAGGGGCTGATCCGTTCGGAGGTTGGCAAGGCCCTCGGTATCCGCCTCACTCCAACTATTGATTTTCAGGCTGATAGTTTGCCGCAGGCGGCAGCCGATATTGAAGAGGCCCTGCTAAAGGCGCGTAAGGCTGACGAAGAGCTTGCCCAAACCGCTAAGAACGCCAAATACGCTGGCGAAGAGGATCCGTACAAGAGCGCTGAGGAAGAGTGAAACCGCGGCTGGATATGCCTCGCGCCCAGGTAAGCGCGGCTGATGGGTTACTGATCGTGGACAAGCCCCGCGGCGTAACAAGTCACGACGTGGTTGGGGCGGTGCGCCGCTTGGCAGCAACCCGCAAGGTCGGGCACGCGGGCACTCTTGATCCGATGGCCACGGGTGTCCTCGTACTTGGAATTGGGAAGGCAACCCGTTTGCTGGCGTTCATTACCGGGGCAGACAAGCAGTATCACGCGCGCGTGTTGCTTGGCGCAGCAACTGATTCTGATGACGCTGACGGACAGATTATTTCTGCGCAGGGGGCTCGCGATGTGAGCGCCGAGAGGGTTGACGAGGCACTTGCCTCCATGCGCGGTGAGGTCATGCAGGTGCCGGCTAAGGTATCGGCGATCAAGGTTGGCGGCAAGCGTGCCCACGCTCTGCATCGCGAGGGAAAAACTGTGCAGCTACAGGCTCGTCCGGTTTTGATTTCGCGCCTGCAACGCACTTCGGATTTAGTACCAATTAAGCTCGGCGATGGCACGCCCGCTTTGGAGTTCGATCTGGTGGTTGAATGTTCCAGCGGCACTTATGTGCGGGCGATTGCCCGGGACCTTGGAGAAATGCTTGGCACCGGAGCGCACCTAACTGCGCTTAGGCGAACCCGGGTAGGGAAGTGGACGCTCGATGATGCCGTCACGTTAGATCGGCTCGCCAGCTTCGTCTCCAACCAGTACGAAGAGGACCCGGAGCCGATTGACGTGCTTTCTTTGACAAGAGTAGCAAGCCAGCAGTTTGGGAGTATCGAACTTACCGAATCCGAGGCCGAGGCGATGCGCCACGGTAACGCGACAAAGGTCGAAGTGCGTACTCCGGACGGGCAGATAACTGCTTGCACGTGGAAGGGAGAAGTGCGGGCACTTTTGAAGAGAAGTGGAAAGAAGTATCAACCTGTGCTTGTATTTTCCACGGACCCACTGTGAAAACCGATGGAGGTAAACCCATGGATAATCCGATGAACGAGTTGGGGCTACGCGACATCTCTGCCGCGGGCCAAGAGAAGAAGACCTGCGGATGCGGTGGTAAGGGCCACGGTGGTGGTGGCTGCGGATGCGGTGGTAAAGGTCGCGGTCATGGGCATGGCCACGGTGGTGGACACGGCTCTCGTGGCGGTGGTTGCGGATGCGGACGTCGCAAGCAATCAGAACAGGCAAAGTAGTCTAGTTTTCCTACCATTTTGGGGAGTTGGCTTTAGCTCATGGTGATGAGTGTGTGGCATGGTCTTGCACAAGTACCCGAAGGATTGCGCACGGTTGTAACGATCGGAAATTTTGATGGAGTTCATCGCGGGCATCAACAGCTGATTCGCATGTGTGCGGATATGGCAGGCAAGAAGGACGCGCTCGCAGTGGCTATCACCTTCTTCCCACATCCGGTGCAGGTACACTGTCCGGGGCGTAATCTGAAGCTCATCACTACGCTGGTAGACCGCCTGGATGCGCTTGCCGGGTACGGTATTGATGCAACGCTGGTGCTCGACTACAACGAGGCGCTCTATTCACAAACCCCGCGTGAGTTCATCTCGAACATAAGCAAGGCTCTGGGGGTGCAGGGCATTGTGGTTGGCGAGGATATGAAGTTCGGTGCCGGTAATTCCGGCAGCATCTCAACCCTGCGAAGTCTGAGCGAAGAGTTTGGCTTCGACGTGATAGCGCTTCCCGACATCGTTGATGAGAATGGCACACGCTGGTCTTCGTCCTGGGTGCGTGAGCTGTTGCAGGAGGGCGAGGTGGCCGAGGCCGCTCGGGTTCTCGGGCGTCCGCATAGAATTCGAGGCGTTGTGAAGCATGGGCATAAGCGAGGCCGCGAGCTTGGTTTTCCAACTGCAAATCTGGAGGAAGACTGCGACGGCGTGATTCCGGCAGATGGCGTGTATGCCGGCTGGCTTACTCGCCAGGTGGCGGATGCGCCCGCAGGCGTGTTCTTACCCGCGGCGATCTCGGTGGGCACGAATCCCCAGTTTGATGGGGTTCAACGCACCGTTGAGGCGCACGTGCTAGGCCGTTCGGATTTGAACCTGTATGGCGAGAAGATCGCGGTTTCGTTTGTTAAGCGCCTGCGCGGCATGAAGAAGTTCGATTCAGTGGAAGAACTTCTTGCGCAAATGGATGAGGACATTCGCGAAGCCGCATCCGTTTTGGGTGTAGCGGTTGCGGGTCGGGTGGATCCAAGCGCCGTTACGGCCGGTTAGGTGTCTAATATCACGGCGTAAAAGGCGCAGAATATGGGGCTTACGCAAGATGCTGCCCAGGCGCATGGTATCGTAAAGGTTGCCGTGAATCGGCCACGGACGCGTTATGCCCGGGAGAATAGGCCCCGGAGCGCCGTGCAACGAGATTATTAAGGAGAACCCATGGCCCTTTCTAAGGATGTCAAGGAACAGATCATCAAAGAGTACGCAACTCACGAGGGCGACACGGGTTCGCCCGAGGTCCAGATTGCGCTCTTGACACAGCGTATTCGTGACCTCACTGAGCACTTCAAGACGCACAAGCACGATCACCACTCCCGCCGCGGTCTTATGCTGCTGGTTGGTAAGCGTCGTCGTCTGCTCGGCTACCTAGCCGATGTTGATATTGAGCGTTACCGCGCGCTGATTGCCCGTTTGGGTCTGCGTCGATAGCGTTGGGTGGCCCGACTCCCGCTGGGAGCCGGGCCATATTTTCCGTATTAGGATGTTTTGGCGCGCCTAGCGCCCTACAGTTTGAAGATGGTTGGACTGCCGCTTGGAGCGCGGTCCTCGGTAGTGGCTTCCGGAGCTTGTTTTCCGTGGGTCTCAATCGAAGGCCGGTCCGGGGCAGTCTCTAGTGAAAAGGAGATTTCCCATGATGGAGGGAGATGACATCACCGCAGTCGAAACCGTGATTGATAACGGTAAGTTCGGCAAGCGCGTGATTCGTTTTGAAACGGGTCGTTTGGCTCGCCAGGCCGCAGGCTCCGCGCTTGCGTACTTGGATGATGAGACCACGATTCTTTCGGCCACGACGGTTGGTAAGCACCCGCGTGACCAGTTTGATTTCTTTCCGTTGACGGTTGACGTGGAGGAGCGCCAGTACGCGGTTGGTCGTATACCGGGTGGTTTCTTCCGCCGCGAGGGTCGCCCGGGCGAGGAGGCCATTTTGGCTTGTCGTCTGATTGACCGTCCGCTTCGCCCCGCGTTTGTGAAGGGCCTGCGTAACGAGGTTCAGGTTGTAGGTACAGTGCTGGCTGTGAACCCGCAGGATCCGTACGACGTCCTTGCGATCAACGCGGCTTCGCTGTCCACCCAGATTTCGGGTCTACCGTTTTCCGGCCCGATCGGTGGTACGCGTCTGGCTTTGATTGATGGTCAGTGGGTTGCGTTCCCGCGCTATTCCGAGATGGAACGTTCCACGTTCAACATCGTGGTTGCAGGCCGCGTTGTTGATGGCGATGTTGCGATCATGATGGTTGAGGCCGGTGGCGGCGACTCGATGATCGACCTCATCGAAAATGGTGGCACTACTCCGACGGAAGATGTTGTTGCTGACGGCCTTGAGGCCGCGAAGCCAGTCATCCGCCAGCTGTGTGAGGCCCAGCTTGAGATCGCGCAGAAGGTCGGTAAGGAAACCGTTGAGTTCCCGCTGTTCCTCGACTATCAGGATGAGCACTACGATGCTGTGAAGGCCGCTGTTGAGTCTGATCTGTCGGAGGCTCTCACGATTGCAGAAAAGCTCAAGCGCGAGGATCGCATCGACGAGATCCAGCAGAAGATGCTTGAGGACCTTGCAGAGAAGTTCGAGGAAGAGGAAGAGAAGGATCTAAAGGCCGCCTTCCGCGCGATTGAGAAGGAGCTTATGCGTGACCGCGTGCTCCGTCACGGTCAGCGTATTGATGGACGTACTCCAACGGAGATTCGTTCGCTCGCAGCCGAGGTGGAGGTGCTTCCGCGCGTTCACGGTTCGGCTCTGTTCCAGCGCGGTGAAACCCAGATTATGGGCGTTACCACGTTGAACATGCTCCGCATGGAGCAGCAGCTGGACAACCTGTCACCGCTACAGTCCAAGCGCTACATTCACCACTACAACTTCCCGCCGTACTCCACGGGTGAGACGGGCCGTGTGGGCTCGCCGAAGCGCCGCGAGATCGGTCACGGTGCGCTTGCGGAGCGCGCCCTCGTTCCGGTTATTCCAAAGCGTGAAGATTTCCCGTACGCGATCCGTCAGGTGTCGGAGGCGCTCGGCTCGAACGGTTCGACCTCGATGGGTTCGGTTTGCGCGTCCACGCTGTCGCTCCTGCAGGCCGGTGTGCCGTTGCGTGCCCCGGTTGCGGGTATCGCAATGGGACTTATTACCGGTGAGGTAGATGGTGAGCAGAAGGCCGTTACGCTAACCGACATCCTCGGTATTGAGGATGGCTTTGGCGACATGGACTTCAAGGTGACGGGTACTCGCGACTACATCACGGCTCTGCAGCTTGATACCAAGCTTGATGGCATCGATTCGCAGGTGCTCAAGGAAGCATTGGCGCAGGCTCGTGAGGCCCGCTTCGTGATCCTTGATCTCATCAACCAGGCTATTTCTGAGCCGGATGAGATGTCGCCGTTTGCACCACGCATTATTTCGGTTCAGGTTCCGGTTGAGAAGATCGGCGAGGTCATTGGCCCGAAGGGCAAGATGATTAACCAGATTCAGGAAGACACCGGTGCGGACCTCACCATTGAGGACGACGGCACGGTTTACATTGGCGCCGAGACCGGCGAGGCTGCAAATGCGGCTCGTGACATGGTCAATGCCATTGCAAACCCGCAGCTTCCAGAAGTTGGCGAGCGTTACGTCGGTACGGTCGTTAAGACTACTTCGTTTGGTGCGTTCGTTTCGCTCACCCCGGGCAAGGACGGCCTGCTCCACATCAGCCAGGTTCGTCGCCTCGTAGGTGGCAAGCGCATTGACTCGGTTGATGACGTGCTTTCGGTTGGCCAGCAGATTGAGGTTGAAATCGCTGAGGTTGATGATCGCGGCAAGCTTTCGCTACACGCGGTTATTGAAGGCGAAGCGGCTGAGACTGCTAATGAGTCCGAGGAAGATGGCGAACAGCGCGAAGAGAAGCGCTCGGAGCGCCGCCGCTCGAACAACAACCGTCGTCGCCCCCGCACGCGTACGCGTAAGGGCCAGGACGACTAATAGCGTCTAGCGAAGCGCGGGGAGTGCTGTTGCATTCCCCGCGCTTTGTTTATGCCTCTTTTTATTCCCTATATGATTGGGTTTGTTGTCTTGTTTGGGAGGGCGAAATGCGACGCTATACAGATTTGTTCGTGATGCTTGCACTGCTGGTACTTGATTTCTTGATTGCGGTGATCATGTGGAACACAGTGGATGATGCGTTGAATCCTGGTTCGACGTCGCTGGCGTACATGATCATGAGCCTAACGTTGATTGCAATTCCAGGTATAGCAATGGCCGCTGGGCTGGCTCTTGGAAGGGCCACGTGGAATTTGGCGCCACGCTCGTTCTATTTGGTGGTGCTGGTCGGCGCGGGTCTTGCAGCAGGCCTAACTTGGGTCGCCTCGTTGGCACTGGCAGGCGCAGATGTGGTGGTTTCTCTTGGCAACGCAGTCTTTGCGATGGTGGTACTGGCGGTCGCATCTTTGGTTGGCTTGATCTTGGGGCTAACGGGGGCAGTTCCAACCGCGAAGGTGCTGGGCGCGTCGCTGAAAGAGTCCACTAAGAGTAACGGGACTGCGAGCTCGGTTGCGAAAACGCCTGCAGCTTCCCCGAATCACGAGGTCGATGACCCGGTAGGTCCAAATGAGGGCGGCGCCGCGCCGCGCATGCAAACTCCGGGAACAGCTGCGAGCGCCTCGCCGCGCAAGGTGATTGGCGGGGATGACGAGGCCGTCGATCCAGGCGAGGACAATCCGGGCCTGTAGACGTTGAAGTAGTAGTTGTAATAGTTGGATAGGATTTCGCGGGTGCTTGAGGTTTCTGATCTTCCGCTGGTTTCTTCTGCTGATGAGCGCGCAGCGATCACGTTGCTTGATGATGAAACTTTGATTCAGCGAACTATTTTGCCTGGCGGTGTTCGGGTTTTGTCGCAGCACGTGCCGGCGCAGCGTTCCGTTTCGCTGTCTGCGTGGTGTCCGGTGGGCTCTCGTGATGAGCAGCCTGCGCAGGCTGGTTCTACGCATTTCTTGGAGCACCTGCTATTCAAGGGTACCCCCACGCGCTCGGCGCAGGATATTGCGAACGCGTTTGACGAGGTGGGGGGCGAGTCCAACGCGGCGACAACGAAGGAATACACGTACTACTGGGCGCGGACATTGGCTGAGGATTTGCCGATGTCTGTGGCAGTGCTGATGGACATGATGTCCTCATCATTGCTGGACGAGGCCGAGTTTGAGCGCGAGCGGGGCGTGATTCTAGACGAACTCGCTATGGGTAATGATGATCCGGTGGAGATCGTGCATGAGAATTTTGCGCAGGCGATTTATGGCGATCACCCTCTGGGCCGTCCCATAGGTGGTTCGATTGAGACAGTTTCGGCTGCCCAGCGTGATGCCGTGGTGGGTTACTATCACGAGAAGTACAGGCCATCCTCGCTTGTGATCGTTGCGGCGGGAGCTGTGGATCACGCGGAGCTGTGCGAACTGGTTGGCGCGGCGCTAGCTGGGGCGGGCTGGGATTTGGATCCGGCCGCGGTGCCGGTATCTACGCGCATCGGCAATCAGCCGGCACCGGTTTTTGATGTTCGTGAGGTCCAAAAGGAAAAGCCGGGGGAGCAAGCTCATGTTCTTCTGGGAGGCCGCTCAATTACCGCTAATGATGATCGCCGCCCGGCGATGGCCGTGCTACTGAGCATTTTGGGCGGGTCGATGTCCAGCCGCCTGTTCCAAGAGATCCGCGAGCGTCGTGGGCTTGCTTACACGACTTATGCGTTTGACACGGCGTACGTCGATTATGGCCATTTTGGGATGTATGCGGGATGCGCGCCAAAGAATGTGGATTTAGTTGAACAGCTGATGCGTGAGCAGCTGGTGGATCTTGCTACTGCTGGCCCAACTGATGCGGAGCTTGCCCGAGTGAAGGGCCAGTTGCGCGGGGCTATGGCACTTGGATTGGAAGACTCTGGTGCTCGCATGGCGCGTTTGGGGCGCGCGGAGGTGGTTCACGGCAGGTTTATTCCGCTGGAGCTGACTCTGTCGCGTATTAATGCGATTACGGGCGCTGATGTGGCTGATCTTGCTCAGTTCTTGCTTGATCAGCCCGCGTGCAGATCCGTTGTGATGCCCATTTAGTGACCTGTGGTCGAGGAAGTTTGGGCGCAAAGATAGGGTGTTGTCATGGTTAAAGTTGCGGTGATTGGTGCAAAGGGCCGGATGGGCTCTACTGTGTGTGCGGCGGTTCAGGCTGCCTCCGATTTGGAAGTTGTTGCCCGGCTTGATGCGGGTGATGCGATAAATGAGCAGTCGTTGGCTGGTGCCAGTGTCGCCGTTGTCTTTACGGTTCCGAGCGTGAAGTTGCAAAACGTTCTTGACTTGTTGGCTGCGGGTGTTCACGCGGTGGTGGGCACGTCTGGCTGGACCGATGACGAGCTAGACCAGGTGCGTGCGGCTCAGCAGACGAGCTGCGCGAACGTGTTTATTGCCCCGAACTTCGCATTGTCGGCGGTGCTGGCGATGGAGTTTGCCGCCAAGGCAGCGCCCCTGTTTGAGTCCGTTGAGATTGTGGAGATGCATCACCCGAATAAGGTAGACGCTCCCTCCGGTACTGCGGTTGCAACGGCGCAGAAGATTTCGCAGGCGAGGAAGCAGGCGGGCTGTGAGCCAATGCCAGATGCGACGGAAACTGACCCGCAGGGTGCGCGCGGATCGCGCTACAGCGGCGTGCCGGTGCACGCTTTGCGTTTGAGAGGAATGACGGCAACTGAAGAGGTCCTGCTAGGCAATCCCGGTGAAGTGCTAACGATTAGAACCGACTCTTTTGACCGTGAGTCATTCATGCCGGGCGTGTTGTTGGCGGTGCGTAAGATTGCCGATACCCCGGGCGTAACGGTTGGCCTGGAACATTTGCTTGACCTGTAGATTGGGTACGAATTTTGGATAGGTTTCACCACAAGAGCGCGCTCAATGCGGACCGGTCGGTGCGTCCAAGCACTGTGGACGACGCCCCTGCTATTGCACGCATCCAGACTGAAGGGATGCTGGAGTCGTTAGCGCAGGGCGTTGATGGGAAGCTCGATCCCCAGATTGGGGCTACGTTGGATGAGGGAGCAATGGCGGCCTCATGGCAGGAGTCGATAGCGTCTCCTCCCGCGCCCGGATTTAGGATCCTCACGGCGCTGGATGCCCATCTCGTGGCCGGTTTTGCAGCGGCTGTACCTGCCGAGCCTGTGCCGGGTGTGGAGGGCTTGGATGAGCCGGGCACAGAGATCATAGCGCTGGAGGTGGATCCTGATCATAGGGGAGAAGGCCATAGGTCGAGGCTCCTGGCGGCGCTTTCAGATTTGGCACAAGACGATGGTGCGAAGAATATCCGCGTGTGGATTGTGGCCGGAGATGGCCAGAAGATTCGTTTGTTCCAGGAGGCCGGTTTTGGGCCGGCCGGCATTTTGCGCAAGCTGGAGGTTGGTCCACACCGCGTGGTTGAACACCTATGGTGGGCAAAGTTTTAGCCAAAAATTGTAATCTTTGGTTCAAGTAGCGGACACCTGCTGGCTTTCGAAACCGCGATGGCTAGCATGGCATCATGAGCGAAGTTAAGCACCCGATTGGTCAGCAGTCCGTAGCGATGGTTACGCCGTTCCACGAAGACGGCTCTTTGGATATAGAATCCACGCAGCGCTTGGCAAAGCATCTGGTTGATTCAGGTACCGACTGTGTTCTCATTTCCGGTACTACCGGCGAGGCCCCCACAACGTATCAGCCGGAGAAGAACGAGCTGACTGACGCGGTTGTTGAAGCCGTGGGTGAGCGCGCATTTGTGCTTGCAGGTGCGGGCTCAAATGATACGGCTCACGCGGTGCGTATGGCGGTGAATGCGCAGGAACACGGTGCGGATGGGCTGTTGGTGGTTTCCCCGTACTACAACCGTCCGTCGCAGAGGGGGTTGCGCGCACACGTTGATGCAATCCTTAGCGAAACTACGCTGCCCGTGGTCCTCTATGACATTCCGGGACGCACAGGCCTCGCGTTTTCAGATGAAACGCTGGACTACTTTGCAGGCAATGAACGTATCGTCGCGGTGAAGGATGCCACCGGTAAGCCGGAGCAAGCGATTAAGCGGATGAACCGCACTGGGATCGCCTACTATTCGGGTGATGACGGCTTGAACTGCATGCTGATGGCACAGGGCGCTTCGGGCATTATTTCGGTGGTTGGCCACGTTGCAGGTGCTTTCTTTAGGCAACAGATTGATGCAATTAACGAGGGCGATATTGATACGGCAAGGAACATTCAACGCTTGCTGACGCCGCTCATTGATTCGATTATGGGTGGAGGTCAGGGAGCCGTGATGGCGAAGGCCGCGGTGCACATGATGGGAATCATTGAAAGTGATCGCCTGCGTTTGCCGCTCGTCCCGGCCTTGGATGAAGAGCTGGACCGCATGCGTCGCGTTATGGAGGACCTGGAGCTTTTGTGAGTAGATAGCCGCCTCGGCTAACTCGTGGCACAATCGAAGCATGATGTCTTTATACGATGCTCTGCCGAAGCCGCCGAATCTCGAACCTGATACTTTGCGCGTTGTTCCTTTGGGAGGGCTGAAGGACATCGGCCGTAATATGACGGTTTTTGAGCTGAACGGGCAGCTCTTGATCGTTGATTGCGGTGTGCTGTTTCCCGAAGAGCTCCAGCCTGGCGTGGATCTGATCTTGCCGGACTTCAGCTACATTGAGGATCGCCTGGATGACGTTGTGGGGATGGTGCTAACTCACGGGCATGAGGACCACATTGGAGCGGTCCCGTACCTGCTGAAGCTACGCAACGATATTCCAATTTACGGCTCTGAACTTACCCTTGCTTTTGTGCAGCCTAAGTTGGATGAGCATCGCATTGAGGGCTTTGATTTGAACGTGGTTGTTGAGGGTGATCGCGTGCAACTCGGCGGATTTGACCTCGAGTTTGTGTCTGTGACGCACTCGATTCCAGACGCCCTCGCGGTGTTCGTCCGCACAGTCGCAGGAACCGCCTTGATTACCGGCGATTTCAAGATGGATCAGCTTCCTCTCGATGGTCGTTTGACGGATTTGCGCGCATTCGCCCGATTTGGCGAGGAAGGCGTGGACCTGTTCCTCGTTGATTCAACCAACGCGGAGGTTCCTGGTTTTGTAACTCCGGAGCGTGAGATTGGTCCGGTTTTAGAAGATGTTTTCCTGCACGCCACGGGACAGATCGTGGTGGCCTCGTTCGCGTCCCACGTGCATCGCGTACAGCAGGTGTTCGACGCCGCTGTGATGACGGGCCGCAAGGTCGCGCTGATCGGGCGGAGCATGGAACGCAACATGCGGATCGCCTCGGAACTTGGGTTCTTGGATATTCCCGATGATGTGATCGTTACCAGCAAGCAGATTGCACAGCTTGAACCGCAACAGCGGGTGTACATGGCTACGGGATCGCAGGGTGAGCCGATGGCGGCCCTGGGGCGGATTGCGCGTGGCACGCACCGTTTTGTTGAGGTAGGTCCCGGCGATACGGTGGTGTTTGCCTCCTCGCTTATTCCGGGTAATGAGAATTCTGTTTACCGCGTGATCAATGGGCTTACCAGGCTGGGCGCAAAGGTGGTGCACCAGGCAAACGCTAAGGTGCACGTGTCGGGCCACGCTGCGGCAGGTGAGCTCCTGTACTGCTACAACATCATTCAACCGAAGAATGTTATGCCGATCCACGGAGAGGTCCGCCACCTGGTTGCCAATGGTGCCTTGGCGGTGAAAACCGGCGTGCCGGCCAGCAACGTGATGCTGGCTGAGGATGGTGTGGTGGTTGACCTGAAAGATGAGGAAGCCAGCGTGGTTGGAGCTATCCCTTGCTCCTACATTTACGTGGATGGGCGTAGCGTGGGCGACCTGGACGAGTCGGAGCTACAAGATCGCCGCGTCCTCGGTTCTGAAGGTTTCATTTCAATCTACGCGGTTGTGGATCTGGAACACGAAATGATTTTGTCCGGCCCAACTATTAAGTCGGTGGGCATGGCCGAAGAAGATTCCGTGTTTGAGGAGATCGAACAGGATGTTAAGGACGCGTTGGCTAGGGCGCTCGAAGATCCTGAGGCGGACACGTACTCGTGCCAGCAGGCCATGCGCCGCGTGATTGGCCGCTGGGTGGGTCGCAAGTTGCGTAGGCGCCCAATGATTGTCCCTGTCGTAGTAGAACAGTAGGAGGGGAGTTGGCGCGCTTTTTATCAACTGAGCCGGTGGTTTTGAACCTGCCGATTGCAATTGAGAAGCTCCCTGAACGCGGCTCCATGATCCCCGCGCGTTCCGTGCTCTCCAGTCCAGGTGGAGGCTACCTGGGCATGGTTGCGGTGGCGAACATGGGAGTTGCTACAGGCATGTTGTCAATGCTTGGCACAGGCCCGAACTCCTACATGATCCGTAAAGATCTTGAAGAAAATGGGGTTCAGATTCTGACCAGCGAGGTGATGGGTGACATTGGCGTGTCAATCCAGCTGGTTGAGGATGAGGGCGACAATACCGTTATAGTCTCCGCAGGCGTTGAATCTGACTTGCTGCTGGACCAGATTGAGCAGATCGAGCTGGAGGATGGGGACGTCCTGCTCGTGCACGGATCGGTGATAAGCAGCGGCGAAGCCGGGCAGCGTTTTGCAAACTGGGTGAACAGTATTGATCCGAAGGTGAAGGTGGTGCTGGCTCCCTCGCCAATGATCGATACGATTGAGCCGCATTTGTGGCAGCCGTTGCTTCAGCGAGCTGACGTTTTAACCATGAACTTGCGCGAATCCGGCATCCTGCCGCGTATCTTGAAGCAAGTTGATGCTACGCGCATACTGGAAGACTACTTGAAGCCGGATTGTGTTCAAGTCACGCGAATGGGATCGCTCGGTTGTCAATATCGCGAGGGCGTGACTGGTGAGCTGAAACAGGTACCGGCATACGCAACGCAGGCGGTGGATACCTCCGGTGTTGGTAACGTGCACATCGCAGTGATGTGCGGCGCTTTGGTACGCGGCCAGGAAATGCACCGCGCACTATCAATGGCAAACGCCGCTGGTGCCGTGATGGTCTCGCACGCCTACGCCTTCCCCGTGCCAACAATGCGTGAGATTGCCGACGTCATGACGTTTGGTGGGCATAACGGCGGCGAGTCGTCATAGCAAAAACCGTCGTTGCGATAGCGTGGAATTACTATGCCTAAGAGTCCAGCATCAAATCGCGGGGGCAGTTCCGCTCGTAAAACAAATAAGGCTACGAAGTCAGCGGCTTCGAGCCGTTCGCCTCTGATGGAAATGTTCGTTTCTATGGGGCGAGGTGTGGCGAACGCGTGGCGCGGCTTCTTGTCGATTGATGCGCAGTTGCGCCGCGACGGTCTTGCGTTTGTGCTACTTGCTTTGGCCGCGGTTTTCGCCCTTCGCGAGTGGTTCCACATTTCCGGTAGCGCGGGTGCCTTCCTCCACCACGTTGCGGCGGGTGCCGTGGGTATTTTCTCGGTGGTAGTGCCGATTGCGCTCGTGTGGTGGGCCGTTGAGCTTTTCCGTGCCCGCACGCATAACCGCTTGCCGCACCGGTTTGCAGGAAGTTTAGGAATCTCGATTGCTCTAACCGGCCTCGTGCATGTAACTAGCGGAAATCCGCAGATACAAGATTTTAGTTTGATTGAAGAGGCCGGCGGCGTGCTCGGCTGGTTTATGGGCTATCCGCTGGCAACACTGCTGTCTGCCTGGGGCGGGGCAATCATGTTGCTGTTGCTGTTTGCCTATTCGATCTTGGTTTATACGCAAACGCCGGTGAAGGAAGTTCCACAGCGGGTCCAGGCCCTCCTCGATCGGATTTCCCGCAGGGGTGAAGGCGATAAAAAGAGCGGCCGAATCGACTCTTACGACGCGGATGAGCCGTTTGTTAGCCCCAACGTTTCTTCGCCGGACCTTGAAGCATTTGAGGAGCCGCAAGAATCTGACTTCTACGAGGAGTCCCCGTCTTACGAGACGCAGCTCATCGAACCGCAGGCCTACGAGAGCGCAGATGAAACGACCCTCATGCCAGCTGGCTCCAGTGATCTTCCCACCACAACTGCGATGGAGCTGGAAGACGGTGCGGTTTATAACCTTCCCCCTGATGATCTATTGATTAAAGGCCCACCGCACAAGAAGCGTTCAGCTGCGAACGATTGGGTTGTGGGCGCTCTGCAAAGCACGCTGGACGAGTTTGGCGTGGACGCGAAGGTCACCGGTTTTTCGCGCGGTCCAACGGTTACTAGGTATGAGGTGACACTGGGCGCGGGCGTGAAGGTGGAGCGCATCACGCAGCTGGAGAAGAACATTCGCTACGCGGTTGCTTCCTCGGAAGTACGCATTCTGTCGCCTATCCCCGGTAAGTCAGCGATTGGCGTGGAGATTCCAAACACGGATCGCGAGACCGTGGCGCTTGGTGACGTTCTCCGGTCTGGCGCGGCCCGTAGTGATGATCATCCGCTGGTTGTTGGCGTTGGTAAAGACGTCGAGGGCGGATACGTGGTCACCAACATTGCCAAGACTCCGCACCTACTGGTGGCAGGTGCTACTGGTTCGGGTAAGTCTTCGTTTGTTAACTCCATGATCACGTCGATCATGATGCGTGCAACTCCTGCGCAGGTGCGCATGATTTTGGTTGATCCTAAGCGCGTGGAGCTCACCATTTACGAGGGTATTCCGCACCTCATAACTCCCGTGATCACCAACCCGAAGAAGGCTGCCGAAGCCCTCGAATGGGTGGTGAAAGAGATGGATCACCGCTACGACGATCTGGAAAAGTTCGGATTTAAGCACGTCGATGACTTCAACAAAGCAATATTGGCCGGTCAGGTGGAGCTTCCCCCAGGTTCAGAGCGCAAACTCGCGCCCTACCCGTACCTGCTTGTTGTAGTGGATGAGCTCGCCGACCTCATGATGGTCGCCCCGCGCGACGTTGAGGCCTCCATTCAACGAATAACACAGCTGGCACGCGCCGCGGGTATCCACCTTGTTCTGGCTACGCAAAGGCCGTCCGTGGATGTCGTTACTGGCCTTATCAAGTCGAACATTCCGTCACGCCTCGCGTTCGCCACGTCCTCAATGCAGGATTCGCGCGTTATTTTAGACCAGGGTGGCGCCGAGAAACTGATCGGCAAGGGTGACGCCCTCTATCTTCCGCAAGGGGCGGGCAAGCCAAAGCGCGTGCAGGGTGCGTGGGTGACTGAATCGGAGATTCGCGACGTTGTTGAACACGTCAAGGAGCAGATGAAGCCTGTCTACCGCGAGGACGTGATTGTTCCGGCGAAGAAGCGCCAGATTGCGGACGACATTGGCGACGACCTCGAGGATTTGTTGCAGGCGGCAGAACTGGTGATCTCGACTCAGCTTGGTTCTACTTCGATGTTGCAACGCAAGTTGCGGATTGGCTTTGCACGCGCTGGCCGTCTGATGGATTTACTGGAGTCGCGCGAAATTGTGGGGCCTTCAGAGGGGTCAAAGGCGCGTGAGGTGCTGGTACCCCCAGAAGAGTTGCCTCGAGTGTTGGCCATGCTACGCGGCGAGGACGTTCCTACCGATACTATTGAAGAAGAATCAGAGGATGCCTGGGAATTGACAGGTAGAGCGTAGGAGTCACGATGGATAGGGCGCAGATGGATGACAACGTCTCGCGTGTACACGAGGGCGAGAACATTTGGAATCTGCCAAATGTTTTGACAATGGTTCGTCTCGTTTTGGTGCCGATTTTTATCATTCTGGTTCTGAACGGCTCGGTTGGCGCCATGTGGGCGGCCCTGGTGGTGTTCGTCGTTGCTGCATTTACCGACCTGTATGACGGCAAGATTGCGCGCGAGCGCGGCATCGTGACTGATTGGGGCAAGATTTGGGATCCGATTGCCGATAAAGCGCTTACACTCGGCGCTTTCGTGGTTTTGTCAATCGCTGGTCTTGTTCCTTGGTGGTTCACGGTTGTAGTGGCGGCGCGTGAGCTTGGGATTACATGGATGCGTTCCAGGTTGTTGAAGCGCGGCATAGTGGTTGCCGCGAATTCGGGCGGTAAGGCCAAGACCGTGTCGCAAATGTTCCTGATTGTGTTTCTTGTGTTCCCTTGGGATTCCGTATGGGGGGTTAGCAACGCCCTATTTGATGTGACGGGTCTTGCGGTGGTGCGCTGGGTTTTGATCGCTATTGCTCTGTTCCTAACCGTCTGGTCAGGCCTACAGTATGTGGTTGCTACGGCAAAGATGAAGAAGTAACTCGCGTTTCAAACTGCAAAGAGGTATACGCCACTTTTAGGTTCGGAATATATTTTCGCGCCATCTGGTTTACCTTGATATGACGGCAAATAGTCGCTTTTTGCATTCGATGCTTGGAGGTAGTGTGGGCAGTACCGCATCCACAATGAGGGATCCCTTACTGCGGGAGGGGGATGAAGCAAGGTACGGTACAGGTATGCAGAACAAAAGTGATACCAAGCCGCTCCTGAGGGAGCAGATTGGTGACGTTTTGCGCCAAATTCGCCGCACCCAAGGACGCACCCTTCGGGAGGTTTCCGCGGATGCGAAAGTCTCACTCGGATACCTGTCAGAGGTTGAGAGGGGCCAGAAGGAAGCCTCTTCGGAACTCCTGATTGCGATTTGCGGGGCTCTTGGCGTACCACTTGCACTGGTGTTGCGCGAGGTTGCCAGCCGTATTGCTGCCCTGGAGTTCGTAGACGTTCCAACGGCTACTCCGGCTGCGTTGGTGGATGGTAGCTTGAGTGACCGGATCACGTTGTTGAGTTGATTACATGACTGTCTCGGAGTTTTGGAAGAGCATCGAAGCCGTCTTTGGATCCTGCTACGGCAGGTCTATCGTTGGTGACCTTTTCCTGCCAAAACTGGGTGGTACTGCCGAGCAGGCGCTGATGAGCGGTTTGGATCCTGAAGTTATTTGGGATGAGTTGATCAGAGAAACTGACATGGGCGACGAAGCCCGCTGGGTACACAGGCGTGAGAAGGTCCTAAGGTAACTAGCCCGAGCTGTACTCGAAAGGGTCCATAGTTGCACGCTCCACAAAACAGGTCGTGGAACCGCATTGAGTTTATTTACAATCCGCAGGCCGGCAATCGGCTAATTCGGCGCAATGTTGGCGTTGTTGCTAGTAAGCTTGCTGAGATTTTCCCGTACTCACATGTTCGTATAAACCCAACTACTGGACCGGGAGATGCAACGGATCTTGCGCGCGCGGCAGCAAAAGAGAGCGGAAGTGACGTTCTCGTTGTGGTTGCGGGTGGCGATGGCTCCGTATCTGAGGCCGCTAATGGCCTGATCGGCTCCACGGCGTCCATGTTGGTCTTGCCTTTCGGATCCGGAAATGACCTCGCCCGCACGCTTTATGGCAGGCGGACGGTGACGCCAACTATGATCCTGGATGCGTTCAAACAAGAAGGTGCGTTTTCGGCTCCAATGGACGCCCTGCACGTTTCGGGAAGCGTGAGGGATAGCCGCGGGGCGCAGGTGCCTAAATTTTCTTACTTCAGCGTGAATGTGATTTCGATAGGGCTGGATTCTAAAGTTGCAATAACAGCGGATAAGATCCAGCGAAAGATCCCGAACACTTTGGGCATGAGTTACATGGTCGGGGTTGTGAACGCGCTTTCTTCTGACCGTTCTTGGCGCATGCGGGCCACAATGGAACGGGATGGAAAGCTAGATACGGTAGAGCGTGATTACGTTCTGTGCGCTGTCGGCAATGCGCGGTATTACGGCGGCGGGTTCTTGCCGCACCCGGGTGCAAAGATAAATGACGGCCTTGCGAATATCCTGACTGCGCGTCCATTAAAGGTTCTTGAGATCGCGAAGTTGCTGGGTAAGTTCCGGCGTGGAGAAACGATCCCCGCGGACATCGCCACGTACGAGCAGGCTTCGTCTGTTTCGATCGAGGCTGTGGATAGCGAACTGGTGCTAACGCTGGATGGGGAAGGCTACTTTGCGGACAGTGTTCGTGTAGACACTGTGCCAAATGCGCTGTCTGTCGCGCTGCCATGCAGCTGGGGACTCCCGCCGGCTTTTCAAGCAAACTGAGACAGTCCGGACAGGAGGAATCCGGCAACGCAGCGGCGCAGCAAGCGGGCAAATAGTGGGATAGATCCCAATGCCTTCTCGCGCGTCGAAGTGTCGAACACGTGTTCGGCAGTTAAGCTTGTGCACAGGTCATGCTCGCTTGGGTGGATCCACATCCAGGCGCCTTTCAAAAAGGATGTCCGTGGTCGGCCATAGCATGATTTACGTACCCGGAGAGGGAACACGTTTTTTCGACCAGCCCGGTAAAACGCGCGGAGAGCGCAGGATCTTGAAGGAGCTTAAATGGCCGTTGCGCCCGATCGAAATAAGGCATTGGAACTTGCCCTGAGCCAGATTGATAGGCAGTTTGGTAAGGGTTCAGTTATGCGACTGGGGGACGATAATCGTCCGGCAGTCAAAGTTATCCCTACGGGTTCGTTGGCGCTCGACGTGGCGCTTGGTGTTGGCGGTCTTCCGCGGGGCCGTGTAATCGAGATTTACGGTCCGGAATCGTCTGGTAAGACCACGGTGGCGCTACACGCGGTTGCTTCTGCGCAGAAGGCCGGTGGAAACGCCGCGTTTATTGACGCGGAGCATGCTCTGGATCCCGAATATGCCAAGAAGCTTGGAGTAGATACCGATGCGCTCCTAGTGTCGCAACCGGATACTGGCGAACAGGCGTTGGAAATCGCTGACATGCTGATCCGTTCGGGCGGTATTGACATCATCGTTATTGACTCTGTTGCCGCTTTGGTCCCGAAGGCAGAGATCGAGGGCGAGATGGGTGACTCGCACGTGGGCTTGCAGGCTCGCCTCATGTCGCAGGCGCTACGCAAGATTACGGGTGCGCTATCTGCCACGGGAACCACAGCTATCTTTATCAACCAGCTGCGCGAGAAGATTGGCGTATTCTTCGGGTCGCCAGAAACCACTACAGGTGGCAAGGCGCTTAAGTTCTATGCGTCGGTGCGGATCGATGTGCGTCGTATCGAGACACTCAAAGAGAAGGGCAACCCGGTTGGTAACCGTACGCGCGCAAAGATCGTGAAGAACAAGATGGCGCCGCCATTCAAGCAGGCGGAGTTCGACATCCTCTACGGCCTCGGTATTTCGCGTGAAGGTTCCATCATTGATATGGGTGTGGAGACCGGCATTGTTAAGAAGTCGGGCTCTTGGTTCACATACGGTTCGGATCAGCTTGGACAGGGTAAGGAGAACGTTCGTACGTTCTTGAAAGATAATCCGGAACTTGCTGACGAAATTGAGCATCGCATCCTTGTGGAGCTCGGTATCAGGCAAGAGGAAGTCCCCGCATCTTCAGATGCTCAGTCTGATGACGCGCAGGCTGATAAAGGTGGTAAGAAGGCCAGCGCAAAAATCGATCCAGCTGAAGACGCCGGATTCTAATGGTCTCTTTTTACGATCCGGATGAGGGTCGCAAGAAGAAGCGTGTGGACCGGGAAGCGGCCCGGAAGCGTCGCGAGAAGCGACGTGAATGGGCCGCGAACCTGGAAGGCGAGCATGCTATTTCGGCGGCAAAAGAGGCCGCGCTAAAGCAATTGGATAGGCAGGATCGCTCTCGAGGAGAACTGGTCAGCAAACTTAAAGAACGCGGTTTTCCACTTGAAGCCATAGAAGTTGCTATAGACCGGCTGGAAGAGGCCGGTTTGGTGGATGACGAACGTTACGCGAGGATGCTGGTACGCACCCGGTTCAATGAGCGTGGCCTCGTTGGCAGAGCTCTTATTGAGCAGCTACGCAAGAAACAGATCCCGCCTGCGATTATCGATGCTGCGCTGGAAGAAGTTGAGCACGTTTCACTAGAAGAATCAGCACGTGAGATAGCTGCTCGTCGCGCCCGGGCGATGTTAGGTTTAGAAAAACAAAAACAGGTGCGTCGCCTCACTTCCATGTTGGCGCGTAAAGGCTACCCATTGAATGTGTGCTACTCCGTAGTGAATCAGGTTTTGCAGGAGCTGAATGCAGATGGCGATGAATAACGCAGAACTCCACAAGGGCGACGCAAGTACCCTTGCAGAGCCAGATCTACTAGATGTAAGTGCGATTAGTGGTACGGATGGCGTTCTCGCGGACCTATCAGGTGATCACCTAGACAGTATGGCGTTTGCCTCTCAGATAGTTGAAAAGCTCACCTCGAAAGGCCATTCGGTAGCTACTGCCGAGTCACTAACAGCGGGACTGGTTAGCGCGGCGATTGCAGATATACCAGGCGCGTCCAATTGTTTGAGTGGGGGCGTAACCACCTACCAGACGCATACTAAGGCAAGCGTTCTTGGTGTTGATGAGGGCCGGTTGCAGACTAGCGGCCCGGTAGATCCGGATGTTGCACTCCAAATGGCAGCTGGAGTAGCGCGCCTCTTCGGCTCCACCTACGGCGTAGCAACAACCGGTGTTGCCGGCCCCGGGCCTGCGGAAGGGCACCCGGCCGGAACCGTGTACGTCGCGGTGTGGTCACCCGCCCGGTCTAACGCAGTCTTGTATCACTTCGAGGGAGATCGAGCGAGCGTAAGAGCCCAGGCCGCAGAGGCCGCTCTAGCAGAGCTTTTGAAGCTCCTTTAGTCTGACGTTCCGGGTACGTCCTTTCCCTTAATGAAAGCAAGCCACTGACCGTGGAAATCATCGGCCAGGTTCTGCCGGGGAGTAGTTCCTACCAGCGGCGTAGCCATCGGCTCCTCTAACAGGTCGAACGCGAAGGCCATATCAATGCAGTGCCTAGACCACTGCTGCACCTGATCCACACTTGGATCGTCTAAGGCGGGGCACCAGTCAAAAAGGTATAGGGCGGTATGGGCCGCGCCGGTCTCCTTACGGCGTTGCAAAATGCTTTGCGCTGGCCAAACAAAAATTGCGTCGCTAACCAACTGGCCCATGATGAGCGACGTGGTGTTTGCCCGTGGGTGTTCCCGTAGGTAGTTACGAGCGTCTTCCAGTCCGCCTTCGACAAGCACATCAGTTGCGTTTAGAGGGTTAAGCTCGCTGGCCATGGGGGCCAAAATGTCAGTAAATTCCTCGCTTGTCACTGTGAGAAGTAGCGGCTTGTCTGCGCCCACTCCACGATCCACACCTTCGTCGATCGTGTACGGCAGTACAGTTTCTTCTTGCCAGGGTGTAAAAGGCAGGTCCGACATAGGCTTGCCGGCCAGACGGGCGGCAACAAACTGAGCCGCCCCTGGCCACTGTTCGTAGATTCGACGCTCAGCTTCTATCTCAGCTTCAACAAGTCGGTCCTTGGCGCTTGTAATCCCTGCGATAGTTGGCTCGACGCCCAGGTAGTCGGTAACAAGCTTGGTACGATCTTGCGCCATCGCTTCGCTCATCGGGGGAAGCACACCGGACTCGCTGATTGCACGGTCGAAAAATGCCTGTGATGACGGGGCCGTCAGATGGGCAAGAACAGATCCACCGCCCGCGCTTTGTCCCGCAATGGTTACCCGGCTGGGATCTCCACCAAACGCGGATATGTTCTCGCGGACCCATTTCAATGCAGCTTGTTGATCCAAGAAACCGCGGTTAGGGACAGCGTCTTTCAGCCAACCAAATCCTTCGAATCCGAGTCGATAAGAGATCGAGACTACAACTACTCCTCGCGCAGCAAACTTTCGTCCATCCGTTATCGGCGAAGCGGCAACGCCAGATTTGAACCCGCCCCCGTGAATCCACACCAGAACCGGGAGATTGCGCGCGTTTTTAGGAGTGAAAATGTTGAGGTTCAAAATCTCGTCACCCGCGACAGATGGGTCAATCAAAATTGCGTCGGCGGAGTAGGGCCGCTTTTGCGGTGTAGGGGGAAGCGCGGTGCAGTCCCGTACGCCATCCCAGCCTGGGTGAGGCGCGGGAGCCTGAAGGTAAAGATCATCAACGGGCGCTGCCGCATATGGAATGCCTAAAAACCGGTATACATTTTCATCAAGTGGATGCGGGCTACCAGCAACCTTGCCGTATACAGTTTGAACCGAGTGCATGTCTCTCCTTTATGATTCGAACCAATCCTATCGGTATTCTCGTGTATCTCTGGGCGACTTTGAGGCCAATCACGCAGGCCTCGGTTCGTTACTTTCATGCTGATTAACTACAATCTTGAACGATGAATACTACGCCACGCACTTATTTGATTCGTACACTCGGATGCCAGATGAATGTCCATGACTCAGAGCGTATGGCCGGCCTGCTTGAAACCGAAGGGTACGTTCCAGTTGAGACCGTTCCGCAGGCGGCGGCGCGCGCCACTGAAGCGGGTGATGGGGGAGCCGATGTTGTTGTGATTAACACCTGCTCAGTTCGTGAAAATGCGTCTAACCGGCTGTTTGGTAATCTCGGTCAGCTTGCGCAGGTTAAGCGCGAGCGCCCCGACATGCAGATTGCTGTGGGTGGATGTTTGGCGCAGCAAATGCGCGAAAAGGTAGTTGAGCGCGCTCCGTGGGTGGACGTGGTGTTTGGCACGCACAATATTGACGTGCTTCCTGCGTTGCTGCGCCGCGCTGAACATAACCGCAAGGCTGCGGTGGAGATTGAAGAATCGCTCAAGGTGTTTCCATCCACACTGCCCACTAAACGCGAATCGGTTTATTCAGCATGGGTTTCGATCTCGGTGGGTTGTAACAACACCTGTACTTTCTGCATCGTGCCGCATTTGCGCGGCAAGGAGCGTGACCGCAGGCCGGGGGAGATTTTGGCGGAGGTCGAGGCGGTAGTAGCCCAGGGCGCGGTTGAGGTAACGCTTTTGGGACAGAATGTGAACTCTTACGGCGTTAGCTTTGGTGAGCGCGGTGCGTTTGCTGATCTGTTGCGTGCAGTTGGGCGCGTTGAGGGATTGGAGCGCGTGCGCTTCACAAGCCCACACCCTGCGGCATTCTCTGACGATGTGATTGCGGCTATGGCGGAAACTCCGACGGTTATGCCGAGCTTGCATATGCCGTTGCAGTCCGGATCAGACCGTGTGCTGCGAATGATGCGTCGCTCGTATCGACGCGCAAAGTTTGAGGGAATTTTGGAGCGCGTGCGTGAGGCCATTCCTGACGCGGCGATCACTACGGACATCATCGTGGGTTTCCCCGGCGAGACGGAAGATGACTTCCAGCAGACTCTAGAGGTGGTTGAAAAGGCGCGGTTCAGCTCGGCCTTCACCTTCCTTTACTCGCCGCGCCCCGGCACTCCGGCAGCCGATATGGAGGATCAGGTGCCTCACGACGTGATGCAGGACCGTTACGAGCGCCTGGTGGCGCTACAGGAGCGAATCACAACCGAGGACTCGAAGAAGTTTGAGGGCCGCGAAGTTGAGGTATTGATCGTAGAGGATGGCGGCCGTAAGGATGGGGTGCGTAATCGCGTGTCGGGTCGCGCCCGCGATAACCGTCTTGTCCACCTATCGCTTCCAGATGGCATTAAGTACGGCAGGGAGCTACGTCCGGGAGATATGGTGCGCGCAGTGGTGACGCACGCGGCTCCACACCATTTGGTTGCAGATTCGGGCGTACAAGGTGGCATGTTTGAGATCATTCCAACTCGTGCGGGTCAAGTGTGGCATGAGCGGCAAGAGAACCCTGACATGGCTAATCGGGTAAGCCTGGGCATTCCTATGTTGCGATAGGGCGAGGCTGTGCTGATAGGAATTGTGGGCGCTACGGCGTCGGGCAAATCTGGTTTGGCGCTGGACCTTGCTCGCGAGCTGGGAAGAGCGGAGATCGTGTCAATGGATGCATTTTCGCTCTACAAAGGCATGGATATTGGCACCGCGAAGCCTTCAACTGTGGAGCGGGCCGAGATCCCGCATCACCAGATCGATGTGCTAGACATTCACCAGGAAGCCTCGGTGGCGCAATATCAGGTCTGCGCGCGTGAGGACGTGCACGCGATCGAACAGCGAGGCAACCGTGCAATCGCAGTGGGCGGTTCCGCGCTCTACATCCACGCCCTTTTTGACAAGATGAAATTTCCAGGAACGGACCCGGTGGTGCGCGCGCGAGTGGAGGAGAGCCTGGAGGAGCATGGGCAGGCGGCGCTATACCGCAAGTTGCGCGAACTTGACCCGAAGGCAACAGAATCTATTCATCCGAACGATCAGCGGCGGACAGTGCGTGCGTTAGAGGTAATTGAGTTGACCGGCCGGCCGTTCTCCGCAACCATGCCCAAGCGTGAGTTCTTGCGGCCCTCGATCTTGTTGGGAGTTCGCAGAAGTCTGGAGGAACTCGACGCGCGTATCGCCACAAGAACAGAAGAGATGCTCGAGGCTGGTTTCGTGAGCGAGGTCGAAGAACTAATGCGTCAAGGCCTTGCGAATACGCCAACCGCGGTGAAGGCAACCGGGTACCAGCCGATTATGCGCCACCTGGCCGGCGAGATAACGCTGGATGAGGCGCGCGAGGCAATTGAGCTCTCAACCCGCCAGTTGGTGCGAAAACAAATGAAATGGTTCCGCAGGGATGAGCGGATTCAATGGATCGAGGGTAGTTCTGGTGAGCTCCTTGAGCAGGTGCTGGATGTAGCGCAGGAGGGTTAGCGGCATACGCGAATGATGCGGTAGCCCTTTTTCGAGTGAGCCTTCTCGGCTTGCCAACCCTGCTCGCTAAGCCACTTGATAAGTGAGTCGGCGCCCAAGTTGCGTGCCACTACCAGCCAGGCCTCGCCCTCATCGGACAGCAGGCCAAGCCATTTGGTGAGCATTTCTTGAAGCGCGGGCTTGCCAATCCTGATGGGCGGGTTTGACCAGATGAGGTCAAACTTAATGCCGTCACTGGTTGCTTTCTCAAACGCTTTATCAGCGAGCTCGGTATGTATCTTGACGTGGTTGCGCCCCGCGTTCTTACGGGTGAGGTCAAGGGCCCGTTGGTTAATGTCTACGGCCCAGATGGTGGCCTTTGGACTAAGCTTTCCAAGCGTTACGCCAATGGGTCCCCACCCGCATCCAAGGTCAAGGAAAGTGCCGGTTTCGGGCGGCTCTGGAGCTTCGAGCAGTAGCGCTTTGGTGCCCAGGTCCAGCTTGTGTGAAGAGAACACCGCATCTGAGAGGACCATGTCAAGGTGTATGCCGCGCACGTCCAGGGTCAAGGGGCGCAACTCATCGACGGTTGCTTCGGGGCTGTTCGAAAAATAATGCTTAGTCACGCTTATAGCGTAAGGGACGGGGGTGCCTTGTGGAAACTGCGTAGCATATTGGCGAGCGTAATGGGAAAATGGCGGTGAGGCTAACGGGAGAACATGTGAAAGAACGCGATCAAGATCTGGATGTGCAGCGCGCCGAAGACGTTGTGGCGAGGGTGCTGGCGCGCAGTAAGCGGCGTCCGGAGATACAACGGGTTGAGGGCACGAGTCTCGCGGAGCGGGCAACATCGCTGCAATCCACGCGGGGCCAGGCAGAAAGCAGTGCTGGCTCCTTAGAGCGTGAGGCGAGGGCAGGCACGCGTAGGGTGGCGTCTTTGTCCACGGAACTTGAGGACGTTTCTGAGGTTGAGTACCGCCAGTTGCGTCTGGAGCGTGTGGTACTAATAGGTATTTTTGATTTTGATGCGGGTGAGGCGGAAAACTCTTTGCATGAGCTTGCTGCACTTGCGCAAACAGCGGGATCGACGGTGCTTGATGGCGTGCTTCAGCGCAGGGCAACTCCGGATCCGGCAACCTATTTGGGCTCTGGTAAGGCTAAAGAGTTGGCTCGGATAGTGGAGTCGGTGGGTGCAGATACGGTGATTGTTGACGGCGAACTTGCCCCGTCTCAACGCCGCGCTCTGGAAGATGTGGTGAAGGTCAAGGTGGTTGACCGCACGGCGTTGATTCTCGATATCTTTGCCCAGCACGCCAAGTCCCGGGAGGGTAAGGCCCAGGTTGAGCTCGCTCAGCTGGAGTATTTGCTTCCGCGTTTGCGCGGTTGGGGCGAGTCGATGTCTCGCCAGGCTGGTGGACGCGTTGCCGGCGGTGAGGGAATTGGCTCGCGCGGTCCGGGTGAGACCAAGATAGAGCTCGATAGGCGTCGTATTCGCACGCGCATGGCAAAGCTGCGTCGCGAGATCAAAGAGATGAAGCCATCTCGTGAGACTCAGCGCCATTCGCGCCGCGCAGGCGGGGTTCCTTCGGTTGCGATCGTGGGCTACACGAATGCCGGCAAGTCGACGCTGCTAAATCGCATTACGGGCGCTGACGTGATGGTCCAAGATGCCCTGTTTGCCACTTTGGATCCAACCGTGCGGCAAGCGATCACCCCGGATAATCGCGTTTATACGCTAGTGGACACGGTTGGTTTTGTGCGTAATCTTCCCACCCAGTTGGTTGAGGCGTTTCGGTCAACGCTTGAGGAGGTCGCTGAGGCGGACGTGATATTGCACGTGGTGGATGCGGCGCACCCCGATCCGATTGGTCAGGTTCATACCGTTATGGAAGTCCTTAGCCAGATCGAGGGAGCTAGTGACATCCCGCAGGTTTTAGCCTTGAATAAGGCGGATCTTGCAAGCCCGGAACAGGTTGCAGTTTTGCGTTCAAAGTTTGCAAACTCCGTTGCAGTCTCCGCCAAAACTGGCGCTGGCATTACGGAGCTTGAACAACTCATTTCTGCCACCTTGCCGCGCCCAAGCAAATACGTGGACGTGGTTGTGCCATATGCCGATGGTGACCTCGTGAATCGTTTCCATGAGATGGGCGAGATCGAAAAAGAGGAGTATCTACCTGGCGGCACTCATCTGGTTGGACGCGTAGATGCGGATCTTGCGTATGAGCTTTCTCTTGTTGATGTGTCGTGAAACAAGATATTGAGCTCCTGTCTCGCGTCATCGAATCGTTTGGCGGCGACGTTCGCGAGGGGCAAAGAACCATGGTCGAAGCCGTCGCAGATGCCCTGCAAGATGATGCAACTTTGCTAATCCAGGCGGGCACGGGAACGGGTAAATCGTTGGGCTACCTGGTTCCCGCAATGCGGCGTGGGCGGGAGAATGATGAGCACATCCTGGTATCCACGGCAACTCTTGCGCTTCAACGCCAGATTCTTACAAAAGATGCTCCGCAGGTAAATGGTCAGTTGGACGGTGAGGTTCGCGTTGCGGTGCTGAAGGGGTGGCGCAACTACCTGTGCTTACAAAAGGCGCAGGGCGGTTACCCCGATGAAGGGTTGTTTGACGAGGCTGACGTGGCTTCTGATACCGGGGCCGAGGTGGTGCGGTTGCGCGCGTGGGCGGAAGAGACCGAAACGGGTGACCGTGACGACCTTGTTCCGGGCGTGTCTGATAGGGCGTGGCAGCAGGTTTCTGTGGATACCCTCGAATGCTTGGGACAAACCTGTCCGATGCGCGAGGAGTGCTTCGCGGCGCGTGCTCGCGCGCAGGCTGAAGAAGCGCACGTCGTGGTAACAAACCACTCGATGCTGGGCATTCACGCGGCCACGGAGAACCTGGTGTGCGGCGAGTTTGATGCGCTAATCATTGATGAGGCCCACGACCTCGCGCGCATTATTAGGGGGCAGGCAACTCTTTCATTGTCGGGCGCTATGGTGAATTATCGAGCTCGTAGAGCAGCGCGGTACGCCCAGATTGATACGGGACGGTTGGAAGAGGCCGCGCACAGTCTCGAGGCAGTACTGGATGGCCTTGACGAGGGGCTGATTCGTGCTCGTCCAGAGCAGTTGCTTGAGACTATGCGGGTGTTGGACTCGGGGATTCGCGGCGCACTGTCGGATTTAGAACAGTCAACGGTTACGGGAGCTGAACGCAAGCTGGCGCTGGCCGCACTGAATGACTTGTCGCAGTTTATGGACCGTTGGGACATGGATCCGCAGGCGGTTATTACATGGATTTCGAGAAATGATGACGCGCGCACGTTCTTGAACTGTGCGCCCTTGGACGTAGCCGGTCCAATCGCAAGTCGGTTGCTTAGTGAGAAACCCGCGATTCTCACTTCGGCTACGTTGGAGCTGGGAGGATCTTTCGACGGCATTGCGTATGAGACGGGCGCGGCATTTGCGGGCGGGGATCTGCGTAGCGAAAACGTTGGAAGTCCTTTCGATCCAGCGAACCAGGGAATCTTGTATGTTGCCGCGCACTTGCCACCGCCTTCGCGAGGTGGAGTGAATAGTGAGGTTTTGGACGAGCTGGTGGATCTGGTAAAGGCGTCCGGGGGAGGGGCGCTCGCCCTGTTCTCGTCGCGCGGGGCCGCGATTGAGGGTGCGCGCGTGCTACGCGAACAAATCGACCAGGAGGTGTTTTTGCAGGGTGAGGACCAGCTGGGCACTCTCTTGCAGAAGTTCTCGCACGATGTTGATTCTTGTTTGGTAGGCACGCTATCGCTGTGGCAGGGCATTGATGTTCGGGGACGTGCTTGCAGGCTCGTCACGATTGATCGGATTCCCTTCCCGGTTCCTTCAGATCCGGTTGTTCAGGCAAGAACTGCACATGTGGCGAAGGCGGGTCGAAATGCGTTTCGCGAGGTTTCGTTGAACCATGCGGCACTGTTGCTTAGCCAGGGCGCCGGCCGGCTGTTGCGTTCTGCTGATGATAGGGGAATGGTGGCAATCCTCGATTCGCGTATTGCAACGCGCTCGTATGGCAGCTATCTGATGCGATCCTTGCCGCAGATGTGGCCTACCCGCGATGGGGAGATGCGCGAAAGAGTTTAGAGAATCTTCGAACATGCCAATAGGTTTTACGCCCAATAAAGGGTGAGAACTTGTGTGCCGTTAGGCTCACTCTTATTGGTTCTTCTATCAGGTTTGAATTAACTGTGTTTGAATATTGGCTAAGAAGAGCTTTAAAGGAAGGTACTACCTTGAACGCAGCGGTTGAATCCCTTTACCCCACTTCAGGTGGCGGGCGTCCTTCGAAGATCGCGATTATTGGTGCCGGCGCGGTGGGCACCGCGGTTGCGTACGCTTGTGCGATGCGTGGCGATGCGCGCGATATCGTCCTGTATGACATTGATAAGGCGAGGGCGGAAGCCGAGGCGCTGGACATTGCGCATGGTATTCAGTTCACGCCTGCCGGATCGGTTGAGGGCTCGAATGATATTGAGATCATTCACGGCTCTGACCTCGTCATCGTAACTGCCGGGGCAAAACAGAAGCCGGGCCAGACCAGGATTGATTTGGCTGAGTCCACGGTTAACCTCATGCACACAATCGTTCCGCAAATCCTTGAGGCCGCCCCGGATGCGTACCACATGTACATCACCAACCCGGTGGATATCGTGACTTACGCGGCTTTGAAGATTTCTGGTCTGCCGCGCAATCGTGTGTTCGGCTCGGGTACAGTGCTTGATACTTCCAGGCTTCGCTACTTGGTGTCTAGGCGCACGGGCGTGGCCATTAAGAATATCCACGCTTATGTTGCTGGTGAGCATGGCGATTCTGAGGTCGCTCTGTGGTCCTCTGCAGAGATCGGCAACGTACCTCTTCGTCATTGGGGGCCAACCGTGGACGGTAGCCTGTTTGATGCTGATCTGCGCGACGAGATTGCACATGAGGTCGTTAACTCCGCGTACCGCATTATCGAGGGTAAGGGCGCAACGAACTACGCGATTGGTCTTGCTGCTTCGAATATTGCTACTGCGTTCTTGCGTGATGAGAATCGGGTTTTGACGATCTGTTCACTACTTGAGGATTGGCACGGTATCTCTGATGTTGTGATGGCCGCCCCAACGCTGGTTGATCGCAATGGTGCTGGTCGTGTCCTCGAGCCGCCGCTAACACTTCGGGAGCGTGACGGGCTGACGGCGTCTGCAGAGCAGCTTCGTTCGGTAGCAAAGAGCTTGGGACTCTAGCTTGATGTTGCGTTGCATGTGCGGCGATAACGAATGAAAGTGGGCGGATCTAAATGATCCGCCCACTTTTCGTAGTCCGTACTTGTTCGCTAGATGGCGCGAATGACTGTTACTACCTTGCCCAGGATTGTGGCACTGTTGCCCGGGATCGGATCAAAGTCTTTATTTCGAGGTAGCAGCCAAACATTAGATTTGTCGTGAGACAGCACTTTAACGGTGGCCTCACCGTCGATCATCGCCGCAACGATTTCGCCATCTTCCGCCGAAGGCTGCCTGCGCACCACCACGAAGTCGCCGTCACAAATAGCGGCCTCTACCATCGAGTCGCCGGATACCTCAAGGGCAAAAAGTTCACCGCGTCCGGTTAGTCGTTCCGGCAGAGTGAAGATGTCGTCCACGCTCTGTTCGGCGGTGATTGGGGCGCCAGCTGCGATGCGTCCAACCAGGGGAGCGGTTGTAGTGTCGCCATCGGTTGATTCGGAAATCGGGATGAACAAGGTGTCCGCCTTCGTTGGCGTAGCATCGTCGTCTTCGTCGGTGATGATTTCGATCGCACGAGGCAGTCCGGGGGTGCGGCGAATGAATCCGAGCTTTTCAAGTGCGTCTAGCTGGTGCTTTGCAGATGAGGGGGCCGATAGGCCAACCAGTTCAGCAATTTCGCGTACCGAAGGCGGGTAGCCTTGCGTAGCTATGGACTCTTTTAGCACCTCAAGAACCTGACGCTGACGATCCGTAATAGCCCTTGATTTGCGGGTGTTCTCGCTAGTCATGGTTCTCCTGTTCAAAATAAATGTCCGTGCCGCCTGTTCGAATACTTGTAGACAGTTTAAACAAAAAATAACGATGTTTGAAACATATGTTCGAGCGCGTCTCGACATCGCTCTTGCTTTGCGGTATCGTACAAGTGTTCGACGAACAGATGTTCGAATGGGAGGTTAGTGACATGAGCGCATTGCAGATCCAGCCCGAGCCGATTCTCGGTACTGAGGCCCCAAAGCGGCCTCGCTTATACGTTGTGCCAGATCTTCCTCAAGAATCTGTCCAGTCTTTTGATAGTGGTGTTGAATCTTCCGCTAGGCCCGGGGCAATGCGATCCCCCAAGGCAAGCGCCACGGGTCTAGCGGATACTCGTTCGGTGGGGGTCATTAAGGCAGCAGCGTATTTTGCTGTAGCTACGTTGCTCGCAGGAATAGGTGCGGGTGTTGGCGTCCTGTTTCAACCGTCGGTTGATCCTGCAGACACTCGGGTCGCTGCGGTTCAGCAGGGTGATTCGCTTTGGTCTATTGCGGGCGGGCTGGGCATTTCCGATCGCTCAGTTGAAGATGTGGTCACCGACATTCGCATGTTGAACGGTCTTGAGACAAACGCGGTAGTTCCAGGGCAGATGCTTACGGTACCAACCAAGTGATGGCGCGCGGGGTGGTGCGTCTCCAAAGATGAGCGGCTGAGCGTTTACACTTGCGTGTTATATGATCAGGGGCAAGTAGTTCTACTGGTCTAGCTGATAGGAACACGCCTATGCACTGCCCGCTGTGTCACCATGACGACACTCGAGTGGTTGATACTCGCGTCTCAGAGGACGGTGCTTCGATCCGTAGGCGCCGGGAATGCCAGCAGTGTAAACACAGATTCTCAACTCTTGAAACATCCAGCTTTCTGGTGGAAAAGCGGTCTGGCGTAGTTGAGCCTTTTTCTAGAGAGAAGGTTATCGTTGGGGTTCGTAAGGCTTGCCAGGGGCGCCCGGTAGATAGTGACGCACTTGCTCTTCTTGCGCAAAGGGTTGAGGAGCAGCTTCGCGAATCGGGTCGAGCCACGGTTAAAGCATCGGAGGTTGGCAAAGCAATCCTGCCGTTCTTACGGGAGCTCGATGTTGTTGCCTACCTGCGTTTCGCGTCGGTTTACTCGGGGTATCAGTCCCTAGATGACTTCCAGGAAGCTATTGATTCTCTTCGCGCTGAGGGTAAGTAGGGATTACGCCGTCATCTTAGGTAAACGGATCTGATACTTGCTGCTTCTTCATGTTGCTGGAGTCCTAGGCCGCCAGCAACAACTGTATTAGTCTCGCTTAGTTTCCTTGGTTTCGCCCTCTGTTTTTGCTTTAGGCTCATCGGTGGATGGAGAAGTCAGGTTCTCAACGCGTTCACGCAGGCGATCCGCGGCTTCTTTAGTTTGGGACTCCAAACGTTCTGAGAGGGCCTTCAGCTCCGTTGAGGCAACGGCGGCGCCCTCCCGTAGTTGTCCAACTAGATCCTGGCTGGGAAAGTCGAGTTTTTCGCCTGCTTCTTCAAGGTATTCGCGAACTTTGCGACGCATGACCTTGCCGATTTGCGAGCGGGGTAGCTCGCTCATTACTACGATGCGACGGGGGAGCGCGTAGTGCGCTAGTGATTTTTCTGCCCATTTGCGCACGTCGTCGAGCGTGACGGTGGCGCCGGCTTCAAGAATGAGCGCGGCAACTACTTCCTCGCCGCGTTGAGCTTCTGGCAATCCCACAACGGCAACGTCATCAACGCCTGGCATTCCCCGCACCGCATCTTCTACTTGGGATGGGAATACGTTGAAGCCGCCGGAAATAATGAGTTCTTTTTTGCGATCGGACATGACAATGAAGCCGTCTTCAACGCGGACCAGGTCCCCGGTGCGTAGCCAACCGTTATGGAAAGCAGTTTCGGTTTCTTCTGGGTTGTTCCAATAGCCTTTGAACACTTGCGGTCCGCGGATGAGGAGCTCGCCAATTTCGCCTTCAGCAACGTCGACGTCGAGATTGTCTTGGTCCGCGATTCGCACCTGCGTCGAGGGGAAAGGCAGGCCGAGCGTGCCGGGACGGCGCGCTGAAGAGAGTGGGGAGCCTACGGCTACGGGTGATGATTCGGTCATACCGTAGCCTTCAATCATGTAGCCACCGGTGGCCTGCTCCCACTGCGCTGCAAGTTCCTTCGATAAGGGCATGGCTCCAGAGAGCGTGAATTGGATGGAAGTTAGGTCAGCATTAGTTTGTTCTGCTTTGGCAAGAAGCCTTGAAAACATGGGTGCAACGCCAACGAAGAACGTACAAGGAAGGCGCTTTTGGGCGTCTAAAACCATGTCCACGTCAAATTTGGGAAAGAGTGCAAGGGTCGCGCCGAGTAGTATTCCCGAGCACATCGCAATGGTGAATCCGTAGGCGTGGAATAGGGGGAGAATAACGTAGAAAACTTCGGAGCCGTCGTGTAGAGGGGTGACCCATGCTCGTGATTGCATCATGTTGGAAACGATCGAGCGCTCCGTGAGCATTGAGGCTTTCGGTACGCCCGTTGTGCCTCCGGTGTGCATGAGGACAGCGACGTCGTCGATCTGAGCTGCAGGAGCTGAACGGAGCGGAACGACATTGTTAACAGTAGCGTCGAAATCTTTGGTCCAGCTTGGGGTCTTAGCGCTCATTTGCGCTCTCTTACGCTTGGCGGCGGCGATCGGCATGTTGATTAGCATGCGCGGCCCAAAAGGTAGTGCTTTGGTTAGGTTGACGGTGAATACGTGGTGGGGAGCAACACTTTCTATGTCGATGGACTTGAGAGAGTTCTCCCAAATCACCAACACGTCGCATCCGGCGTCGCGAAGTTGGCGAGATAGCTCCGCTTTGGGGGCAAGTGGGTTGGTCTCCACAACGATCGCGCCAATGGTGAGGGCGCCAAATACTGCTATGACATGCTGCGGGCAGTTTGGAAGGGTGATGCCTACACGGTCGTTGCGCCTCACGCCGCTACGGGTGAATACCCGTGCGGCCTGGCGCACTTTACGAGCCAATTGAGCATAGGTCATTGTGGCACCGAGGAAGTCGAGGGCAATCCGGTTCGGGTATCGCTCGGCCGTGGCAAACAATACCTCGGGCAAAGTTTGGGTCGCTTCGGGTACGGTGTAGGCGACGCCTGCCGGGTACCGTTTACGTAGCTGTTCAGTCAGATTCATTATTGCTCAACTTCCTTGCCAGCACTGTCTCTACTTACGTTACCGTAACTTTGGGTTGAGCTTGAGATGAAACGAGCAAAAGAACAGCGGGGCGGGAGAATAATCCCGCCCCGCTGGTTTGTCTTCTATGCGTTTGCCGCAGGTGCTACATCTTGCGTTGGCCTCCGCAACACCCGCATGCGGATTGTGTCGTCCATTTCGTCGATAGATCGAACAGCTTCGATTGGAAGTTCGGAGGAAATGTCGGTAATCGCGTAGCCGATGCCAGCGTTGGTGCCGAGAATCTGACCGTTGATGTTCGCTCCGTGCTCGGCAAATGTTTGGTTCACCAGGGCAAGCACGCCCGGCGTGTTTCGGTGAATGAGTGCAACACGGTAGCGGGAGGACTGCGATGGAGACAGGACGAGGTTCGGCATGTTTACCGACATGTCGGTGGATGCAGACCTCACGTAGTCCACGATCTTGTTGGCAACAAAGCGGCCAATGTCTAGCTGTGCCTCTTCTGTAGATCCGCCCACGTGCGGCGTGAGGATAACGTTATCCATGCCTACAAGCGGGCTTGAGAACGGGTCACCGTTCTTTTTGGGCTCAGCCGGGAATACGTCCACTGCGGCTCCGGCAAGATGGCCGCTTTCCAGGGCCTCTACAAGGTCGTCAATATCGGATACGAAACCGCGCGACAGGTTGATGAACAGGGATCCTGGCTTCATCATGTCGAATTCGCGTTTGCCAAACATAGCGGTGTTTTGCGGCGAACCATCCACGTGCAGCGAGACGATATCGGCTTCGCGAAGCACCGCTTCCATAGTGGCCATAGGTTGGGCGTTGCCAAGGGCAAGCCTTTCTGCGATGTCGTAGAAAATGACTTTCATGCCCAGAGCCTCAGCAAGTACCGAAAGCTGCGTGCCGATGTTTCCGTAGCCAATAATGCCGAGCGTGCGGCCGCGAATCTCGTGGGATCCCGTGGCTGACTTATCCCAAACTCCCTTGTGAAGCAGAGAGTTGCGAACGGTTAGTCGGCGCGTGAGGGCAATGATTTCCGCGATGGCTAGTTCAACTACCGACCGCGTGTTTGAATAGGGCGCGTTGAAAATGGTGACGCCCTGTGCAGACGCTTGCTTGACATCTATTTGGTTAGTGCCGATGCAAAATGCGCCGATTGTGCACAGCTGCGGGTTTGCTTTCAGCACCTTTTCAGTGACGTTGGTTTTGGAACGGATGCCCAGGATTTCGAAGTCTTTGAGTGCGGATGCGAGTTCGTCCTCATCCATGGCTCCGGTGTGGAAAACAGCTTCAATGTCGTGGGCCGCAAGAATTTCTTTGGCCACCGCATGGGGGTTTTCAAGTAGAAGTGCGCGTCTCATGTTCCTATCTTGACACTTTAAGAAACCGGTTGACAGAAAGTGCCGAAAGATGGACGTTATACAAGTGCATTTGGAAGTGGCGAGGATGAGACTGCGTGCAACCGGTAGGTTGGGCGCGTGAGGGCCACATAGATGTCTCCGGGGGAATCAGCGATGATCTCGTTTGGTTCCCACAGGATCACGGTGTCGAACTCCAGGCCTTTGGACTCAACCGGGGTGATTAGGCAGATGCGCTCATCCAGGCTCGAGCCCCATCCACAGGCTTCGCGCAGATGGCGAATACTGGTAGGGGAGGCAATGACTGCAATCCGACCGTTTCCTGCGCCTACCCGTTTGCTAAGCATCGCGTCCTCGGCCTTGACAACGGCTTGGAGTTCTTGGACGCTACCTCCGGTCGTTGTTTTCGCGTACGCGTCAACCACGTCTCTTGCAGCCACGAGGGGATAGTGCGCAGGCGTGCCAAGCTCATCCATTAACGCATTGGCGCGGTCGAGGATTGCGGCCGGAGTGCGGTAAGACACCGTGAGGATCTCTTCGCCCTGGTATGCACGCATGGCGGGGCCAAGGACGTCGCTCCAAGACTTTGCGCGGCCTGCGGAGGATCGCTGGTCGAGGTCTCCGGTCACGGTAAAAGAACGTGAAGGACAGCGACGCAGGAGTGAGTTCCACGCTAGCGGGCTTAACTCTTGGGCTTCGTCTACGATCACGTGGCCATAGGCCCACGTGCGGTCACGTAGGGCGCGTTGGCTGAGCGTAAGGTCGGAGCCTTCGCCGGCTGCACGTTCGGCAAGCATGGAGGCAGACACCATCCCGTGGCCAAGTCCCATGGCGGCGATGGCTTCACCGGCCGCATCGATTTCTCGCTTGCGTGCCTGTTCGCGGGCGTTCGCACTCGCGGAGGCTGACGGCAGTGCTCCAAGCAATTCTTCTAGCTCGTCGAGGATGGGAATGTCGCTTTCGGTTAGCGCTGATCCTCGAAGGCGACGAATCGTGGCTCGCTCACTTTCGGTCAGCTCCGGTGCCATTTGTTCAAGGAATGTTTCGTTCGCGTACAGCTTTTCTAACACTTGAAGGGCGGAGACGGGGAGCCAGGCAAGGTTGATTGCGCGGCGCGCTTCCTTGGATCCGCGAATGTAGTCGTGATACCACGAGAGGTGCTCGCTCGCACCCACCTGCTCGTTCATCTGGCGGGCAAGATCATCCATCAGTTCGAGTGCAAAGCCCTCCCACGCCTCGTTGTGGGGTTTACCTGATCGGCGGGCAGATGCGCGGGCGGCTTTAACAGTTTCGGATCGCAGGGTCACGCGGTAGGAAGCAATGCTAAGCGGAGTGTCGTTAGGGACGCGCTCAAAGCTACGCACCGCGCGTTTTGCGATGTCCACCCACGCCATGCGTCCCTTGATCTCGCGCGCTTGAGCGGATTCGTGAGCTCGCGGGGAATAACCGGGCAGGAGACGTCCGATAGTGGTGGACACAACGCCATTTTCGCCAAGAGAGGGCAGTACCTGGTCTATGTAGCGCAAGAAAATGTTGGAGGGGCCTACGATGAGCACGCCGGAGCTTTCTAGACGGGCGCGCTCAGCGTAGAGCAGGTACGCTGCGCGGTGTAGCGCGACGGCGGTTTTGCCCGTGCCCGGGCCGCCTTGGATCACGAGCAGGCCGTCTGATCCTCGCCTAATGATGGCGTCTTGCTCGGCCTGAATGGTGGATACAATGTCGGACATTTGTCCATCTCGCGCTTCAGATAGCGCTTGCATGAGGGCGCCTTCGCCTTGAAAAACTAGCTTGCCATCGGGTTTGGAATCTGTGTTTAACAGTTCATCTTCAACGCCTATCACGGCGCGGCCACGGGTGCGGATGTGACGGCGCCGTACCACGTCCTGCGGGTTAGCGCCGGTGGCTTGATAGAAGGGACGCGAGGCTGGGGCACGCCAGTCGATAAGAATTTGGTCCCCGCCCTGGTCACGTAGCCCGATGCGTCCAATGTAGTGAGTGGAATCATCGGTGTTGTCGATGCGTCCAAAAACGAGTCCGTCTACGATGGATTCGAGGCGGCTGGCTTCGTCTCCCCAGTGCGCGGCAAATGCGTCGCGTTCGGTAAGGGCTTGTGGCGTGTTACGCCATTTTGAGGCTTCTGCAGTGCGCTGGTGTTCGCGGTAGCGTTTGCGCAGTTCGTCGAGAACTTCGTAGGCGGTGTCTACGAAGTCTTGTTCTTTGCGAAGTTCCTCGTTCAAGGCATCAGATTGCAACGCGATGTCCTTACCTGGTGCTGATTTGGGCGTTAGATAATTATCACTCAATTTGGAGCTATTTTCGACTTAATTCCCTCTGTTGAGGCGTGGGCTTCGTCATTTACGCGTTTAGCTAAACTTGTGTGTCAGTTATCGGGGAATATTCGCGGGCGAAACGCGTTAGTAGTTTGTGGAAACGATTTTTGGTGGCAGTTGCTAGGCTTAGGTCTAGGGTCGTCAAGAAGGAAGGAGGGCAATGTTGGGTAATAGGGATTTTGAGTTGCTGAATTTTGAGCCGGATGTGAATTTCCATGCTCCGATTTTGCTCAGCCACCTTGTTGGCTCAACGGATGCTGGGGATGCCGGCGGTCTGGTGGTTTCTCAGATGCTTGCGTCTTTGCCGGTTACGCGCGTTGCTACGTTTGATGCGGACAGCTTGCTGGATTACCGCTCTACCCGTCCGACGGTGACTATAGACAATTGGCATGTTAGCGCTGTCGACGTGCCCCAGATCGCCATTGACCTTGTGCAAGATGACAAGGGAACGCCCATTTTGCTGCTGCACGGGCCGGAGCCTGACACGAAGTGGCAGGCGTTTGCGGGTGAGGTCGCAGAGTTTGCGCGCGAGGCCGGGGTGGAGATTTTGGTTTCGCTAACGGGCATGCCGGCGGCGGTGCCACACACCCGCCCAACTATGGTGCACCTGCAGTCTACGGATGCTGATTTGGTTGGAGGGCAGCCAAAGCTTGCGGGCGGACCGATGCAGTTCCGGTCGTCGATAAACACGTTCTTGCAGCATTCTTTGTCTCAAGAGGGGATCGAGGGCGTGTCGTTCCTCGCAGCTGTGCCTTACTACATGGCGAACATGGAGTACCCGCAGGCTTCCCTGGCTTTGCTTGAACGCATGTCGTCAGTGTTTGGTCTCACGCTGCCTACCGGCAATATTGAAGCTAGTACCCAGGTCGTGAATGACCAGCTCGCTAATCTCGTAGTAGAAAGCGAGGAAGTAGTTGGCTTGGTAGGTCAGTTAGAGCAGCAATATGACGAGGAGATTGACGACTCGGTGAAGAAGATCGGCAGTCTCCCTACGCCGTCTGACTTTGTGTTTGGCTCTGGCGAGTCGGTCACGGATTCTGACCAGGTTGTAGATGCAGACGCATTAGCGGCCACTATCGAACAGTTTTTGGCGCGCACCGAGAACATTGATGCGCCCGTGCAGGTAGAGGAAGATACGTCGGCTCCAAAGCCGCGGCATCGCGCCCCGAAACCGTGGGAGAAAGAAGCGTAGTTTTCGCGGCCTGTAGCCTGCGTGCGAAACGCGATGTTTATTTTGATAGTTGCGGTAGGGCTGGGCCCTACCGCAACTTTAGTATTGGCGCGTTGCGGGCCCAGTGCGCGCTGTCTTTCTTGCTGAAGTAGCGCGGGGTGAGGGGGAGTCGGCGGATGAGGCGCTGTAGTTCGCTCCATTTCAAGGCGACGTCCTCGTCCGGATCCGCGGGTTTGTAGGCAACGATGACTACGTTTCCACGCCTGCCTCCGGTGAAGATGCGCCCTTCGGTGATGGTAGAGACGTGGCTGAAAACTGCGAGCGCTGCGGAAAGGTCGTTGCGCGCATCATCTCCACCGCCCCCGTGCACGCAGTTGACAAGAAGGAGACCGCCGGGCCGAAGTACCTCGTGGGCTTTTTGATAGAACTCTAGTGTGCGTAAAGGCGTGGGGGTATGCGCGCCGGTGAAAACGTCGCGCACGAGGACGTCGAAGCGTTCGGGGCGCATGGTTTGAAGTTCTTGGAAGGCTTCACCCTCGCGAATTTTGAGGTGCGGGGCGCGCGGAAGGTCAAAAAGTTCACGCATAGCGGTAGAGAGCTGCTCGTTTAGTTCCACCACGGTTTGTTTTGATCCGGGTCGCAGGTGATGCCATGCGAGTGGAAGGGCGCATGCGGCGCCTCCCAGATGGAGGGCTTCGAGAGGGCGGCCGGGCAAAAATGCGTCGATGGCCGCGGTCATTTGCTGCATGTATTCGAACTCAAGCAGTGTTGGATCGAGTAGGTTGATAGAAGAAGATTCGTAGGTGTCCAGGTAGACGGTTGCGAGTTGTTGGTCGACAACGATTTCAACTTCGGTTCCGCCAGCCTCGAAAGTTAGTCCATTCTTGAGAGTGAGCTTTTCGGCCTCATGGTTTTGGACGCCGCGTTTTTTCGCCATGCTGTAGACGTTACAACATTTTGAGGGAGGGCCATGTCGAAGGCGCCACGTTCCGCCGCTGCGAAGCGGGACTGGGGTAGTGATGATACTGGTTGCAATATTTTGCACGTTGACATGGATTCCTTTTTCGCACTGGTGGAGGTATTGGAAGATCCCGCCTTGCGGGGCAAGCCACTCATTGTCGGAGGTCGGGGTAATCGAGGCGTCGTTACCTCCGCAACGTATGATGTGCGAGCTCTTGGGGTGCATGCGGGAATGCCGATGGCGCAGGCGCGTCGCCGGGCGCCCGGGGCGGTTGTGGTGCCCGGCCGCAGGGAAGTGTATTCGCAGTATTCGGCTCGGGTTATGAAGATTTTGCGTTCCGTCACTCCGGCTGTGGAGCAGATTAGTATTGACGAGGCGTTTCTTGATGTCTCCGGGTCGGTTCGCCGGTTAGGAAGACCAACAATGATCGCGGAGCTGATTCGCGAGCGCGTTCGAGGCGAGATCGGTCTGGTAGCTTCCGTAGGTATTTCCAATATCAAGTCGGTTGCAAAAATTGCGTCGAGTCATGCTAAGCCCGATGGTGTTTTGCTCATTCCGCAAGATCGAACGGTTGACTTCTTGCACGAGCTACCAGTTGGCGCCCTGTGGGGTGTGGGAGGGCGAACTCAGCAGGTGCTTTCCCTAAACGGCATAGACACGGTGGCTGACCTTGCGAATTATTCCCTCACGCGTTTGGATAAGCTTCTCGGTGTAGCTTCATCGAGGCGGCTACATGACCTCGCGTGGGGGATCGACCCGCGCAAGGTGCACGTGCACCGCCCAGAAAAGTCGATAGGTACAGAAACCACCTTTGGGGAAGATATTTCAGATCCTGAGATCTTAGAGCAGATTCTCCTCGAACAATCTCACGACAATGCGAGGCGTTTGCGCGCAGCCAAAATGGTTGCGTGGACTGTGGCTATCAAGGTGCGCGCAGCTGACTTCCACACGGCCACGAGGTCACAAACTTTATCGAGTCCAACAGATGTAGGCATGGACATAGCGAGGGCGGCGCGCAACCTGTTTCGCGCATATGGAGTACCAAATGGAGGTGTGCGCCTGATCGGAGTGCGTACCGAAAACCTGCAGGAGAGGGCGCAGGGAGTCGCGGTCACACTAGACGATGATGGCAAGGCCAGAACAGCGGAGCGAACCATGGATGCGGTTAAGGAGAAGTTTGGAATCGATGCGTTGCGCCCCGCCACTTTGATTGAAAAACGACCTCGCGGAGATGATACTGGCGGCCCTAAAACCGAACCGTGAATAATCGTTGCCCGCAACTTCAGTTAGTAAATGCCGCGGTCACACTTTAGTATTGGACTAGACAATCAGAGCTGATCGTTTTAGCGATGACACGGAGGTGAAAAATGGCACTTTCAGACCAGGAACGTCAGATCCTCGAGCAAATGGAACGCGAGCTTCGCATCCAAGATCCAGATCTCGCATCGACCATGTCTTCGCAGTCAGCGCCTAAGGCTATTCGAGTACGTAAAACGTATTCTCCTCGCCGAGTTGCTACGGGCATAGTTTTAGCCATGGTTGGATTGATCCTTCCGTTGGTAGGCATCTCGGTTGGTCCCACGTGGCTAGCCGTTTTGCTTGGCGTAGTTGGCTTTGCCCTGATGCTTTTCGGCGTACTCATGATCGCCATTCCTACTGAAGCAGGTGGCGCATCACCGGGCGAAGCAGTGAAGTCAAAATCCAATTTTATGGATCGCCAGCAAGAAAAGTGGGATCAGCGCAAAAAGTAGCCGGTCCTATCTGATAGGACGATCCACATAGCAGCGGCTGGACCCTCATAGGCGGCCCGCATATCAAGACATAAAAGTGGTGGAGAGCATTTCGCTCTCCACCACTTTTACGCTCACGCCTTCTTCTTGATCACATAGCCCTTAGGCACCACGGTGATACCAGACTCTGTAACTGTTAGGCCGCGCTCGCGGTCATAGTCCAGATCGACGCCCACTTCGGCTCCATCTTCGACGATCACGTTCTTATCCAAGATGGCTTTCGAAACGATAGCGTTGCGGCCGATGCGACATCCATCCATCACCACGGAGTCCAGGATTCTGGCCCAGGAGTGTACGTATACGCCGGGGGAGAGAATTGAGTGAATAATCTCGCCACCGGAGATGATTACGCCCGGCGAAATGAACGAGTCGAGGGCATGGCCGAGGCGGCTGGTCTCGGAGTACACAAACTTGGCCGGGGGAAGGTGGCCCTGGATTTGCGTCAGGGTTGGCCACTCGAGGTTGTAGAGGTTGAATATCGGGTGAACCGAAATCAGATCCATGTTCGCGTCATAGAACGCGTCGAGAGTACCAACGTCTCGCCAGTAGTCACAGTCACGTTCAGTGGATCCGGGAACCACATTGTCGATGAAGTCATAAACGCCGCAACCGCCGTTGTTCACGAACCAGGGGACGAGGTCACCGCCCATATCATGGTTGGAGTCGGGGTTCTGCGCATCCTCGCGCAAGGCTTTCACCAGCGCTTCGGTGGTGAACACGTAGTTGCCCATGGAGGCCAGGAAGCTGTTCGGGTCATCCGGTAGGCCCTCGGTGGTCTCAGGCTTTTCCAAGAACTCGGTTACGCGACCATTTTCGGATTTGATTACGCCGAAAGAGGGAGAGAGTTCGAGCGGCTGGCGAATACCTGCAACGGTGCACGGAAGGCCAGACGCAATATGGTGATCCACCATCTGGGAGAAGTCCATGCGGTAAATGTTGTCCGCACCAACGATCACCACATAGTCGGGGCGTTCGTCTTCGATGGTGTTGAGGGACTGGTAGATGGCGTCAGCCGATCCCTGGTACCAGTGCTCGCCACGTCGCTGTTGGGCGGGGACGGGTGCCACGTAGTTGCCAAGAAGAGTGGACATGCGCCACGTTTTGGTTATGTGACGGTCCAAGGAGTGAGACTTGTACTGAGTTAGAACCACGATCCGCAAGTAACCGGAGTTCACAATATTCGACAGTGCGAAGTCAATGAGGCGGAAATGTCCGCCAAAAGGTACGGCCGGCTTTGCGCGGTCGTCGGTGAGGGGGCGAAGTCTGCTGCCTGCGCCGCCAGCAAGAACAATTGCAAGTACGTGTTTAGCCATGTCTTAAGGGTATCCGTGACGAACCGCTCTCGTCAGCACATTCGCTTCGATATTGTGGGGATAGCGAATGTTGTTCACTCGTTTCGTTAAATCTAAGGGATGGTTAATATGCGCGTTGATTTGCTTACCCGCGAGTATCCGCCAAATATTTACGGTGGTGCTGGTGTGCACGTGAATGAGCTAGCTCGAGTGCTAAGGCCGATGGTGGATTTGCGTGTCCACACGTTTGACGGCCCGCGCACTCCCGGCGAGCCTGGTGGTGAGGATGGCGTTACCGGTTACAGCTACCTTCCTGAGTTAGAGGGCGCGAACAGCGCGCTTCGAACGTTTGGCGTAGACCTGCAAATGGCCAGCGGTGTGGAGGGTACTGATCTGGTGCATTCGCATACGTGGTATGCCAATCTTGGCGGTCACCTCGGCAAACTCTTGCACGAAGTCCCGCACGTGATCTCAGCGCACTCGCTTGAGCCGCTCCGTCCGTGGAAAGCAGAGCAACTTGGCGGTGGATACAACCTGTCGTCCTGGGCAGAAAAGACCGCGTATGAGGCTGCCGATGGCATCATTGCGGTTTCGAACGGTATGCGAGCAGATATCTTGAGGTCTTACCCGAACATTGATCCCGATCGCGTGCACGTAATTCACAACGGTATTGATTTGGACGAGTGGGCAAAACCGAAGACGGATGAAGAAAAGGAGGCGGCTCGCCAGACGCTTGAGCGCCTGGGCATTGATCCGTCAATTCCTACCGTGGTATTCGTGGGCCGTATTACGAGGCAGAAGGGTCTTCCGCACCTGCTTCGTGCACTGCGCGACATTCCTAAGGATGCACAGATTGTGCTCTGCGCTGGAGCGCCTGACACTCCGGAAATCATGAATGAGGTCACCGGTCTGGTAGATAAACTACGGGCGGAGCGCGATCGAGTTTTCTTCATTACGGATATGCTCCCGCGTGCTGAACTCGTAGCGATTCTCGACGCAGCAACAGTTTTTGTGACTCCCTCGATTTATGAGCCGCTTGGCATTGTGAACCTGGAGGCCATGGCTGTGAACCTCCCCGTGGTGGGTACCGCTACCGGAGGCATTCCAGACGTGATTGTTGATGGTGAGACGGGATACCTCGTGCCAATAGAGCAAAAGCAGGACGGTACGGGAACCCCGCTCAATCCGAAGCAATTCCACGCTGATCTGGCTGAGCGGCTAACGAAGCTACTGGAAGACCCGGAGCTGGCCGCAAAAATGGGGCAGGCCGGTAGGCGCCGGGCAGAGGAACAGTTCGCCTGGACAACCATCGGTGAGCGCACCGTTGAGTTGTACAAGAAGATTTTGCAAGGCTAGCTTCTAAGCCCTTTTGCCCGGACCGAACGCTGTATCGGTCCGGGCAATCTCGTGCCGCGCGCAGAACCGTTGCAAGGTAAGATTTATTACATGGAACACGTTGTAGATTTGCATAATGTCGAAGTGCGTCGCGATAACAATCCGATTTTGAAGGATGTCACGTGGACGGTTAATGCCGGTGAGAACTGGGTTATTTTAGGCCCTAACGGCGCTGGCAAAACGACGCTTGTGAATCTACTTACTGGTCGGGTATTCCCTTCCATTTCGCCAGATTCCGAGCACACTGCGAAGGTGCTTGACTACCGGCTTGGCCGCGTGGATCTGAAGGATCTTCGTACGATCGTGGGGATGGCGAGCTCGGGGGAAGAAAACCTTGTGGGTAGCAAGCTCGCAGTTATAGACCTGTTGCTTTCCGCGCTTTACGGCAAGATTTTCCGTGGTCGAGAAGAGTACGAGGAACAGGATCTGAGCCGCGCTTCGGATCTGCTTCACATCATGGGAGTGGGCTATCTGGCAGAGAGGCGCTTTAGCACTCTTTCCGAGGGGGAGCGCCAGCGCGTATTGATTTGCCGTGCGTTGATGGCAGATCCGGAGGTTCTTATTCTTGACGAGCCAACGGCGGGCTTAGATCTTGGCGCTCGTGAATTGCTGATGATGGCGTTGGAGGAGATCGGCAAAGATAAGAATGCTCCCGCCATGATCTTGGTAACCCATCACGTTGAAGAGATTCCGCGGTGCTTCACCCACGCAGCACTAATGAACGCAGGTTCGATTGTTGCGGCTGGTCCGATTGAAGAGGTCCTTGTTGATGACGTTGTGTCCTCGGCGTTCGGATTGCCGCTAAAAGTCTCTTCTACTGCTGGTCGGTGGAGTGCTAGGGCAGATTACTAGATAGCTAAGGATTGCATATGACCCTTGCTTGGTGGCTTGTTATCGCGCTTGGTCTTGGCGTGGTCGAAGTTCTAACCGTCGATTTTATTTTTATAAATCTTGCGTTTGCAGCTGTTGCTGCGGGCTTGATTTCCTACGCCGGTTTTGGTTTGGTGGGGCAGCTGGTCGCGTTTAGCGTGGTGGCCGTCCTACTCCTACTGTTGGTGCGGCCGTGGGCCAAGTCGTTCATGGAGCGTCACACTCCAAATATTCAAACCAACGTTCGCGCTCTGGTGGGACAAACCGCTACAGTGCTGGAGTCTGTTGATCATCACGATGGCAGGATCCGCCTGGACGGTGAAATCTGGTCGGCGCGCACGAATGTTGGGGAGATTCCCGTTGGTACGAGCGTCATCGTCACTGAGATAGATGGGGCTACTGCCGTTGTAGATTTGAAATCCTGATCTTTTAGGAGGCACCCATGCCTTATGCGGCTATAGTTTTGCTACTGCTGGTGGTCGTGATTGTCGTGCGGGCAATCCGCGTTGTCCCGCAGTCGCGCGCACTTGTAGTTGAGCGTCTCGGTCGTTTCCACACGGAAATGTACGCAGGTTTGCATCTCATTGTTCCGTTCATCGATCGTGTTGCCTCGCAGGTTGATTTGCGCGAGCAGGTAACCTCGTTTCCGCCGCAGCCGGTAATCACAGCGGATAACGTGGTTGTTTCGATTGACTCTGTCATCTACTACCAGGTGACCGATCCACGTAGCGCAACGTATGAGATTGCGAATTATATTTCCGCCATTGAACAACTCACGGTTACAACGCTTCGTAACGTGATTGGATCTCTGGACCTCGAACAGACGCTAACTTCCCGCGATGACATTAACTCGCGCTTGCGCGGTGTGTTGGATGAGGCCACCGGTAAGTGGGGTATTCGAGTTAATCGCGTTGAACTGAAAGCGATTGATCCGCCACCCTCGATTCAGCAGGCAATGGAGCAGCAGCTTCGCGCGGAGCGTGATAAGCGTGCCGCTATTTTGACTGCGGAGGGTGTACGCCAGTCGCAGATTTTGAAAGCCGAGGGCGAAAAGCAGTCTGAGATCCTTCGTGCGGAGGGTTTCGCGCAGGCTCGAGTGCTTGAAGCTGAGGGTGAGGCCCGCGCCATCCAGCAGGTGTTTGAAGCTATTCACCGTGGTGATGCTGATCCGAAGTTGCTCGCATACAAGTATTTGGAGATGCTTCCGGAGCTTTCGAAGGGCGAGGGCTCGAAGGTGTGGGTTGTGCCCACCGAGCTGACTGCAGCGCTAAGCGCAATCTCTACTGGTTTCACTGGTAAAGAAAGCTAGTTTTCAGAAGAAGGTTATCTCTAGGAGGATAATTGCGTCTCGTTTTGGTCCGTCATGGCCAGACTCCTTCCAATATTTCGCATGCTCTAGATACCGCGATGCCCGGTGCTGATCTCGATGAGGTGGGCGCGGCGCAAGCTGAGGAGCTGGCGGATAATTTTGAGCAACTCGTGGGGTCAAAACCGTCGGTGATTTACGTTTCGCCGCTGAACCGGACTTTGCAAACAGCAGCTCCGCTTGCAAAAAAGTACGGTCTGACCCCGCTGGTGCGTGAAGGTATCAGAGAGGTGATTGCTGGCGACATCGAGATGTCTACAAAGGGCGAAGATATTCGCACCTATTTGAGTGCGGTGCTCGCGTGGATCGATGGAGACCTCGACTGGCAAATGCCCGGTGGTGAGGACGGCTGGCAGACGCGGGCGCGCTTCGGTTCGGTAATCACCGAGGCACTGAGCTCGGCTCGTGAGGAGTTCGGGTCCGAGGCAACAGTGGTTTTAGTAGCTCACGGGGCTATTATTCGCGTGATCTCTGCAACGCTGTCGGGGGACTATAACCGCGAGCTGGTGGCCCGCTATCCTATGGAAAACGCTGCAACCACAGTGTTGGAATGGAAGGGCGCGGACCAAAACTGGATGCAAGATAGGTCCTCGTGGCAGGCAGTGACCTGGTCGGATAGACCGTTGGATTCCTATGAGCTGACCGGTGGCCCGGTGGTTCCAAAGGAATCAGGGTTGCGATCTAACTAAACAACAAAACCCGGTGGCGCGTAGAAAAGCCACCGGGTTTTGTTGTATCAGATCGAGGATCTTAGAGGACTTTGCCAAAGAACTCTTGCGCCCTGGGGTGCTGCGGGTTTTCGATGATGGTGCGAGCATCGCCTTCTTCAACGATCTTGCCGTCATCCATGAACACGAGGTGGTCCGCCACCTCTTTGGCGAAGCCAATTTCGTGGGTGACAACCACCATCGTCATGCCATCTTTTGCGAGGTCTTTCATAACTTCCAAAACTTCGCCCACAAGTTCGGGGTCGAGGGCGGAAGTGGGCTCATCGAACAGCATGAGCTCAGGTTTCATTGCCAGAGCGCGAGCAATGGCTACGCGTTGTTGTTGTCCTCCGGAGAGCTCGGCAGGGTAGTGGTCCGTCCGGTCGGCCAGCCCAACGCGCGTAAGGAGCTCCAAAGCTTCAGCTTTTGCCTGATCTTTTGGTACGCGCTGAACCTGCACGGGGCCTTCCATGACGTTTTCGAGGGCAGTCATGTGCGGGAACAGGTTGAAGCGTTGGAAAACCATGCCAATGCGTGAGCGTTGCGCGGTCACCTGCTTGTCGCGTAGCTCGTGGAGCTCGATTTTGCCGCGGCGCTCAACCTCGCGCATGCCCATGAGTTCGCCTTCGAGGTAGACGCGGCCAGCGGAGATCTTCTCCAGCCCATTGATACAGCGAAGAAGAGTCGATTTACCGGACCCGGAGGGGCCGAGAAGCACACACACTTCGCCTTTGTCCACGGTCATGTCGACACCTTTGAGCACGTGGAGGTCGCCAAAAAACTTGTGTACGTCTTTGATCTCAATCATTGCTGTCATGGTGTCACGTCCATAAATGGGTTGTTCTGCGTGGTTTGTGCACTGCCAATGAGATCTTGCTTGGTTGGCTTCCTTTTTGCATTCTTTCCCGCTTGCTCGTCGAAGCCCCTACCGAAGTAGCGCTCCAGATACATCTGTCCGATCATGAGGACGGAGGTGATGAACAGGTACCAGATGGCGGCTGCTACGAGCAGTGGAACGGGGGCGAACAGCTGGATGCCCTTGTCACGCGCTGCCCAGGTAAGTTCGAGCGTGAACGGGATAGCCGCCACCAAAGAGGTGGTTTTCAGCATGGAGATCGTCTCATTGCCAATCGGCGGAATGATTACCCGCATGGTTTGGGGCAAAATGATGCGGCGCAGAATTTGGCCGCGTTTCATGCCGAGCGCGGTAGCTGCCTCCCACTGTCCTTTGTCCACAGCATTAAGACCGGAGCGGATGATTTCTGCCAGGTAAGCGCCCTCGTTTAGGGACAGGCCTACAATCGCCATCCAGAACGCGGTAAACACGGTTGCGGTTTCGAAAGAAACAAACTCCGGGCCAAAAGGAATACCAAGTGATAGGCGCGGGTAGAGCGTGGGAAGTAGCGACCAGAAGATCAGCTGCGTGTAGATCGGGGTGCCACGGAAGAACCAGATGTAGAACCACGCGACGTAACGCAGGATGGGGTTTGGTGATTGGCGCATGATTGCCATGGTGATCGCCAGAATGGTGCCAACCGTCATGGAGATAATGGTGAGGATCAGCGTGTAGAACACGCCCGTCATGATCGTGTTAGAAAAGAGCCATTGTCCAACAACGGGCCACTGGAAATTAGGGTTTGTAACCAGGGAGTTGATCGCCATTGCGGCGAGGATGGCTACTACTGCTGCGGATAGCCAGCGCCCCGGCCGGGGTACCGGCCGGGGGTGGATTAGGTTTACGTTCTCCATGGATTACTTACCCGGGTTTACCTCGGCCTTAGAAAGTGCCGCGTCGCCGGCTCCATAGAGGTTCAAGATGTCCTCAAGAATGCCATTGTCCATGAGGTATTGCAGTGCTTTCTGCACAGCTTCGGTAAGAGCGGCGTCGTCCTTGTTGATGACAATGCCTTGCGGCTCAGACTCGATTACTTCGCCTATCTGCTCAAGCTGGCCGTTCGTTGATTTGATTGCCCAACCGGTGACCGTTGAGTCTGACAGCACCGCATCGTATTGACCGCCCACAAGCTTCGTCACGTTATCGGTGTTGAGGTCGTGAGGCATGATCTTGATAGCGGCTTCGCCCTTCGCCTCGCACTCGGCGGACAGGTCGGTTACGTAGGTTTGCTGGTAGGTGCCGGTTTGAACACCGATGGTTTTACCACAAGGGGTGTTCGGATCAAATTTGGACGGATTGCCGGTCTTCACGGCGTAGGAGGATCCCACTTCAACGAAAGAGACCATATTGACCTGCTCCATGCGCTCGGGCGTGATGGTGAAGGACGAGGCTCCAATATCAAACTTGGTGCCCAGCGCGGGGATGATGGTTGCGAACTCAGCGTGGGTAGTGGTTGCTTCTTTCAGGCCCATTACTTTGGCTAGTGCCTTAACGAGTTCAATATCGTAACCGATAGGAGTTTGACCGTCGGTGTCGCGGAATTCGGCGGGCGCATAGTCGGTTGAAGCGCCGTTGCGGAGCTCGCCACGAGCCTTGATTTCTTCGGGCACGAGAGCGGCAATGTCAGCCTGCGTTTCGATCGAGTCGATGTCGTAGAACTTGGCAACCGAATCGGAAGGCGCGGTCGCTTCTTCGCTGGGCTGGTCTGGGTCAGAGCAGGCTGCAAGGGAAAGAGTAGCAAGTGTGGCTACCGCAACCATACTGAGCATCTTTTGTGTCTTCACGGCAAAACTCCTAAAGGTGGAACTTTCAACATGTATAAGTATTGCCATTAGTGAATGAATATGCAAGCTGGTGAATGTTTATTGATATGTGACTTGTAATACGTACCGGGAATGAAAACTGCCGCCGAGAACCTCGACGGCAGATAAGAAATATTCAGTTATAGGAAAAATGACTACTTTCCCCGCAGTGCGCGCCGAGACATTTTTACCTTCGTTGGATCAACACCGTGAGGCATGCCGCCTTGCTTGGCAACAGAGGAGACGGCTTGGATGCGGTTAGCAACCTCTGGAACTTCCTTACGGTGTAGCGATTTGGGGAGCTTACGCAGTTCAGCCTCAAGCTTCTCGAGCTTCACCTGATTCTCGCCCTCGCCTACGTGAATCACGTGCACCGGAACGTTGGTTACAACCCTTTGAGCCAGCTTGCGCTCGCGCTCAACAAGATCGCGAACACGCCCGTTTGGCCCCTCGGTAATGAGGACAACGCCGGGCCGTCCAACCAGACGCCAAACGATATCTTGGTTTCGGTTGGCGGCGATTGGCTCTTGCGTAACTATCCAACCTCTGCGAATCTGTGAGAGCACCGCATAAACGGAGCCAACAGTACCGGAGACCTGCCGGTACATCGCCTTCTTCACGAGTGCCGCAAGGATGGCCATTGGCACGAATGCGACGAGCGTGGCGGCCAAGAAGATGAGAATATAAATATTCATCTTCGTCCAGATGCCCAAAGCCACGAATAGGGCAATCACGCCAATGGTTGCTCCGAGTATCAGCCAGCTTACCCACGGGAACGTGCGTTTGGTGATCTTGTAAGCGTCGTAGAGGTTGTGATACCACCGGCGCTTTTTCGGTTTACTCTCCGCAACAGGTGTGCGTGATTCGTTTTCTTTTTTAGCCATGATGGCCCCAGTTTACCCTCTTTTGGATAGCTGACGAATGTTCAGGATAAAGCCTACCAACGCAACCAAGATTCCCGCTCCAGCCGAGGCCAAGAATGTCGGTTTGTCATGGAAGTTTTGGGCGATAATGCCACCCAAGCTGGACCCGATGGAGACGCCAATTACTACTGATGATTGCATCGACGTCATCGCTATCGCTATGCCCCCTCGGGGAGCAAGTGATTCCGCCAAGGTGAATGCGGTAACCATCGCCGGGCCAATAAAGAGGCCTGCAAGGGTTAGTAGAAATGCAGTCGATAAAAGGTCGCCCGCCAGTGCCACCAGACTCATCGCTGCCGCAATGCCCAGGCCACCTATAAGCAGGCGAGTGGGCAGGTTTATACGTTCAGGGATGGCAACGGTCAAGATGGCCATGATGGCAGAGCCGACTCCCATTGCTGCGTATACGAGGCCAGCGATCCCTTGGTGTCCCAGCAGTTCGGCCCGAACCGTGGTTGCAGCTTGGGTGGTGCCAAACAGCATTCCAATACCGGTCATGGCAATGATGGCGGGAGTGACGGCAAGTATCACTCTGCCAACTCCAGGGCCCTGTTTGTCCGCGGCCTGCACGGCCGGCTTTGTTTTTGGAGCAAGGAGCGCGAAGGCGATTCCTGCGGTTGCAACCAGCAGGAATGCGAGGAATAGCGGTGCGGACTCGAATGCGGCTGTGGCTGCAATACCAACGAGGGCGGGGCCAAGTACGAATACGAGCTCATCCGCCATGGATTCATACGATAAGGCCGCACCGAGTTCTCGTGGCGTGTTGGTCTGATGGATCCAGCGGGATCGGGTGAAAGATCCGATGGGAAGAGACGTGAATCCTACTGCCATGCAGGCAAGGAACAGGGGAAGCCCAGCGGTAGCGGTTTGTACCGCGAGAAATAGAAGTAGAAGCGCCAGCGCATTAATAGGAGTGAGTATCCGTAGCGGCAAAAACTGACCTTTACGGTCAGCCCATTTACCGATCAAAGGTCCCGCGATTGCGGTGGAGATTGCGGTGGATGCCGTGGCGGCGCCGCCTTGTGCAACGGATCCGGTGCTGGCCGAGACTGCGGTCATGACACCCAGGGGAAGCATGGCGTAGGGGGCTCTGGCTGCAAAGGCGATTACGAGTGTTTTCCAGCCCGTTAGCTGGGGGAGTACCCGGTAGTGTCCGAGCGCTCTAAAAGGGGATGAATGCATTTTTCTAGATTTCGAAGTTGCTTACCCACCCGGGTTTTTACTCATCCAACCGGCCAAATTGGCACTCACTAAAACAGTGGGGTCCCCATTGAGTAAAAAGCAGATGGGCGTCACGCTTTCGCGTGAGCTTTCCAAGCTTACCGCAAGTAATCCACAGGCGCGCCCCTGTGCGTGAGGGGATTGGCGTAATGTGGTTGAGTTATCTCATGAGCATCAAGGGCTATGAAATTATTCAGCCGTTCACCGTGTCGTCCTCGGGCACGATATGGCAGGCAACTACAAAAACCGGTGAAGCCTGCCTGATCCGTTTTGTTGCACGGGATGAGGCGGACTCTCTTGCTGACCGTCTGGAGACTCTCTCGCGCTTGGAAAGTCCATTTGTTGCGCGATTGATTGATGTTGTCCCCGACGGGGCGCGAGTTGGGCTTGTCACCTCGCTGGTCGAGGGCGTGCCACTCAACCAATGGATGCAACTGCCTGGTGCTAACACGCAGAATCGGGTGCGCGCACTGCTGCGCAGCATCGCTTTAGGGCTGAAGGATTTGCACGAGGTGGGATTGGCTCACGGTGATGTTTCAAGTGCGAACGTGGTTGTGGGAAGTGCAGGGGCTGTGCTGGTTGACCACCTGCTGGGTACCGGTTTCACGCCCGGGTTTGTTGCGCCGGAGAATCTGGAGGGTCAGCAGGGCACAGACCCGTTGGCAGCCGATGTGTGGGCGTGGGGAGCTCTGGCTCGCGAACTGGGATTTTCTGGAGCGGTTGTGGAGAAGGCGTTGGATGCAAATCCCGCCACTCGGCTCTCGATAGAAGAGGTTTTGGAATCGCCGGACCTTAAGGGATACGACGGAGGCGCTGTGCTTGCCGTGGAGTCCGATGCGTCCATGCTGGATGCGGGAAATCTGCTACGCCAAGAGACCTCTATGGCCCAAACGGTTCTAAATGAGCGTCCGGGAGGGCGGCATGTGCGGGAGCGAAGAAAGGGCCGCGCGAGAATTGCGGTTGCCTCAACGCTTGTGATCGTTGGTATGGCCACACTTGGTTTTTGGTGGCTCCGGCCGGTGGCGCCAGTGCCCGTGGCTACATCGGTTGAGGAAGCGGAGATCTCCGCGGTCCGCTGCCCTTCGTCTGGTGAGGCGCAGTCGGTTGTCTCGGATCTGACTACAAAACGAAATAGGGCGATAGCGACATCTGATAGAGAATTGCTGGAGACCGTGGTCGATACAGGCAGCAAGGTTTTTGAAAAAGATGCTGAGCTGATTGAGAGCATCGAGCAGTCGGGAATAGAGATTCGAAATCTAGCAACTGCGGTAAAAGATGTGGAGGTCGTGGAATGCTCGCCGTTAGGAGTGATGGCAACCTTTACCCAAAATGAACACGAGCGGTGTCAGGGAGATATCTGCGAGGTGGTTGAGGCCCAGCCAGCTAGTCGGTTGAAGCTCACGTTCACCGGCCCGCCTTGGCGTGTAAGTGATGTTACCTCAATGGATCCTGAACAGCTCTAAGTGGTGAGGGGGAGGCTTCTCAAATGCGCTTTGGCGCAATCAACACAAACTAGTCCTGGCATAAAAATGGGGCAGCCCGATGATAATCGGACTGCCCCATAGTTAGTTGAGGTTAGAGACCAAGCTCGGCCTCAAACTCTGCTTCTTCGAGGCGGTTCTTGATCGCGGTGAGGAAGCGGCCTGCGTCAGCGCCATCAATGAGGCGGTGATCGTAGGTGAGGGCAAGGTAAACCATGGAGCGAATTCCAATGGTTTCGTTGCCGTCCGCATCCTTGATGACCATCGGACGCTTGACGATGCGGCCAACGCCAAGAATGCCAACCTGCGGCGCGTTAAGCACCGGCGTGTCAAACAGCGCGCCGATCGCACCGGTGTTCGTAACGGTGAAGGTTGCGCCAGAAAGCTCTTCCGGCTTGATCTGGCCGTCACGCGAGCGAGCAGCGAGATCGTTGATCGCTCGCGCAATGCCCGAGAGCGTCAAGTCGCCAGCATCCTTGATAACTGGAACCATTAGGCCGCGCTCGGTGTCAACTGCCATTCCGATATGCTCGTAGTTGAAGTACTCAACTTCCTTGCCCTTAATCTCGGCGTTGACCTTCGGGTACATCTTGAGTGCTTCCGTGGTCGCCTTGATAAAGAACGGGAGGAACGACAGCGAGGTGCCTTCGCGAGCCTCAAACGAAGCCTTCGCACGCTTGCGTAGTGCCGCGATGCGGGTCACGTCAACCTCTACGACGGTGGTTAGCTGAGCCGAGCCCTGTAGCGAGCTCATCATGCGATCGGCAATAACCTGACGCATGCGAGTCATCTTCTGCGTGGTGCCGCGTAGCGTGGTGTCTTCAACCACCTTGCTCTTCGAAGTAGCAGGTGCTGGCGTAGCGGCGGCGCCAGCGCGCTTGTCTGCCTCTTCCTTGGCAGCATAGACATCTTCCTTGCGGATACGGCCGCCAATGCCTTGACCGGTTACATCAGCTAGATCAACACCGAGGTCCTTTGCAAGCTTACGCACAATAGGGGTGACGTATTTGCCGGAGGCGGAAATGTCAGCGCGAGCAGGCTGGGCTGGTTCGGGCTTCTTCTCCTCGGCAGGTGCAGGCTGTGCTGCAGGAGCAGGGGCCGGAGCTGGAGCCGGAGGAGCAGGCGCAGGTTCTGGCTTGGGTTCTGGGGCCGGTGCCGGAGCAGGCTCAGCCTTCGGCTCGGGTTTACTTTCCGCATCTGCCGCGACAGGCGAGCCGGTGGAGATGACCGCAACAACGGTATCAACGTCCACCGTCTCGTCCTCGTCCACCTTGATTTCAGCGAGGAAACCAGAGACGGGGGAGGGAACCTCAGAATCGACTTTGTCGGTAGAAACTTCCAGTAGGGCCTCGTCGGCCTCAACCTTGTCGCCAACTGCCTTTAGCCACGCAGAAACGGTGCCTTCGGTTACCGATTCGCCAAGGGCCGGCATCTTAACTTCGATAAGTTCGCCATCTGGCGACGGGGCCGGGGACTCCTGCGCAGCTGGTGCGGCCGGTGCCGGCTCAGCTACCGGGGCCTCTTCAGCCGGTGCTTCTTCGGCCGGAGCCGGCTCTTGTGCGGGATCCTCTGCTTCACCCTCGTCACCGATTAGGGCGATGACGGAGCCAACTTCAACAGTTTCGTCCTCTTCAACCAAAATCTTGACGATCTTGCCCGCGTAGGGGGAGGGAACTTCAGAGTCAACCTTGTCGGTAGAAACTTCGACGATGGGCTCGTCTACCTCGACGGTGTCACCCACCTGCTTAAGCCATTCGGTTACAGTGCCTTCGGTGACGGACTCACCGAGAGCTGGCATCTTAATCTCTTGTGCCACTTTACGTATCTCCTTAAGTAGTGGGTCTTAGGCTGAGTGCAACGGCTTGCCAGCGAGGGCCAGAGCCGCCTCTCCAATGGACTCGTTCTGAGTTGGGTGCGCATGGATAATGCTGGCCACGTCCTCAGCGTACGCTTCCCAGTTTACAATCAACTGGCCTTCGCCAATCTGCTCGCCCATGCGGGCGCCAATGGCGTGGAAGCCAACGATAGGACCGTCTTTGAGTGCAACGAGCTTTACCAGGCCAGCGGTATTCAGGATCTGGGACTTACCATTGCCGGCAAGGTTGAACTCTTGCGTGGCAATCTTGTCGCCGCCGTACTGCTCCTTAGCCTGTTTTTCGGTTAGGCCAACGGAGGCAATTTCAGGCTCGCAGAAAGTTACTCGAGGAATACCTGATTCGACGATTGGTTCGGGGTTCAAACCAGCGATCTCTTCGGCAACGAAGATGCCCTGTAGGAAGCCGCGGTGTGCCAGTTGCAGGCCGGGGACGATGTCACCAACCGCGTAGATCCCTTCAACGTTGGTGCGCAGACGCTCATCTGTGATCACGAAGCCGCGCTCCATGTTGACACCCTGCTCCTCGTAACCGAGGTTTGCAGTGGCCGGGCCGCGCCCGATGGCTACCAGCAGAATGTCGCCGTCGTAGGTGTTACCGTCATTCGTCTTTACGTGAACACCGGACTCATCTTGAGTGACGGATTCGAACATGGTCTTGGTCTTGAAGTCAATGCCACGCTTGCGGAACTGGCGCTCAAGGTTCTTCGAGATGGCCTCATCTTCAGCAGGAACGAGTCGGTCCAAGCCCTCAATGATGGTTACTTCAGCGCCGAAGGATGCCCATACGGACGCGAACTCAACGCCAATGACGCCGCCGCCAAGCACGATTGCCTTAGACGGAACCCAGGTCATCTGCAGGGCCTGCTCGGAAGTAATCACGTTACCTTCGATTTCGAGGCCGGGAATGGTCTTGGAGTAGGAGCCGGAGGCCAGGACAATGTTCTTGCCGCGGTATTCCTTGCCATCTACGGTAACGGTGTTCTTTCCCGTGAGCCTGCCCCAGCCCTGCACGTAGTCGACCTTGCGCATCTTAATGAGGCCCTGCAGACCCTTGTGGAGCTGGTTAATGGTCTGGTCACGGTATTCTGCGACGCGGTTCATGTCGATTCCGTCGAAGTTAGAATTCACGCCAAAGTAGGCGGATTCCTTAACTGTGTCGGCAACTTCTGCTGCGTGCAGGTATGCCTTTGTCGGAATGCAACCGCGGTGCAGGCAGGTGCCGCCAAGCTTGTCGCCTTCGATTAGAGCTACTTTTAGCCCAAGCTGGCTAGCGCGCAAGGCGGCTGCGTAGCCGCCGGAGCCGGCGCCGAGGATGACCAAATCGTACATTTCTTCACTCACGTGATTCTCCCCTTATGCGAGTTTTGACCTAGAGTCATTACTTACCGCTCATTCTCGCACTGATCGTCTACGATTACCTCTTTTGTGATCAAATTTTCGGCCCTTGTTTTGTGCCTTATGCAACAAGAACGGAGCGGGGTATAGACACGTAAAAACCTCGCCCAATCGCGATTAAAAAGAAGTTAATCTAGATTGGGCGAGGTGGAATTTTAGGGTCGTTACCTTAGGCGAGTGACTCAGCCCAGTTGACGAGAGTGAGCATGCTCATTCCAGTTGCGCCCTTGTTGTTGGCGCCCCACGGGCTGCCGTCGTTGTAGGACGGGCCAGCAATGTCGATGTGAGCCCATGGCTTGTCGGCTACGAACTCCTGCAGGAATATGCCCGCAACCATCATTCCGCCTGCTCTTGTCCCCGAGTTCGCAATGTCAGCTACGTCCGACTTCAATGAGTCGAGCAGATAAGACGGAAGTGGGGCGCTCCACATGGCTTCACCCACCTTGGCGGCGCTGGATACGATCGCCTCGCGCACGTGGGCGCTACCCATGACGCCGGCGGTGCGTTCGCCTAGGCCTACGATCTGCGCTCCGGTTAGGGTAGCGACGTCAACGATTGCGTCGGTGTCCGTCTCTGCCGCAAGCGCGAGGGCATCGCCCATCACCAGACGGCCTTCGGCGTCAGTGTTGATCACTTCAACGGTCTTTCCGCCGCGCATAGTGATGACATCGGAAGGACGCTGGGCGCGACCACCGGGCATATTTTCTGCGAGGGCGAGGTAGGTGTCGATCTTAATGTTCAGACCCAAAACCGCGGCAGCAACGGTGGTTGCGAGTACTGTAGCCGCGCCAGTCATGTCGGATTTCATGGCTTCCATGCCCTTGGCAGGTTTGATGGAAATACCGCCGGAATCGAACGTGATGCCTTTGCCGATCAAGGAGATCTTCTTGCTTGCGTTCTTGGGCGCGTAGCTGAGTTTGACCAGTCGGGAACCGCGATCAGAGCCCAGGCCAACCGCGAGGATGCCGCCGCAGCCTTCTTCGGCAAGCTTATTTTCGTCCCAAATCTCAACCGCGATGGGCAGGTCTGCAACGGCGTCTTGTGCGTAAGTAGCGAACTTTGCGGGGTAGAGGTCATTAGGGGCGCGGTTGACTAGGTTCATGATCATCATCATGGAGGAGGCAAGAACTTTGATGCGCTTTGCCACGGCGTGGGTGTCAAGACCTTTGGGCGCGAGGATTGTGAGTTGCTCGAGCTCGCTTACCTTTTCAGCTCCATACTTTTGAATGGTGTAGCTGCCTAGCAACGCGCCGATGCCCGCCTGGATGACGTCATCCTCATTTTCATATTTTCCGGCTAGAACCACGTTTTTTACGTTTTCGCCACGGGTGCCAATAGCGGCGAGGTGGCGGTGAATGCCAGTACCTTCAAGCTCTATGCCATTGGAAAAGTCGGAGCGGCGTCGCGAGTGAAGCTCGTCGGCTTTAGCGCCTACAAGGGCGATCTTGCGTGCCTTGGTTTCAATTCCTGGAAGTACGGTCTTTGCTCCGGTAGAAGACTTTGCATCTACGGCTTTGGCCGCCTCGTTAAGGCCGGGAACCTTAATGTTGGCTCCATCTTCAAGGTAGTAGGCAACCAGGAGGTCAGTTTCAACGTCTGCTGCGTTGTCAAAAATGAATTCGATATTTGTCATGCCTCTATCGTATCTACAAGGTAAATCGACGCAAGAACTTGATTTTCGCTAAAATAGCACCGAAAGACGAGGTGTTTTGGATGCGTAATAGTGCGCGGGCGGCAGAAACTGGGCCGCGGCCTGCAACGGATAACCGCGGCGCTTCCTACGGGGGCGGGCGAGTTGTCATGGCCGTATTTTGGGTGTTCGCGGCCTACTTTACCTACACGTCTTTCGTTGATTTCGTTACCTTTTCAAATCAGCCAATCGGCCCGCGCGTGCTGTCTCTTATTGCTGCGCTCGGCTATGTGCTGGTAGCTATTGCGATAACCCACAACGGCAGGCGAATGCGCATCATAGGTTGGTCTGCTTTGCTAGTTGAGCTTGCCGGAGTTTTATCCATCGGCATCATTGGCCTGGGTGTTGCTGACATTGGCGCCATTCGAAACATGTGGGCGAACTTTGGTGCCGGCTATTATTACGCGCCGTTGATTCTGCCCGTGATTGGACTTGTGTGGATCTGGTTCACGAATCCGCGCAGAATCGTGGAGATCGCGGAGAGTTTTGACCGCAAGTAGAGGGCCTTTTGTCCGATAGGGACTGAAAATTTATCCACGTGCAGAGGTGTGGAGGTTATATTCCCCCTGGGAAGTCGAGCTGGCGCCAAGCTTCATAGAGTCCGATAGCAGCCGAGTTTGCAAGGTTTAACGATCTGGTTCCCGGCGTCATTTGAATACGCACGCGTTGGGTCACGCGTGGGTGATCCATGATCTCTTCTGGCAGGCCCGTTGGTTCGGGGCCAAACAGTAGTCCGTCTCCATCTCGGTATTGAACATCGTTGTAGTGGATGGTGGCATGCCCCGTGAAAGCGTAGATCGAGCCGGGCACTTGCTCCAAGGCTTCATCAATAGTTTCGTACACGCGAACGTGAGCCAGATCGTGATAGTCAAGTCCAGCGCGCTTAAGCTTCGTGTCGTCCATGTCGAACAGCGGATCAACTAGGTGAAGCATGGATCCGGTACACGCAGACAGACGGATTGCGGCGCCAGAGTTTCCCGGGATTCTGGGTTCAAAAAATATTACGTGGAGCACGCCCATCATTTTAGGTGCGTGCTCCACGATAGGAAAGCCGGGGAAACTTACTGCTTGAAAGTCAAAGTCAATGATGCTTTTGCAAGCGCGTGGAATAGGGCGTTAAACGACGCCGTGGTAATAGTGGCGTCGTCGTCCAGTCCTAGAGAGGGAGTATCGAGCGCATATACGGTGAATACGTATCGGTGTTCGCGGTCATCTTTGGGAGGGTTGGCTCCGTAATAGCTAGCTTGCCCCGCGTCGTTTAGCAGATGGAAAGCCGGCCCCTCCAGATGTAGATCGGATTCGCCCGCACCCTCATCCAGCTCGGTAATTTCAGCGGGAATATCAACAATTCCCCAATGCCAATATCCCGCGGGAGTGGGCGCGTCAGGATCAAAACAATAGACGAAGAAAGATTGGGTTTGGGAAGGAAATCCGCTCCAGGAAAGATGGGGTGATACGGACCCTCCCGGGGCGGTTTGAGCCGCGGGCATAGCCTGCATGTCGCTCGCGGCGTTGGACTTGAGCATGAAAGTCGGAAGTTTTGGCAGAGCCTCGTCGGGGTGGGGTGCTAATGGGCGTGAATCAAGGTCCATTTGGAACTCCTATTGTTGTTGCCAAGGTCACTTTTAATTTATCTTCACGGCCGCTTTTGTGCGATAAATGTGGGCGCTTAACGGCGATTTTGAAGTTTGTTGAAATTGAAATGGAATATCTCCACTTTTCTTGTCCCACCCCTGCAACACACTATCGAACAGATGTTCGAAAACTCTTGGGGGAGGAAGCGAGCAGACGGTGGTGGCTCAAACACTTGAGCGGAAGCAGCGTTTAGAAAAAGCGCGATTGAGTCTTGTTAAGGCGGAAACGGCGGTCGGTGTTTCGCCTGCGTCTTTGCGCGCGGGCAACGTGTGGCATGTGCGTGGTGGAAATGAGGCGTTGTTTGAAGCGGTGCTAAGCCTTCGTAAGGGCGATCAGTGGATAGGCATTGTTGGTGTAAAAAACGTTGGTTGGTGCGCGGCCTTAGAGAAGGGGGTTCCGCTCGAAAAGGTTATTTTTGTTCCTCGGGCAAAAGAGAAGCCTCTTAAAGTTTTGGCGGCTCTGATCGACGGGGTTGACCTGGTGGTTGCAGGGCCGCTTCCGTTGTCAGCCCAAAATCAAAGAGCACTTGCTGGGCGCGCTAGGTCAAGAAGGTCGTCTGTTTTGACTACCGTGCCCTGGCTTTCGGTTTCTAAACCCTGGTACGTGCAGCCGCGAAATAGTGAGGTCGATGGTTCTCTCGGTTTGATCAGGAGGGCAGTATGACTCGTTTAGCTGTGGTGTTTTTCCCAGATTGGGAAACGGGTGCGCTGGCAATTGATTGCCCTCCGGGGGCGCCGGCTGCTTTGGTGTCTGCCGCGGGGAGGATAACTCACGTGACTCGCGAAGCTCGTGCGATGGGCGTAGCGGCGGGGATGCGAAGAGCCCTTGCAGAGCACCTGTGTGACGGGCTTTTAGTTATGCCAAGTGATCCGGGACGTTCGCTACGGGCATTCAACGTCGTGCTTGATGCTTTGGGAGAGGTGTCGGCAACCGTTTGCATGGTGAAGCCCGGAATAGCTTGGATTCCCGCTTCTGCGTCGCGCACTTTTGGTGGTGAGGAGGCGCTGTGTGAACGAGTGGTTGACGTGATCGCGGAGCAGACAGGAAGTGAATGCTATGTGGGGATTGGTGAAGGGCTGTTGCAGGCCTGGGTGGGGGCTCTGCATGGCGTTGTAGATCCTGATGAATCTCGCGTGAGCGATTTGTCGCTAAGGCACTTAAAGCCACTTATGTCCCAAAAGGAAAGCGATCTGGATCAAGTGTTGGATTCTCTTGCTGCTCTGGGGGCTAGGACGGTTGGCGATTTACAAGCCCTTGGCGCTGGGCATGTTCTGGCTCGTTTTGGCGAGGTCGGACAGAGTCTGTACAGGTTGCTGTGGCAGGTTGACGCGCTTCATAAAGCTGAGCGTGCACCCGAAGATTTTGTCGAACAAACCGTTGTGTTTCCGACCCCGGTGGCAGATTTAGGGGTGGCTTTGGGGTATTTGTTGGAACAATCCGGAAGTCTTGTTGAAAAGCTGGTAGCGAAGCAGATGGCTACAAACGAGGTGGATATAACTGCAACCATTCTTGGGGCTATGGGAAGAGTCGAGAGGTCTAGGCGTTGGGCGATAATAGATTTTCCGGCGCCCCGTGATTTGGTTGATCGAACTCGTTGGCAAATTCAATCTTGGATTGATGAGCTGGCTAGATCGGGGGCGTCAATGGAGGGCGAGTATTCGCAAGAACGATTTGGGGTTGAAAAAATTGTTTTGACCGCCCGTGATTTGGTTTCAATAGATAGCCTTGCGAAGCAGTTATGGTCAGACCGTAGTGAGGGAGATGTTTGCGCCGGTACGGTTGCGTTCAGGCTTCAAGCGTTAGTTGGCTTGGACGGGGTGCTACAACCGCGAGTGCGACCAGGATTTGACCCTCTGAGCAGGGTGGTGCAAACCGAGTGGGGTGCCGCCCCGGAAACAGCTGCGTGGGAGCAGTGGAGTGTGCCTCAAAAATGGCAAAATCACGCTTCGTTCCAAGATGCGTGGGTTGGAGGCTTAAAAGAAGAATCTCCCGCGACAGTGCTTGAAAAACCTCTGCCTGCGCGCCTGTTTGATGAAGGTGGAAGAGAGGTCAAGCTGCGGTCGGATGGAACGCTGAACGCTACGCCTCGAAGCATGGTTGTTAATGCTGAGGAAGTGGCGGAATTAGATGTTGGGTTGTGCGCGGCTAAGGAGGTTGTTCTCTCTAGCGTGCGCGGCCCGTGGCCCATCCTTGGCAGGTGGTGGGACGGGCAGGACGAGGCGTTTGCGCCTAGGGCGTGGCTCGTGGCGGTGCCCCTGGGGGCGCCGCGGGTGCTTATTAAATGGGTCTCGGGTGAGTGGATGCTCGCTGCATTGTGGTATTAGTTCAGTAGAGGAAAGAGGAAGGTGCGTGCTGTGGCTAAGCTTTATTTCAGGTACGGGGCGATGAACTCCGGTAAGTCAACCGCGTTGCTACAGGCCGCCTATAACTATGAAGAGCGTGGGCAAAGAGTAGTGCTTGCTAAGCCGTCAGTAGACACCAAGGGGGATGCGCAGATCGTTTCTCGGCTAGGGGTTACCCGCGAAGTGGACATGCTGGTTGGGAAAGATGAGAATCTGCGCGACGTTTTCTTGAATGTAGCTTCAGGGGTTGACCCTAACGCTTTGGTGCAGAATCTGGCAGCCAAGCCCGTGTCGGCGCTACTTGTTGATGAAGCTCAGTTTTTCACGCCAAAACAGGTTGACGATATGTTCCGTATCGCGGTGTTAGATAACGTCCCGGTGCTTGCGTACGGCATTCGAACTGATTTTCAAACCATTGCATTCCCAGGGGCTCGGCGTTTGTTGGAGATCGCGCACTCGGTTGAAGAGCTTAAAACTATTTGTCGCTGTGGTAAAAAAGCGGTATTTAACGGCCGTAAAGTGGATGATCGATTCGTTTTTGACGGAGACCAGGTAGCGATTGATGGGGTGGCGGTCACCTATGAGTCGTTGTGTGGAAACTGCTATTTGGAAGAGTCTAGGGGTCGCCTCTCTTCTGATCATTAGGCGAGGGCAAGGTGCAAGTACCGAACGTTTGTTCGATATAATTGGTGGGTGGCATCCTACGCAGAACTTCACGCGCATAGCGCATTTTCTTTCCTTCACGGGGCAAATCTGCCTGAAGTGATGGTTGAGCGTGCAGCGCAACTGGGTTTGGATGCCATTGGAATCCTTGACTATGACGGCATGTTCTCAGCAGTGCAAACTAGTGTTGCCGCCAGAGAAAACAGGATCGCGAGCGTACAGGGCACAGAAATAAGGATTGCGGGCGGCTATCATCTGCCAATCCTCGTTAAAAATGTGCAGGGCTATCACGAGCTTTGTGACGCTCTATCGGCGTTCCAACTGTCCAAAACAGGACGAACGGACACGGTTTTAACTCTTGATGAGCTCGCAAAGTTTTCTTCGGGAAACTGGACAATCCTTACAGGAACTGCGCGAGGCCCAATCCGCCAAGCTTTGAACAGTCGCGGCATAGATGAAGCGGTCAAGCTGGCAGGTAAACTTCGTGATTTATTTGGGAACGTGGTCATAGAGTCAGCTCTTTCAACTCCGGATGAAGAAGAACGCGAAGCTCATTATCTGGCGCGTATTGCTGAGCGCATGGGACTGCGGTTGGTGGCAACAACAGGAGCGCGAGTCGCGGACGTTAGTTCTTTGAAACTCGCTCACGTGTTGCGCTCGATACGCCTTGGAGCCACGTTAGAGCAGGCGCAACCTTACCTGGAGGCTTTCCCCCCGGTTCTTCGTTCAGCTAGCGACATGCTACGAATTCACAGGTACTATCCGCAGGCGGTAGAGAATGCGGCCGAGCTAGCGCAAGAGCTTGCGTTTGATCTGCGGCTAGTTGCTCCGCACCTGCCCCGCGCAAACGTTCGCGACGGGTTTGATGATGACAGCTGGTTGCGTCACCTAACGTATGAAGGCGCGAAACAAAGATACGGCAGTAGGGCACGCAACCCGCAGGCGTGGCAGAAGATTGATTCCGAACTGTTGTTGATCACAAAACTGGGGTTTTCAGGCTATTTCTTGATAGTTAAAGAGATCGTAGATTTTTGTGAAGCTGAAAATATTTTGTGCCAAGGTCGCGGTTCGGCAGCTAATTCGGCTGTCTGTTTTGCACTCGGCATTACGGCGGTGGATGCGGTTAAGCACAAGATGTTGTTCGAGCGATTCTTATCAGAGGGACGTAGTGGGCCTCCCGATATTGATATCGATATTGAGGCGGGTAGGCGCGAGGTGGTGATCCAACATATTTATGAGCGCTACGGGCGTCGGTATGCAGCTCAAGTGGCGAATGTGATCTCTTATAAGCCTCGTTCAGCGCTTCGAGATGCGGCAAAAGCGTTTGGGTATCCGGGTGAGGTGGCAACTGTTTGGGCGAAGAACTTAGAGGGGGTTAAGCCGAACCCAAAGGTGGTAGGTATTGCGACGCAGATGTCAAAGCTACCCCGTCATATGGGTATTCATCCCGGAGGGATGGTGCTTACTCGTGAGCCGGTTTCAAGAATCTGTCCCGTGGCCTGGGCCAATAAAGAGGGGCGAACCGTGCTCCAGTGGGATAAGGATGACTGCGGGGAAGCTGGGCTCGTGAAGTTTGATCTACTCGGTCTGGGGATGCTCACGGCGCTGAGGAAAATGTTTGATTCACTTCGCGATGCAGGACGCGTGGGAACTGATGGGAAACCTTTCAACCTGTACAACCTGCCGAGCGAGGACCCGTTGGTGTATGACCTGCTGTGCAACGCGGATACGGTTGGAGTGTTCCAGGTTGAGTCTCGCGCCCAAATGGGTACGCTCCCGCGAATGCAACCGCGCTGTTTTTACGACATTGTGATTGAGGTGTCCCTGGTTCGCCCGGGGCCAATCCAGGGTCAGGCAGTGAATCCGTATCTACGGCGCAGGCGGGGCCTCGAACCGGTTACTTATTGGCACCCACTTCTTAGGCCGGTGCTGGAGAAGACGCTGGGGGTTCCAATTTTTCAAGAGCAACTCATGCAAATAGCGATAGACGCGGCTGGGTTCAAACCTTACGAGGCCGATCAATTGCGCAAAGCGATGGGCTCTAAGCGTAGCGCTGAGAAGATGGCGCGCCTGCGCCCTGCCCTGTACGAGGGGTTTGCGAAGAATGGGATTAAGGGGGAAGTTGCAGATCAGATTTTTGACTCGTTCCAAGGTTTCGCAGAGTTTGGTTTTCCCGAATCTCACTCGTTCTCGTTTGCTTATATCGTGTACGCGTCGGCGTGGATGAAGGTGCATTTCCCAGAGGAGTTTTACGCTGCGATAATCTCGTCGCAACCAATGGGCTTTTATTCGACTTCTTCGCTGGTGGAAGACGCGCGCAGGCACGGCGTGTTGGTGGAGCGCGCAGATGTCAACTATTCGCTGCGGGATACCGCTGTGGAGAGATTCGAGGGCGCAAATTCGGCCCGGAGGATCCTTCCGGTTACTCCCCAGGAGGGCAAACGGATTCGTCTGGGTCTTGCAACTATTAGTGGCATGTCTGATGCAAGCATTGATCGGATTGTTAGCGCCCGCGAGCAGGGAGACTTCGCGTCGGTGGAGGAATTGGCAAGGCGGGCTACGCTCAGTTCGAAGGAAGTGGAGAGGCTGGCAAAGGCTGGCGCGCTTGGGAGAATTGCGGATTCGCGCAGGCAGGCCATGTGGGTGGCGCCGTTTGTGGGGCAGCAAGCTCACCAGCCTACGTTGCCGCTGGAGTGGGGAAGCATGCCAGATTTGAAACCACTGACATCGGCGGAGGCAGTGGTTGCGGACTATCAGGCTAGTGGCGTGAGTGTGGATTGTCATCCGATGGAGTTAGTCCGCCAGAATCTGGACTCAGCTGGCGTGTTGTCGTGCGGAGAAATCGCGGGCGTGGAGGCAGGACGGCGCATTCGCATTGGGGGATTGGTGACGCATCGGCAGCGTCCCCACACGGCTAGGGGGACGATTTTCTTGTCGTTGGAGGACGAAACAGGTTATGTGAATGTGGTTTGCGCGCCGGGGCTTTGGAAGAGGTTCCGCAAAGTTGGTTTGACTGCGGCCGCGCTGGTGGTGCGTGGGGTTGTTGAGCGCGCGCCGGGTGGCGCGTCCGCTTTGGTGGCGGACAAGCTTGAGGCGCTACCTGTTCCGGTGGCGGGCAGGTCCCGCGATTTCAGGTAGCGCCTCGGGTGTTAAATCCGGTTAGCTTGCAGAGGGTCCTTCAACGATTTCTTTTGGGCTTGGAAGATCCCCTTCAAGGGGTGGGTCTTCTTCATGGAGCTGTTGGTAGATAGCCCAGGCCGAAGCGATTAGTGGAATGGAGAGTACAGCGCCGAAGATGCCGGCGAGTAGGGTTCCTGCGGTGACACCGATGCCCACAACCACTGGATGGAGCGAAACTTGTGCGCCCATGATGAGTGGTTGGAGGACGTGGCCTTCAAACTGTCCGATGAGGGCGATGCCAATACCTACGGCGATCATCATCCAAACACCCTTAGACGCAAGAGCCACGATCATGGCTATGCCCATGGCGGTGGGTGCGCCGATGAGGGGAATGAATGACCCGATGAATACCAGTACTCCGAGCGGTGCGGAAAGTGGAATTCCTAGAATCGTTAGGTATACGAACGCGAATATGCCGTTGGTTAGTGCAACCATCATGATGCCGCGAGCGTATCCAGAGAACGTGTACCACCCGGCGGCTACGGCTTTGTGTGTGGATTCGCGGTGCCTTGCGGGCAGCCGGTTAAGGAACCAGATCCACATGCTTTTGCCGGAGTAGAGGAAGAAGATTGTGGCGAACAGCGCGAGCGCCATGATCGTGAATCCGATTGCTATGGACCCAAGGTTTGAAAGTGCTCCTTGGAGTATTTGGCCCGCGTTGGTTTCGATGTAGTTGCGTGCTTGTTCGATGGTCTGATTGATCCAGTTGTAGATCTCGTCGGAGGTGAGGTCTACGGCCCACGGCCCGGTTCTTACAAACTCGATGATCTGGTCGATACCGTTGCCAAACTGTTTGCTCAGTGAGTTCCACTGTCCGGCGACGGATGTGATGACGTAGAAGATGAGGCCACCAAAAACTGCTGTGCTACCCAGTAGGGCCAGTATTTCGCCTAGCCATCTTGGCATGAAGCGCTCGAGCCAAGTGACGATGGGGTTCAGGATCGAGGTGACTACGAGTGCAACGAAGATTGCAACTACGACGGCGGCCACTTCGGCTAGGCTCCACACGATGAGCGCTACGATGACGAGGATTCCGAGGATCATCCACGCGGAGGTGCCGGCCTTGCGTAGCCAGGTGGGAATGTCGTCTGAGTTTCCACGAGCGTGGGCTTTGGAGAATCGTGGGGGAACGCCCCTCGACGATCCGCGCATTTGGTTTCTGCGGTGCTGTCGCGGCAGGACCTCTTGGGAGAGGGGCCGCGGTGTTTCTGACGGTATTCCAGTGTGATTTGCGGCAGTGCTACGTGACATGATTGAGCGAGCGGTTGCCCCTGCTCTGGATGCTAGTCGCCTGATTTTGCCGCTGTCTTCGTCTTTACTCACGGTTTCAGCCTAGTTCGTTTTGGTGATTATTTCTTTGCTCGCTCGATGATTGTTTCAACTAGCTCTGCCGGTGTGACAACCGCTGCGGTCGCTGTTTCGAATTCGCGCTGGTCGGTGCCTCCCCATAGGACGCCGATTACGTCGAGGTTGTTGGCGTGTGCGCCTTCAACATCGTGGATTCGATCGCCAATCATGATGGCGCCTTCGCGGCTGTAGCCGTCGGCTTCTAGGAGGCTTAGCGCATCTGCGATGACTGCCGCTTTGGATTGGTGGGCGGAGTCGTTGGTGGAACCGACAACGTATTTGAAGTAGGGGTCGAGTCCGGCATGGGTAGCTATGGGTTTTGCCATGGTTTCGGTTTTTGAAGTTGCAATGGCCAGGGGGAAGCCAAGTTTGTGAAGCTCTTGAATGGCTTCTAGAACGCCGGGAAAGAATGGGGCATCGTACATGGTTTGGCGATAGTAACGGCGGTAGGTGGCGATGGCGTCGTCAATATGGGCGGGGTCTACTTTGGCGAAGTCGCGGAAGGAGTGAAATAGGGGAGGTCCAACCCAGGCTCGTAGCTGCTCATTTGACTGTGGCGGCAGGCCGAGCTCGTCCAGTGTGTCTACTACTGCTTGCATGATGATCGGGGCGGAGTCCACGATCGTTCCGTCAAAGTCAAAAAGTACGATGTTGGTGTTCATGCCTTAACCCTATCTAAGCGCAGGGGTTTGTTTAGTAGGCTAGCGCGGGGTGTGAAAGGGCTTATTTGACGTGCAAGGAGGTGATTTGACACCGCATGTGGATGTCATGCTAGAGTTTTCCTCGTTGCTCTAAAGAGCCCCGATGCGCGGGTGGCGGAATTGGTAGACGCGCTAGCTTGAGGTGCTAGTTCCCACTTATTCGGGAGTGCGGGTTCAAGTCCCGCTTCGCGCACAGATAGTGAGGTAGCCGAAAGGTTGCCTCACTTTTGTATACGCCGGCGCGGTCGTTATCGCGTGCAACCTGGAATTTCGGGAGCGTTTGAGACGGTTCTAATGCGGCGTGTCTCAATTTGTGCCGGGACACATATTGCTGTATCTACCTCTGCTAGCATGATGGAAAGTTCTTGAGATGCCTTGCGTGCAGGGTTCCTGCAAGGACGATGTCCCATAACACAAGGTTGTGTGCATTAAGTTGCCCTGCAGCACGGTGTTGTTGCAGATATTTCCGAAGGGGAAGAACAGTGAAGATGACCAAGCGCCTTGCAGTTGCCGTTACTTCCGGCATGTTGATCGGCGGTTTGACATTTGGCGGTATTGCTGTGGCTGCTCCAGCAGAGTCTGCGCCTAATACGGATGCGAAGACCACTGAAGTGGTTCAGCTGGAAAATGAGTTAGCCCAGGCGCAGGAGGCGCTTAAGCAAGCAGAAGAAGAGCTTGCGGCGCAAGATGCGGAGGCTCCGGCTAAACTCGCGGCGGCGCAGCAGGATGTTGACGCCGCGCAGGCTGCCGTTCAGGCCGCTGAGGAAGCTTTGGAAGATGCCAAGAGCAAGCTTGACGAGGCTACTGAGAAGCAAGAAGCGGCTCAAAAAGATCTCGATAGCAAAACTGCCGCGGCAGAAAAAGCTGCTTCTGAGAGTGACGCCGCGAAAAAGGCGTACGACGATGCCCTCGCCGAGCGGGCGAACGATGAAGAAATTGCGGCGTTGAAGTCAGATGTTGATGCCAAGCAGGAGGCTTTGGATTCCGCAAAGAAGAACGCGGAGGATGCTAAGGCTAAGGCTGATAATGCTAAGAAGGACGCCGCAGCGGCTCAGGTGACTGTTGATGATGCTCAGACCAAGGCCGATGGCGCTAAGACGGTTGCTGATGAAGCTGCCGCTAAGCAACAGGAGGCAGAGAAGCAGCGCGATGATGCGCAGCAGGCTGCAGATCAAGCCAAGGACGCCCTCGAGACAGCTAAGCGCAAGCTGGATGAGGTGTGCTCTCCTGTTGAAAACGATCCTGCAGTTAAGGCAGCGCAGCAAAAACTCGACGAGGCGCGTAGCCAGCAAGATGAGAAGCAGAAAGCCGTTGACACTGCAAAGAAGAATGCTGAGCAGGTACTCAAGGATGAGCAGCAGGGAACTGCGGGATTCTTCCGCTGGCTTGGAGTCGAAAAGAATGACCCGGATGCGACGCGCGCCTTTGAACTCCTAACCACCGGCAAGTACACGGACGCAAGGGGGCGTTCGAACGACCTCAGCGCGAAAGTTGATAAGTACGGTCCCTTCTTTGCTCCAACTGAGCTGAACAAGGATGGTGATGCAACAACTCTGAAGAATCTGAAGCATGCGCTTGGATATATCGACCGGGGTAACAAATTGCGTCAAAGCGATAACAATTTTCCGGACCTTGCAGCCTTGAAGATCAATTCGGTATTAATGGCGGGATCACAGCTTCAGACAAATGCGTCGAGCGTGATTAACGAGCACAGGACACATGTTGTTTGGACCGAAAATCTGGCATGGGGGTACGTTGATCCCTACAAGCTCTGGTATAACAATGAAAAAGAACTTTTTGATCGTGAACCTAAGGGTACTAAGGCAGGTACCGGACATTACGAAAACCTGCTAAAGGGGTCTAATGACCTCACCGGTTTCGCAGTCGTGAATAAGAGTGGAAACAGGTACGGTCCCACTTTTGGTCAGGTATTTGACGCCAAAACTAACGGGTTTGGGCCCGTCGACCCAAACGCCCCTTCTTACACCACTGCGGAGTACAGTGCGCTGATCAGTGAGTATGAGAAGTATCTCGAGAACGGCAAGAAGGAACTTCAGGATGCGCAGAACGCGCTGAATGCGGCTACTGCAAATGTCGAGAAGGCGCAGAAGGCTCTTGAGGAGGCCAAGGCTGCGGCTAATGAAGCTTGTGCGACCGCTAAAGCGCAGCGTGACCAAGCCCAGGAGAACCTGGACGCTGCAAACAAGACGCTCAACGAGCTGGCGGCGCAGGCAGAAGCGGCAAAGCAGGCCGCTGAAGTGGCTTCGCAAAAGAGCGATGACGCGCAGAAGGCCCTGGAGGCTGCCCAGGCTGATAAGGCCGAAAAGGACGCCGCCGTGACTGCTGCGGAGGAAGAAGCTGAGAAGGCCAATAACGTTATCGAGGCTGCTCAGTCCGCTCTTGAAGACGCTCAAGCCGCACTGGCTGCCGCAACCACCGAACTCAATGATTTGAGGGAGAAGGCTGAGGCTGCGCAGAAGAAGGCGGATGAGGCTGCAGAGGCTGCAGCTGACGCGAAGACGGCGTTGGCGGAAGCTGAAGGAGCCGCAGAGGCTGCAGCTCAGGCGGTTAAAGACGCTGAAGAAGCTCTGCAGGCCGCAACCGAGGCTTTGGAAGCGGCAGAGGCGGCTCGTGACGAGCTGGTTGCTCCAGCGCAGGCCTACGAGGACGCTCTAGCCAAGGTGAAGGAAGCGAAGGAAGCTATCCGCAAAGCTCAGGCCGCATTGGACGCTGCAACTGCTCCAAGCGAGCCGGGTGAATCCGGTTCGGTGCTAAAGCCGAAGAATGAGAAGGATTCGGCTAACAAGGCAAATGGTGGCAAGTCGCTAGCTAGCACTGGAACGGCTACCATTTCACTCGCGTTAACCGTCCTAGCTCTTGCAGCAGCGGGCACCGCGATGGTGAGAGTACGCCGCACGAAGGGCTGATCCTCTTCAACCTAGATTAAGGTCGGGTAATCATTCACTGCGAATGATTGCCCGACCTTTTCTGCTCCCTATGTCAGTTCAAACCAATGGTGTTTGTGGCACAGTGTGCGGGCACGCTTCAAAATTGAAGCGTTGCTCAGGGAGCCTTGCGTGAAGTCTTTACCTGAAAAGGCGGGAGAAGAAGCCGCGGCGGTTGGATTTTGCCGCGGCAATTTCTTCAGCGCTGTGCTTGCCATTGCACCACTGGCCAGCGGGCACCGAAGCTTTGACCTGCGCAACGTGCTGGCCACAACCAGCCCACGTGGTCTTGTGGCAGACCTTGCATTCAACTGGACGGCACATGTTATCTCCTCTGGTTTTGTAGAAATGGTCAAGAGTTATGTTCAAGAAGAACATACCCCGAGGGGTATTAACTAGCAAGAGCTAGAGTCGTGCTATCCGACTCAAGTAGCGTGTTCGCGCTCCTCGGCAACACCGGTAAAAGTAAGCGTATGAGCAGGTCAGATAGGGCGGCGTTAGTGCAAACCGGCATTTGGGAACGCCACCGGTTTGAAAATCGCCCCACGGCTGCGCTGGTAACTAATGCTGCTTTCATTGACATATAGCGCATTGTGGCCGGTTCTACGAGGCGGTTTCTGAGAAAACGCCGAAGTCAGATAAGTTGAGATGCAACTTTGATCAACAACGAGGTTTTGCTACATGCTCATGCCGCTGACGCAAGCTTTCATCCCATCTATAACTGCGATCGGTGGGTCACTAACGATGACTGCCCTGGTCAGCCTCCTCCCACTTATCTTTTTCTTTGTTGCGCTAGGAGCTTTTCGCTACCTACGACTCACTAACGTTCTCGCTTCCAATGGAATCCTCGGATTCCTTATCGCAAGTTAAAGAAAGGAATCCTTAATGAAAGTCGCGATCTTCGCAACCTGCATCAATGACGCGATGTTCCCGCAGGCCGCGCAGGCAACAGTTCATTTGCTCAGGCGTCTTGGGCATCAGGTGGTCTTCCCAAAGAACCAGGCGTGCTGTGGACAAATGCATATCAATACGGGCTACTACCCGGAGGCGTTGCCTCTTATTGAAAACCACGTTCGCACGTTTACGCCCGTTCTTGACGGGACGTGGGATGCGATAGTTGTTCCATCTTCGTCTTGCACTGGTTCCATTCGTCACCAGCAGGCAATGGTGGCGCGCGAGCTGGGCCATGAAGGTTTGGCGCGCAAGGCTGAACAGATTGCTGAGCGCACGTATGACTTGACTGAGTTCCTCGTAGACGTGCTTGGCACCACTGATGTCGGCGCGTATTTCCCGCACCGCGTCACCTATCATTCAACGTGCCACTCGCTGCGGATTACAAGGGTGGGGGATCGCCCGCTCCAGCTGCTCAAAGCGGTTGAAGGTATTGAGTACATTCCGCTACCGGAAGCCGATGTCTGCTGTGGCTTCGGTGGAACTTTCTCGGTCAAGAGCCCGGAGGTTTCGTCCGCGATGCTCGCTGACAAGATGAGCAACATAAAATCCACCGGCGCAGAGATTCTTGTTGCCGGAGACTACTCCTGCTTGATGAATATCGCCGGCGGGCTTTCTCGAACCCGTTCAGGTATTCGCGCTATGCATCTTGCGGAGGTCCTGGCCGGGAGCCAGGAGGATCCGTGGATTGCTCCCGCGACGAACACGAAGGTAGGTGCCTAAATGTTTGACAAGATTGAACAGCTTGGGTCGAAGTTGGGTCTGAACCCGGCTGAATGGTCTAAGAATGATGTTGAAGAGCAGGAGCTGGGTTGGGTACCGGGACACCCGCTACCGCAGGATCCGTTGCGTTGGGGGAAGAGCTTTACTGACGGCTCAAAAGAGACGCTACGCAATACGCAAATGCGTCGCAATCTTGGTTACGCAACTGGAAAGATCCGCGCCAAGCGAAATGTGCGCGTTTCGGAGATGCCTGATTGGGAGGACTTGCGTGAGTCGGCCTCGAATATCAAACGCAACGTGGCGGCAAACTGGACGGATCTGCTCGAAGAGTTTGAAAAGAACGTAACGGCCCGCGGAGGTATCGTGCACTGGGCCCGTGACGCTGCTGAAGCGAATCGGATTGTGTACGAGATCGTTAAGTCGAAGCAGGTTGATGAGGTTGTCAAGGTGAAGTCCATGGCAACTCAGGAGATCAACCTGAATGAGTACCTGGGCGAAAGAGGTATTCAGGCGTGGGAGACGGACCTGGCAGAAATGATCGTGCAGCTGTCTGAAGACATGCCGTCTCACGTTGTCGTGCCTGCTATTCACCGCAACCGTGCTGAAGTGAAGGCTATCTTCGAAAAGCGGATGGAGGACGTGCCAGACAGTCTGACACATGAGCCGCGTGTGCTCGCAATGGCTGCTCGTGCGCATCTGCGTAAGAAGTTCCTTTCGGCTAAGGTCGCTATCTCCGGTGCGAATCTTGGTGTTGCGGAGACCGGCACGGTTGCAATCTACGAATCCGAAGGCAACGGCCGCATGTGCCTCACCCTGCCGGAGACACTGGTGACAGTTATGGGTATTGAGAAGCTGGTTCCCACCTACCAAGACATTGAGGTGATCTCCCAGTTGCTTCCGCGTTCGGCTACCGGTGAGCGAATGAATCCGTACACCTCATTCTGGACCGGTGTAACCGAAGGCGATGGCCCGCAGGAATTCCACATTATCTTGATGGATAACGGCCGCACTAATGTGCTTCAAGACGAGGTTGGTCGTGAAGCCCTCAAATGCATTCGTTGCGCGGCGTGCATGAATATTTGCCCCGTGTACCGCGTCGCTGGTGGACATGCTTACAACTCGGTATATCCAGGTCCGATTGGTGCGATCTTGACGCCGCAGCTGCTCAATGCGAAGGACCGCAGGGATCCGGCTGCATCTTTGCCATTTGCATCATCATTGTGCGGCGCATGCTTCGATGTGTGCCCCGTGAAGATCAACATTCCAGACATTTTGGTGCATTTGCGCCACAAGTACACCGAAGCTAATCGGGGCGGCATACCTGACAAGTGGGATGTGGCTATGAAGGTGAGCTCGAAGGTCATGTCTTCTGGTAAGGGCATGGAGATGGGCGGAAAGGCCGCTAACGCTGGTCGCGTTGTAGCCGGACCTGATCGCAAGATTGGCTTCCTGCCGTTCCCGGTGGTGAAGGATTGGACTCGTACCCGTGACGTGCCCGCACCACCAGCACAGTCATTTAGAGACTGGTGGGAAGCCGAAGGCAAGAATGAAGGAGAAGGCAAGTGAGCGCAAAAAGTGAAATCTTTAGGCGTATCCGCGCCGCAGGTAGCATTGATGCTCCGCAAATCCCGCGCGATTACCGTTTCGGTAGTGACGCCCCGCGTTCTGAGGTGGTTGATGAGATGGTTGATGCCCTCGTCGATTACACGGCGCAGGTTAAGCGTGTAAACGAAGATGGCATTGAGGACGCGATTGAGCAGTTCTTGGCTGATACGCACAGCGTTGTGGTTCCTGTCGGTCTGCCTGAGGAATGGGTGGAAGCAGCTGGCCGAGATGGTCGTGAAGTGAAGGTGGATGATCCGGCCCTCACAAATGAGGAACTGGATAAGACCGATGCGGTTGTAACTGCCTCCCGAGTGGCGGTGGCTAACTCGGGAACCATTATTTTGGATGGCACCGCAGATCAGGGGCGCCGCGCTATCACCCTCGTGCCGGATACGCACGTGATCGTGCTTCGCAGTGATGCGATTAAGGCCACGCTACCCGAGGCTGTGGCTGTGCTGGCCAAGAATCCAACGCGCCCAACCACGTGGATTGCTGGCCCCTCGGCGACTTCAGATATTGAGCTCGTGCGTGTAGATGGCGTGCACGGCCCTCGCAATCTTCGGATTGTGCTGGTAGAAGACTAGCCTCAAATGCTAACGCTCCCCGAAAGTTAGGTTCGTGCAGCGCCCGGCTTTCGGGGAGCCCACTTGTATCTCGCGGGCATGGTCTGCCCGGGTATTATTGGTGGTGCTTGACAGGCGTTTTCTTTCTGCTGTCTCACGCGGTGCTTTTGCGGCAGTAACCGGTGCAATAAGGCAGGAGGGTAGCCCTGAATCTATAGAAAGGGTTTTGTGTATGCACATCGACGTTTGGACTGATATTGCATGCCCCTGGTGTTACCTAGGGGTGCGGCATTTGCGGCAGGCTCTTTCTACTTTCGAGCGCAAGGAGGAAGTCTCTGTACGCCTGCATGCCTACCTATTGCAGCCGGAGCTGGATCAGACGCTGAATGAGTCAGAACCCGATTATTTAGCGCGCACAAAAGGAATGTCCCGGGCGGAAGTGGATCAGGTGCTGTCTTCACTTACGGAACTTGCCCGCAAGGATGGCATTGATATTGATTGGGAGGGCGTGAAGGTCGCTCCCACAACGTCAGCGCATCGTTTGGTTGGTCTGGCCCGTGAGATTGACATGGAGCGCGACACGACGATGGGTGGTGACACATTGGAGCTGAAGGTGCATGAGGCGCTGCAGCGGGCCCGCTTCCAGCTCGGCATGGACGTGTCTAATCCGGAGTCTTTGATCGCAATCGCTCGTGATTTCGATATTCCTGGAGACCGCGTGCTCGCCACGCTCGAATCGCAAGATAGCGCGGGAGAGATATTTTCTGATTTCCAGATTGGTGTGCAGATGGGCATCGGCGCGGTGCCGGTATTCATTTTCGATAAGGCGTTGATGATGGAGGGAGCCCAGCCGCGTATCGCGTTTGAAAACGCTTTGAACACCGCATGGAATCACGCGAACCCAAATAGTCCGGTGGGAGAGTAGAGATGAACGTTTTAGAAGGTAAAAAGGTTGTGCTGCGCAGGCCCCAAGTTACTGACGCGCAGCAGCTGGCAGAGGTTTTAAATGACCCTCTTATCGCAAAGTACACCACGGTTCCGCAACCATATTCGCTAGAGGATGCAAAGTGGTGGATTAATACTTCCAGGCAACTTGAGGAACCTAATGCGACGTGGCTGGTGTGGGCCGATTCTGACCTGGTGGGTTGTGTTGGACTCGAAGATTACAATGAGGCGCAACGCTCACTGAAGCTTGGGTATTGGGCTAGTGAGGCCGCTCGTGGGAAGAGTTATATTTCCGAGGCAGCGCGGTTAGCAATCCAACACGTATTTGAAGGATCCCGCGTCGATAAGATCGTGTGGCATGCACACGTGGGTAATGACGCTTCATGGAGACTAGCGTGGAAGCTCGGTTTCATCTTTGAGGGTGTTGAGCGACGCGTAAGGGAACGAAATGGTCGTGTGGTCGATATGTGGGCGGCGAGCCTTCTGCGCGGCGAATCCATGGAGCCGGCTTGTGATCCCAACCTGCCGCACTACTTTGATCTTTCTGATCATTGCGATCTGCCTGTCGCCAAGCGCCCGTATGACCCGCGCCGGCCGCAGGCTCTGGTGCGTCAGTTCCATGAGGTCTACGGCTTACCCGTCAAGCTTGGCGAGAAGCCGACTGCTGACACGGAGCGCGTACATATGCGCATGAGCCTCGTGTCCGAAGAGTTCACGGAGCTAACGACCGCCCTCTACGGAGGCGAGGCAGGCCAGATCATTGGACGAGCCGTAACCGCCGCGCGTGAGGCGGATGACGGCACTCGCGACACGATCGAGGTTGCGGATGCCTTGGCTGACCTCGTGTATGTTGCCTACGGTATGGCGTTGGAGTGCGGCATTGACCTTGATGAGGTGTTGCGTGAAGTTCAGGCCTCGAATATGTCCAAATTAGGCGCTGATGGTAAACCGATTTACCGTGAAGATGGAAAGGTCTTGAAGGGCCCCGGCTTCTTCAATCCGAATATTGCCCGCGTTCTCGGGCTAGAAAGCGAAGATGGTAAATGAGCAAAATCGAAAAGGTGCTTCCTGATTTCAGTAAGTACAACGCTGCTGAGTGTGAGCGTGTAGCGTTTGAAGCTATCAACACGTATCGCGGTGCGATAACCGCGTTGGAGGAAGCGCCCGCTTCGATCGAAGACTTTCTAATCCCGTTTGACGAGGCGGAATTTGAGTTCGACTGCGCGATTGGCCCCGTGTACACGCTTATCAGCGCGGTTGGAGGTCCCGACTTTGACGCTTTGGAAGAAAAGCTTGATGAGCCGCTGACCAAGCTCCAGACGTGGATGATGACGAATGAGGCGCTGTACGCGAAGTTCGTAGAGCTTTCGAAGCAGGACCTGGACGCAGAGTCGGCTTACATGGTCAGTGAGCAGATTAAGGAGTTCAGGCTTGGCGGTATTGACCTTGACGCGAATGGGCGCAAGGCGCTTGAAGAAGCTGATCTGAAGATCTCACAGCTTGCAACAAGGTACGGCCAGATTGTCTCGAAGATGCTGGCAACACCCGTGAGTGTTGACGGCAGAGAATACACGCTGAACAACTTCACGAACCAGCTTGCGCTTGCCCAGTTGGATGATCCGACTGCCCGCGCCCAGCTGTTGGCAAAGTCGATGGAGCGCGGCTTTGGTGGTGAGTTTGACACTCGGGGTATTGTGACCGAGATAGCGAGGCAGCGTAATGCGCGCGCGAAGCTTCTAGGTTTTAACAATCATGCCGAGGTTGTGCTGGAGACGGAAATGGCACCCTCCACCAACGCGGTTTACCAGCTGCTCTCCGACGTATCAAAGGCGGCTGTGGAGGCCTCGAAGGGCGATGAAGCGGAGCTTACCCGTCGCGCGCAGGCTGACGGCTTGGAGCGCTTTACGGCTTCGGATTGGCTCTACTACCAGGAGAAGCAGAAGGCCGACGTTCTCGGCCTGTCGGCGCAGGCGTTGAAGCCTTATCTGGAGATGTGGAACGTGCTAGAAAATGGCGTGTTCTTCGCGGCCAATAAGATTTACGGTGTGAGTGCAAAGCGCCGCACTGACTTATCCGGTTGGGATCCGTCGATGCGTGTCTATGAGATTGAGGATGAAGCTGGCAAGTCGCTTGGTATCTTCCTGATCGATCCGTTTACGCGTGCAGGTAAGAGCGGCGGAGCCTGGATGGATTCGCTGGTGCAGGGCTACTTAGCAACCGATTACGAGTCGATTATTATCAACTGCGCGAATTTTGAACCGGTTGAGGATGGTCCGAAGTTCCTGGTGTGGGATGAGGTTGAGACCCTGTTCCACGAGTTCGGCCATGCCCTGCATGGTTTCTTGTCGAAGACTCGATACGCTTCGACTGCGGGCACGGCTGTGCCACGTGACTTTGTGGAGCTCCCTAGCCAGTTGAATGAGATGTGGGCTTACAACCCGACGGTGATCGAGAACTTCGCGCGTCACTTCGAGACCGGCAAGGTCATGCCAGAGCAGATGCGCGCCCAGCTTCGTGATTCAAAGACTTTCGGGCAGGCTCACGCAACTGTAGAGTTCTGCGCCTCAGCGTTACTGGATCAGGCCTGGTACTCCTGTGAAATTAGCGAAGATGAGGGCGTTGCTCAGTTTGAGGCCGAAGCACTTGAAAAAGCCGGTGTTGCTTCTGATTTGATTCCACCACGCTATCGTTCTACCTATTTCCCGCACGCTTTCACGGTGGGATACGACGCTGGCTACTACTCGTACATGTGGGCGGAGGCCTTAGTTGCTGAGTGTGAGAACTGGTTCCGCACCGTGGTAGCTATTGACGGCGACGGAGGTTTGAACCGTCAAGCAGGTCGCCAGATTACGGACGCGATCTTGTCGCGTGGCTCCTCGCGTGATCCGCGCGAATCATTTTGGGAATTGATCGGTCACGAAGCTTCGGCTAAGGCTATTCTTTCTCGTCGAGGCCTGTAGAGTATAAGCATGGGTATGAATCCGACAGACGCACTGAATCGTCTTATCGCAGCGTTCGAAGCGCACGCTCAGGCTGCGCGTGCGGCCGACATGGCCGACTCGAGCATTGTTGAGGCCGCTGAGGCGCGCCTGCGCGATGCTTTCTTCACGTATGACGACGTGTTGTTCAACAACTACGGGGTCGATTTGCCGTTTGACATTGTCGATTCAGATTTTGATGACGACGATGACGATTTCGACGACTATTACGATGACGAAGATGATGCGTCTGATGAGGATGATCTAGATTTTGTTGATCTAGATGACGAGGACGATTAGATCCCTTCCGTTTCGGGGTAGCCGCGCCTGAGCGTGGATACTTCGTTAAGTGCATCAATTATTGGCTGGGGGAGTGCGAACTGCATTCCCTCAGCTATTTGTTTAGCTTGAAGTTCGCTACGCGGGCCTACTAGAGCTGTGGTGACACCGGGTTGGCTGGTGAGCCATGCGAGCGCCACGGTGGTTGCAGATACGTCGAGTCCGGAGGCTGCGGCCAGGACAGCTTCGGTTATCGCGCTGTATTCATTGCTGAGGTAGGGCTGCACGAATCCGGAGAGAGTTGGCGAGGCCGCACGGGAATCTGGTGGAGTAGTGTGGCGGTATTTTCCGGTGAGGACGCCGCGCGCCAGCGCTGACCAAGCAACGAACCCGATGTTTTCCCTGCGCAGGCCGGGCAGGAGTTCTCGTTCTACTCCGCGTTGCAGCAGGGAGTATTCTGCGCTGACGGTAGCTAGTTTTGTGCCAAACTCCTTGGCAAGAAAGTGCGCTTTGGCCGTGTCCCACGCGCTGAAGTTGGATACTCCGATGTAGCGGATTGCTCCGGAGCGCAGCGCCATACTCAGCGCTTCGAGGCTTTCCTCGAATGGTGTCTCAGAGTCGGGGCGGGCAATGAGATAAACGTCGATATAGTCGGTTTTCAGTGCCTCAAGCGAGCGGTCGATAGAACTAAGAATTGCGCTCTTCGAGGCGGAGTAGCGAAAGCGAGTTTCGGAGGGGATGTAGCCGCCTTTGGTAACAATGACGACGTCATCACGCGCGGTACCGGTGGCTTCAAGTACCGTTCCAACTGTGGATTCCGCGCCTCCTTCGCCATATGTGGGTGAGGTGTCGATTAGGTTTATGCCTGCTTCAACCGCGGTATTCCAGATGTTTTCAGCTTCAGTGACTGTGGTGTCGCGCCCCCAGGTGAGTGTACCGATTCCAACGGGGGATACTTTCAGGCCGGTGTTACCTAGTCGATGTCGCATGTCTCATACAGTAGCGCACGTTGTTAAAAGATAGTGTTTGAAACTATGAACTGGCTTGAAGCAATAATTTTAGGACTGGTGCAGGGGCTTACGGAGTTCTTGCCGGTCTCTTCATCGGCACATTTGCGTATTGTGGGCGAGTTACTTGGCATGGATGATCCAGGAGCAGCCTTCACTGCAATCACACAGCTCGGCACGGAAACAGCCGTACTGATTTTCTTTTGGAAGGACATTGTCCGCATCATCAAGAAGTGGTTTGGCTCGATGCCCTGGGTTGGTGCGCAGCGCCGTATATCCGCGGGAGACTCGGATGTGCGTTTAGGCTGGATGATCATTGTCGGTTCAATCCCCATCGCGCTTCTAGGCCTGCTTTTGGAAGACTGGATTGATACATCATTTCGAAATCTGTGGATCACGGTGACGATGCTCGCTGTGTTTGCCGTGTTCCTTGGCGCGGCCGATAAGTGGATGCCACAACGAATGACGCTTGACAAGATGCGGTGGTCGGATGCGATTCTGTATGGTTTCGCGCAGGCACTGGCGCTGATTCCGGGCGTATCGCGTTCGGGTGGAACAATTACGATGGGGCGTTTGTTGGGGTATACGCGCGAGGCAGCCGCTCGCTACTCGTTTCTGCTTGCAATGCCGGCGGTGTTCGCGTCCGGGTTGTATAAGGTTTACCGGGTAGCTGTTGGTGGCAATAGCGTGGATGTGGGGCCAACGGTTGTTGCTACGCTGATTGCGTTTGGTGTTGGTTACGCGGTTATCGTTTGGTTCTTGAAGCTCGTTTCAACTAAGTCTTACCAGCCGTTCGTCATTTACCGCATTGTGATTGCAATCGTGATTGGTGTTTTGCTTGCGGGAGGGATTTTGAGCCCGATGGGTACGGCCGTGATGTGACGGGTTAATTCCCAAAACCTTGACGCGCTGTTGGGTTCTAACGTTGTGGCCAGGTGAGGAATCACCTGGCCACAACCTATTAGGTCATGACATCTGAAGAGTTAATGCAGGCGGGTGCTTTTACCCCTTAATTTCGAGTAGTCTTTCCAGTCCTTCTTCCGATATCTCAGGTGGATTAGATGAATAGAGAGGACAGAGATTTTGCACGCCACACCAGTTACAAAGGACCTGTTTTTTGGGTGGAAATAGTTTTCGGTGAGCCGCGGTTTCGATGTCTTGCCAGATGCTAACGAGTTGGTGTTCAAACGCTTCTATTGATTCGGGCGTTGGATCTAGCGTGAGGGTGCGTCCGTCCCCAAGGAAAACGAGTTGAGTACGGGCGGGCAGACCTAGGTCTGTGTTGCGAAGAAGCAGCGAGTAGAACCGCATTTGGAAAAGCATGTGTTCTTCGAAGCGCTTTTGCGGCGATTTGCCGGTTTTGTAATCTACGACACGGATAGCTCCATTGGGCGCCTTATCGATGCGGTCAATAAAACCGTGAATGGCAATCTGATCGGTAATTTCCACGCGAACAAACCTTTCGCGTGCATAAGGCTCCAGGCGCGTGGGATTTTCCATGGCGAAGTACTGACGCACGAGCGCGCGGACTTCCTCTTTCCACTTATCCAGTAGAACGTCGTCTTCGAACAAGGATAAGAACTGCTCGTCTTGAGCCATGGTTTTTTCATACAGCGGCCCAATCATTTCGCTTGCCGTTTCGGCGGTGCGTTGCTCCGCAGGAAGATCAAATAGGTCTTCAAGCACGGCATGCACAAGCGTCCCCCGAGTGGTGGCTGGTGAGGGTGGTTCTTTGAAACCGTCCACTTGCGTGAGCCTGAATTTCATGGGGCATTGCAACCATGTCTTGGTGGAGGTTGCAGATAGTGCTTTGCGGCGTTTGCTTGTCTCGCTCATGTGTATACCGTATCGCGATGGGAAGACAATGTTTGTGGTGTCGCCAGGGGGCGGAGCAAAAGGGAGTGAACTCGAAGATGACCGCTCGTGCCAACTAGACTGTGCATGTGACTTCTTCCCTTGAGTATCCGATTCCAAGCCAAGTGGCCCACCCGATGGGCATGGCGTCTCGCCGTGGTCCGCTACAGGCGGGCGAATTTGTTCAGATTACAGACCCAAAGGGCCGGTTGCATACGGTGATGCTGACCCCTGGTGGATATTTTCAGACCTCGCGAGGCTCATTGCACCACGACGATATCATTGGTCAACCGGAAGCTGTGACCATGTATGACGGGGAGCGTGAGTTCCAGGTCGTGCGCCCTCTTCTGGCCGACTACGTAATGTCAATGCCTCGCGGCGCCGCCATTGTGTACCCCAAAGACGCGGCGCAGATCGTAGCGTTTGGCGATATCTTCCCCGGTGCTCGCGTGCTGGAGGCGGGAGTTGGATCTGGTGCTCTTTCAATGTCGCTGCTTCAAGCTGTGGGATCTACAGGTTCGTTGCATTCGATTGAACGGCGGGAGGATTTCGCGAAGATAGCGCAGGGCAATGTGGATCTTTGGTTCGGCGGACGCCATCCTGCGTGGCAGGTTTCGGTTGGTGATTTCGCTGATGTTGCGATGAGTCTACCCGCGGAGTCAACAGATCGCGTGGTGCTTGACATGTTGGCCCCGTGGGAATGTATTGAGGCGGTGGAACACGTTCTGGCTCCTGGTGGCGTATTGACGGTGTATGTGGCTACGGTGACGCAATTGTCTCGAATGCGCGAGGATTTAAATACTTTTGGAAGGTTTACCAGGCCGCAGGCGTGGGAGTCTGCAATCCGTGATTGGCATTTGGATGGGTTGGCGGTGCGGCCAGAACATCGCATGGTGGCACACACCGGGTTCTTGATGACCACCCGTAAGGTGGAGCGTGCTTCAGTTCCGCAGCGCCGCGCTGGACGCCCGGCTAAGGCTGCCGAGGGGCTGGCGGGCCAGTGGGACGAAGAGACAGCGTGGGAAGAAAACGGCGAGTTAAACCCCGTTGTTTCGCCAAAAAAGGTGCGTCGCTCTATTCGAGATGTGGCGGGGAAAACGAGGGTTTGGCTGGCTCACGATGAGGATGGAGAAAACGTTTAGTGTCGTATTCACCTGAGGATTTGAAGGTCGAAATCACCGAGCTACGCAGCGCTAATGAACGACTCAAGGGCACTCTCATGGTTGCGCGCGAAGAGATCGCTTCGATGCGCGCCCAGATCGAGGCGGCTAGTAAACCACCTGCGCAGGTGGGCACAGTGTTGTCGATCGATTCTCAGGCGCGCGAGGCCGAAGTCTCCCTCGGCGGCAGAATAATGTGGTTGTCGGTTGCAAGTTCGGTGGATCTGCTTGGTTTAAGGGTCGGGCAGGACGTGCGGGTGAGTGAGAACATGATCGTGTCCGCGCCGCTGTCCACGGCCCGTGTAGGCCAGATGGCCTCGGTGGTGCAACTGGTGGGTGCGGACCGGGCGCTGGTTAGCGCCGATGCGGGCGTACTTCAGATGGTGCTACTTGCTGGTTCATTACGGCACGGGGGAGTCCGGCCAGGTGATTCATTACTCGTTGATACGAAGGCTCACATGGCGTTGGAAAAGGTTGTGCGCTCCGATGTGGAGCAGTTGTTGCAACCCGAGATTCCGGGCGTTACCTACGACGATATCGGCGGCCTTGATGAACAGATCTTGAAGGTGCGTGACGCCGTCGAATTGCCGTTTAAGAATCCGGATTTGTATCGCGAATACGATCTGCGCGCCCCCAAAGGTGTTCTTTTGTACGGCCCTCCCGGATGCGGTAAAACGCTGATTGCGAAGGCAGTGGCAAGCTCCTTGGCAGGGGCTACTGGCCATCCGTACTTCCTCTCGATTAAGGGTCCCGAGGTCCTAAACAAGTACGTGGGTGAAACCGAACGCCATATTCGTGCGATTTTTGGTCGGGCCCGCCAGCTCGCTTCTGAGAATGTTCCGGTGGTGATTTTCTTTGACGAGATGGAGGCGCTGTTCCGCACGCGTGGCTCGGGAATATCATCCGATGTTGAGACGATGATTGTGCCGCAACTCTTGGCGGAGATGGATGGCTTGGAGGCACTCGATAACGTCATTGTTATTGGCGCGTCGAACCGTGAGGACATGATTGATCCCGCGGTGTTGCGTCCCGGTAGGTTGGATGTTCGCATCCGGATTGATCGTCCCAATCGCGCCGGAGCGCTCGATGTCTTTGCAAAGTATTTGGTTCCGGATCTGCCCTATTCAAAGTCCACGCTCAGCCGGTTCGGTTCGCGAGAAGAGGCAACTCAGCATTTGACGGAACAGCTGGTAGATGCGCTCTATGAGAATAGTGGACAGACGGCTCTGTTTAAGCTTTCCCTCGCTAATGGGAAGTCAAGGGTCGTTTACGCTTCAGATCTGGTATCTGGCGCGATGATTGCCTCTATAGTTGAGCGCGCAAAAAAGTTTGCCGTTAAGGACGCGATACACGGACGCCCGGGGCTCACGCCAGAGCACCTGCAGCGAGCATTCGCGGAAGAGCTGATGGAGACCTGGGATTTGGCGGCAACTACCACGCCGCGAGAGTGGGCGAGAATTACAGGCTTGCGTGGTGATGACGTGGTTGCGGTACGTTCGCTTCAGTCGAGGGAGGTAGCGAATGACTAACCGGGTTTTAGGTACAGAAACCGAGTTCGGGATAACGGATGCGAATGATCCGGGCGCTAATCCAGTGGTACTTTCAGCTACTGCTGTTGAGGAATACGCCGCTTCGATATCTATTGGCGAGGTGGTGCGTTGGGATTATTCCGGTGAGGATCCGCTAAATGATGCGCGCGGATACCGATTGGAGAGGGCGGCGGCGCACCCTTCGATGCTTACGGACGATCCCTACCGGTTAGCGCCGCCGGCAGGCGTGAGCTTTGAGGATCGTCCGGGCGAGTATGAACGCTTTATGCAGCGTGCAACTTCCGTGGTGCTCTCAAACGGCGCGCGGTTTTATGTGGATCATGCGCACCCGGAGTATTCGAGTCCAGAAACTGCCTCTGCGTTGGATGCGGTGCTTTATGACAGGGCGGGTGACCTACTAGCAACTCGCGTGATGGAGGTGTGCGCGCAGGCGGGTACGGACCTGGTTTTGTATAAGAACAACACGGATGGCAAGGGCGCGGCATACGGCACTCATGAGAACTATCAGGTGAGCCGCGACGTTGATTTTGATGACATTACGCGCGCCATGATTCCTTTCTTGGTGACGCGCCCGGTGATTTGCGGAGCGGGACGCGTGGGCCTGGGCCAGCATTCACAAAAGCCTGGTTTCCAGATTTCTGCCCGTGCAGATTTTGTTGAGAATTCGGTTGGTCTTGAGACCACGTTTAACCGTCCGATTGTGAATACTCGCGATGAGCCGCACGCCGATCATCACCAGTTCCGTCGTTTCCATGTCATTAATGGAGACGCGAATCAGTTCGACGTTTCAACGTATTTGCGCCTGGGCACTACGTCGTTGGTTTTGCGCGCACTCGAGGGCGATCTTGACCTCACCATCGATTCGCTTGCACTGGATCAAGATGACGTGCAGACAGCGTGGGATGTTTCTCACGATGTTTCGATGACCCGGTTGATTCGTTTGAAGTCGGGCGAGGCGGTGACTGCGCCACAGTTGCAACGCAAGTATTTAGATTTCGTGCGCTCTCATCTTCAGCTAGATGAGGGAGACGAGGCCATTTGCAGGGAATGGGAACGCATTCTGGATGGCCTGGAAACGGATTTGGAAAGTGTAGCTACTGACGTTGAGTGGGTTGCGAAGTACCTCTTGTTTGAACGACAGATGGAACGCTTAGGCACCACGTGGGACGATCCGCGCCTTCGCGCGATGGATTTACAGTGGGCGGATTTGCGTCCGGGAAGGTCACTGGTGGCTGCTTTGGATCGGGCGGGCCGCGTACGACGGCTATTTTCCCCTCATGACGTGGCGCGTGCTTTGGTTGAGCCTCCGCGTAATACCCGCGCTTGGGTTCGCGGCAAAGCGATTAGTTTGATTCCAGAGGTTGTGAAGGCTTCGTGGACGTCGCTGGTGGTAGATCAGGCAGGCCAGGATCGTTTGGTACGGATCCCGTTGCCAGATCCAAATCAGGCTGGCGGTGAGGATTTTATCCGTGCGTTACATGAGGGCGCGCGGGCTTTTATTAGTTTATTTGATGGTGGGAAGGAGTAATCATGGCACAGAAGTTCGCGCCAGCGGGCGGCAATAATGAGGATGAGATTCAGGAGGCTGGTCAGGTGCAGGCTCAGGGCACTAGCATTGACGACCTTTTGGATGAGATCGATTCGGTTTTGGAAACGGATGCGCAGAAGTTCGTGCAGGGTTTTGTACAAAAAGGTGGCGAGTAGGCCGGGTCGGCTGGAGCTGTTTTGAATCGTAGAATTTTTGGGATAGAGACGGAATACGGTATTACTTGTGCTTCAACGGGAAGCGGTGATGCTCCGCTGTCTGCCGAGGAGGCCGCGCATCTCCTGTTTGAACCGCTGATTAAGGCGGGGCGGTCAACAAATGTGTTTTGGCGCAATGGAGGCAGACTGTATTTGGATGTGGGCGCGCATCCGGAGTTCGCCACGGCGGAGTGCGACCGGGTTGAAGACCTACTTTTGCAGGTGCGCGCGGGTGAATCCCTGTTCGCCGAGTTTGCCGATGTAGCAAACGGGGTTCTTGAGCAGCGGGGGAGGGGTGGACGCATTCATTTGTTTTCTACGAATGAGGACGCCGCGGGCAACTCGTTTGGCTGCCATGAGAATTATCTGCTTCGCCGTAATCGCAACTTTAGGGATGTGGCCGATGCATTGGTGTCGTTTTTCGTGACGAGGCAGATTGTGACGGGTGCCGGTCACGTGCATCGCGATGGAGTGCCGCGGCTAGGGTATTCACCGCGTGCGCGGTTTATGGATGACCCGGTTTCTGCAGCTACTACTAATTCTCGCCCGATTATTAATACGCGAGACGAGCCACTTGCTAACCCCGGCGAATACCGCAGAATGCACGTGATCGTGGGTGATACGAATGTTGCGGAGTGTTCAACCGCGGTAAAAGTAGTGATGACCCACCTCATTTTGTCCGCGGTTGAGGCGGGCGTGCGTATCGCCGATTTAGCACTCAAAGATCCGATGAAGGTGATCAGCCAGATTGACTTCCAGCTGGGCTCGAATATCGAGGTGGAGCTGGTTGACGGAACAAGGATGAGTGTGGCCCAGCTTCAGCGGGAACTGAAGCGCAGGGCCCTTGCGGTGGTTGATACGGCGGATGCCTCCCCGCTTACTTTGCGAATGCTGGACCTGTGGGATCGCGCGCTCGATGCGGTGGAGTCCGGCGATCACAGCAGCGTAGCAACGGAACTGGATTGGGCCATAAAGGAGCGCCTATTCACACGGTTTATTGAGCGTTCCAACTGTGGCCTGGATGATCCACGAGTGGCGCGCCTAGAGCTTGCTTACCACGACATCACGGCGAATTTTCGCAGGCGGTTGGAGGAATCGGGCCAGATGGTTCGTCTTACCGATCCCAGCGAAGTGCGAAAAGCGATGTCGGTTCCTCCCGAAACTACACGCGCACATATTCGCGGCCAGGTGATTGCGGCCGCCGAGGACGCTAAACGACAGCTTGGGGCGGACTGGCTTCACTTGCGCTTGGATGACCACCGCGCACCTCACGTGGTTTTATCCGATCCGTTCGCGGTTGCCGATAGGGACGCGGATAGGATTTTGGAGTTGATCGCCGAGCAGGACACCGGGTTAGCGAGTTTCGCATGAGTAAAGACCAAGCTGAAAAAGCAGCACCTTCGAAGCATCTACCGTCCCGTATGCAGCAGCGCAATAAGCTACATCGGCGCATCTTGCGTTATTGGCGTGAGGCACTGGGCGTTCTTGTTCTGCTAGTGATCGCGTTAACCATTTTCATCGTGCAGCATTACCGGACCGATGAAGACGCTCAGCCCGCACAGACGTGGCGCGACAAGATTCAGGTGTCAGGAACGGTTGGGCGCATCCCAACACTTTCTATATCCGGTTCAGTATCGGTCTCTTCGGAAAAGGTAGAGCTGTTGGAACAGGGATCGGGACGGGAAATCGCTGCTGATTCACCGCTTATCGTCGCGATCTGGTCATTCGATGGTGCAACGGGAAGAGCGGTGGATCAATCGAGCCACCCATCGGTCCAGGTTGGACTGGCTTCGCCAGATTCTTTCGACGAGGCACTCTTGGCTGGCGTTGTGGGCAAGCCGGAGGGCTCACGAGTACTTTTTGTCCGGCCCGTTTCACGCGGCGGTGAGCTGGGAACGGAAGTGAATGTGGTGGACGTGCTCCATTCGGCCGCGTCCGGTGAAGTGGTAGAGGAACAGGGCGGTCCTCTCAAGGTGACAATGACCGACACCGGTCCAAACATCTCACACGATCCGGGTGATCCGCCGGATGATTTGAAAGTCCAAATGCTGGTACGCGGCGACGGAATTCAGGTTAAAAATACGGACAGTGTTTTGGTTCAATTTGTGCGTGCTAACTGGACCGATTCCGTGGTGCAAGATTCAACCTGGTGGAAAGGCATCCCAAAAGCCATTAATTTAGCCGAAGCCATGCCCGGGGTGCGGGTTGCACTAACCGATCAGCGGGTGGGCTCGCGTCTTGCTCTGACCATTCCATCCGAGATGGCGTTGGGGGACGGTGCTGTAACTATGGTGATCGACATTATCGCGGCGCAGCGTGAAGGCGGTACACTGACGCCGTCAACTACCGAATCAGAGGAGGTCACCTCATGAACGACTTCATTAAAGTTATTCCTTGTCTGGATGTTAAGAACGGGCGCGTGGTGAAGGGCGTTAACTTCGTTCATCTGAAGGACGCTGGTGACCCCGCGCAGCTTGCGTCGGCGTATGTTGATGCGGGCGCCGATGAGCTTACGTTCCTTGATATCTCGGCTACAACTGAGGGCCGTGACACGATGGTCGATTTAGTTGCCAAAGTTGCGGGTCTTGTTTCAATCCCATTCGCTGTGGGTGGGGGTATTCGCAATGTGGAGGACGCTCAGCGTCTGTTTGAAGCGGGAGTGGATAAGGTTTCGGTCAATTCTGCAGCGATTGATCGTCCGGATGTATTGGATGAACTGGCGCAGCGTTTTGGCACCGAGAAGGTCATTTTGGCTTTGGATGCGCGCCGCTGCGCGGACGGTGTTTCTACCCCGTCTGGCTATGAGGTAACTACACATGGTGGTTCAAAGTCCACCGGAATCGATGCTGTGGGTTGGGCGAAGGACGCCGCGGCTCGAGGTGTTGGTGAAATCCTTCTGACCTCAATGGACGCAGACGGTGTGCAGACCGGGTTTGATCTGGATTTGCTGCGCGCGATTCGTGAGGCCGTGGACGTGCCGATCACCGCTTCAGGTGGTGCCGGCGAAGTGGAGCACTTCGTGGAGGCCGCACGCGCGGGTGCTAACGCGGTTCTGGCAGCGTCGGTGTTCCACTTCGGCAAGGTCTCGATTGCGCAGGTAAAGAGCGCCTTGGCCGATGCCGGTTTCAAAGTTTCAGGAAAGTTCTAGGGACAAGTGAAGGCACCATCGCAATCGCAGCTCGATCCTGCTATCAAAGCAAGATTGAAACGAGACGAGAACGGTTTATTTGCCGCGGTTATTCAGCAGTTTGATACCCGGGAAGTCCTCATGGTCGGGTGGATGAACGACGAGGCTTTGCACCGTACAATGACGGAGGGGCGGGTTACGTTCTGGTCTCGCTCTAGGGGCGAGTACTGGCGCAAGGGAGACACCTCTGGGCATTTCCAGTTTGTAAAGCGGGTTAGTCTCGATTGCGATGGCGATGCCCTCCTGGTGGAGGTCGATCAAGTGGGCGCCGCGTGCCATACGGGTAAGCGATCATGCTTCCTTGAGGGAGGCACCTTACCGGCCATCCAGGGTTAGAACTCACGTTTAAGCAAGAGCGGGCAGGGCTTCGGTCCTGTCCGCTTTTGTAGTCAAGTCGGTGTCTGCTAGGTGAACGGATTTGGTGATCGGCGCCACGGTTTGCGACACTCTTGGTGGGAAGGAGGAGACCATGAGCGTCCTGAACTCTGTGCTTGCGGATGTGCGGGCAGAGCTTGCCCATCGCGAGCAGCGCGTCAGTTTGGATGAGATGAAGCGCCGCGCCTTGAAAGCCCCGTCGCCACGTGATGCTCTTGGTGCCCTCAAAGGTCCTGGCGCGGTAACGATTATGGCGGAGATCAAGCGTCGCAATTTACGCGATGGTTATATTGCTCCGATCCCGGATGCTGGTGCATTGGCGCGCCAGTACGTTGATGGGGGAGCAACCATGGTTGCTTGCGTCACAGAGAACCGTCATTTCGATGGTTCGTTGGCAGATTTGCAGGCTGTAAGGCGCGCTATTGACCTGCCAATACTGCGCAAAGATTACATTATTTCGCCGTATCAGATTCACGAGTCTCGGGCCTACGGTGCCGACATGGTGCTCCTTTTCGCGGCTCTATTGGATCAGCCTCATTTGCGAGGATTCATAGAACGCATCGAGTCTTTGGGAATGTCTGCCCTGGTGGAAGTAGATTCGCGGGTTGAGGCGGTACGGGCCCTGGATGCGGGTGCGAAGGCGATTGGTGTGAATGCACGCAATCTACACAATCTGAAGATTGATCGTTCGAACTTTGACGAGATTGTTGATGTGATCCCCTCCGATGTGATCGCGGTTGCTCAGTCTGGCGTTCGTGATCCGCGGGATGTCTTCGTGTATGCGAGGGCAGGAGCGGATTCGGTCCTGGTTGGAAAGTCTTTAGTCTCAGCTAGTGACCCGCGCGCTTTGGTGGCCGAAATGGTTTCGGCAGCTCAACACCCGGCGCTACTTGCAGATCGCAAAAAGCGTATTCAGCAGGGAATTCACGAGCGTCAAGCCCAGCTTTACCAAGCGCACTGAGTTTCTCAACTACGTATCGCAGTAGGTTCTGGATAAACTTGTATCCATGAGTGTTATTTCCCTGCTCCCGGTTTCAATACCGTCACCGCCTCAGGGCGTTTGGTATTTGGGGCCGGTTCCTCTTCGTGCGTATGGAATTATTATCGCCTGTGCAATGGTGGTAGCGGTTTTACTAACCAAGAAGCGTTACGAGGAACGCGGTGGGAATCCAGAACTGGTTTACGACGTGGCCCTGTGGGCAATCCCGTTTGGGATTGTGGGTGCTCGGCTGTATCACGTGATTACTTCGCCGTACAAGTATTTTGGTCCGAATGGGCAGTGGCTGGAGATTTTCCGGATTTGGGAAGGCGGAATAGCCATCATGGGCGCCGTTATTGGCGGCGTGATTGGTTCTGCAATTGCTCTTCATCGCGCGGGTCAGCGTATGGGACCGTTTGCGGATGCGGTGGCGCCTACGTTACTTATTGCTCAGGCAATGGGGCGATTTGGTAACTGGTTTAACCAGGAGCTATTCGGCAAAGCTACGACGCTGCCGTGGGGTTTGGAGATTGACGATCGGCATCTGCCCGCTGGGTATGCGTCTGGCACGTTGTTCCACCCGACTTTCTTGTACGAGGTTATCTGGAACCTCTCGATGGCCTTCGTCATTATTGCCCTTGATAAAAGGTTTAAGTTTAAGGGCGGTCAGCTGATCTTCCTGTATATGAGCCTGTACGCGATTGGCAGATTCTGGATTGAGAATCTTCGGATTGATCCCGCGAAGATTTTCTTAGGTATGCGTTTGAATGCCTGGTCGGCACTCGTAATCATTATTATTGGGATTGTTGGATTCTTAATAGCGGGTAAACGGGGAGCATCGACTCGCGTGGAAGCTCCCGAACGCACTGAGGAGAACGTAGAGTAGTTATATGCGTAGAGCTAAGATTGTTTGCACTATTGGCCCGGCAACAGAGAGTCCTGATCAGATTCAAGCCTTGGTAGATGCCGGCATGGATGTGGCTCGTATTAACAGGAGCCATGGCGATGTAGAGGGCCACGAAGCAGTTATTAAGCATGTGAGGAAGGCTGCGCGCGCTTCAGGCCGTGCGATCGCCGTGCTGGTTGACTTGCAGGGCCCGAAGATCCGTTTGGGACGTTTTGAGGATGGCCCGCACTACTTGAACGTGGGTGATACTTTCACCATCACCACCCGCGACGTGCCGGGAACAAAGGAATTGGTGTCAACCACGTTTGCAGGGCTTCCAGGTGACTGCCGCCCCGGTGATCGTCTGTTGATTGACGACGGCAACGTGGCGGTTCGTGTCATTGAGGTAACTGATACTGACGTGAAGACTCGCGTTGAGGTTCCCGGTAATGTTTCGAACAACAAGGGCATTAACCTTCCGGGTGTGGCTGTTTCGGTGCCCGCACTGACGGAAAAGGATGAGGAAGATCTTCGCTGGGCGCTTAACATTGGTGCCGATTTCATTGCCCTGTCTTTTGTGCGTGATGCAAAGGACATTAACGATGTTCACGCGGTCATGGAAGAGGTTGGTATTTACCGCCCGGTAATTGCCAAGATTGAGAAGCCGCAAGCCGTTGAGCATCTGCTAGAGATCGTGGAAGCGTTTGACGGCATCATGGTCGCCCGTGGCGACTTGGGCGTTGAGGTGCCGCTCGAGACGGTCCCGCTGGTACAAAAGCGTGCGATTGAGCTTGCTCGCCGCCGCGCGAAGCCGGCTATTGTTGCAACCCAGGTGATGGATTCGATGATTAAGAATCCGAGGCCAACGCGTGCTGAGGCATCTGACTGTGCTAACGCGATTTTGGACGGGGCTGACGCGGTAATGCTTTCTGGTGAGACGTCGATTGGCGCCTACCCGATTGAGGCCGTTCGCACAATGGACCGCATTATTGAAAACGTTGAGGAGAACGGCGGTGAGCGTATTGCTCCGATCGGCGCGTTTAACGTTGCGAACTCTTCGGTCTTGACCCAGGCAGCTGCGCAGATTGGTGAGCGTTTGGATGTTAAGTTCCTCGTGAACTTCACCCAGTCGGGTTCAACAGCGCGGCAGATGTCGCGTTTGCGTTCACCTATCCCGATGCTCGCGTTCACCCCGCTTGAAACCACGCGTAACCAGTTGGCCCTGTCCTGGGGTATTCAAACTTATCGTGTACCGGAAGTGAAGCATACGGATGACATGGTGTGGCAGGTCGACCAGGTCCTGCGGCTTTCGCAGTTGGCGGACGTGGGCGACGTGCTGGTGATCGTGGCTGGTATGCCGCCGGGCACGCCGGGTTCTACTAACTCGCTTCGTATCCATACGATTGGCGATGACGTCGATTATTCGATTGGTGGCGGAATCTAGTCCAGTTCGCATTCGAATATTAATGCCGGGGTTGCTACTTGCAGCCCCGGCATTAATATGATTTACTATATTATTCGCCGTAAATGGTTAAGGCGTTGTAGCGCACTTGCTACAGGCCGGTTTCTCCGGTTTCCCAGACGCCTAGCGGATGAAGCATTTCAGTTTTGTGGGGCTGGATTACCTGCGCTGCCGTTGCGCATATCCGGCCGGATAGTAGGAAGGAGATAGCTATGCAGATGTTTAGCATTTACGACATGCACACAAGCCGTCAGGCCCGCAACCTTAGCGAGATGAACATTGCAGAGGCTGTGCGCCCATGGTTTAAGGATGTCGATTCGATGCAGGTAAGGCGCGCTATTGACGCGTTGGCCGTACCGGCAACGCGTAAGCAGGCAGCTGATTACCTTGGCATCAGTCTTGTCCAGGTTGCATGAGGGAAGACAGCGCCTATTAGAACATCTGGTTCTGTAGGTGTTTTCACGGGAGCTTGATAGATTATGAAGAGCTATCAAGCTCCCATCATTTTTAGGCAATGCGAGTACTTAGGTGCGCTTCGCGCGGTCTAAAATGGGCGCTTTATCTTAAGTGGTTAGAACGAACCTAGATAGAGGCTCGAAGTGACTAGCAGTCTACAACCGATTAGCGATGAAGAATATGAAAGCATCGCATTTTCTTCCAACTGCGCTGTGGGTATTGAGAATACACCAGTATGGGACGAGTATGACGCTCTGGTTGGAGGTCGCGAGTTACTGAACGGTTCCAGGTACGTTTGGGTGAATGGGCAGGCCCGTGCACTAGTTACTTTCAAATGGTTCTCCATCTACCGGATGCGGTATTTGTGGGCAAGGTCGGCGCCCTCATGGATTGGGGAGCCTCCCAATGCGGAGGAAGAAGCCCTATTTATTGAGGACGTGCGCCGGTTGGCAAAAGATGCACATGCAACGTTTGTGCGCATGCATGTATGGCATGACCACTCCCAAATGAGACCCCCTATTGAAGATGTTGCGTATGACACCACCGTTTTTGTTGATGTAGGGGGAGATTACTTCCCGGCGTTGAAGAAGCGCGGCCGTCGAGATATTAACAAGGCACGCCGAGAATGCCCAGGGGTGGTGTTTGATCGATCAGATATCACGTTGGAGCAGATGCGCCCGCTGGTGAAAATGCTACGAAACACCCTTGGTGATCTAGCGCTTCCAGATGAGCGCTACTTTGAGTTTGTAGAAGCATTGAGTAAGCATGATGCGGCACAGCTCCTCACTTGTGAGACTGAGGATGGTAACGCACTGGGCTGGTTGGTTTGGACCAAGTGGGGCCGGCTGGCTACGTATTACTTTTCTGCCTCCACGCCGGAGGGCAAACGCATGTACGCGCCAGACTTGTTGTTGGGCGAGCTTTTTGAACAAGCAAATGCGGCGGGTTGCGACATGGTTGATCTGATGGGAGTTGGATCGTCAACCACACCAGGGTTGGATCACCTGACGACGTTTAAGACCAAGTTTGCCCCTGCCTCGCGGGTAGCGGTGGCGAGGGAGCTGGTGATTAACCGTGCACGTTATTTCACAAGGTCAGAACTGGCTAAGGTGCATCACGCGGTACGTGGCCAGGAAAGCGCTAATGATTGATTACGCGCTTGGCGATGAGGCTACAAAAAGTACCCCGGGTGGGATTCGAACCCACAACATGCCGATTTTGAGTCGACCGCCTCTGCCAGTTGGGCCACCGGGGCATTGTTACCGTTTGAACGGAACCAAGGTCTAGAATAGCCATAGTTTTAAGTTGGACCAAAATTTAGGAATGTTATGAGTGACACTGAACGTAAAACGCGCAGGGTTGTTGTCGCTGAAGACGAAGCTCTAATCCGCTTGGATATTGTTGAAACCCTTAAAGGTGCTGGATACGACGTAGTTGCTGAGGTAGATAATGGCGAGGACGCAGTTGCGAAGGCGCTTGAACTAGAACCTGATCTTTGCGTGTTTGATGTGAAGATGCCGAAGATGGACGGCATTACCGCAGCGGAACGCATTTTGAAGGAGCTCTCTTGCGCCGTGGTCATGCTAACCGCATTTTCGCAGGCTGAGCTTGTTGAGCGTGCACGCGATGCAGGAGCGATGGCATACGTTGTTAAGCCGTTCTCGCCTACGGACCTGCTTCCTGCTGTGGAGATCGCCGTTTCGAGGCAGGCTGAGATGCTCGCCATGGAAGATGAGATTGCCGATCTGACCGAGCGTTTCGAAACGCGTAAGGTTGTTGACCGCGCTAAGGGCTTGCTCATGGAGCGCATGGGGATGACGGAGCCGGAGGCATTCCGCTGGATTCAAAAGACGTCTATGGATAGGCGCCTTTCTATGCGCGAAGTCGCTGACGCGGTTGTAGATCAGGTGGGAGAGTAGCCCTCACGGTTTCTTAATGATCTGGTTTGAGATCAGGGCGGTGGATATTAATCTGCCGCCCTCATCTGTTATATCTACCCGGTGTACGCAGCGGGTGCGCCCTAAATGCATCGCGGTTGCCGCGGCGGTAACGTAGCCGGCTTTAGCGGGTCGAATATGTTGGATGGATAGTTCCACGCCAACCGCAACGAAGTCATCGCCAATAGTGCGGGCATGTTCACGCGAAGCTAAGGAGCCCGCAGTTTCTGCTAAGGCAGCACTCGCGCCCCCGTGCAGTACACCCGCTGTCTGCCTGTTGCCATCTACCGGCATGCGCATCACGCAGTTTGTAGGCGAAAGCTTGATAACTTCCATCTCGGTGCGCGCCATGAGGGTCTGCTTATCGAAGTGAGGCACCGTCGTTCCTTTCTTAAATAACTAGTTCTCACCTTACGTTCCTCCTGGCTTGCACGTGTACCGAGGGGTGTAATAGGCGTTCGGTTATGTCTTGCCAACAGCGTAGGTGCTGTGAATTGCGTCCCTCTGCTCTAGGCTTGAAGGCGTGAGTGAAAAACGACTTCTAGTACTAGATGGCCATTCGATGGCGTTTCGCGCGTTCTACGCGCTTCCCGTGGAATCTTTCATTACGAGCACGGGGCAGCACACTAACGCGGTCTACGGTTTCGTTTCGATGCTTGTGAAGATGCTTGCCGACTACGAACCAACGCACGTGTTGGCAGCTTTTGATGCCGCTGAGAAGTCTTTCCGCTCCGATGAATATCCCGAATATAAGGCGGGGCGTGCGAAGACGCCGGATGAGTTTAAGAGCCAGGTTCCGCTCATTCAAGAGGTGCTTAAGAAGCTAGACATCCCCGTGGTTGTGAAAGAGGGCGTAGAAGCCGATGACGTCCTCGCAACGGTTTCTTCAATGGCAGAAGAAGCGGGCATGGAGACGTATTTGGCATCTGGAGACCGCGATACCTTCCAGTTGGTCACCGATTCTACGTTCGTGATTTATCCGGGACGTTCAATGTCTGACTTGAGATTGATGGATCCGCAGGCGGTGACGGATCGGTACGGCGTAGTGCCGGCGCAGTATCCGGAGATTGCCGCGCTGGTGGGGGAGTCGGCTGACAACCTGTCGGGCGTTCCCGGTGTGGGTGATAAGACGGCAGCACAGTGGTTGAAGAAGTTCGGCGGCCTTGATCAGCTGATCAAGAATGCGGACAAGGTCGGCGGTAAGCGCGGCGAAGCGCTACGCGAGCACTTAGAAGATGTGCGTCGTAATCGCCGCCTAAATGCACTGCTTCGTGACGTCGATTTGGCAGTGGAGCTTTCGGATTTAGAACGTAAGCCGTTTGACCGCAATGGGGTTGAGGAGCTCTTCGATTCCCTTGAGTTCGCAACGCTTCGCTCCCGAGTTTTTGCTGTAGATGTAGCTGATCAGGACAAGGCTCCCACACCATCGGCAAGTGAGGCCGTGCAGGTTGAAACATCAACGTATCCGCAGGTTGGAATCGAAGCGTGGGCACAACCGGTAGAGGAGGGTGACCTCTTGGCGGTGCTGCCGGCGCTGGCTGGTAGCGATATCGAAGTGTTTGTGCTGTACACCCCTGGAAGGGCGTTGGTTGTAGATCCAGTTGATCTTGATGAGGCCGCTGCGAATGAACTCCAAGCTTTGTTTAGCAAGGCACGCGTGATTACTCACGAGGCAAAAAAGTGGCGTCACCTGTTTGGCCAGCGAGGTATTGACTTTGGAAATATTTGGTTTGAGGCTGAGCTAGCCGCCTATCTTTTGCGCCCCGACCAGCGAGGCTATGAGCTGCCGGCTCTAGCGCGACGATATTTGGACCGCACTGTTGCGGCCGAAGAGTCTGACGGGCAGTTGTCTTTGCTCACCGATCATTCGCAGAAAGTGATCCTTGCGCAAGCTCTGTACGATTTGGAACCGCCAATGAGGGCAGAGCTGAACAAGCAGGACGCGTGGGAGCTATTCCAGCAAATGGAGCTACCGGTGCAAAACGTGTTGTGGAAGATGGAACACGTGGGCATTGGTGTGGACATGGACACTTTGCGGGCGATGTCAGATGAGCTTGACAGCATGGTGGGCCGCGCCGCCGATGCCGCTTACGAGGTGATTGGACACGAGGTGAACCTGTCCAGTCCAAAGCAACTGCAAACGGTACTGTTTGACGAATTGGATATGCCCAAGACCAAGAAGACTAAAACGGGATACACCACAAACGCGGATGCTCTTGAAAAGCTGTTCTTGCAAACGGAGCATCCCTTCCTTGCACACCTGCTGGAGCACCGCGACAAGATTAAGCTGCGCCAAACGGTTGACGGCCTGATCGGTTCGGTGAGGTCCGATGGGCGCATTCACACCACATTCGAGCAGACGAAGGCCGCCACGGGCCGTCTGTCCTCAACCCAGCCGAACTTGCAAAACATTCCGGCCCGTACGGAAGAGGGACTGCGGATTCGCGAGGCATTTGTTCCGGCGGATGGTTTCGACGCCCTTCTCACTGCAGATTATTCACAGATCGAGATGCGCATCATGGCGCACATGTCTGAAGACGCGGCATTGATCGAGGCTTTCAACTCGGGTGAGGATCTGCACAAGACCATGGCCGCCATGGTGTTCCACGTGCCCGTTGATGAGGTCGATTCGAATCTGCGTAGCCGAATCAAGGCAACTTCCTACGGCTTAGCTTATGGCCTATCCTCCTATGGCCTGTCCCAGCAACTCGGCATCAGCGTTGCCGAGGCCGGAGAGCTACGCGATAAGTACTTCGAACGTTTTGGGGGAGTACAGGATTTCCTCGCAGGGTTGGTGGAGAACGCTCGCAAGGTGGGGTATACCACCACTCTGTTTGGGAGGCGTCGCTACCTACCGGACCTCACTTCGACTAACCGCCAGCGAAGAGAGATGGCCGAGCGCGCTGCGCTCAACGCGCCAATTCAAGGATCTGCAGCTGACATCATCAAGGTTGCGATGATTCATCTTGATAGTGCCCTAGCCGAATCGGGTTTGAGTTCACGCGTGCTACTACAGGTGCATGACGAACTTGTGCTTGAGATTAAGAACAGTGAGAAGGACGAGATTCAAAAGCTCGTGAAGCATGCGATGTCTAACGCGGTTGCCTTGGATGTGCCCCTGGACGTGTCTATGGGTATTGGCGATAACTGGCGCAGTGCCGGCCATTAGTCCCAAAAATGTGGCGCGAATGAGCGTTTGGCCCAAAATGCGACCAAACTCTCACGCCCAGAGTCTCGAATTTATTACGTGTGGGCCAGAGCTTCACTGATAGCATTGCCTTTGGTGCTCTTTGTGGTTACAGTTTGAAACTGTGCGCATAGGCGCCAAATTGTCCATATTCACTACTATTTATCCGTATTCGGGGATTTAAACTTTATGACCAACTCAACCCCGCAGCCCGAGCAGGTTGCAGTCAACGATATTGGATCCGAACAGGATCTACTCGCCGCTATCGACGAGACAATCAAGTACTTCAAGGAAGGCGACATTGTCGAAGGCTCTGTCGTCAAGGTTGACCGCGATGAAGTCCTGCTAGATATCGGTTACAAGACCGAGGGCGTTATTCTTTCGCGCGAATTGTCGATCAAGCACGACGTCGATCCTGACGACGTTGTAGAGGTTGGCGACAAGATTGAGGCTCTTGTTCTTCAGATGGAAGACAAGGAAGGCCGTTTGCTTCTGTCGAAGAAGCGTGCCCAGTACGAGCGTGCCTGGGGCACGATCGAGAAGGTCAAGGAAGAAGATGGCGTCGTAAACGGTACCGTCATCGAGGTCGTCAAGGGCGGCCTCATCCTCGACATCGGTTTGCGTGGCTTCCTACCGGCCTCCCTCGTGGAGATGCGTCGCGTTCGCGACCTGCAGCCGTACATTGGTCGCGAGCTTGAAGCTAAGATCATTGAGCTGGACAAGAACCGAAACAACGTTGTTCTTTCCCGCCGCGCTTGGCTAGAGCAGACCCAGTCTGAGGTTCGCACCAACTTCCTCAACACCCTCCAGAAGGGCCAGGTTCGTTCCGGCGTTGTTTCCTCGATCGTTAACTTCGGTGCGTTCGTTGATCTTGGCGGTGTAGACGGTCTCGTCCACGTTTCTGAGCTGTCTTGGAAGCACATTGATCACCCGTCCGAGGTTGTTGAAGTTGGCGACGAGGTCACCGTTGAGGTTCTCGACGTCGATATGAACCGCGAGCGTGTTTCGCTTTCGCTCAAGGCCACCCAGGAAGATCCGTGGCAGGCATTTGCCCGCATCCACGCTATCGGTCAGGTTGTGCCGGGCAAGGTCACCAAGCTCGTTCCGTTCGGCGCGTTTGTCCGCGTTGAGGATGGCATTGAGGGCCTCGTTCACATTTCTGAGCTTGCGCAGCGTCACATCGACGCTCCTGAGCAGGTCGCAAAGGTGGGCGATGAGGTCTTCGTTAAGATCATCGACATCGATCTTGAGCGCCGCCGCATCTCGCTGTCGCTGAAGCAGGCTAACGAAGGCGTGGACCCGAACTCTTCGGACTTCGATCCGTCGCTGTACGGTATGGCCGCTGAGTACGATGAGAACGGCAACTACAAGTACCCTGAGGGCTTCGATCCGGAGACCCAGGAGTGGATGGAAGGCTACGACGAGCAGCGCGTTGCTTGGGAGTCTCAGTACGCTGAGGCTCACGCTCGTTGGGAGTCCCACAAGGCTCAGGTTGCTCGTGCGATGGAAGAGGACGCCGAGGCTGCTCCGAAGATTGAGGAGCAGGCATCCTACTCGACCCCGGTTGAGTCGGAAGGCACCCTTGCTTCTGATGAGGCACTCGCAGCGCTTCGCGAGAAGCTAACGAACAACTAATAGTCTCGTTGCCGTTAGGCGCTTGAACTAGACGTTCAGGAGGTGGCCGAGTGGGAAACCACTCGGCCACCTCTTTGTTGCGAGTTATAGTCAAACTGTTCAATCCTGTTTTGGCATGTAAAGCTGCTTGGAACTGGGAGGTCTGTATGGCTTGGGAAGAGATCCAGCGCGGGGGAGCGCACGCTCTTATCAAAGTGCCAGTATTGAAGTCTGTCTCAGTTCCCAGCGCTCACCCACGTGTTGCCCGTCCGCTTTGGATCGGACTTACGGGTGGTATTGGGGCAGGTAAGTCTGCAGTCACGAACGTTTGGCGCGAAATGGGCGCAACGATTGCTGATGGCGACGTGATCGCTCGCGAGATCGCCGGGCCGGATACGGATGCTCTGGCGCACATCATTCAGCGTTTCGGATCCGAGGTTGCTCCGGGCGGCGTGTTAAACAGGGCAAGCCTAGCTAGCATTGTTTTTAACGATGAGAAGGCCCTTGCAGATCTGAATGAGATAACCCACCCACGCATCCGCACGCGCGCATTAGAGATCTTAGAGGCGGCGCCAAATGACGGCCTTGCGGTGTATGACGCGGCTGTTTTGATAGAGGCGAATATGACGCACATGGTTGATGCGGTTGCAGTCGTTGTGGCTGATGAGCAGCACCGTGTAGCTCGTTTGACGGGTATGCGAGGAATGGACGAGCAGGACGCCAGGCGGCGGATTGTGAACCAGATGAGCGATGCCCAGCGGTGCAAACATGCCAGCATCATCATAGAAAACGAGGGGTCATTGGCAGATCTCGATTTCGTGGCCCGCGAGCTCTACCAAATGCTTACTGCAGGCCGTGAAGCTTAGACTAGAAGACATGGAAAACCAGACTGTTGTTCGCCAAGAAGCGCCTTTCGAGGTTGTCTCTGAGTTCTCCCCGTCGGGTGACCAGCCGACGGCTATCAAGGAGCTGGCCGAACGGATCAACGCTGGTGAAAAAGACATCGTCTTGCTCGGCGCCACGGGTACCGGTAAGTCTGCTACAGCCGCGTGGCTGATTGAGCAGATTCAGCGCCCCACGCTGGTGATGGCACCAAATAAGACGCTCGCCGCGCAGCTCGCCGCAGAACTACGCAGTTTGCTACCCAACAATGCGGTTGAGTACTTCGTGTCCTACTACGACTACTACCAGCCGGAAGCGTACGTGCCCCAAACCGACACGTACATCGAAAAAGACTCATCGATTAATGATGAGGTCGAGCGGCTACGCCACTCAGCAACGAACTCTTTGCTTACTAGGCGCGACACGGTTGTCGTAGCATCGGTTTCATGCATATATGGCTTGGGTACGCCTGAAGAATATGTTGCGCGCATGGTAGAACTGCGCGTTGGCATGGAGGTCTCGCGAGATGACCTTTTGCGCGCATTTGTGAACATGCAGTATTCGCGCAATGACATGGCGTTTACGCGCGGCACTTTTCGCGTGCGGGGTGACACTATTGAGATCATTCCCGTTTATGAAGAGCTTGCGATTCGCATTGAGATGTTTGGGGACGAGATTGACGCCCTAGCGTACCTGCACCCGCTTACCGGTGATCTGATTCGCGAAACGGATCACGTGTACCTGTTCCCAGCCTCGCACTACGTTGCTGGTGAGGAACGCATGAAGCGCGCCCTTAAAACCATTGAAGAGGAACTTGATGAGCGCGTTCGGTGGTTTGAAGGACAGAACAAGCTTCTTGAGGCTCAAAGGTTGCGTATGCGCACAACGTACGACCTGGAAATGATGCGCGAGATTGGCACGTGCGCGGGCATTGAGAACTACTCGCGTCATATTGATGGGCGCGGGCCGGGCACGCCGCCGCATACGCTGCTGGATTATTTCCCGGATGATTTTGTGCTGATTATCGACGAGTCGCATGTGACTGTGCCGCAGATTGGTGCCATGTACGAGGGGGATATGTCCCGTAAGCGCACACTGGTTGACCACGGCTTCCGTCTGCCCTCGGCAATGGATAACCGACCGCTTAAGTGGGATGAGTTTCTCGAGCGGATCGGCCAAACGGTGTACATGTCTGCAACCCCTGGACCCTATGAGCTATCCCAAGCTTCGGGTGTGGTGGAGCAGATCATTCGCCCCACCGGCCTCGTGGATCCGAAAATCGTTATTAAACCAACGGAGGGGCAGATTGATGACCTGCTTGGTGAGGTCAATGCGCGCGTGGAGCGGGGCGAGCGCGTGCTTGTTACGACTTTGACCAAGCGTATGGCTGAAGACCTGACGGATTACATGTCGGTTCGCGGTGTACGCGTGGAATACCTACATTCGGATGTGGATACGCTTCGCCGTGTAGAGCTTTTGCGCGAACTACGCCAAGGCAAGTTTGACGTGCTGGTCGGTATTAACCTTTTGCGTGAGGGCTTGGATCTTCCCGAGGTTTCACTGGTTGCGATTTTGGATGCAGACAAGGAAGGCTTCTTGCGTTCTACCACCTCGCTTATTCAGACGATTGGGCGTGCTGCCCGAAACGTTGCCGGTGAGGTCCACATGTACGCCGACAACATTACAGATTCTATGAAGCGCGCAATTGATGAGACGGAACGACGTCGCGAGAAGCAGATTGCTTACAACCAGGAACACGGCATTGATCCGCAGCCACTGCGCAAAAAGATCCAGGATGTCACCGATATGCTTGCGCGTGAGGACATTGATACCGAAGAACTATTGGAGGGCGGCTACCGTAAGGCGGTTGCGGATTCACGTCGAGCAGGTGAGGTGAATCTGTCGGCGAGAGCTCGTTTGGCAGCTGCCGCAGAGGACGATCTGGCCGGTCTGATTGATGAGCTGACTAAGCAGATGCACCTGGCTGCTGAGGATCTCCAGTTTGAGGTTGCTGCCCGGCTGCGCGATGAGCTGAAGGAACTTAAGCAGGAGCTTCGCCATATGCGCGATGCAAACTAGCCGGTGAGAAGAACCACTGCAGGCATCTCGGCGCAGTGAGCGATTTTGGATAGAATGGCCTTGTCGAGGGGGAGTACTCCCAGAATCACAGCATCGTCAGCACGGTGAAAACCCGGTGTTGTGGCCACTAAGGTGGTGGAGAAGACCTTCGGATAAGCCCTGTTTGGACTACCGAAAGTTTTCAATTGCACGTTCATGCTCTTGGCTGGATCATGCTGGCCATTATTATCCTTGCCTTGATTATCATCGATATTGTCGGGCACGTCCGCACCCCGCATGAGCCCACACTTAAAGAAGCGGCGGTCTGGTCGATTGCCTACGTCCTTCTTGGCGTAGTTTTTGGGTTTGTAGTCTGGTTCTTCTGGGATTTGCAGTATGCCGGCGAGTATTGGGCCGGTTACATCACTGAAAAGTCGCTGTCTTTGGACAATCTGTTCGTGTTTGTGCTGATCATTTCGGCATTCCGAGTGCCGCGCAAGTACCAACAGAAGGTTCTCCTTTACGGCATTGTGATGGCCCTGGTCTTGCGGCTGGTCTTCATTTTGATCGGTGCTGCGATTATCGAAAAGTTCGCGTGGGTCTTCTACATTTTCGGTATTTGGTTGTTGTACACGGCCTACTCGCAGGTGCGCGAAGGAATCCAGGGGGACGAGGAAGAGGACGAGTACAAGGAGCCTGGATTCGTGCGTTTGGTGCGCAAGGTGTTCCCAGTTACCGATGGGTTCCTTTCGGATAAGATGCTTCACCGCCACGCGGGACGCACTTATCTGACGCCGATGCTTCTGGTCATCATTGCTCTTGGGTCTACGGACATCATGTTTGCGTTCGACTCGATTCCCGCTATCTTTGGTCTTACTAAAGAGCCGTACTTAGTTTTCGCTGCGAACGCGTTCTCGCTACTCGGATTGCGCCAGCTGTACTTCTTGATCGATGGCCTGCTTGAGCGTCTGGTTTACTTGCACTTTGGTCTCGCTGCGATTTTGGGATTCATTGGCGTGAAGCTGGTTTTGCACGCTCTGCACGAGAACAATCTGCCGTTCATCAACTCGGGTATGCCGTTTAACGTTCCCGAAATCGGTATTCCTGCCTCGCTCGGATTTATTGGCGGCACCCTGCTCATAACGGTGGTGGCATCAATGTTGAAGACCCGTGCGGATAATCGTGCGGACTCTTAACTCGCACCCTAAAACTAATGTCGAGGCAATAATCAGGGTTCGCCATTAGGATTTAACCGTGAGTGAAACAGCCGCGACCAAAGACCGCTACCTGGGCCATGTGGGAGTCAGCACGCAAGATGTTGCCCGGGCTAAGCAACTAGGCAAAACCAACTGGGTTGAGAGCACTACTTCCCGGCCAATCAAGGTCATCATTAAGTCCAACCTTTTCACGCTGTTCAACGCGATTTTAACTACGGCCGTAGTGGTTGTATTGCTGGTTGGCAACTGGCGTGACGCGGTGTTTGGCATTGTGATGGTATCCAACGCGGTGATTGGTATTTACTCAGAGATCCGCGCAAAGTACGTGCTGGATAGTTTGGCAATATTGGAGTCCCCAAGGTCTTGGGTGATCCGCGAGGGTAGACAGGTCCAGGTTCCATCGGCAGAGCTGATTTTGGGTGACCTGGTGCTCCTGCGCTCCGGTGATCAGGTTCCAACTGACGGTACCGTTCTGGAAAGCTACGGCTTGCGTGTGGATGAGTCAATGCTGACGGGGGAGTCGGTGCCCGTACGTAAGCGTGATGGCGATTCAGTACTTTCAGGTACAGCTGTGGTTGCGGGCGAGGGTTTGTTTGAGACCTTGAAGGTAGGTGAGGATTCCTACGCGAATCGGCTCACTAAAGAGGCTAAGCAGTTCAAGAAGGTTAAGTCTGAGATCGGGCAGAGCATCAACACGATTTTGAAGTGGATTTCGTGGGTGATCCTTCCGGTTGTGCTACTGCTGGTGGCCTCGCAGTTGCGTTCCGACGAGGGTACTACCTGGCAACACGCGGTGGTGCTCGCCGTTGCGGGTGTGGTGGGCATGATCCCGCAAGGATTGGTACTGCTCACGTCTCTTAACTTTGCGCTTGCCGGGGCGGGTTTGGCAAAGCGTAACGTCCTGATTCAAGAACTTGGTGCGGTTGAGGTTTTAGCCCGCGTGGATCGGCTTTGCCTCGATAAGACTGGGACGATCACTACGGGAGAAATCGCGCCGCAGCAGGTGATTTGTCTGGATGAGTCGATAGAAGAGGACGCCCAAAGCGCTCTTGCGGCAATGGTTGCGGGCGGGGAGAACCAGACCGCGAAAGCCACTATGGCCGGCCTCAGCGGTGTTGAACCGGCGAAGCTAGTGCAGGATGTCCCGTTTGATTCGTCACGCAAATGGTCGGCGGCAGTCACCGACTCGGGTTCCTGGTATTTTGGTGCGCCCGATATTGTGGCAAGCCACGCGGTGAATGCGGCTCAGACTTTAGAGCAGGTTTCGACCTTCGCAAAGCAGGGTGCCCGCGTTGTTTGCCTAGCCCATTCCCCTTTGGATCATATTGATGAGGATAATCCCAGCCTGCCTAAGCAGTTGCAGGCTGTTTTGATCGTAGTTCTGGCAGAGCAGATTAGAGGGGATGCTGCGGAAACGATCTCTTATTTCTTACGCCAAGGTGTTCAGATCAAGGTGATTTCGGGTGACAACCCCAGCACGGTAGCTGCGATCGCTAACCGCGTGGGTGTAAGACGCGGCGAGCCGGTTAAGGTCTTGGACGCGCGCGATTTGCCGCAGGCCGAGGAGGACTTTGTCGAGGCAGTCAATGAGTTTGACGTGTTTGGACGCGTGACTCCAGAAACTAAACGCAAGATGGTAAAAGCATTGCAATCACGTGGACATACGGTTGCCATGACGGGTGACGGGGTGAACGATGTCCTCGCGTTAAAGGATGCGGACCTCGGCATTGCGATGGGTTCAGGAACGCCCGCAACGAGAGCAGTAGCAAAGCTTGTCCTCGTGGACGGTAAATTCTCGAAGTTGCCTCGCGTTGTCGCTGAAGGTCGCCGCATAATTGCGAACATGGAGCGTGTCTCTGCCCTGTTCCTCACCAAAACGGCGATGTCGGCCTTGCTTGCGGTACTGGTTGCGATTTTTGCGTGGCGGTACCCGTTCTTACCTCGTCACTTAACGATCATTTCGAGTTTAACAATAGGCATTCCCGCGTTCTTCCTGTCATTAACGCCGAATTACCGCAGGTATCGGCCCGGCTTCCTAGAGCGCACGCTTCATATCGCGATACCCTCGGGCATAGTTTTGGCAGTTACAGCGCTGGTAGCGCAGAGGTTCTACGCAGCGCAGTCACTAGAGGTTGGGTCTACTGTGGCCACGCTGTCCGTGCTCATGGCAGCGCTCTACTTGCTGTCTGTAATGTCCCGTCCCATCGTTGCGTACAGAGCGGTTATCCTGTTCGCAATGCTTAGCGCTGGTGTGGCAACAGTACTTATTGAACCGGTGCGTACGTTCTTTGCCCTCACATGGCCCACGCCAACCCAGTGGTTGGGTGTCCTGGTGTTAGCGGCGGTGTGCTCATTCTTGATTGAGTTGGTATTTCGGAACTACTCACGCAAATTCGGCGATCTTACGCGCATTGTCGGTGACATAGACGAGTAGTAAGCGAGCCGTGTTCGCACGTTACCAGGTGTTCTCGCCCGTCTGCTCGGTGCTTGCAGCCAGGCGCTTCGCAATTACTGCGGCGGCCATGAGCTGGAGCTGGTGGAAGACGATGACGGGAACGGTCACGGCCGCCACAATGTGGGGTGGAAATATGATTGCAGCCATGGGCAGGCCGGTTGCCAGGGATTTTTTCGATCCGCACATGAGTAGGGCGATGTTATCGCCGCGGTTCATCTTGAGCAGGTGACCAGCCTTCCATGAGGCCGTCATCATGATTGCCAGCAAAATGCCAGATGCGATGACGAGGCCAATGGCATCACCCCAGGTGAGCGTGCTCCACAGGCCCCGAGCTGTAGCGCCGGCGACGGAGGAGGCAACGACGATGAGGATGGTGCCACGGTCAACGGTTTTTGTGAGCCACTTGTTGGCTCGTACAACGCTGCCGAGTTTGGGTTGAAGTAGCTGCCCGATGATGAATGGGATGAGTAGTTTGACGAGGACATCTACGATTGATCCCCAGCCAACCCCGGTGGATGCGCCCATGATGATCATGACGAGGAGGGGAGTGATTGCCATGCCGAGGATGTTGGAGATAGTTGCGGCACAGACGGCACCGGCTACGTTGCCTCCGGCGATGGAGGTAAACGAGATTGAGCTTTGCACGGTTGAGGGCAGGAGCGTTAGATAAAGCAGGCCAAGGGCAAAGGTGGCGCCAAGCCAGGGCCGAAATAGGGGTTCGGTTAAAGCTCCTAGAATCGGGAAGACAAGGAAGGTGGAGGCAAGCACACTGGCTTGTAGCTTCAGGTTCTTTAGGCCTTCAATGATCTCACTAGTGCGAAGCCGCATGCCGTAGACGAGGAATAGGATCATGACGGCTACGGTGCCCATAATGGTGAGGACATCAATCCATTGCGCGGGAATCGGAACGAGGATGCCGATAACCAGGATGGCAAGGATGCTGACGATAAACGGATCAATGTAGCGCAGTAAGACCTTCACGCAATGATGGTACGCCATTGGACCGCATTCGCAGTATCGTGGGAATATGACGACACTTAGCTATGACGTTTCTGGACCGGCCGACGCGCCGGTCATTTTCCTCGGATCTTCACTGGGATCAGACCGCAACATGTGGAATGAGGTTGTGCCCGGCCTCGGCGAGTACCGTGTGGTTCGCTTCGATTTCCCCGGCCATGGCCGGTCGCAAGTACCGCAGATTCAGGGGGAGTTAACTCCCGCAATACTGGGGGATTGGATCCTGGAGGTTGCAGACGAGCTCCACTTGGATGGCTTCCACATTGCGGGACTTTCGCTAGGCGGCATGATGTCGCTTTGGATGGCGATTAATCATCCCCAGCGGATCCAGAGCGGGATCATGATGTGCTCTGGCCCGGTCCTGCTACCTTCTAACGCTTGGACAGAGCGTGCTGGCGTGGTTCGCGAGCAGGGGACGAAGGCTTTGGTGGAGGCTACGCTCCAGCGTTGGTTCACATCCTCGTTCTACGAGGAGAATGGGCCGGGCGTGCAGCGAACCCGGAAGACCTTCTTGGATTGCGCCGATGAGGGGTACGCCCAGTGTTGTGAGGTAATTGCGAATATGGATAATCGCTCTGGCCTTGGTGGGTTGGAACAGCCGATTACTGTTGTGCGTGCAGAGTTTGATGGGACGCTGCCAAAGGACGCCGCGCTTGATCTGGTTGCTTCGCTCCGTGAGGGAGGTAACGAGCAGGTGAACTTGGCGTGCGTTGAGGGCGCGGCTCATCTGGCGGCTGTAGAACAGCCCGAGCAGGTATTGCAAGCCGTCCTCGCGCATTTGAATAAGTACGCCTAACGCGCGGCTACAAGGCCTTAGGATAATAAGAAGTGCGGGGTGTGGTGACAACCAACCCCGCACTTCGCGTTTGTCTCTACGGATTTGAGATGGGGAAGTCTGAGACGTTAGAGAAGCGTTCAGCCAGATCACCAATGGTTGGCTTCCACTCTCGAACGATGATGTTAGTTACGAGGCCGTGCTCAAAGAACGGGTCTTTTTCGAGAAGGTCGCGGGCCTCTTGGGCGGTTTCAGTACGCATGATTAGAAGTGCGCCTGCGTGGCTGGCCTCGCGTAGGTGGCCAGAGGTGAATAGCTTGCCCTGCCTGTGCAACTTGCGAAGGTATTCGCGGTGCGCAGCGCGCCAGTTGTCGATCAGAGCGAGGAGTTGCGGCTCATATTCATAAATTACGGCGTATGTGTGCATGGCTACATTATCTCTCGGTGTCGAGACTTTTTCAGCTGGACAAGCCGCAAATGTCACATTTTTGAATGATGGAAGCGGGAGCGCGCCCGCCGGAGGTGTAAGCAGCCGGTTAGTTTTGCTGTAATCGAACAAATGTGCGCTTTTAGTCTGGGGTATTTAGGGTAGAGGTGTGAATGATTCGCTAATTGTCCGCGGTGCGCGCCAGCATAATTTGAAAAGTGTTGACCTGGATCTGCCCAGGGGTTCGATGATCGTTTTTACGGGCTTGTCAGGTTCGGGTAAGTCATCGCTGGCTTTCGACACGATTTTCGCGGAGGGACAGCGCCGCTACGTGGAGTCGCTGTCTTCGTACGCGCGCCAGTTTCTGGGCCAGATGGATAAGCCGGACGTAGATTTCATTGAGGGCCTGTCTCCCGCGGTTTCCATTGACCAGAAGTCAACGTCGCGCAACCCGCGTTCAACGGTTGGTACGATCACGGAGATTCACGACTATTTGCGTCTGTTGTACGCCCGAGCGGGTGTGCAACATTGCCCACAGTGTATGGCTGAGATTACAGCCCAAACTCCGCAGCAGATCGTGGACTCGGTATTGGAGCTTCCCGAGCGCACGCGGTTTCTGGTCCTCGCTCCGCTGGTTAGGGGACGGAAGGGCGAATATCAGGATCTGTTTGATGAGATGCGCCAAAAAGGCTTTGCGCGCGTTCGTGTAGATGGTGAGCAGCTTCGCCTCGATCAAGATATCCAGCTGGATAAGAATCTGAAGCACACCATCGACGTTGTAGTGGACCGTCTGGTGATTAAAGATGGGCTCCGCCAGCGTCTCACGGATTCGGTTGAGACCGCCTTGGAGCTTGCGGGCGGCATTGTGGTGATCGAGCGAATCGATTTGGACGAGGATCATCCGCACCGCTCACGCCGTTATTCAGAGGCCCGGGCTTGCCCGAATGGTCACCCGTTGATGCTTGAGGAGATTGAGCCACGCACCTTCTCATTTAACGCTCCTTACGGTGCGTGCCCGGAGTGCTCAGGTATTGGTTCGAAGCTCGAAGTTGATCCGGATCTGCTGGTGCCAGATGAAGACGTTTCGCTAAAAGATGGCGCGATTGCCGTCTGGACGGCAAACAACAAGTACCACGCGAACCTGCTGAAAGCACTGGCTAAGCAGCTCGATTTTTCGATGACGACGCCGTGGAAGGATTTGCCAAAGAAGATCCAAAAGGCGGTTTTGTACGGCAACGACTACGAGGTGCACGTTCGGTACAAGAACCGGTGGGGAAGACAGCGTTCTTACACAACTGGGTTTGAAGGCGCAGTTAACTACATTGAGCGCAAACGTTCAGAAACGGAGTCAGAGAACCAGCTGGAGCGTCTGGATTCATTTATGAGGGAGGTGCCCTGCCCGGTTTGTGAAGGGGCACGTCTTAAGCCTGAGGTTCTGGCTGTCACGATTGGTGATCTTTCGATCGCGGCACTTTCAAATCTGTCGATCTTGGAAGCTCGCGACTTCTTGAAGAAAATACACCTACAGGGCAGGGCTAAGCAGATTGCAGCCCCGGTGCTCACCGAGATTTTGGTGCGCTTAAACTTCTTGGTGGATGTGGGGCTGAACTATTTGACGCTCTCACGCTCGGCGGGCACGCTCTCGGGCGGTGAGGCGCAGCGCATCAGGCTGGCCACGCAGATCGGCTCGGGCCTGGTGGGCGTGCTATACGTGCTTGATGAGCCCTCCATTGGCTTGCACCAGCGCGACAATAGGCGCTTGATAGACACGTTGATTCGCCTGCGCGACCTCGGAAATACTCTGATTGTTGTCGAGCATGATGAAGAAACAATGGAGGCCGCTGATTGGATTGTTGATATCGGGCCAGGCGCCGGCGAGTACGGTGGCCAGATCGTTCACTCTGGCACTTTGAAGGAACTGAAGGCGAACAAGAAGTCAATTACGGGAGACTATCTTTCGGGGCGTAAGTCGATCGCTACGCCGAAAGAACGACGCGCTGTTGATCCGCAACGCATGTTGACGGTGCGAGGAGCGGTGGAGAACAACCTCCAAAACCTGACGGTTGATTTTCCTCTCGGGCTTTTTGTGGCGGTAACGGGTGTTTCAGGCTCGGGTAAGTCCACTTTGGTCAATACGATTTTGTACCGTTCCCTAGCCTCGAAACTGAACCGCGCGCAGATTGTGCCGGGCCGTCACCGCACTATTTCGGGTGTGGAGGAGCTCGACAAGGTCGTGCACGTAGATCAATCGCCAATTGGGCGAACGCCGCGTTCAAACCCGGCCACGTACACGGGCGTCTGGGATCACGTGCGGACGCTCTTTGCGGAGACGCAGGAGTCGAAGGTGCGTGGCTACAAGCCGGGCCGCTTCTCTTTCAACGTTAAGGGAGGGCGCTGTGAGTCCTGTAAGGGCGATGGCACCATAAAGATTGAGATGAACTTCCTTCCCGACGTATACGTGCCCTGCGAGGTTTGCGGAGGTAAACGCTATAACCGCGAGACTTTGGAAATCGAATACAAGGGCAAGAACGTTTCAGACATTTTGGACATGCCCATTTCAGAGGGCGCGAAATTTTTTGAGCATATCCCGCGAATAGCGCGGCATTTGAACACGCTAGTTGAGGTAGGTCTGGGGTACGTGCGCCTGGGCCAGTCCGCAACCACACTCTCGGGCGGCGAGGCGCAGCGCGTTAAGTTGGCTGCGGAGCTGCAGAAGCGTTCGCGTGGCCGCACGGTGTACGTCTTGGATGAGCCCACCACGGGTCTCCACAGCGAGGACATCCGCAAGCTACTACTGGTATTGCAGGGCCTGGTTGATAAAGGCAATACGGTGATTGTCATTGAGCACAATCTGGACGTGATTAAGTCTGCTGATTGGGTTCTCGATATGGGGCCCGAGGGAGGCTCTGGTGGCGGCAAGGTGATTGCACAGGGAACCCCGGAGCAGGTCTCTGAGGTTAAGGGTTCTTTCACCGGCCAGTATTTGGCGAAGATTCTCGCAAAGTAGCGTTTCTCTTCGCCAAATACCGCGTTTTCTGGTGTGGTACCGCTTTGCTAAGCGATGCCAGCAATCGGTGGTACTTAGATTTGGTGAACCGGTCGCACAGAGATGACTTCAACTGTGGCGTCCTCTGTCGCTTCGAGGGCTAGGCGCACGGCTTTTGCAATCGACTCGGGGCGCACGTGATCGCCCGGATTGTAGTCACGGCCGGCCTGCTCTTGAATCTCCACCTGCATGTCGGTATCTACCCGGCCCGGATGCACAGAACTGACGCGCACTATGCCGCGCTCTTCTTCGCGTAGCGCGTCCGTCATGGCTCGAAGCGCGAATTTGGAGGCGGAGTACAGCCCGCCGTCCGCCTTTGAATTGAAGCCGGAGCCAGAGTTGATGGCAACCACCTGGCCGCGCGCTTTGCGTAGTGCGGGAAGCAGGTTCTTGACTAGGCTCGCCTGGGCTATCACGTTCACGTTTAGGATCGTTTCCCAGTCTTCACGCGTAGCTTCGGCAATAGTCTTACCCATGGATATGCCGGCGCTCAGCACCAGAGCATCGAGCTTGTCGATCTTGGCGCATGCTTCGCGCACGGCCTCCTCATCGGTAATATCAACCACCCAGGGTTGTGCCGATTCGAGGGCGGAAGCGACGCTCCCGGCGGCGTCGCCACGTCCTCCCACAAGAACATGCCAATCCTTGGATAGGTCTTCACAAATGGCGCGGCCAATCCCACGGCTTCCACCGGTTACAAGTACGGTTTTTCTACTCATATCTCCAGCCTAGAGGATCATCCACGGCCGGGCTCTACTTAGCATAGAGAGCTTCGATCTCATCGGCGAAGTCTCGCGCGACGTCGGCTCGCTTCAGTTTCATAGAGGGCGTTAGGTAGCCGTTGTCAACGGTGAACTCCGCGTTAATGATGCGGAACTTACGGATCGATTCAGCTTTCGAGACGGACTTGTTAGCCCGAGCGATTGCTTTGTCTAGGGACGCGATGACGCGCGGATGCTGGGCCGCCTGCGTGACATCCATGTTTTCAAGGCCGTGGTTGGTCAGCCAGGTGGGAAGCATTTCGCGGTCAAGGGTGATGAGCGCGCCGATGAAGGGCTTTTGATCGCCAACCACGATCACGTGGGAGACGAGCGGGTGAGTAACCAATGATTCCTCGAGGCCCGCAGGCGCTACGTTCTTGCCGCCTGCGGTGACGATGATGTCTTTCTTGCGGCCCGTGATGTAGAGGTTTCCGCGCCGGTCGGTGTGGCCGATGTCGCCGGTGTGGAACCAGCCGTCCTCATCGAATGCTTCGGCGCTGGCTTCTGGGTTGTTCATGTAGCCGGGGGTGATGGAGACACCTTTGACGAGGATCTCGCCTTCGTCGTTAAGCGTGATGGTATTGCCGGGCAGAACTTGGCCGACGGATCCCATGATCGGGTTGCGCGGGTCGGACAGGCTGATTGGACCGGTGCTTTCGGATAGGCCCCACCCTTCGTAGACTGTAAGGCCCATGCCGCGGAAGAAATGTCCGAGTGTGGGGGACAGGGGAGCTCCACCGGAGACAACGTACTTCATGTTGGGGCCGAGTAGGCGGCGGATCTTGCTTAGCACAATCCGGTCTGCCCACGTTCGTTTGCGACGTTGCGCAACCGTTGGGCCAAACGTAGTTTCCATTGCTTTGGAGTAGTCGATTGCAGCCTGGGCTGCCCAACGGAACAGTTTGCGCTTGGTTCCCTTGCCGGCCTTAGCTTCGGCGGCGTTGTAGATCTTCTCAAGCACTCGTGGCACGAGAAGCAGGAGTGAAGGCTGGAAGCTTTCGATGTCGGCAAGCAGATTCTTAGTGTCCGGGGAGTGACTGAACACGCCGCGGCCGGAAAGTACTGCAAGCTGAACAAAGCGGGCCAAAACATGGGCAAGGGGAAGAAATAGCAGGAAGCGCGTCTGAGTGGAGTAAAGAATGTTTGGAACCACTTGCGCGATGGCTTTGGTGGTGCCCACGAAGTTTCGGTGGGTGAGGATTACGCCCTTGGGAACGCCCGTGGTGCCGGAGGTGTAGATGACCGTTGCAATGGAATCTACGTCGACTTCTGCCTGCACTGCGTGTAGCGTGTCCTCGCCAATGGAGGTGGCCGCCTCCAGGATAGTGCGGATAGCGCCGGATTCGAACGTCATGATTCGACCAACGGTTGGCGTGTTTGCGTGTTCGATTAGTTGAGCGCGCGCATGGGTATCACAGATAGCGATGCGCACGTTGGAGTCTTTGCAGATCCATTCGATTTGGTTTACCGAGTCGGACTCGTAGATGGGCACCACGATCACGCCAATGGAGAGGGCCGCCAGGTCGATGAGAGTCCATTCCGGTCTCGTGGATGACATGATTGCTAGCGCGTCACCCTGTTTTAGCCCAAGGCCCAGCAAGCCGCGAGCGATATCGTCAGTTTCTGCAACGAAGCGTTTTGCTGATACCGCGTACCATCCGCCTACTTCGCGGCGGCGTTCCATGACAACTTCGTTTGGTCGGCGTCTTGCGCGTTCACGTAGCGCGGTGAGGATCGTTTCGTTTTGGTCGATTGTGTATTCTGCCTTTGTGGTGCGGGTTTGCGTCGTTAGGCGAGTCATCGGCGCTCCTTTGGAAACTTTTGGTTTCGTTAATGATTCCAATAGGTTTTGTAGACGTCGAATACACAATTGTATGTTTAAGAAACCAGATGACGGTCGGCGTGTTTACTTGCGTCGATTACCTGTTTGATACAAGCTAACAATTTTCATTCTGAGGCGGGAGGGGAACTGCAAGTGGTTTTGCGGCACACTTTGACGGTGACTCCCGTTGGTGAGCTGAGCTTGGTTGCGCAGGGCGAATTGTTGGTGGGCGTGTATTTCCCGGATCATCATCCAGCGCCGGGCGTGCAGGATTTGGGTGTGTGGGTGTCGCCGGCAGATAGTGTGCTGAGCGTGGCTGCGGATCAGATACACGAGTATTTGGCAGGGGAGCGGCTGGAGTTTTCTGTGCCGCTCCGGTTACCGGATTCGGGGTTTTACACGGAAGTTTGGCGGTGCTTACAAAGGATCCCTTACGGCGCTGTTTCAACCTATAAGGAAGTTGCGCACGCCGTGGGCAGGCCGCGTTCGTATCGGGCGGTGGGCACGGCCGTGGGAAATAATCCGTTGTCGATTGTTGTGCCGTGTCACCGGGTAATCGCGTCGGACGGCACGCTGTCGGGTTACGCGGGTGGTGTGGAACGCAAACGCATGCTTTTGCAGCTCGAGTACCGCGTGGCTCGCGCCCGAGGGCTGGACACGCAAGAACCGGACTTGTTCACACAAATGTGAATGGGATTCTGCTTGGATCTGACATGACTGACTACGAGGTTGAAGTTACTTTTGAAGCGGATGTATAAGGTACATAAGTTTTAGAAGTAGCCCACAAAGACAGGATTTTTATTCGTGTGCTTTGTAAAGCTAAGAGCCGCTCATTTGCAGGTGCATTTGAGCGGCTCTTAACTATTGGGTTGTGCGTGGTTTAGAAGCGGTTTTTCCTACTCCGGATGGCCACTAGTAATCCACCAGTTGCTAGCAGGAACAGCGCGGCATACAGCGGATAGGCTGCGTTGAGACCCGTTTTTGCTAGCTTTTGCTTTGCGCCAGACTGTGTGGGTGTAGATCCGGTTGGGGTTGTCTGTCCCGTTTCTACTGAGGGTGTCGTCTCGGATGACTCTGCTGTCTCAGATTCCGTCGGCTCAGTAGTTTCTGGCTCAGTCGGATCCGTTGGTTCCGGCTGCGGAGTAGGCTCCGTCTGATCACCGGTTGTTTCGATAGTGGTAGGAGTCGACTCCGTCTCATCACCGGTTGTTTCGGTAGTGGTAGGAACGGTCTTGTCCTTCCACACGGCCGTGATGGTCGTGTCCTCATTC
>NZ_KV811471.1:0-482 GCF_001813085.1 Actinomyces sp. HMSC065F11
TAAGACGGATGCGAACTTCAAGCTGGATACCGATGGTGACGGTGATCCTGATGTGACTGATCCGGATGACGATAATGACGGCATCGACGATGAGGATGACTCTAATCCGAAGGTTCCGAACGCGAACGATCACTTCGAGCCTGGCTATGAGGATGGTTCGGGTAAGCCGGGCAGCGATGTGAAGATCGATGCTCCGAAGTTCACCGACAAGGACGGTAACGACACTAAGGCTCCTGAGGGCACGAAGTTCACCCCTGGTGACAACGTTCCTAATGGTGTGACTATCGATGAGAACACTGGTGAGATCACCGTTACCATCCCTGAGGATGCAACTCCTGGTAGCAAGATCGAGGTTCCGGTTGTTGTGACCTACCCGGACGGCACCAAGGACAACGTTGACGTAACTGTCACCGTTGAGCAGCCTGATGCGAAGGACAACGAGAAGTTTGAGCCTGAGTATGAGGGTAAGTTGGTTGTTCCTG
>NZ_KV811471.1:582-1268 GCF_001813085.1 Actinomyces sp. HMSC065F11
TAAGGGTGTAGATGTTCCTGAGGGTTCGAAGTTCGCTATTGGCGAGGACTTCGAGGCTCCTGAGGGCTATGTAGTTACGATTGATGAGAACACTGGTGAGATCACTGTTACGTTCCCGGATGGGTCGAAGCTGAACAAGGACACGACGGAGGAGTTTGATGTTCCTGTTACGGTGACTTACCCGGATGGTTCCACCGATAAGACGGATGCGAACTTCAAGCTGGATACCGATAACGACGGTAAGCCTGACACCGAGGACGAGGATGACGATAACGACGGCATCCCGGATGAGGATGACTCCAACCCGAAGGTTCCGAACACGAACGAGAACATCGAACCTGGCTACAAGGATGGCTCCGGTAAGCCGGGTAGCGACGTCAAGATCGACGCTCCTGAGTTTAAGGACAAGGATGGTAAGACGACCACGCCTCCGGAGGGCACCAAGTTCACTCCTGGTGAGGACACGCCTGATGGTGTGACCATTGATGAGAACACTGGTGAGATCACCGTTACCATTCCTGAGGATGCAACGCCTGGTACCAAGATCACGGTTCCTGTCGTTGTGACCTACCCAGACGGTTCCACCGACGAGGTGACTGTCACGGTTACGGTCGAGCAGCCTGACACGCCTGATACCAAGCAGAACGAAGAGTTCGAGCCTGGCTATGAGGATGGTTCGGGTAAGC
>NZ_KV811471.1:1368-31713 GCF_001813085.1 Actinomyces sp. HMSC065F11
GTTCCACCGACGAGGTGACTGTCACGGTTACGGTTGAGCAGCCTGACCAGCCTGAGGTAAAGGACAACGACAAGTACGAGCCTGAGTACGACGGCGGCACCGGCCAGCCCGGCGAGGACGTCAAGATCGACAAGCCAGAGTTCAAGGACGGCGACAACAACACTGTGACGCCTCCGGAGGGCACGACCTTCGGTCCTGGTGAGGGCACGCCTGACGGTGTGAAGATCGACGAGAACACTGGTGAGATCACCGTTACCATCCCTGAGGATGCGACGCCTGGTACCAAGATCACTGTCCCAGTGGTCGTGACCTACCCAGACGGCTCCAAGGACAACGTTGACGTCACCGTCACCGTGACCGAGAAGGACGCAACCCCGGTTACGCCGGGTGAGCCGACTGAGCGCAACCCGTCTCTGGGCGCGTCCGCGGATGACCCGGCAGACTGTGAGATGCCTCCGTTCGTCACCGTCGAAAAGACCGAGGGTGTCGTATACAAGGTCACCGTCGATGGTAAGGAGCTAACGCCTGACGCTGAAGGCAAGTACGTCTACGACTACGGCCAGACCGTCAAGGTTGAAGCAACCCCCGCTAAGGGCTTCACCTTCCCAGAAGGTGTGACGACCACTTGGACGTACACGACCGCGCAGAACGAGGTTTGTAACGTTCCTGAAACCAAGGACAACGAGAAGTACGAGCCTGAGTACGAGGACGGCACCGGCAAGCCTGGTGATGACGTCACGGTTGACAAGCCTATCTTTAAGGACGGCGACGGCAACGAGGTAACGCCTCCGGAGGGCACCACGTTCACTCCTGGTGAGGGCACGCCTGATGGTGTGACCGTTAACGAGGATGGTTCGATCAAGGTGACCATTCCTGAGGACGCCAAGCCTGGTGACAAGATCACCGTTCCGGTTGTAGTGACCTACCCGGATGACTCGACGGACACGGTTGAAGTTACTGTGACTGTTGAGCAGCCTGACACCAAGACGCCGGACTGGAAGGACGGCTCCGGTGAGCCGGGTGGCAAGGTCGTAATCCCGAACGATGGCGGCCCTGTTGATGACGGCACCACGGTCGAGACCGATGGCCCGGGCAAGGCAGAAATCGATGGAGACGGCAACCTCGTTGTTGACATCGACGACAACGCTAAGCCTGGTGACAAGATCGTTGTCATCGTCAAGGACAAGGACGGCAACGAGATTGATCGCGTGACGGTCACCGTTGAGAAGCCTGCCGCTGGTGATAACACTGGTGAGACGACCGAGAAGGTAGTCCAGAAGCCTAAGCTTGCACGCACTGGTGTGCAGGTAGCAGGACTCGCTGGTATTGCAGCCGCAATGGGCGTAGCAGGCCTCGGCCTGGCGTTCATGCGACGCCGTCGCGAAGGCGAAGAGAACTAATCGCCTAGCCGACGCAGCACCGGCATAACAGTACGGGGGTGAGACCCTAAACGGTCTCACCCCCGTACTCACATAAAACCTCAAACCAAAGGCGCACTACCGGGACAGAAGTCAATAGACTATTCGTCCCATACAGTGCGTAATATCACCTGCAGAGCACAGAACCTCCCCTATAAAGCCAGCGCCCGTGGATGCTATAGCATATGGGCGCCCCGCGGACGTAGGACGAAGTCATAGTGCGCCGGAGTATTTGGGCGGCCACAACACAATACTGACTTCATTGGGGCCAATGAGACTTCCAGAATGTCCCAGGACTAGTTGGATTAAGGAAAATACATGCGTATGCCACAACCCGCCACCGAACCAAAACGCGCTTTGCGTTTTTCTTTGGTTACGCTTTCAGTCGTAGCTTTGGTAGGAAGCACGCTTGGAGTTGCACCAAGCTTTATCGCCCCGCAGTCAGCTGCCGCGGCAACATTTACCGGCGGCATTCGCGACAAGTCTGGCGCGGTAGAGCGGGACGCCCAGAAGGCCTCAGACCTACCGGCCGGCTCGTGTCTCGTTGAGAGCGGTGATTCTGATGGCAGCCAGGCTGGTTTCAGCTGGAACACCCTGGAGCCAAGCGCCACCAGCCCTTCTAAGACCGCTTGGGGATTGAGCCTTTCCTTCGATAACTCGAAGGACCGCACGTTCGCCGATTGGGGCTTCACCAATTCAGGCCAGATGAGCGCGTACCTCGATGCGGGTCAAGTTCCCTCTATGAATGTCAGCCAGACCTTTCTTGGCAAGAACGTCACACACAAGGCCGATGAAAGCATCGAGATTACTAAAAGCGGTCGTCAGCTGAATCTTAATCTCAATGCGAACCTGACCGAAGAGAAGGTCAAGCAGTACGCTGAAGCTACTGCTAAAAACCCCGTGCGTTACGCGTGGAAGAGCGACTACAAGCAGGCTAACACTTCAGAAGCAAACCCCCGCGCGACGCAAGGCAACAGTGCGTTTGTCTCCGTAGTCGTGAACCCCTGGCCGAGCGAGAACATCGAATGTAACCCGATCACGGTGTCGTGGGAGTCTTTCGAGAAGCACGTGATCGTCCCCGGTGAAATAACCAAGGTTGGCAAGATCAACGTGCCTGCTGTGCAGAACGGTGGGACGGACGATTCTATGTCCCGCATGGTTGTAGAGGCCTACGATGGCAACGGCAAGTTCATCGGCACCTCCGATCCGGCGGCCTCCGGCGGCGAGCAGATGTTGCGTATCGACGGAAATGGCGAAATTTATTTCACCTGGCCGGAGTACCGCGGCACCGACCTGGCCACTGACAAGAACGTGAACTTCTCCGTTCTGGCGAAGCCGCGTAGTGTGGAGCAACTCCAGGCTGCAGCCAAGAGTGCTAACGAGTATATTGAACACGACGCCGCTTTCAGCAGCTCTAACTCGCTGACCCGTTACAACAAGGCGAACGTCATCGACTCCACGGCGTTCTCCCTGGACGACACCGAATACCACAACCCGCAGTACGACAAGACCGATGCCTCGATTATTTCGGGTGTAGATAGCCCAACCGGCCCGCTGGCCACCGAGCCGCAAAAGGTCACCTTCACTCAGACCGCTGACTTGATCAAGGAGCTGGCAAAGAAAAAGACCGAGGGCGGCTTTGAGGCGAAGCTAGAGCTGGACGAGAAGTACGTCTACGAGGGCTGGACCGTTGAGATGGACGGTGACTACAACGTCACCGTCACTGCTCCAGAGAACCCGAAACCGGGTGCTTTCGCGCAGCCGAAGATCACGGTGGAGTACTCTAACGGCTCCACTGACGTGCTACAGCTTATGGTAGTTGTTGATCCGAACAACACGCAGGTGACCGACCTGGTACGCCCGGGCCTGTCCAAGGGCAAACTCAACCAGGAAATCACGTCCCAGGTGGGCACTAGGTCCATCATGAAGGGCCACAAGCCTGTTCACCCGGCCAAGTTCGAGATCGACCCAGCTACCGTACCGGACGGTTGGACCGTGACCGTAGACGCGACCGGCAAGGTCACCGCGAAGGCAGATGACACCGTTGCACCGGGTACGATCATCACCCCGAAGGTGAAGGCCACCTACCCGGACCAGACCACGGATGATATCGAGGTTCAGTTCCAGGCGATCGCAGACATCAAGATCCCGAACTATGACACGGTTACGGGGCAGCCAAACGCGAGTGTCAGCCTTATTCCGGAAATCCCGGAGCGCGGTCTGAGTGGTAACACGTCAGACGAGGCGCCGCAGCGCTACACCTTCGAAGACGGCACGAACAAAACCACTCTTACCAGCAAGGACGGTAAGACATGGACCGTTTATGTCGACGAGAAGACTGGCGAGATCACGACCACGATTCCGAAGGATGCACAGGAAGGCGACATCCTGAACGTTCCCGTCAAGGCCCACTACAGTGAGGAAGGCAAGCAGAAGCCGCAGACGGTTGTAGGCACTGTCGTCGTCATCAAGGGTGACTTGAAAGCGTCATACGACGTCCAGGTGACCGGGCCGAATCAGGCCGTCGACCACCATGTTGATGGTGCTCCAGACGGATCCACGTTCTCGTTCGGCTACACGGACGGCAAGCCCGTGCTGACGCAGACCACGGATAACGGCTGGAAGTACACTATCGATCCGAAGACCGGTGTTGTGTCTTCCACTCCGCCGGCTACCGCGAAGCCGGGTGACAAGAATACCGTTACTGTCAAGGTGAATGCGCCTGGCGGTCTGACCACTGAGGTTCCTGTAACCACAGTGGTGAAGTTGATGAACAACTGGGAGTCCAACCCGGTTATCCCGCCGAAGACGGTGTACCCGGGCGACACGGTGACATCGCCGCTGGCAATCGAAAAGCCGGAAGACATCAAGGTTGCTGAGAACAAGCCTTACGAGATTGCTCCGTTACCGGAGCACATCACTCCGACCGGCGACACGAATGAGTTTGGCAACCCGACCTACACGCTGAAGACTGATAACGGCGACTGGATCGTTAGTCTGGATAAAGATGGCCACGTCATCTCCACCGCGCCTAAGACCGCGAAGCCGGGCGACCAGGTCAAGGTTCCCGTAACCGTGACCTATGAGGACGGTTCTAAGGACACCACCTCCGCTGTGGTCAACGTTGTTAAAGTTCCGGAGCACGAAGTCCCGTTCAAGGTCGAATACAAGTTCGATCCTTCTATCCCTGCCGGTACCTACAAGGTTGAAACCAAGGGCGAGCCTGGCAAGGAAAAGATGACGAAGGACGGCGAGTGGGAGCGTACCCAGGAACCCAAGAATGAGGTTGTCCTGGTCGGTACCAAGCCGGCTGAGAGCGCTAAGGACGTGACCTGGACGGTTCCGATCCCGTACCCAACCGAGGTTCGCGAAAACCCGGATCTAGCCCCTGGTGAGACAAGGGTTGTCCAGGAAGGTGAGAACGGCGAGAAGACCTACACCGCTAAGTTCACCGCTAAGGGTTCCGAGGCTCAGGTTGCAGAGGAAGAAACCACTAAGGAGCCGAAGCCTCGTATCGTCGAGTACGGTCCACGCTTGGGTGCTAGCGAACTGGTCACCACGGTGAAGAAGCCTGTCCCGTTTGAGACTGAAGTTGTCTTCGACGACACTCTGGCAGCTGGTGAACAGAACGTTGACCAGGAAGGAAAGCTTGGCGAGGACACCGTAACCTCGACGCAGAAGCTTGTTGATGGAAAGCCGAACGGCGATCCAGTGGTCGACACCAAACGCACTGCAGAGCCGGTCAAGCAGATCATTCGCGTTGGCACCAAGACCACCGGTACCAACACCGAAACGGTTGAGTCTGAGGTTCCATTCGGCGTGAAGATCGAGTTTGATCCGAACATGCCTGCGGGTACCTCTGAGACGGTTACCGAGGGCAAGCCTGGTAAGAAGAAGGTCACGATCGAACGTGAAATCGTCAACTCCAAGCCGGGTGATCCGAAGATCTCCGAGGAGATCACTGAGAAGCCTGTAGACCAGGTGATCAAGGTCGGCACCAAGCCGTCTGAGGCATCTGAGAAGGTTACGTGGACTGCCCAGGTTCCATTCGAGGTTGAGACCCGTCCGAACCCGGAATTGAAGCCGGGTGAGATCAAGGTTGTCCAAAAGGGCGTCCCGGGTGAAAAGACCTACACGGCTGACTTCGCCGCGAAGGGTGATCAGGCAACGGTTACGCCTGAAGAGAAGCAGACTAAGGATCCGGTCAATGAGATCATTGAGTACGGTCCGAAGGCTGAAGACACCTCTGTGGTGACCAAGGTTGAGAAGCCTGTTCCGTTCGAAACCGAGATCGTCTTCGATGACACCCTCAAGGAAGGTGAGCAGGTTGTTGACCAGAATGGTGAGCTTGGCAGCGAGGTTGTGACCTCGACTCAGAAGATCGTGAACGGCAAGCCAGAAGGTGACCCGGAAGTGACTACTGAGCGCACCAAGGAGCCCACCAAGCAGATCATCCGCGTAGGCACCAAGACCACCGGTACCAAGACCTCCGAATACGAGGTGGACGTTCCGTTCGAGACCGAGATCATCTTCGATGACACGATGGATGCTGGCAAGCAGGAAACCGTGCAGGAAGGTGTTCTTGGCAAGGACAAGGTAACCACTACCCAGACCATTGAGAACTCGCAGGTTGTGGACACCAAGACCGAAACCAAGCGCGTGACGGATCCGGTCAACAAGATCATCAAGGTCGGCACCAAGGGTAAGCCTGCCTCCACCGAGGTTGAGTGGACGGAAAAGACTCCGTTCGAAGTCGAGGTGCGAGTCAACCCTGAACTGAAGCCTGGTGAAACCAAGGTTATCCAGGAAGGCAAGCAGGGCGAGATCAAGCACACCGTAACGGTAAATGTTGAAAACGGGGAGGTCTCTACGGAGGATTCCTCCGAGAAGATCAGTGATCCGGTCAAGCACATTGTCGAGGTTGGCCCTTCCAAGACTCAGACTGAGTTGACGGATAAGCACACGGAAAAGACTCCGTACGAAACGGTGATTGAAGAGGACCCGAACCTCGAAGTTGGCAAGATCGTTGAGGACCAGCCAGGTTCCTACGGTGAAAAGGAAATCACCAAGACCTGGCAGCTCGAGAATGGCGAGCCGGTAGGCGATCCGGAAACATCCGAGAAGGTTATCAAGGATCCGACAACGCGCAAGCTGCGCGTGGGCACAAAGTGCGTCTGTGAAGATCCGACTGATCCAACCGATCCAACGCAGCCGGGTGAGTCGACTGATCCTACCGATCCGACCGAGCCGTCTGATCCGACCGATCCTACGGACACGTCCGAGCCGACGGACCCAGCTAACCCGTCTGACCCGACGGACCCGGCAAACCCGTCCGATCCAACGGATCCGACGAAGCCAGACGAGACAACGCCGGGCACGACGCCAAGCGACAAGGAGACTACTCCGAGCGCTGAAGGCAGCAAGTCTGCTAAGTCGGGCGCTCAGAGCGGTTCATCACTGGCTCGCACCGGTGTTAGCGTCGAGGGCACGCTAGCAGCAGCCGCCGCGCTGCTACTGGCAGGCGCAGGCCTCACCGCGATGCGCAGGCGCAACTCCCAGCGCTAAACGGGCAATAGCGAAGCCTTCGGGCAATAATCGCTAACTCAAAATAAATATGGCGGGAATACAAAAACTGTATTCCCGCCATATTTTTATTTTGCTCGTTACTTTCCGCGGCCAGGCTCATGCCTCGTAGCGCAAGAAGGTAACCAAGCTACTGCAGGTTCTCCACAACTTGCTTGACCATGGCTTCCAGCTCGGTCGTGTCCGTAGAGCGAATACCCGAGCCAACCAAAATCACATCATCACCATGCGTCGCATAGGCCGTGTACAACATCGCTGTACCAGCTGATGTCACCATCGTCATGATCTCCCCATGAGTGTCCACGCCAGGAACATCCACCGGGAATGATGCGAGCGAGATACCAATATTGTTTTCCTCATCCGCCATCGTCATTGACGGACAGTTTTTTACTAACTCCCGGTTCTCGTCCAGATCAACCTTGCTGGCTCCTCCCGGCCAAATCTGCGCAGTCATACTGAGGTTTTCAATGTAGCCCTGCGCAAACACAGCCTTAGATGCATCAGCCGTCAATGCGTCCAAACGCCCCATGTTGGCCTTAAACAGATCTCCACACTTGGAAGGCTCGTAAACAACGCCCTCCTGGTTAGCGGCAAGCATTTCGCCAGACCAGTTCTCTTCCAACTGTTCACGAGTCCCCAGCTCCAACGGCTCCCCATGATAAGTGAGGCCATTTAGAGCTGCCGTGTACTCCGCCTCACTCTTGGTGCCTTGTGCCTGTGGGGCCGCTGAGGTCTCGGTTGTAGCCGCCTGCGTGGAGGATGCCTCGGAAGGCTGCGCATCTGTGCTCCCGCCGCCACACGCTGACAGGGCAAGCGCTGCAACGCCGACGGTCACAGAAGTCTTCAAAAGCGTGCGTCTACCAGTTGAACGAGTCATTCCTGGCTCCTATCGTCAAAATCGGTTCAACTTTTGGAACGGTTTCCTGCGTGAAGCTCGTGGTAGCTTCCAGAAAACCAGGTAACGCTATCCTTACGCGAATGCCCGTTGCAGGCACCTTGAGGACGCCAAAACTGAATTAAGCACGAAAAATTCGCACCCCGTTGCGTGCCCGTTAGTGAAATGTTTACCTAAATCCCCGCCGTCAAATCCCAGTTCACAGGCGTAGCGCCCATTTGGGTCAGTTGCTCATTTGCCCGCGAAAATGGTCTGGACCCGAAGAACCCTCGGCGGGCTGACAGGGGAGAGGGGTGTGCAGATTCAATCACCGGTGTATTCCCCAGCAGGGGCTTAACCGACCTCGCATCACGCCCCCACAAAATAGCCACCAATGGCAGGTCGCGAGCTACCAGGGCGCGGATAGCGGCCTCCGTTACGGCCTCCCAGCCCCGTCCCCTGTGTGAACCCGGGGCGCCCGGACGCACAGTGAGCACGCGATTCATCAGGCACACGCCTTCGCGAGCCCACGGGGTTAAATCTCCCGACGTCGGCACCGGCACGCCCAAATCCTCATGCAACTCGTTGAAAATATTTACTAGCGAGCGTGGCGGAGCAACCCCCGGACGAACCGAAAACGACAAACCCATCGCATGCCCCGGCGTGGGGTAGGGGTCCTGCCCGATAATGAGCACCTTCACGTCCGCAAACGGGTACGTGAACGCCCGCAACACGTCCGTGCCTGCCGGCAGGTAGCCGTTACCCAGGCGGTTCTCCTCGCGCAGCATGTTGCCAAGCCGGTGAATTTCTGGCTCCAACGGGCCCAAAGCCTGGGCCCACCCCTCGTCAATCAAATCGGATAAAGGCAAAGCAGTCACGCCCTCATTCTACGTGGCAATGCCGCACCCAATCAGCCAATATCGGCGTGGGTGAGCAGATGAAAGTAGAAAACCGGTACGCTGAAACCGTGAGTTTGCATCAATATCCTGAAGACGAATTCGACCAGGCAGGTGCCGAAGGCCCCGTGGGTCTGTTCCGCGAGAAACCATCGCGCTGGAAAACCGTGTTGCCCTTCCTGCTCGTTCTAATCATTGTCCCCGTCCTCGCATGGGGCGCCGTGTCATTCATTACCAGTCGCAGTGACAACCAAAGTGCTGAGACTCAACCGACCATAGTCGCAACGCAGGCGCCCACCGAAACCACGGAAGCTCCCGCCGACACTGAGGCCGCTACGGAAGCTACCACGCAAGAACCAACCGAAGAGCCCACCGAGACCGAACCTGCCGTCTCTAAAGACGTCGCCATCCAAATCCTCAACGGCACGCGGGTCAATGGTCTAGCCGCCGAGGCTGTGGGCAAGCTGCAGGCGGATGGCTACCAGTACGTGAGTGCTTCCAACGCTTCGGGCTGGCTCACTGAAGCCACCACCATCTACTACGCGCCCGGAACGCGCGCTGGAGCTGAAGCGATTGGTGAAATCCTCGGTATTAGCAACCTTTCTGAGAACAGCACGGATTTAGGTAACTCCGACTACGTGGTAGTTCTAAAGGGCGACTACTAAAAACTTCCCGTAACTCCCCGCGTTGCGCGAGGCCTGCGTGGCGCGGGAGTCCAAAATGCAAACTCGCAAAGGCGGCCAGACTTGAGTCTGGTCGCCTCAACTTTTTGAGCTATTAGCTGACTCGTCTTGCACTCTGCTCGTTAGAGTGCCAAAATACTTATTAGCACTCACAAGCGTTGAGTGATAAAGCAAGGGTTACCGGGTGAGGCCACCATTTGCGAGACAGAAACGCAAACCCGGCTGGTCGTCCGTCGCGGGCACCTCGTAGCCAACAACCGCTACAGCGGAGGAAAAACATGTCCAAGTTGATTGCGTTCGACGAGGAAGCACGCCGCGCCATGGAGCGCGGGCTTAACACCCTCGCCGACACCGTAAAGGTAACGCTAGGCCCCAAGGGCCGTAACGTCGTCCTCGATAAGAAGTGGGGCGCTCCCACCATCACGAAGGACGGTGTTTCTGTTGCAAAGGAAGTTGAGCTAGAGGATCCGCTCGAGAAGATCGGCGCCGAGCTCGTCAAGGAAGTTGCAAAGAAGACCGACGACGTCGCAGGTGACGGCACCACCACCGCAACCGTTTTGGCCCAGGCACTCGTAGGTGAGGGCCTGCGCAACGTTGCCGCAGGTGCAAACCCGATCGCTCTTAAGCGCGGCATCGACACCGCCGTTGCGAAGGTAGTGGAGAACCTCCACGCCGACGCGAAGGAAATCGAAACCGTAGACCAGATCGCAGCAACCGCATCCATCTCGGCAAATGATGCTGAGATTGGCCGCCTTATCGCGCAGGCCATGGATAAGGTTGGCCGTGAAGGCGTTATCACGGTTGAAGAGACCAACTCGTTCGAAACTACCCTCGAAACCACTGAGGGCATGCGCTTCGAAAAGGGCTTCCTCTCCCCGTACTTCGTAACCGACGCGGAGCGTCAGGAAGCCGTGTTCGAGGACGCCTACGTTCTGCTCGTTGAAGGCAAGATCTCTAACGTTAAGGACCTGCTCCCGCTGCTGGAGAAGGTCATGCAGGCGGGCAAGCCGCTACTGATCATTGCTGACGACGTTGAGGGCGAGGCTCTTGCAACCCTCGTTGTGAACAAGATCCGCGGCCTGTTCAAGTCCGTTGCTGTTAAGGCCCCGGGTTTTGGTGACCGTCGCAAGGCCATGCTGCAGGATATGGCTATCCTGACCGGCGGCCAGGTCATTTCGGAAACCGTTGGTCTTTCGCTTGAAACCGCTGACCTTGACGTCTTGGGCCAGGCTCGTAAGATCGTTGTCACCAAGGATGAAACCACGATCGTTGAGGGTGCAGGCACCAAGGAGGCCATTGACGGCCGCGTTGCGCAGATCCGCGCTGAGATCAAGAACTCGGACTCCGAGTACGACAAGGAGAAGCTCAACGAGCGCCTTGCCAAGCTTGCTGGTGGCGTAGCCGTCATCAAGTCCGGTGCTGCAACCGAGGTTGAGCTGAAGGAGCGCAAGCACCGCATTGAGGACGCCGTCCGCAACGCTAAGGCAGCTGCAGAAGAAGGCATCGTCGCCGGTGGTGGCGTGGCCCTCATTCAGGCCGCTCAGAAGCTTGCCGATCTTGACCTCGAAGGCGATGAGCTCACCGGCGCGAACATCGTTCGTGTAGCGGTTGAAGCACCGCTCAAGCAGATCTCGGTAAACGCAGGCCTAGAAGGCGGCGTAGTTGTTGACAAGGTCAAGCACCTGCCCGCAGGTGAAGGCCTCAACGCCGCAACCGGTGAATACGAAGACATGCTCAAGGCCGGCATCGCCGACCCGGTAAAGGTAACCCGCTCTGCACTGCAGAACGCGGCATCCATCGCCGGCATGTTCCTCACCACCGAGGCAATCGTAGCCGACAAGCCCGAGCCGCCGGCACCGGCCGCTCCGGGTGCCGACGAAATGGCTGGCATGTACTAAACCAGCAATAGGCGAACTGTGGGCGCGGGAAATCGCGCCCACAGTCATACCCACCCGTGTTCTTCGCCCCAAGCAGGGGGTGCGAACCCGGGTGGGTTTTGTTTATCTACCTTGCGAATAGGGCGGCCGCGCCGGCCTCGGCATCCGAATAGGTACTTGCTGCCGCCGCGAGTTGAACCCCGATCTCATCCAGAGACTGTTCAACAATCACCTGCGTCGAACGCCAACTTTGCGCCGCCGTCTCAAACTGGGCTGACGCCGCGCCAGACCAAGACCCCTGCAACGCGTCCAAATGCCCCATCATTGCCTGCACCTGAGCGCGGATCGTCTCTGCGCTTGCACGCACCATTGCCGAAGCCTGCGCCACCTGCGCTGGATCCACATGAAAAACCGTCATCGCCATTCCTTTCTTATCAGCCGGCCATGCAACGTCATCGTCGCAGGGCGCTGAAAAGGAACACGCGTCGCACCGCTTTGGGTGTGGGCAGGCGAAGGCCTAGCTGGGATGTGGAAGGAACTGTGTACAAGGAACTGGGTGCGTAGCAGATACGGGCTACTGGTCTCGATCCGAAAGCCGCTGGCGAAGTCGGCTTATATCCTCGCGTTTTTCCTGAATGCGCTCGCGGAGCTTACTCCCGTCCGCAGCTGTCTTATCGAGCCGCTCGCGCAAGCGGCTAGCATCCCCAGCGGTAAACGCATCCTCGTGGACTTGCTCGGCCCGCGTGCGTGCAAGGCGAGCCAGCTCTTTTGCAGACAGTCTGCGAACGCTTCGCTGCGCGGGGCGGGCAATCACATTCGGCTCATCCTCCAAGGACGAAGCCCCGTCATCTTCTAGAGACGATGCATCGTCTTGTTCAGGCTCTGGCGCATCGTCCACCGGGGGAGTAGTTTCGGGAAGCTCGGTGCTGGTCTCTTCCTCAAAATCGTCTTTGCGCATGATGATCAGGTCATTCTTCGCCCCGATCTTCTTAATAATCATCGTGGAGGTCGTAGTGAGCGGGTCAAACTCCTGCTCAGGTTCATCCTCAAAACACGCACCTGGATCAGCCTTAGCAATTAGCGTGTCAAGATTAGCCATCTCGGCTTCAAGATTTTGCCGTGCAGAAACCTCCCACGCTGTTCCTCCCGGAGACAGATAAATCTGCGGGCGAGAAAGCATAGAGCTCACAAAGCGGCGCCTTGCGTTCCAAAACTGCAGGTCCGACAAGTTGTGGAACTCTTGGCGAAGCAGACTGCGATACTGCTTGTATTCTTGCGGAGTTGCAGACAAGTCGCGCTGCGTTGCATCAAGCAAGGTTGTCGCATCCACGTCCTCCGTAGGCGCGCGGTGAGTAACCACCACGCGGATCAGCTCACAAACCCGCTCACAAACCGCGGGCGAGAATCCGAGTCGCGTCAAAGAATCCGAGATCCGGTGCGAACATGACGCCTTGAACTCAGCCGAATCCACAGTGTCGCACTTGACGACTTCGGGCGGAACCAAACCCGCATACCAAGCCGCAATCTGTAGCAGCTCCGGGGTGTGAGCGGCGGCCGCTAACTGATCAAACGCGGCAATCACGCGGCTCAGATAGGCAACATTGTGATACGGGCGATCCGCGGCCTGCCAAACTGTGAGCAGACCGTGCACCTCTTCATCAATCACCTGCTGCGCAGGCTCAACGCCGCACGCGAGCACCGCGCTTACAAACGTGCGCGGAAGCCACGGTGGAACCGGCGCGCTCGCAGGCAAATCCTGACCTATTTCAGCCACAGACCTATGCTAAGTCCATCGCGAGACATAGGCAAAGAAGCCCCTCGAAGAATCACTCGTCTTCGTGCGCTGCTACTGCGGCTTGGTGGCAGACGCGGCCGTCTTGTCTTGCTTCAAGGGAAGCACCAGGCGGACCGTCAAGCCTCCACCTTCAGTCTTATCTAGTGTTGCCTGCCCCGAATGTAAAGCCAGAATCGAAGCAATAATGGACAGGCCAAGGCCAGAACCACCCGAAGCGCGCGAGCGGGACACGTCCGTGCGGAAGAAGCGCTCGAACACGCGGTCACGGTCAGTCGCCGAAATGCCCGGCCCGTGGTCGCGAACCTCCACGACCGCATGGCCTTCTTGCTGGCCAATCGCAATCTCTACCGGAGAACCCTTAGGCGTATACCGGATGATGTTGCCAATCAGGTTGGTGAATACCTGGGTGATCTGGTCCTTGTCGGCCTCAATAATCAGACTGCTAGGCGCAGGCTCACCCTCGTTCATGCTGATCACGCTCACAACGCGCGATGCGTCCAATGCGCTCACGTCAAACAACGAATCGTGAGCCAGTTTTACGAGGTCAACCGGCTCCGGGTGAATCTCTGGCACCTCATCCAACCGGGCCAGGGTCAATAGGTCTTCAACCAGCTTTCCCATGCGAACCGACTCGTTCTCGATGCGCTGCATAACCTCTGGGACGCGCTCATCTGGCACGCCACCCATGCGGTAGAGCTCGCCATAACCGCGCAAAGCGGAGAGGGGAGTGCGCAACTCGTGGGATGCATCTGAAACGAAGCGACGCATGCGCTCTTCTGAACGCTGCTGCTGGGCAAACGAATTCTCAATCTGCGCAAGCATCACGTTCAAACTCTTCGCCAGCGAGCCAACCTCCGTCGATTCCGGCTCGGGGTCAACGCGCTGGGTTAAATCGCCCTCAGCGATCTGACCGGCCACGTACTCGATGCGGCGAAGCGGGAACAAAGATCTGCGAATCAAATAGTACGAGGCCATCGCGCCCACCACTACGATCAGCAGGCCAAGTAGAGAAAAGTATTGGGCCGAGTTCAGAATCGTCTCGGTGGTATTAGCAAGGGGGAGCGCAACGGTGACCACGCCGTAAGGCTTATCACCAACCGACACGGGCACGGCAACCGCGCGCCAATACGAATTGCTCTTCGAAGAGGGCACATTCACCGGCTTAGTCACCGCGTTAGGCGGCACAACCGAATCAAGCGCCAAAAGCGTCCCCGGGTTTGGAGTGCCGTAGCGCTGCGCCGTATCGGTAGCAATAGCCACCTGGCTTACCCCATCGGTTGACGTAAACCGAATGTAATAGTTTGAAGGCACGTCGGCCGGCACGCTGGCAATCACCGAACGAACCGTAGAGACAGCCAACTGCTTGCCCGTGCTCTCCAGCTCGCGGTCCACCTGGTTCACCAAATGCGCCTGCACGATGCCAACCATCACGGCTCCCGCAATCGTGAGGGCAACAGTGAGTAGCGAGGTGAACAAGATTACGAGTCTTGCTCTTAGGGTTGCCGAGAACCAAACCTCCCGCAGGGTCCTACGTGATTCGCACGACCTCATAATTAGGAGTTCTCAGGCCTCAACATGTACCCAACGCCCCGGCGCGTGTGGATCAAATCGCCAGAACTTCCCGGAACAGCGAGCTTGCGGCGCAGATAAGAAATGTAAGATTCCACAATCGCGGCTTCACCATCCCAGTCGTACTCCCACACGTGATCCAAAATCTGCATTTTTGACACCACGCGGCCCTCATTGATCATCAGGTAGCGCAAAAGCTTGAATTCGGTGGGGGATAGGTCAATCTCTTGACCTGCGCGCCGCACCTCGTGTGCGCCCTCATCCAGCTCCAGGTCCGCTATGCGAAGCACGTTGTCGTCATCGCCTGCCTTCGTTCGGCGCAAGATTGCACGGATACGAGCCACAACCTCCTCAAGACCAAACGGCTTAGTCACATAATCATCGCCGCCAACCGTGAGGCCCTCGATCTTGTCATCCATCTGATCACGAGCCGTCAAGAACAGTACGGGAGTGCGTGAACCAGACTCGCGAAGACGCCTCGTCACCGTAAAACCGTTCATATCTGGAAGCATCACGTCAAGCACGATCAGATCCGGATTCTCCGTAGTGGCTAAATGGAATGCGGACTTTCCATCCGAGGCTGTGAGCACCTCAAAACCGGCAAACCGCAACGATGACGCCAGCAGGTCAAGAATATTTAGTTCGTCATCAACCACCAGCAGACGCGCTTCAGCGCCCGTATCATCCACACTCATCTTCAAACCCATTTCTCCATCACATATCTGTTGCCTTAAGAATATCTGAACAGCACATGTAAAAACCCCTGCGAGCACAGCCGTGTAGCAACCAAAATGTCAGAACCTGTAACCTTGAACCTGAAAACGCTGCACGGCACAGACAGGTTAAACAAAATGAGCGAAGCGCAAAATACAGGGCAACTACCTCAGGGAGTGTTCCCCTTCCAACCTCCCAAAACACTCAGTGGTAACACCGAGGTGGTTGGTGAGAGCCCCTTCTTGCCCGCAGACGTGCAGTTCTACGGTGTTTCTCCTACTCTCGTAAAAGTGCGGGTTGTAAGCCTGCTCATTACGTTTGCCATCATGGTTATTCCCGGCATCGTCATGGCCATTCTTTTAACTAAGTGGATCTGGCTTTACGTTCTGGCCGTCGTTGCCCTTTTCGCGTGGCTTTTGTGGCTTGTTCCCCGGCAGGTGCGCGCCATCGGATACGCAGAAGCCGAATCTGACCTGCTTATCCGCTCGGGAATCATGTGGAAACAACTAACCGTTGTGCCCTACGGACGCCTGCAATACGTAGACGTATCCGAGGGGCCCATCGCGCGCGCCTTCGGCATCGCTACAGTGCAGCTGCACACGGCCTCGGCATCCACGGACGCATCTATCACCGGTCTGTCCGCAAAAGAAGCAGCGCGCCTGCGCACGAGTCTTGCCGAGCGCGGCGAATCTGAACTGGCAGGACTCTAAATGGCAAAGGAACGCAAAGAAACTGCCGTTGAAAGCGGCGTTGCAGAATCCGAGTGGAGGTCGCTGCACCCCGTCACGCCCCTAGCGAAAACCTGGGCCGTATTCGCAGCCTTCTTCGCTTTTGTCTTCTACCAGTTTGCCGACGTGCTTAAAGAGCTCACCACGCTGGGTTTACTCGAAACCTACGGGCCGGCGGTGGTGTTCCTCGTGATCGCGGCAGGCATCCTCGTGATCGTCATCGCGGCAGGAATCTACTCTTGGATTGCCTGGCGGAAAATGGGATTCGCAATCACTCATGACGCCGTGTACTACCGCGAAGGAATCCTCTTTCGCAGTCAACGCCACGCGCGACTAGACCGAATTCAGGCTGTAAACATCACGCACCCGTTGATTGGCCGCATTCTTGGCTTGGGGCGTATAGATATTGAGGTTGCTGGCGGCACGGACTCTAACTTCCAGCTGGGACTACTTAAAACGCGGCAGTTAGAGGACGTTCGCCGCGAAGTGCTGTCCGAGTCACGCACTGCAAAACTACGCAAAGCAGGGAAGCTAGATGCTGATACAGCAGCCGGTGTTCCCGGAAGCGAGGCCGGTGTAGTCTCGACCGCCTTGGAAAATGGTCAGGCAGGAATCGATCAGGCCCAAGGCCTTGGCGCGCCGGTAGACGATCTTGAGCAGATCATCTACAAGGTTCCGGCAGGCCGTCTTGCCGCGTCACTGGCGCTCAACATGGGGATTATCTTCTCTATTCTCGTGGGGTTGGCCATCGCCGCGGGTTCCATAATCGGCACTTTGGTAGAGGGCGCCTCTTTTGCCGCAATGATTCCCGTGCTTGTTGGTGGGTTCGCCTTGTTTGCCTACCCGTTCAACCAGTTTGCAAACAACTTCGGATTCACCGCATTTGTAACCCATGATGGTATTCGCGTCCGCTCAGGCCTTCTATCTACCCGCGCGCAAACCATTCCGGTGCAACGCATTCACGCAGTGACGGTTTCCCAGCCATTCTTCTGGCGCTTTTTTGGCTGGTACCGAGTCAAAATCGTGCAGGCCGGTTTCGCGGCGAACTCCCAAGACAAAGTGGAACACGACGTGCTGCTCCCCGTCGGTACGCGTGAAGAAATGCTCCAAGCCCTATGGATGGTCTACCCCGACCTTGGTGTTTCTAACCCAATTGAAACAATCATGTACGGCATTGAGGGCGAAGGTGAGATGCTTGGATTCAGCCAGAACCCGCAGCGCTCACGCCTGTTCGACCCGTTGGTTTGGCGCCGTCGTTCAATAAAGCTAACCGATGTGGCGATCCTGCTGCGAGACGGTTTCTTAACCCGATCATTCTCGGTCCTGACCTATGACCGCCTGCAGTCCACGCTAATCAGCCAAGGCCCGTGGGACCGCAAGAAAGACCTTGCTGGTATTCACTTCCACCTGGTTGAATCTGGTTTATACATTGAGCACCTGGACACCGCGCTTGCATCCAGTCTCTACGCTGAAATCACGCGCCGCGCCACCATCAGCCGCCAAAAGGAGAGCCAGGAAGCCTGGGCCGCTAGAGCCGTTCCCGGTGCCAGCCAGACTCACAGTGCTTACGAAAGCAGCGCGGCTGGTGGCGAGCCGGGTAACCTCGAGCAAAATGGGGGAGAGCATCAGTGAAAGCGGGGCGTTTTCGCGTAGGCATTATCGGCGCTGGCCGGGTAGGGCCAGTGATTGGGCGTGCCCTGCAACTCGTGGGCCACGAAATCATCGGCATCACCCGTTCCTCAAACCCGCAGCGCAACGATGCCGTTGAAGCGATCCTGGGCGCTGCTGTAATCGAACCGGATGAAGCGTGCGACGCCGACCTGGTAGTCATAGCTATTCCTGATGATCAGATCGAACCTCTCGTGCAAGGCTTAGCGAAACTAGGCTGCTTCCGTCCCGGCCAAGTCGTTATGCACACGAGCGGCGTGCACGGCATCGACGTGCTCGAAGCCGCGCAAGCCGCTGGGGCCCTGCCCATCGCCCTGCACCCCGCGATGACATTTACAGGCACCAGCTTGGACGTTGAGCGCCTGCAGATGTGCCCGGCGGCCATCACCGCAACTGCGGTTGCCCAACCCATCGCATCTGCCCTCGCGATGGAAATGGGTATGGAGCCGTGCGTGGTTGAAGAGGAAGACCGCACGCTCTACCACGCGGGACTTACTCACGGCGCCAACCATCTCGTCACCCTTGTTAACGAGGCCCTTTCTATCCTTGAGGCCGCCGGCATCGAAAACCCTGAACTTTATATTCGCCCGCTCCTAAATGCCGCCTTAGATCGCGCGCTCTCCGAAGGCGCGCACGGCCTGACAGGGCCCGTACGCCGCGCGGACACCGGCACCCTCAAAGATCACCAGAAGGCACTAACTGAGGCCGGTTTGAACTCGATCCTAGAGAGCTACAAGAATATGGCGCGAGCAACCGCTCACCTGGCCGGCGACAACCTGCTACTCAGCGAAAATCAGGTGCAAGCCGTCCTGCGGGCTCTAGGTGAGGGATAAAAGTGGCAAGTTGGCCACAAGTGGCCCTCCGGATTCGCGCCTAGCGCGCCCAAAGGAGCACAATAGTCGCAAAGGAGGCATCTTGGAACCACAAGTCGTAAAGACCCGCGAAGAACTACGAGCCGCACTAGCGAAACTGCCTGGAAGGCTCGGACTGGTCATGACTATGGGCGCGCTGCACGACGGGCACCTCAGCCTCGTTAAAGAGACCAAGAAACACGCTGACCACGTCATGGTCACCGTGTTTGTGAACCCCACTCAGTTCGCGCCCGGTGAAGATTTCGACAAGTATCCGCGCGACCTCGATGCTGACCTCAAAGCAGTTGCGAAGGTAGGTGCAGACATCGTGTTTGCACCCGCCGCTAAGGAAATGTATCCGGGTGAAGCCGCCGTCACTATCAACCCGGGTCCCACCGCAACGGTTCTGGAAGGCAAAACGCGGCCCACACATTTTGCGGGCGTACTGCTGGTAGTGCACAAAATGTTCAACCTCACCGGTGCGGATGTTGCCGTATTCGGTCAAAAGGATGCGCAGCAGCTGGCACTCATTCGCCAGATGGTTCGCGACCTCGACATGCCCATCCAAATCGTTGGCGCGCCCATCGTGCGCGGCGAGGACGGCCTAGCCCTTTCCTCGCGCAACGCCTACCTCTCCGATGCGGAGCACCAGCAGGCGCTGGCCCTCAGCGGCGCCCTCAAAGCCGGCAAACAAGCCAGTAACAGTGGGGCGAGCGCAAGCCAAATCAAGCAGGCTGCCCGCTGCGTCCTCGAAAACGCGGGCGTAAAAATTGGCTATGTAGAGCTGGTTGACCCAACCACATTCCAATCTGTAGAGGCTGGGGAAGCCGTGCTGGCCCTCGCCGCCTACGTTGGAAACACGCGCCTGATTGACAACACGATCTTGAACATTGGGGAGGCCTCCAATGGCTAACGAAATCTACCGCACGCTAATGAGCGGCAAGATTCACCGCGCCACCGTGACCGGCGCGGACCTCAACTACGTTGGGTCCATAACCGTCGATAAAACCCTGCTGGAAGCAGCCGGGATACTTGAAGGCGAACGCGTTGACATTGTGAACGTAACCAATGGAAACCGCCTTTCCACCTACACCATTAATGGCGAGGCTGGATCGGGAATCATCCAGCTAAACGGCGCCGCCGCGCACCTGACCGACCCCGGTGACATCGTCATCATCATCGCCTACCAGTCCGTGCCCGAATCCATGGCGCGAGGCTTCAAAGGCAAAGTTGTGTTGGTCGACAAAGACAACCGGATCATCAACCTCGGTTCGGACCCGGCGGGTGTTCCCGCCGGCCTCGAAAACGCTTCCGGTGGTGAAGGTCCGCTCGCGGCCCCAAACCGCGGCTAACCAGGCGGCTCTGAAACGCGGATAAGCTGTCTACCCTAGTAGCGCTCGACGCCCTTCGAACTTGAGCGCTCGTGAGCGCGCGAAACGTGATATTAGCCCACTATTTCCCGCATGTAGCGCCCCTTTAGTACGATGGGGACGTGGAAAAGAACAACGAGTCGTCTGAAATTCAAGAAGCCCCCGAGCAGTTTCGTGTTCGCGCCGAAAAACGTGCGCGCATGCTCGCAGAGGGAACCGATCCCTACCCGGTAGAACTGCCCATCACCAGCACCATCAAGAAGGTGCGGGAGGAGTTCGACCACCTCGAAATCGACGAGCAGTCACCCGCGCCCGTGGGCGTCGCTGGCCGCGTTATGTTTATTCGCGGCTCCGGCAAGCTCCAGTTCGTTGTCATCCAAGATGGCGAGGGCAACCGCATTCAGGTGATGCTCTCCGCTAAAGAGGTGGGTAGCGACTCGCTAAAGGAATTCAAGGCAAACGTAGACCTTGGCGATCACCTGTTTGTACACGGGCCGGCAATGCGTTCACGCCGCGGCGAGCTCTCCATTTTCGCTCAGCCGAGTGAGGACGCTCCCGCGTGGCGTATCACCTCGAAGGCGCTACGGCCACTGCCGAAGACGTTCACGACGGATGCCGGCGAAGAGATGAGCCTTTCAGAGGAGGCTCGTATCCGCCAGCGTCACCTCGACATGATTTTGCGTCCGGCTGCTCGCGAGATGGTGCGCACGCGCGCGGACGTTGTGTGGTCGCTACGCGACTACTTCCACCGCGAGGGATTCTTGGAGATCGAAACTCCGATGCTCCAAAACATTCACGGTGGCGCGGCCGCCCGCCCGTTCCAAACCCACATGAACGCCTACGACACGGAGCTTTACTTGCGTATTGCGCCGGAACTGTTCTTGAAGCGCGCAGTGGTTGGCGGTGTGGAAAAGGTTTTTGAAATCAACCGTAACTTCCGAAATGAGGGCGCGGACTCCTCGCACTCTCCGGAGTTCACCATGCTTGAAGCCTACGAGGCCTACGGCACGTACAACACGATGGCTGCCCGCACTCGTGACTTCATTCAGAAGGCCGCGCGGGACGTGTTTGGTACCGAGAAGGTAACGCTTGCCGACGGCTCCGAATACGACCTTTCTGGACAGTGGGATGAGATTTCACTTTACGAGGTGGTCTCGGAAGCCGTAAAGGAAGAAATCACGCCAGAAACAGAGCTTTCCCGCCTTGTGAAGCTGGCAGAGGAACGCGGAATTGCTGTTCCGGATCACGCTGTGGCGGGCAAGGTAGTGGAAGAGATCTTTGAGCATGAAGTTGGCGATCACTTGTGGGCGCCGACGTTTGTGCGCGACTACCCGGTGGATACGTCCCCGTTGGTTCGCCAGCACCGCAGCCTGCCTGGCCGCGTGGAGAAGTGGGACCTGTACGTTCGCGGTTTTGAGCTAGCCACCGCCTACTCCGAGCTGGTTGACCCGGTTATTCAGCGTGAGCGCTTTGAAGCCCAGGCGCTTGCCGCGGCAAACGGAGACCCGGAAGCGATGGTTCTTGACGAAGACTTCCTGCAGGCCATGGAACAGGGCATGCCGCCCACGGGTGGTATGGGCATGGGCCTCGACCGCCTGCTGATGGCGCTAACGGGATACGGAATCCGCGAAACCATCACGTTCCCGTTAGTAAAGCGCATCGAGAACTGACTGTAAGTTAGCTCATACGCAATCGGCATCACGTTTTCATTGGCCAGAGCACTACAATGCTTGGTATCAAAGCCAAGATGTTAGGCGAGCAGAAAGCTCGTAAGCAAAGACGCGTGCAAGCGCGAAGCGCAGGATTTTACCCGGCACGAATGGCCCTGCTTGGGCTGGGCATAGCGATTTCGGTTGGAACCGTATTGCTTATGCTCCCCGTGGCAAGGTCTGGCGCTCCCATGTGGCCAGGAAATGTGCCGGTGGCAGTTGCCGGCCCCTCCATTGCAGGAGGGGCGCCGCTGTCTGTAGCTCTATTCACCGCAACCTCGGCCACCTGTGTAACTGGCCTTATCGTGGTGGATACGGCCACATACTGGAGTACATTCGGCCACGCAGTGATCGCAATACTCATTGAGGTCGGCGGCCTGGGGGCGATGACGTTCGCTGCCCTCCTCGCCGTATACGTGGCGCACCGCCTGAGTTTGAGCCAACGCCTCGTGGTCGCTCAAATCACCGGCGCCCTCACAATGTCAGACATGCGCGGATTCGTAAGACGTATCGTGCGCATGGCCCTCATCGTGCAGGTAGTTCTTGCGATCCCGCTGGTAATCGACTTCTACGCGCGCTCCAAATCGCTGGGGGAGGCGTTGCAGTGGGGCACATTCTTCTCCATTTCCGCGTTTAATAATGCCGGCTTCTCTTTGGAAACCGACAGTTTGATCCCGTTTGCTACAGACCCGTTCATAATCTTGCCAATCTCAATTCTGATTGTGATTGGAGGCCTCGGATTCCCGGTTCTGGCTGAAATTGTGCACGCATGCAAAACGAGGAGGAAGAGGAGATGGCCGTGGTCTCTTAACGCGCGCCTAGTGGTGCACGGAACTATTGGCCTCATTCTTACCGGTTGGCTACTTATCACGCTACTTGAGTGGAACAACCTTTCACAAACGGGCCAGTACAGCGTTGCAGATAGGCTTCTCATCACCCTGTTCACGGCAATCTCGCCACGCACAGCCGGCTTCAACTCGATGGATATAGCGACGCAAAGTGACGTCACCTGGCTGGTCACCGACATTCTCATGTTTATTGGGGCAGGCCCGGCTGGAACCGCAGGTGGCGTGAAGATTACGACCATGCTGGTGCTCGTCTTTTTAGTTCTGACCGAAATTAGGGCAGGCCAGGCCGTGCAATTGTTTGGCTCGCGCATCGGCCGCTCCACTCAGCGTGCAGCGATTACGGTGCTGATGATTGCGTTTAGCCTAGTTGTAGGAGCTACCGCCATGATCATGGTGCTCACGCCCTGGGGAATGGATCCGGTGTTGTATGAAGTCATATCCGCGCTGAGCACGGTGGGCCTAACAACAGGGATCACTCCGCAGTTGCCTATTGCGGCGCAACTGATTATTTGCGCGCTCATGTTCTTTGGGCGAGTGGGGCCCGTGGCAGTTGCAACAGTCTTAACTATTCGACCCGATACGAAGCTTTATGAGCTTCCTAAGGAAAGGCCAATCATTGGTTAGTTTTTCATTCCTCCCGCGAGTTCGTGCAGGAGAAGCTGGCGATGTTGCCATCATCGGCCTGGGACGCTTTGGAACGGCAATGGGTGAGGAGCTCGTTGCATCTGGCGTGCAGGTGCTTGGAATAGACAAGGATACGGACGTAGTCCAGGCAATGAGGGGGCGTTTCACACAGGTGGTGAAAGCTGACGCGTCCAGTGTTGAGGCGCTACAGCAACTGGGCGTCGATGAGTTCCAAACTGCCGTGGTTGCAATCGGAGAGAACTTGGCATCCTCCATCCTCGTCGCATCCGCATTGTTGCAGCTGGATGGGCCAGAAATTTGGGCGAAGGCGGCAACTGCGCAACAGGCGGAGATCTTCCGGCAGCTGGGAATAAAACATGTTTTTGAGCCGGAGAAGAACATGGGGCAGAGGGCCGCACACCTGATTACGCGCAGGCTTTCAGACTTTTTTGACCTCGGAAATGGGTTTGCTCTGGCAACGGCTACTGTCCCCGAAAAAGTGGGCGGGAAACTGGTGAGCGAAACACGTTTCAGGTCCGGGCACGGGGTCACCTTGATTGGCATTCGGCAAGAGGATGGGACGTGGGAGCAGGTTTCGCCTGACACCAGGCTGGTTGCGGGGCAAACCGTTTTGGCCGCAGGCCCGTCCAACAACCTCGAGATCGCGTTTGCTTAATCCGCCGCTGGTTTTGAAACCTCGGGTAGGCGAGAAGCTGCAAACACTCCCGCAAAACCAACGAGTGCCAGGAAAATCAGTGCAGGCGAAGCACCCCACATTGTGAGCGCGCCTGAGACCAAACCCACTAGAAGTAAGATGATGCCCATGAGTGTGTTCGCGGCTCCCACGTACCGTGTCCGCACGTCCGACTCGGCCATGTCAACGATGTAGGTCTTGCGCGCCACTCGCACCAAAATATGAGCGAGGTTGAGGGCAAAGAACGAGGTCGGCAGGATCCACGTTAGGGCAGTTTGGGGCCCAAAATGAACTGCAGCGAGGGTGAGCAAAATGATTGCGGAGGCCGCCCCCGCTCCAATGGACATGGTGTTCTTTGAGGACTTGTCAGAAAATTTGCCGGAAATTCGCCCGCCAAGAAGTGCGGAAAGTCCGGACGCAACCAGGAACAGGCCAAGCCCTGTGATGTCGCTGCCCACCTCTTGCGAGAGCAGGACGATAAAAGCTGTTGAAAGCGCCGATACGAGCAGCAGTGAACGCACAATCACGAAGTTGCGGAAGTCCTTTTGGTCGCGGAACAGTTCCCAGGTGTCTTTCCACCACGCTTTGTCGAGGCCCCCTCCATCGGCATCCGGATCGATTGGCTCATCAATCTTGTTGAACACCAGGGCGGCCAGGAACCAGATGAGTCCGGAAAGCAGAATGAGAATTACGAGGGAGCTAGGCTTTTGTAACGCTGGCGTGAGGGAGATGCTAAGGCCAATCACGAGCGAGACGAGGCCGCCGATAGCGGCTGAGCGTCCGGTGATGAGTCCGCGTTTGCCCTTGTCCACGATCCGGCCCTGCACGTCCTTTGAAGCGATCGAGCAAAGGGAACGGAAAGTAGCGAAGACAGCGAGTAGTAGGAGGAAGGCGAGGCCAAGAGCTAAGCCTTCGAGGAACGCCGCGACAACTGCCATGAGCAGGGCGGCTACGCCCTGGCCGATCGCTCCAATCACCCAGATGCTCTTGCGCCGCTTGTGTCCGATAACCCACGGGGTGAACGCGGCCTGAGGGAGCATGGAGAGGGATTCGCGCACGGGTACGAGCATGGCGATTGCAAAGCCGGGCGCTCCGTCGGCCTGCAGTATCCACGGCAAAACAGTTTTTGCGGCGATAACCTGGTCGCCAATATTTTGCAGGGCGTTCGCGCCAATGAACCTGTTTACGTTGGACCTTTCGGTCTTTTCATCTTCTGCCACGTGCCACCTTCCTCGCTCGGCTTCCACCTTATGAAACCTGGCTGAGGCCGGCTAATAAGGGTAACCAAAGTGAACCTGCCTAGCCGTGCGATGCCAGCGCGATTAGGCTGGTATTAAAACGGTTAGGAGAAATCCATGGATCTGCAAATCAGTGGGAAAGTTGCGTTCGTTGCGGCCTCGACGTCCGGGCTGGGTAGGGCGAGCACACTGGCGCTTGCTGCGGAAGGCGCGCATGTTTGCGTTACGGGCCGCACTGCAAAGGCTCGCGAGGAAGTTGTTAAGCAGATTCGCGAGGCCGGCGGAGTTGCACTAGAGGTGCCGCTAGATGTTGAGGATGCCACCTCCATTGAACAGGCCATCAGCACGTGCGAGCGCGAGCTGGGGCCGGTTAGCATCCTGGTATTGAATGGGCCGGGGCCGAAGCCAGCTTCTCCCTCAACGATCACGAGTGAGGATGTTGCAGGAGCCGCTGCGCGCCTTATTGAACCGCACGTGCGCATGGTTAATCGGGTTTTGCCCGGAATGCGTGAGCGCGGTTGGGGCAGGATTATTGCAATCGGATCCACCGCGGTGGTTACCCCCTCTCAGCAGCTGGTGCTCTCAACTATTGGCCGCCAAGGGTTGGCGGGATACTTGAAGGCTCTGTCCCAAGAGGTGGGCGGGGATGGCGTCACGGTGAACATGGTTCATCCAGGCCGCATCTTGACGCCGCGTATCGACCAGCTTGACCAAGACGCCGCTACCCGCGAGGGCGTGAGCGCCGCAGATGTTCGCGAGCGGTTTGAACAGACCATTCCGGTGAAACGCCTGGGAGATCCGGCCGAGCTGGGCGCCGCGGTCGCGTTCCTCGCTTCGCAGCAGGCGGCTTACATTACGGGCACCGCTGTTCGCCTTGATGGGGGAGCAACGCCCGTCCTGTAGCGGGCTAAACTACCCGCACGTCGCTACAGTACTTGCGCAGGTTCTCAACGTCCTTGGAAGATGCGCGAGTGGTGGTGAAAATGGTTGTGAACTCCTCGAGTGATGCGGTGCGTTGCCAGGCGGCGCGCGAGAACTTGTTGTGATCAAGCATCAACACCTTGCGGTGTGAAGCCCCCAGTATTGCCCGCTTCATGTTGACCACGAAGTCTTTCGGGTTGTAGATCGCGCCTGCCCAAACAGCGGCATCTGACATGAATGAGATGTCGGCGCGGAAGTCTTTAACCATCTCGGTAGCATGTGTTCCATAGAACGAGTCGGCCCAGTTCATGTAGTTGCCACCCAGCAGGATTAGCTGGATCGAGTGCACTTCGCTAAATTCGCGCGCCACATAAAGCGAGTTAGTGATGATGGTGAGTGACTTTATGTGTTTCAAGATCGGTATCAGGGGCATGTTGGTTGTGGAATCGTCGAGGATAATTACGTCGCCGGGTGAAACAAGTTTTGCTGCCGCATGTGCAAGGGTGCGCTTCTCGTCCAACTGACGTTTGGCCCGCACGGCTGCGGGAAGTTCGGCAGTGGACGGGGCGATCGCGCGCAAGAATCCTTTTGAACGGATGACGATTCCTTGATTTTCCAAGGTTTGCGCGTCTCGGTATGCGGTGGCGGTAGATACGTGGAGGGCGTTCGCAATCTGCTCGATGTGCAGTTCGCCCAGCTCAAAAAGTGTGTCGGTTATCCACTCGCGCCGGCTGGGTGGGTCTGACCAGTCGGATTTTGTGGGGGCCAGAGTAGGTTTTGCATCTGAAGGCATGCGACAATCCTTGCGAAAAATGATGTGACTTGACTTAAGAATATCTAAAACCTGAGCTGACTTTGCATTGTTTTCTCATTATTTTGAGAAAAACCGCAAATGTATTGATAAAAAACGGCTTTCATTCTACTCTGACTGTGGTGAGCGACATTGGGGTTGCTCGGTTTAGGGAGGAAAGCTGTGCAAGAAGTTGTTATCGGCGTGGATGGCGGCACTACAGCAGTAAAGGCTGTGGCATTTGATCTGCACGGAAAGATTTTGGCAACGCATCACGAGGCTGTTCCGGTTCAGTACGGGGACAACGGTGAAGCTGAGCAGGACATGAATCAGATTTGGGAGGCCGTGGCTACGTGCTTGCGCGAAGTTGCAAGCGAGGTTAGGGACTCCAAGATCGTTGGTATCGGTCTTACCGGCCAGGGCGATGGTGCATGGCTGATTGATGAGGCCGGCGAGCCGGTGCGTCCGGCCGCGAACTGGTTGGATGGACGCGCCGCAGAGCGCGTGAAGCAGTGGGACGAGGACGGCCGCGCTGCAAAGGTACTAGAGGTTACGGGTACAACTACGTTTGGCGGCCTGTTCCCGGTGCTGATCGAGGAGCTGGCGGCTACGCAGCCCGATGTGGTGGCCCGCGCAACTACGCATTTGAACTGTAAGGACTGGATCCGGTTTAAGCTCACCGGTGAGCGTTTAACCGACTACACGGAGGCCTCGCGCTCGTTCTTGGACGTGCGTACAACCGACGGGTTCAGCGCAGAACTTGCTAAAGATCTAGGTCTTGAGGAATACGCAAGGCTGCTCCCCGAGATTCACCGCGCGGACGGCAAGGCGGTGCCCCTCAGTGAAGAGGCGGCGCGTGAAACCGGTATTCCCGCGGGCACTCCGGTTGGCGTGGGCATGATCGACGTTGCGGTAACCGGCATGGGTCTGGGCGCCCTCGAAAATGGTGATTCGTGGTTGATTCTTGGCACCACCGCTTTTGTGGGAACGCTACTGCCGTCGGTTAGTGAGCGCCGCTCTGACCTGTCGATGGTGCTTGCTACTGGCAACGGCAAGCAGGTGCTCGAGTTCATGGCTCCCATGACGGGCACGCCCAACCTCGACTGGATTCGCAAGGTTTTGGGTCTGGAAGAAAATAGCTGGACCGAACTTGAAAAACTTGCCCGCATGTCGAAGCCGGGCGCTTCCGGCGTGGTGTACTTGCCCTACGCTTCACCCGGTGGCGAGCGCGCCCCCTTCCTCGATACGAACGCGTCGGCCTCGTGGGCGGGAATGTCGCTCACGTCGAGCACCGAAGACATTTTGCGTTCCGTGTACGAGGGCGTGGCGTTCTCCCTCGTTGAGTGCATTAACACGCTGCAGATCCACTCTGACCTGGTGGTCTCTGGCGGCGGCTTCCGCTCCGACCTCATCTGCGAGATCCTGGCGGACGCCACCGGGCAGACAGTTGTGCGCCAAGACGCGCCCGAGGCTGGCGCTCGCGGAGCCGCAGTTTTGGCCCTGGTTTCCGCCGGCCGCTTTGACACTGTGGAGGAAGCGTCGGAGGCTCTGCGCACCTCGCTAGAGACCTTCGAGCCGGACCCGGCAAAGTACGAGGCGTACAAGAAGTCGCATGAAGTATTCGTGAAGACGCGCCAGGCTCTGCAGCCGGTGTGGCCTGAAATGCGCGAATTGCGTCGCAACAATGGTGAAAGGAGCGAGGCGTGAAAGTTCTACTCGCATCAGACCAGTTTTTAAGGGACGACATTTTGAAGGAGGCGCTACTGCGTGAGCTTCCCGACGCGGAAGTTTCTTCGATTGCCTCCACCTGGCCCGTGCCCCCATTCCATAACGTGGGTGAGGTTCGCGAGGCCCTCGGTGACGAGGACGAACTAATCGAAGCGCTCCAAGGCGTTGACGTGGCGTTCTCGCACACCTTCCCGTTTACCGAAAAAGTGATTTCTTCTTGCCCGGACTTGAAGATGATCACCATTTGTCGAGGTGGGCCGGTAAACGTAAACATTGATGCCGCAACCAAACACGGGGTGCTCGTCAGTTACGCACCGGGCCGCAACGCGGTAGCAACCGCGGAGCACACTGTCGCCCTGATTCTGGCTGCTGCTCGTCAGATCGCGCAGCGCCACATGGAGGTTGTGGGCGGCCAGTGGAGGTCGGACTACTACATCTTCGACAACGTGGGGCCCGAGATCGGATCTTCAACCGTTGGTGTCATTGGTTACGGCAACGTCGGTAGGCGAGTGGCCAACATTATTGCCGCATTCGGTGGCAAGGTGCTGGTTTACGATCCGTGGACCAAGGATCGCAGCGGGGCGGACAACATTGAGTTCGTAGACGATCTCGAGGACCTGCTGGGGGCCTCCAATATCGTCACGCTTCACGTGCGCGAATCAAAGGAAAATACGCGCATGATGAACGCGGAAAAGTTTGCCCTCATGCCGGAAAGCTCGATCTTCATCAATGCTGCCCGCGGAACGCTGGTTGATTACGACGACCTCGCGGATGCGCTTGATTCTGGTCACCTGTTTGCCGCGGCACTGGACTGCTTGCCAGAAGAGCCCATGCCTACAGACCACAGGCTGCTCAAGACGCCTGGAATCACGTTTACCCCGCACCTAGCGGGCGCTTCCAAGAATGCTTCCATTCTTGCCGCCAAGATCGGCGCGGCAGACATCGCCGCATTCGCTCGCGGTGAAACTCCCGCCCACGTTGCCAACCCGGATGTTCTCAGAAAGTAGGAAATCATGCTTCTAGAAGAAGTACGCAAAGAAATCGTTGAAACATGCCTGTTCATGCAGGCCGAGAAGCTCATTGTAGGCACCGCTGGCAATGTGTCTGTGCGCGTAGATGACCTCGTTGCCATCTCTCCCTCGGGCGTTCCTTATGAAGAAATGACCGCCGAGGACGTGGTGGTTACGGACATGGAGGGTAATATCGTAGATGGCAAGCTCAAGCCGTCCTCGGAACTGCCCCTTCACCTCAACATTTACAAGTCCACGGATGCGCTGGCTGTCACGCACAACCACGCTCCGGCTTCGACTGCGCTCGGCTTGGTGGTCGATGAAATCCCCACCTCGCACTACTACAGTGCGATGTTTGGCGGCCCGATCCGTGTGGCTCCCTACGCGGGCTTCGGCTCTGACGACTTGGCAATCAACGTAACCAAGGCACTTGAAGGTCGCACTGCAGCGCTCATGAAGAACCACGGCGCTATCACCATTGGCCCTAGCTTGAAGAAGGCCGTAAACGGTCTGCCGCTACTCGAATACATTTGCGAGATTCAGTTGCGCGCACTCTCAACGGGTCTGCCCGTGGCGCTGCTCTCTGAGAAGCAGATGCACGATGCGGGAGTTGGCATGGCCGACTACGGCAAACAGCCCGCGCGAGACAAGGACTAGCCCGGCAAACTCAGGTGTAACCTAACGCCTAGTTGAGATAGGGCGCGGCCCCGATTTGAATTGTCTCCTGAAAGTTAGACAGTTTAATAGTAGGGGTTCT
>NZ_KV811472.1:0-124054 GCF_001813085.1 Actinomyces sp. HMSC065F11
ACACACTATCGAGTTCACAAACAACACCCACACACACTCATCCCAACAAAATCTAGTAGGGAAAGAAGTGAGGTGTAACGCTGTTTCTGAGTTTTCACTGCCTGAAACAGCTTCTCTAGCTTACCAGGTTGCAATCACTTGTCAAGATTCCTGACTCGGATCACACTTCCTAGAAGCAGGCCGCGAAACTTTTGGGCTTTGCCGTCTGTCTCGCAACGAGTTTCAACTTTACACATTCACTTTTAGCCGGTCAAACGAATCTGCGGTGACTCCCACCACACGCATAGTTTGGGCCGGGAGTGTGCGGGCATACGTGCCCCTACATTCCCGGCCACCAGGCTAGACTGCCCTACTTGGCAGGACGCACTACTGCTAGATTCCGCCTTCCCTTACGGATCAAAACGGTTCCATCTGCCAAGGCGTCCTCGGCACTAATAATCTGGTCTTCACTCTCAACACGCTCATTGTTTAGGTACGCGCCGCCCGAGGATACAGTTGTGCGCGCGGCACGCTTGCCCTTTTCTAAACCGGCTGCAACCAGAGCATCCACGATCGTTGCCTCACCAAATGCGACCTCACCGGCCGGCAACTCCGACGTAGCCGCAGACAAAGTCGCTGCATCAACCTTCTTCAGGTCGCCACTACCCCACAGAGCGTTGGTGGCCTCCAGCACGCGCTGCAGAGTTTCTTCACCGTGAACCAACTTGGTCACCTCAGCTGCAAGAGCTTTTTGCGCCTCACGCTTATACGGGGCATCCTCTACCGTTTTTTCAAGACGCTCAATCTGCGGGCGATCTAGGAATGTGAAAACCTTCAAGAAACGCACCACATCAGCATCATCCACATTCAGCCAGAACTGGTAGAACGCGTACGGCGACAACATGTCCGGATTCAGCCAGACGGCCCCGCCCTCTGATTTACCAAACTTCGTGCCATCCGCCTTCGTGATGAGAGGCGTGGTCATTACGCTGACCTCCACGTCCTCCACCTTGCGAATCAAGTCGAGGCCGCCAACCAGGTTGCCCCACTGATCATCGCCGCCAGTCTCAAGCGTGCAACCGTAACGACGGTAAAGCTGCAGGTAGTCATTAGCTTGGAGGATCTGGTACGAAAACTCCGTGTAAGAAATGCCTTCCTTAGAGCTCAGGCGCCGGGCAACCGCGTCTTTGGAGAGCATCGTTCCCATCCGGAAGAACTTACCCAAATCACGGAGCAAGTCGATAGCGGATAGCTCTGACGTCCAATCCAAGTTGTTCACCATTAGTGCGGCGTTCTCGCCCTCGAAATCAAGGAAGCGCGAAATCTGCTTCTTCAGGCTCTCTACCCAGCCTTCAACAACCTCACGAGGCTGCAATGTGCGCTCGCCCGACATGCGCGGATCGCCAATGAGGCCGGTTGCACCGCCAACCAAAGCCAAAGGACGATGTCCCGCGAGCTGTAGGTGACGCATTAAAATCAACTGGACCAAATGCCCGTGATGCAACGAAGGTGCAGTTGGATCAAAACCGCAATAGAAAGTGACCGGCCCCGAAGACAGTTCCTTACGCAACTTATCTAGATCGGTGTGCTGACGGATCAATCCCCGCCACTGCAGATCATCAATTAGATCGGCCACTTCTATTCCTTCCAAATAACAACATTTTCCGATGGCATTCTAAGCCACCGCCACAATTTTTCACTATTTATCATCTTTTGGCTAACGTGTTCCTATGGTGAGAAAGGGAAATCGCTGTATTAGCAACGACAGGCGTAGCACGATTCTGAGAAAGCTAGAAAGCTCGGACGCTCCTATTTCCGCCACCGCATTTGGAGACCTGCTTGGCGTGACCAGGCAAGTCATCGTCAAAGATATTGCCCTCTTGCGCGCCGAAGGCGTCCCCATCTTTTCAACCAATCGTGGATACCTGCTGATTCGCCCGGTCCAGCTACCTCGACGCGAATTTAAAGTTCGCCACGACTACGGCGAAACCAAAACCGAACTGGCGCTAATTATCGAGCATGGCGGACGCGTGCTGGACATCAAGATCGATCACCCGCAGTACGGAGAAATCAGCGCCGATCTAAACGTGATATCACCCAAGAGTTTGAAAAACTTCCTGGAAAGCTTTGAACGGCCCCAACGTCTCTCTCGACTCACTGACGGCTACCACAAGCATACGGTCGAAGCCGATAGTGAAGAAACACTCGACGCGATTGAGGCGGCGTTAGGCGAACACGGCTTCTTGTCCGAGCCCAAGCAATAATCCGAATTTGGGATAACTCAACGCTCTGATAACGTCTACCTGAGTGTATATACAGTAGCGCTTTGGAGATGGGCGATGAAAATCCCAAATAGAGTAAAAACCTCGGCAAACCGATTCTTTATCGACGGCCTAACCGGCATGGCACATGGCCTTTTTGCCACACTAATCATTGGCACAATTATGGTTTCAATTGGAAACCTGCTCCCCGACGTTGTTGGAAAACCACTGGTGCTGATGGGATCCATCGCCTCCGTTCTGACTGGGGCAGGCATCGGTATTGGTGTCGCACACCGGCTAGAAGCCAGCACCTATGTACTCGCAGGCACCGGAGTTGCGGGCATGGTTGGCGCCCACGCGGGCAAAATCCTCGACGCTGGAGTAGTAGACGGCCTGACCATGCAACTGCTCGGCCCCGGCGAGCCCCTCGGAGCCTTTCTTGCCTCGTTCGTAGCTGTTGAAATCGGCCGAGCAGTGTCCGGGAAAACTCCCGTGGACATCCTCGTGACACCGTTTGTAACAATCGTTTCCGGATCACTACTTGGACTTCTAATTGGTCCTCCAATCTCAGCCATGATGCTAAGCCTTGGAGACATCATCAACTGGGGCACCATGCATCGCCCCTTCACAATGGGAATCATCGTTTCCGTGGTCATGGGCATCATCCTCACTCTGCCCATCTCGTCCGCCGCGCTATCGATCATTCTTGGACTATCCGGCCTCGCAGCCGGAGCCGCAACCGTTGGAACCTCCGCACAAATGGTTGGGTTCGCCGTGGCCTCCTACCGCGAAAACAAGGTTTCCGGCCTCATCGCCCAAGGACTTGGAACATCCATGCTGCAAGTACCCAACATCTTGCGCCACCCCCAAATCTGGATCCCACCGATCCTCACCTCTGCTATCCTCGGCCCCATAGCTACAACCGTCTTCCACATGGAGAGCAACGCTGCTGGCGCGGGCATGGGCACCTCCGGCCTAGTCGGCCAAATCATGACTTGGACTGTCATGTCCGAAACCACGAACCCTGCGACGCTACTGGCACTAATCGTTGGGCTCCACTTCGTTGCTCCCGCGCTACTAACGCTAGGCATTTCCGAAATCATGCGTAAACGAGGGTGGATTAAACCCGGGCAAATGAAGCTGCCCTAATGCGCACCCGTGCGGGCAGGTGTAACAATGAAGCATGCGTAAAAGGATTGTTATAGGCGGCGCAAGTGGCTTTGTGGGCACCGCGCTACAAAATGAACTCAAGAACAGCGATTGGGAAATCATTCGCTTAACGCGTAGTGAACCGGGGCCTGGCGAAGCCCGCTGGCACCCCGACGCCGACGACATCGACCCTCGGAACCTCGCGGGAGTCGATGCTGTGGTTTGTCTTAACGGCGCGCCACTCGCGCGCTGGCCCTGGACCCACGCATACAAGCATGAGCTGGTGAACTCGCGGCTAAAATCAGTCAAAACTCTGGCCGACGCTATTAACTCCCTACCAGAATCTCAGCGCCCCAAAACATTCCTTACCGGCTCCGCAGTTGGCTACTACGGTTCGCGCGACAACGAAGTGTTGGAAGAAGACTCGCAGCCAGCCAATGACTTTCTTGGCGGACTATGCCAAGTGTGGGAGCGAGAATCTCAGCGCGCCAAGGTGAACCGCGTTGTCAACATTCGTACTGGCCTGGTTCTGGAGGATGGCGGAGGTATGCTCCACGCCCTTGAACCCCTGTTCAAAACATTCCTCGGCGGTCGCCTGGGCGATGGGCGACAATGGATGCCCACTATTTCACTACGCGACCACGTGCGCGCGGTGCGGTTCCTGTTAGAGAATCCGCAGCTGGAAGGCGCGTTCAACCTGACCGGGCCAAATCCATGCACGAACGAAGAGTTCACAGCCGGGGCAGCCGCCCACTACCGTCGCGTTCCCGGCCCACCTGTGCCTGCGTTCGCCCTGCGCATGGTACTTGGCGACATGGCCGTGCTTGCCACTTCTTCACAATACGCTGTACCAACAAGACTTCTTGAAGCGGGCTTCCAGTTCAAGGACGAGATCCTGCAGGAGCAACTGCAAAGTTCTACTTCCATTAGGTAAAACGAATCGGGCGGGCCTGCGAAAATACCGCAAGCCCGCCCGACTCTTAGAACATCATTAGCTAGATGCGAGGCGGCGCCGGAGCTGCGTAACCTTTTGCTCCAACTCGGCCTTCTGCTCGCGCACCCGGCTTGGAGCCGTACCTCCCCGACCGGCACGGGCCGCAACCGAGCCCTGCGCGGAAAGTACACTCCGGACATCAGCCGTTAAAGCCTCATGAATCCCGCAGAACTCTTCATCCGATAGATCCCACAGTTCACGATCAGTTGCATCTGCAAGCGCCACGCAGCGCCCCGAGATCTCATGCGCATCGCGGAAGGGCACGCCCTTCTTCACCAACCATTCCGCGATATCGGTTGCCAGTGAAAAACCGCGGGGAGCCAGATACTCCATACGATCGGTGTGCAGCGTCATGGTCTGGATCATCCCGGTCATTGCTGGCAAGAGGACATCGAGTGTATCGATCTGATCGAAAACCGGCTCCTTATCTTCTTGCAGGTCGCGATCATAAGCGAGCGGAAGCCCCTTCAAGACAGTCATCAAGCCAGTGAGGTCACCAATCATCCGGCCCGACTTACCGCGCGCAAGTTCTGCAATATCCGGATTCTTCTTCTGCGGCATAATCGACGATCCTGTCGAAAATGAATCATCGAGTGTCACGTACCCAAACTCGACCGTGTTCCAGATGATGATTTCTTCCGCCAAACGCGACAGGTTCACACCAATCATCGCCGCGATGAAAGAAAATTCGGCGGCCACGTCACGCGCGGACGTGGCGTCAATCGAGTTCTCACAAACCTCGTCAAACCCAAGTTCTGCGGCAATATTGGCCGGATCCATCCCCAGCGTATTACCCGCAAGCGCACCCGCACCGTAAGGGGACTTCACAGCGCGCTTATCCCAGTCAGAAAGGCGCTCTAAATCCCGGATCAGTGGCCACGCATGCGCCATCAGATGATGGGCGACGAGGACGGGCTGGGCGTGTTGCATGTGGGTACGTCCCGGCATGATTGCCTCACCCGCCTCACCAACTTGATGCAAAATAGCATCCACGAGGTCGAGCACTCGGCCCGACAGGTGCTTTGCCTCATCACGCAGGTACATGCGGATTAGTGTGGCGATCTGGTCATTTCGAGAACGCCCCGCACGCAACTTGCCACCCAGTTCACTTCCGGCGCGTTCGAGTAAGCCACGCTCCAGTGCGGTATGCACGTCCTCATCACCGGGCTGCGGCGCAAACTTGCCGCTCGCCACGTCCTCATCGAGTGAGGAAAGCGCCGCTAGCATGGCGTCAAGCTCTGCTTCGGTGAGCAGGCCGACTCGGCCAAGCTCCCTCGCATGTGCTTTCGAACCAGCAATATCCACTCGGGCTAATCGCCAATCAAAATGGGTAGAAACCGAAAGCGCATCCAACGCCTGCGCGGGCGCGCCGGTGAACCTACCGCCCCAAAGACTAACGTTGTCGTTTGACATATCCCCTACTTGGTTGCCTCGAACGCGTCACCGTGCTCAAAACGAACGTCGCGGGCGGCGGCGAGCTTAGAGCTTAGACCGTAGATCTCAATGAATCCGCGAGCGTGGGACTGGTCAAATGTGTCACCCGTTTCATAGGTGGCCAAGTTAAAGTCATACAGCGAGGTATCAGACTTGCGTCCCGTTACCGTCACGCGGCCACCGTGCAGGACGATACGCACATCGCCGGACACGTAGCTTTGCGTGTGATCAATGAAAGCGTCGAGAGACTGCTTGAGCGGCGAGAACCACTGTGCCTCGTAAACGAGTTCACCCCAGCGCATGTCTACGCGACGCTTGTAGCGGTGCTGCTCACGCTCAAGAGTGACATTCTCCAGCTCCTGGTGCGCCTTAATTAACGTAACCGCACCCGGGGCCTCGTAAATCTCACGAGACTTGATACCAACCATGCGGTCTTCAACGATGTCAATACGGCCAACGCCCTGAGCGCCGGCGCGCGTGTTGAGCTCTTGAATAATCTGCAGGGGCGTGAGCTTGCGGCCATCAATCGCCACGGGGATGCCCTTTTCGAAAGTCAAGACGAGTTCGTCTGGAAGCGGGGGGTAAGTGGGATCATCCGTGTACGAGTAGACGTCCTTGGTGGGCGCGTTCCACAGATCCTCAAGGAAGCCTGTCTCGATGGCGCGACCCCAAACGTTTTGGTCAATAGAGAACGGGTTTGACTTGGTGGTCTCAATGGGTAGCTTGTGCTTGTTGGCGTAGTCGATTGCCACGTCGCGAGTAAGTGCGAGGTCACGAACCGGAGCAATACAATCCAAGTCCGGCGCGATCGAGGTAAACGACACTTCGAAACGAACCTGATCATTGCCCTTACCCGTACACCCGTGTGCCATCGTAGTGGCCCCAAATTCGCGGGCCGCCTTCACCAGGTGGCGGGAAATCAGCGGGCGAGAAAGCGCAGAAACCAGAGGATATTCACCCTGGTAGAGGCCGTTTGCCTTCAGCGCTGGCATACAGTAATCGTTAGCGAACTCGTCACGCGCATCAGCTACGTAGGCCTCAACGGCACCGCAGTCTAGAGCACGCTGGCGAATCACCTCAAGATCCTCACCGCCCTGGCCCACGTCAACGGCAACGGCGATAACTTCCGCGCCTGTACGCTCCCCGATCCAACCGATCGCAACAGAGGTATCTAGACCGCCCGAGTAGGCAAGAACAATCCGGTTTTTCTTACTCATTTATTTTCTTCTTTCTGTAGCTCTTGGCTGGAAGTTTTAACGCCTTCCGCATATTTGAGTAGCTTGTCGCAGTACGCCTGCGCGGCCTCATCTGATACGCATACGACGATAATCGTGTCATCTCCCGCAACGGATCCGAGTACCGTTTCATCCCTAGAAAAGTCGATAGCCGAGCCGAGGAGGTTAGCAGCTCCCGCCGGGGTGCGAAGCACCACCAAGTTGTTTGCTGTGGCTCCTCCTACCAGCAGATCCTGGCACCAGCGCTGCAACTTCTGTTCCGCGCCTTCCTCGCCCCATTCCACCGGTCGCTCCGGGTTAGCCAGCGCATAGATCTGGCGTCCGTCCACGCCTCTAACCTTTGTTGCTCGCACTTCCAAAAGATCACGTGAAAGCGTTGCTTGAGCAACGAAAATGCCGACCTCTTCTAATGCTTCGCGCAAATCCGACTGAGACGCGATCTGCCGGGTTGCGAGGATCTGTTCAATCGCCGCGTGCCGCCCAGCCTTCGAGGCTGGCGTGCGGGTGTTATCCGAATCTTTCACAGCTCTCCTTCGCTATAGCTTCTTGAAATAATGCCGGGCAAGGCCGCCGTGAACGCATCCGCCTGCTCCCCGGTAAGTATCAGTGGTGGCGCTATCCGGATGGTTGTGGGATTGGCCGCGTTAATGATAAACCCGCTGGCTTGCGCCACCTTAACAGCCATGCCGGCACGCGGTTCATCAATTTCAATGCCGACCAGCAAGCCGCGGCCTCTAACCTGTTTAATATGTGGATTTTTGAGAGCGCGGATGCTATCCATCCACTGATCCCCCAAGATTCGTGCATGTTCGAGGAGGCCATCGGACTTGATCGTACGAATCACCGCGAGCGCCGCAGCCGCGGCAACGGGGTTACCTCCAAACGTGGTTCCGTGCATACCCGGCTTCAAAACCGCGCTTGCAACGGAAGATAAAGTAATCGTTGCGCCGATCGGAACTCCCCCACCGAGTGCTTTTGCAAGGGTCACAACGTCTGGAACCACCCCGGCGCTATGATGGGCCATCCACTGTCCTGTACGCCCCATTCCGGTTTGCACCTCGTCTACAACGAGGAGCGCTTCGTTTCGATCACACAGTGTGCGCGCCCGCGTCAAGAAATTAGGCGGAACCTCGATTACTCCCGCCTCACCCTGAATCGGCTCGAGGAAAACACCCGCAACATTACCTGCGGAAAATGCCTTCTCTAAAGCGATAGTTGTAGGATCGATCCACTCTATATTCGAGATGAGGGGTGCGAAAGGCTCCCTATAAGCCGGCTTGTACGTAAGGGACAGCGCCCCGAGAGATCGGCCATGGAATGCGTTTTTTAACGCAAGAATGCGATTCTTACCAGTAGCGTTCCCGTGCGCCTTTACGATCTTCAAGGCGGCCTCGTTTGCCTCTGTTCCCGAGTTTGAAAGAAACACTTTGGCTTGGCCAGATCCGCCCACGATCTCACGCAGTGCTTCGCCCAGTTCGATTTGGGGCATCGTTGCGAAGAAATTCGAGGCGTGCACCAGCGTGCGCACCTGCTTTTCAACCGCCTGCGCAATAGCCGGATGGGCGTGGCCGAGTGCATTCACAGCGATTCCGCCCAGCAAGTCCATGTACGTGTTGCCATCCGCATCTTCCACGTACACGCCCTCCCCACGGGTCAACACCATCGCAGGAACACCAAACACGCCGAGCATAGATTCCTCATAGCGGGCAAGCCAGTTTGAATCCACAGCTACCCCTCCTCGGTAATCATCGTGCCCACGCCCTCGTCGGTGAAAACCTCTAGGAGCATCGAGTGGGGAACGCGTCCGTCAATCACATGCACCTGCTCAACGCCGCCTGCAAGCGCAGACAAAGCGGCCTGCGCCTTCGGGATCATTCCCGCAGCAAGCGATGGCATCAACTCTTCGAGTTGCGCGCGGCTCATCCGATTAAGCAGCGAAGATTTATCTTCAAAGTCTTGGTAAATCCCCTCCACGTCCGTAAGCATAATGAGTTTTTGCGCTCCCACGGCCACCGCGATCGCCGCCGCAGCCGCGTCAGCGTTAACGTTAAGCACATCGCCTGGAGAATCCTCATCAATCGCAATCGACGAGATCACCGGGATACGGCCATGACTAACAAGATCCTCTACAGGCGCTGGGTTTACCCCCGCCACGTCACCGACCTGCCCCAAATCTACCGGTTTACCATCAACGACCTGCACCTTGCGACGTGCGTGTAACAGTGCGGCGTCCTCACCAGACAACCCCACTGCAGCGATCGAGCGTTCATTCAGGAGTGATACGAGTTCGCGCTGCACTTTTCCAGCCAGGACCATGCGCACCACCTCCATCACTTCAGGCGTTGTCACGCGAAAGCCATCCGCAAACGGGGCCTGTAGCCCTAGGCGATCCAGCATTTCGTTGATTTGTGGGCCGCCCCCATGCACCACTATTGGATGCACGCCCCACGTATGCAAAAACGACACGTCAACCGCAAATGCGCGTTGCAACTGCGGCGAGATCATTGCATTGCCACCATATTTGATCACAACTTTGCGGCCCGAATAACGCCGCAGCCATGGCTCGGACTCAAGCAAAATCTTGGTCTTGTCCAATGCTGAAAGATTACTCATGATGTGTATGCACTGTTCTCGTGTACGTACGCGTGCGTCAAGTCCGTTGTGTAAACGGTTGCTGAACTATTGCCAGCACCCAGGTCGATCTCTATCTTGACCTCCTGGGCTGCCGCCAAATCAAGCGATTCCTTAGGATCACCGACACTGCCGTTCTTGCAAATCATCACGCCGTTGATTGAAACATTTACCTTGCCCACATCAAACGGAGCTACCCAGCTTGGAACCGTGCCGATCTGCGACAAAATGCGCCCCCAATTTGGGTCATTTCCAAAAATTGCGGTCTTCACCAAGTTTGAACGAGACACCGCACGTGCCACTTCGACTGCGGCCGCCTCACTACTTGCACCACTAACCGTGATGTCTACGAAATGCTCAGCCCCCTCCGCGTCATCACGAAGCATCTTCGCCAGCTTTGTGCAAGCCTGCTCCAATGCAGTAGCGAAAGTAGCCTCATCTGGCGTAATCCCCGATTCTCCCGAAGCGAGCACTATCACCGTATCGTTAGTGGACATACATCCGTCCGTATCGAGGCGGTTGAAACTCACCTGGACGGCGTGACGAAGGGCGCTATCAAGAGCTTCATTATCAATAACCGCGTCGGTTGTTATCACGCACAGCATGGTGGCAAGTGCAGGAGCCAGCATCCCCGCCCCCTTGGCCATACCTCCAACGCGCCACCCGTCCACCTCAATCTGGACCTCTTTTGGAACGGTATCGGTTGTCATGATTGCCGAGGCCGCGCTGGTTGCGCCCGATACCTCAAGGCCGCTCACCAAGGCTGGAATCGCCCGGGTGATAGCCGCCGTATCAAGGTACTCTCCGATCACTCCTGTGGAGCAAACCGCGATTTTTGCCTGGTCCACACCCGCCGCAAGGGAAAGCTCATTCACGCAAGCTTCCACATCCTTTCGGCCTTGCTCTCCCGTACAGGCGTTAGCGTTACCCGAATTGAGCAATACGTGTGTAACCACGCCGTTTCGCATCTGTGCGCGCGAGAATTTAACGGGCTCTGCCTCTACACGGTTCGATGTAAAAACTGCGGCCGCTGCCGGTAAAATCCCCTCGTTTACTACCAGAGCGAGATCTTTACCTCCGGATGCTTTTAAACCCGCTGCGATTCCGGCCGCCGCAAAGCCCTTTGGGAAACAAACACCCGTGACCATCACAACACTCCGTTCATGTAGATGCCGAGGCACTCGTCGAAACCAAACGCCAAATTAGCCGCTTGAACCGCGGCAGCTGCAGTTCCCTTGCCCAGATTGTCGATCGCTGTCATCGCCGTGAGAACACCCGTATTCGGGTTCACTCCCGCCCACACCTGCGCGCGGCCGGTTCCTACCACCGGACCAGATTGAGGGTAAGCCGGGGAAAGCTCAATCAGTTTCTCTGCGCCGTAGACGGCACTGTACGCCTCTTGCAATTCGGAAGTCGACACACCATCCGTGGCAGTGTTCACCACTGCAACGATCCCTCGCGAAGTGGGAACGAGGACGGGAGTCATCTCCACCTCAATTTCGCCCGCTCCGCAAACCTGTAGATTTTGCACAATCTCGGGAATATGGCGGTGCTTTCCAACTGCTGAGTACGGCGCAATGTTGGAAAGCGCACTGGTTGCCATCAAATGTGGCTTGGCGCTGCGCCCCGCGCCGGAATAACCAACTGCAAGCGTAGCCACAAGCGACCCGGAGCTAACAAATCCCGCCGCCACAGCCGGCATCATTGCAAGTGTTACCGCAGTAACGTTACAACCGGGCACTGCCACGGCGCGTGAGTTTTTGAGGATTTTGCGTTGAGTATCCGCTTTTTTCTGCTTCCCGGAGAGAATCGCGCCCGCCTCATCAGCGTGGACGAGTTCGGGCATCGCATAGTCCCACGCCCGCATGTGCGGGCCGCCGTAGAATTGCTGCCACGACTCCTTTGACTTGAGACGGTGATCCGCACCCGCATCGATCACCACTGGGCCGCCTTCCAGTGCGCTAGTAATCTCTGCAGATTTACCATGCGGAAGGGCCACAAAAACCAGATCGAGAGACGACAGAGCATCAACTTCAAACGGTTGAATAATCTTGTCGGCTAAAGCTGGAATATGCGGGTTCAAATCACCAAACCGAGTGCCCGCAGAAGAAGCGGCAACAAGCACGCGGACATCGAAATGCGGATGTTCACTCAGAATACGGGCGATCTCGCTACCCGCAAAGCCCGATGCGCCAACAATGCCAACAGAAACACTCATGCGAATAACTATAACATGCTATGAATAGTTATCAACTAAGTGTTTATATAGTGAATCCCCGACCCGAAAACGAGCCGGGGATAGTCTCAGCCCAGAGACTTTACATCTTTAGCAACAGAGCGCGCCCACCCACGAATGTCATCCCAATCGCGGAAGTCGCCTTCAACTGCGCCGCCAAGACGAGCAATCGTGCGCTCACGCAACGTCAGCTTGGACGGGTCGAGACATCCTGAGAATTGCTTGTTCATCCGCGGTTGCACACCGATCTGGGTGGCGCCCACGCGAGCCGGATCCTTCACGAGCCCTGTGGGAACTGAAGACAGCCCCGCAGAGAACGTCCACAGATGCTTCTCAAACAACTCCGCTTGATGTTCCTTCATGAAGGTACGCATCGACTCTTCCCACTGCGTCATGTGAACGGAAGAACCGAGCACAACACCGCCGTACTCAGAAATGTCCTTCGCGTCCGCAGCATTGACAATGTCTACATCAACACCTTCGCTACGCATCTCCTCGTAAATCGCATTGGCGATGTCACGGGTAGATCCGTGGCGAGATGCCCATACAACCAAAATCTTCATAGCTCTAGTTTGCCCTATTTATTACCGATAGCACAGTTTGAGACAGGGAGTTCACACCACAAATCGAAGCGCGAACTCCCCGCTCAACCAGTTAGGCGCGCAGTTTTGCGCCAAGCTGGTTAGAAAGACGCGTGATTATCGCTTCCCTGACCTTTGCCGTCTCATCCGACTTCAACGTGTGGTCGGCAGCGCGCATCCGGAGTGCGAACGCCAACGATCGCTTGCCTTCATCGATTTGCGAACCACGGTATTCGTCAAACAACTCCACGCCTTCCAGCAAATCTCCCCCGGCGGCGTAGATCGCATCAACCACCATCGAGACGGGAATATCCGCATCCAGCACAACGGCAATATCTTCCTTCACCACGGGGAAAGTGGAAACGGCAGAAACCGTAATCGGGTTGGCCGGCATTGCCTTGATCAATGCATCGAGATCTAGCTCAAGTGCGCCCGACCGCTTAGGCAAACCGTATTCCTTAACCACGGCCGGATGAAGCTCGCCCGCGCGACCAACTTCAACCAAATTCTTTTTCTGCCTGACGAACAGCACTGCACAGCGGCCCGGGTGCCACGGAGCGGCTTCCTCCGGGGTAGCAACCGGCTTCGGAGCAGGCTTTCCGTGGGTCAACTGAACCTGCGGATCGCGGTACAGCGGCGCAACCTCTACTTGCACGCCCAAAGCAGAACCGACAGCGAGGGCAGCCTCTAAAACATCAGCCCAACCGAAGTCCCGAGCCCCTGCACGAATGGCACTGCCAACCGCTGACCCACCGGCAACGAGACCAAGGTGCCACGGCTGTTTAGGAGTTCCGCGATGAAGGGCACCAATCTCACGGCCACTGGGGCGCTGCTCTGCCGAAGGAATAGGAGAAGGCTTCGTACCCTGCGGGCGCGTAACCATGCCCAGCTCGAAAACGCGAACTGATTCAGCACCGCGGGCAGCGTTGCGCTGCGCCGTTTCCAGTAGCGTATCGATGATGGAAGAGCGCAGATTGGGCGCGCCATCCACTAGCGGGTTACGAAGAGTAACCACCTCTCTACGCTCATCGCCATCCAGAATGCGCTGGCGATCGTGCGCGTCACCAATAAATGGGTAGGATCCCACCTCGACAAAACCGCGGTCTGCAAGCGTGCGCGCCGCGAACCGGCGAGCCACCTGCGCCTTGGGCAATCCAACACCGGCTGGTGCCTTAGGCAGTACCGGTTCGATATTGTCGTAGCCGTCAAGGCGCGCAATCTCTTCCACAAGGTCACAAGGCTCAGTCAAATCTGGCCTCCAGGAGGGGGCCGTCACGGAAAGCACATTTTCACGGCGTTCGACCGTTGCACCAATCGTTTCGAGAAGCTCGATAACCCGCTGCTCACCATACTCCACGCCCGTCAAGCGAGCAGGTTCAGACAGCTTCATCTCGATAGCTTCGCGCCTGGGAACCTCGTTGTAATCGGTAACCGGAGAATCCGCTACTCCACCGCCGTACTCAACCAGCAAATCAACCACGCGTTGCGCTGCAACCGGTGGAAGCTCTGGATCCACCCCTCGTTCAAAGCGTTTTGCAGCCTCCGAAGGAATCTTGTGGCGCCGCGATGTACGCGCAATAGAGACAGCGTGAAAGTGCGCGGCCTCAACCAAAACGTCAGTAGTGGCCTCCTCAACTTCTGAATACTGGCCACCCATCACGCCAGCCAGACCAAGAATCCGGCTACCGCGCTGGCCGTTAGGGCTATCGGTAATCAGAAGGTCCTCCGAATCGAGCTTGCGTTCGACCTCATCGAGGGTCACGAGGGTCTCGCCACCGTTCGCGCGGCGCACCACTATAGGCTCCGCGAGCGCCGCCAAATCGTATGCGTGTAGCGGTTGGCCGAGATCTAACATCACGTAGTTGGTGATGTCGACCGGTAGCGAGATGGAGCGCATCCCCATCGCTTCCAGACGCTTAACCATCCATGCTGGCGTCGGCGCATTTGGGTTGATACCACGCACGATGCGGGTAACGAACCTATCGCAACCTACCCTGCCATGAATCGGAGAGCTATCATCAACCTCGATCTTGAAACCTTCAGCGTTAGCAGCCGGAGGCTGTGTCTTTAGGTTTTGAGCAAGACCTAGGTCTGTGAACTTCGCTCCCGTCGAATGCGAGTATTCCCTTGCGACCCCGCGCATGGAAAAACAGTAGCCTCGATCTGGCGTGACATTGATTTCCAACAGTTCCTCACCCAGGCCGAGAAGACCAATGATGTCCTCACCTGGTGCAGGAATCTCGCTTTCATCAAATTTTTCTGTAAGGACAATAATTCCATCGTGCTCATCCGACAGGCCAAGTTCGCGTTCTGAACAAATCATGCCGTCAGAAATGTGGCCGTAGGTCTTACGTGCAGAGATAACGAAATCACCCGGAAGGACGCCGCCAGGAAGGACAACGGCAACTAGGTCTCCAACTTTGAAGTTATGAGCACCGCAAATGATGCCACGTGAGGGCAGATCCGAAGGCTCTTTGCCCTCACCGGGCGCATCATTGTGAACGCCAACATCCACGCGACAGTAGTTAATAATCTTGCCGTTGGACTGCTCTTTAGCTTCCAACGTAAGGACACGACCAACCACCAGCGGGCCTTGCACAGCTGCACGGTGAATCGTCTCTTCTTCCAAACCTACCTTCACTAGATCGGAGGCGAGGCGCTGCGCATCAGTGCCGGGGAGAACCTCCACATGATCGCGAAGCCAAGAAATCGGTACGTTTGGCATTCTTAGTTCCCCTTCCCCGTTGTTCCGAACTGGAGGGAGAATCTTTGATCGCCCTCCACAATGTCATGCATGTCAGCAATCTCGTGGCGCAACATCAAGGTGCGCTCAAGCCCCATGCCAAAAGCGAAACCAGTGTATTCATCAGGATCGATACCGCAGGCGCGTAGCACGTTCGGGTTGACCATGCCGCAACCGCCCCACTCAATCCAGCCGGCGCCGCCCTTCTTCTGCGGGAACCAAAGGTCCATCTCTGCGGACGGCTCCGTAAATGGGAAGAACGACGGGCGCAGGCGAGTCTTGGCCTCGGGGCCAAACATCGCCTTCGCGAAGTGGTCCAAAGTGCCCTTCAAGTGCGCCATCGTTAGCCCCTTATCCACCGCGAGGCCCTCCACCTGGTGAAATACGGGAGTGTGCGTGGCGTCAAGCTCATCGGAACGGAACACCTTGCCCGGCACCGCTACGTACAGGGGCAAATCATGCGAAAGCAACAAACGTGCCTGGACGGGCGACGTGTGCGTGCGAAGCACCAGATTCGCATCACCCTCAGTCTCGCCGCCAACCGAGCGACCATCGATATAGAACGTGTCCTGCATCTGCCTTGCAGGGTGATCAATGTCAAAGTTCAACGCGTCGAAGTTGAACCACTCGTGTTCAACCTCCGGCCCCTCGCCTATCTCCCAGCCCATCGAAGTAAAGAAATCCGCCACCTCTTCAATCAAAACCTGAAGCGGGTGACGCGCGCCCTCGGGCTGACGCTTTACCGGAGCGGTTACATCCACAGCCTCCATGGCCAAAACGCGAGCTTCTTCTTCAGCCTCCAACAAGGCCTTTCGCTCATCGAGAGCGGCGGTGATTGCAGCACGCGCTTTTCCAACCGCCTTACCTGCGGTTGCCTTCTGCGCCCCCGGGAGTCCGCCGATTACGCGACTTGCAAGCGCCACCGCAGACCCATCACCGAAGTGCTCCCGCTTGGCCTGCGCCAATTCCTCTAGAGTCGAAGCACTACCAATAGCCTCCAAAGCACGCTGCACAGTCGCATCCATTTGCTCAGCGTCCAAAGGGTTTACTTCTACATTCTCATCAATGTTCGACATATCAATCCTTGTCGCTTATCAACGACTACCAGACTAGCGCCTAAGGCCTCTAACTGCGGAATTGTTCCAATTTGCTAGACAAACCCATAGCTTGCAAAACACATGAAGTGACTTTTGCGCGCTACCGCGCATAATTGAAAACATGACGAGTGTAGATACAGCCCAAGAATCGTTCAAAGAACCGAAGAAGTGGCGCATGCATCACCTTGCGATGGCTAAAAGTGCCGGTCGCAAACTTACGATGATAACCGCTTACGACGCCCTCACCGCGCCCATTTTTGAAGAGGCAGGTGTGGACATGATCCTCGTTGGAGACAGTTACGGCAACGTTCAGCTGGGCTACGGTTCAACCATTCCCGTTCTCATGGAAGACATGGAACGCGCAACCGCGGCTGTGGCTCGCTCCATAAACCGGCCAATCGTTGTGGCCGACCTGCCGTTTGGAGCGTATGAGGCGGACTCGAAGGAAGCATTCGATAATGCTGTTCGCCTAATCCGTGTTGGAGCCAATGCCGTCAAGCTCGAGGGGGGCGCGGAAATCGCACACACCGTCGCACTACTAACCCAAGCAGGCATCCCCGTTGTGGGGCACCTTGGATTCACACCGCAGTCAGAAAACGCCCTGGGAGGCCCCCGAATGCAAGGGCGCGGCGAAGCGAAGCAGAAGATGATTGACGACGCGCTTGCCCTACAAGCAGCTGGCGCGGTTGCCATCGTCCTCGAACTCGTACCCGCCCCGGTTGCCAAAGCCGTGACCGATGCCCTGCATGTTCCTACTATTGGGATTGGAGCGGGACCGGACACGGACGGGCAGGTACTTGTCTGGGCAGACATGGCCGGCATGTACGAGTGGGTGCCGAGCTTCGTCAAGAAGTTCGCGAACCTTCGCGAAAGCCTAAAAGACGCGGTTACTGCCTACACCAAAGAAGTGAAGGACGGATCCTTCCCCGGCCCGGACCATTACAAAACCAACTAGAGAGCAAGATTCATGACCTCCGCATCACAGCTGGCGCTTCGCGCCCCGCTCGGCAACACAAAACCAGGACTCATCTCTCCTAAGCGACACGTCCCAGACCACATTGAACGACCCGAATATCTGTTTCATGACGGGCCTGAGGTGGTTACCACCTCTGATATCAAAACGCCTGAAACCATTGCGAAGATCCGCCGGGCCGGCAAAATCGCGGCCGACGCACTAGCTAAAGCCGGCGAGGCTGTAGCACCTGGCGTGACCACTGACCACTTGGATCAAATAGTTCACGACTACATCATCGGGCAAGACGCCTACCCTTCCTGCCTTGACTACATGGGCTTCAAGAAATCGTGTTGCACCTCTATCAATGAAGTGATTTGCCACGGGATCCCCGACTCGCGCCCCCTAGAAGAGGGCGACATTGTCAACATCGACGTAACCGCCTACATCGACGGGGTACACGGCGACACTTGCGCCATGTTTACCGTTGGTGAGGTTGATGAGGAATCTCGCCTGCTTTGCGAGCGCACCGAGAAAGCTATGTATCGCGGGATTAAGGCAATCGCGCCTGGCCGTGAAATCAACGTGATTGGTCGGGTCATTGAAAAGTACGCCAAGCGCTTCGACTACGGTGTGGTGCGCGACTACACGGGGCACGGCGTTGGCGAAGCCTTCCACTCCGGCCTCATCATCCCTCACTACGATTCGCCGCGCGCAACCGAAATAATGGAAGTTGGCATGGTCTTCACCGTTGAGCCAATGCTCACTCTCGGTTCCATCGAATGGGAGCAGTGGGACGACGACTGGACGGTTGTCACCAAAGACCGATCTCGTACCGCCCAGTTTGAACACACGATCGCAGTTACCGAGGACGGCGCCGAGATCCTCACCCTGCGCTAAAACTAAGGAGCACACCATGGAACAAGCAGTGGAACAAAACCTTGCTTTTGGCATAGACATTGGCGGATCCGGCATCAAGGGAGCCGTGGTCAACCTTGACACCGGCGAGTTCGCCACGGAACGCGTGCGCATTCCTACGCCAAAAAAGTCCACTCCCAAAGCCGTAGCGCAAACCTGTAAAGAACTGATTGACCAGTTTGATTTGCCTGTTGCCATGCCTGTTGGCATCACGTTCCCCGCTCCTGTCTCGCACGGCGTGGTTCTGTTCATGGCCAACTTGCACAAGTCGTGGGAAGGCGTGAACGTCATCGAGCTTATGGAAGCAGAACTTGGCCGCAAGGTCTATCCCGTCAATGATGCAGACGCCGCCGGTTATGCCGAAGTTGTTTACGGCGCAGCCAAGGGCGTTGACGGCCTCGTTATTGTTACCACGCTCGGCACCGGCATTGGTACCGCGATGATCTACAACGGACAACTGCAGCCGAATACGGAGCTCGGCCACGTTGAGATTGATGGTTACGATGCGGAATCCCGGGCCTCATCGGGAGTGCGCACGGCTGAAGGCCTGTCGTTTAAGAAGTGGGCGAAGCGACTCACCAAGTACTATTCCCACCTGGAGATGCTGTTCACTCCCGACCTGTTTGTAGTGGGCGGCGGCGTGTCTAAGAAGCATGACCAGTTCATGCCACTCATCAACATCAAAACGCCCATGGTTCCCGCCAAGCTATTCAACACTGCGGGCATTGTAGGGGCTGCGGCTCTGGCCAAACGCTACCTAACCGCATAGATCGCTTAGAAATTGCGCCGCCCTCATTCATTGATAAATGAGGGCGGCGCGTTTAAGTAAAGGCGGAGAAGACGGCCTGTAAGCCGGATTCTGTAACGGTTAGATCCGGTATCTATGGGTTTTGCTTGATTTGTCGCGGATATTGACGCCTAAAGAGGTTGACACGGTTCGATATGTTTCGCTATGTTTCTCGATTTATTTTGTCATATAGTGTCACGGCTCCAGTCATGTTACAGTGTACCGTACGGGACGACTGGAGGGGTTATGCGACCATTTGGATATGACGACATGGGGCTTAATGTCGTCGAAGAAGAAGCAAAAGCCATCAAAGATGCTGCCCAAGAAGTTATTGACGGGAAAAGTCTACGCGCGACCGCTCGATCGATGCCAATTAAAACCACGGCGGGAAACTCCTGGTCGCCCACCTCTCTCAAGCGTGTACTTATCTCTCCACGGGTTGCGGGCAAGATAGAACGCGGCATGGAACTGGTCGAAGCGCCTTGGCCCGCGATTCTTAGCGAGGGAACGTGGGACGCTGTTCGCGCAAAGTTGGAGAAGCCTTCTCAGCCTAAGAGCAGACGTCTCAAGTACATGCTTTCAGGCATTGCCGTGTGCGGACTTTGCGGCTCGGAGCTCAGTCCTGGCCCAACAGACACGGGGCGCCGGTCATACGTCTGCATGAAGGGCGACGGTGGGTGTGGCCGTCTTCGGTGTCAAGCGCAGCCGCTTGAGAACGATGTGGCTGAGAGGTTTTTGGCACGTTTAGCGGTTACCGATTTGGATAATGTTATGAGCCGCTTCTCTCGCCAGGCCGAAGTGGCCATTAAGTCTATCGAAGAGGGTGAAGCGAAACTGCGAGAAGCAGGGGCTAGTTACGCGCGTGGCAATTTACGCATGCCTGAGCTGGAAGCGGTTTCCCAGACACTCCATGACGATATCGGAAAGGCTAAGGCAATCATTGAGAAGTGGAAACGTGCGCAGCTGCTCTCTGTTGAAGCGGAGGAGGTTACTGATTGGTGGTTGAGGGCGTCGCCAGAATTGCGACGTGACCTGCTTTCTGTGACGGTCGACCGGGTCGAGGTGGGGCCTGCGTTAGTTAGAGGTAGCAAATTGTATGATCCGCGCCGAACCTCTGTCGTTTGGCGGGAATAAGTTAAAAAAAGGGTTGAAGTGGGTTTTTTTGGTTATTCTTCCTGTATGGCTTCTTTGGATTGTGACACTATTAGTGTCGAGCGGATTAGAGAGTTATCTGAAAGTTCGGAACCGTTTCCTGTTGAGCAGGCAGTGTTTATAGCACTGGAGTTAGCTGACGATGAATGAGGCAGCGTTTCAGAGTCAAGTTGTTGACTTGGCGAAGTGGTGTGGATGGAAAGTGTTCCATTGGCCAGATTCTCGTAGGGTTACCCAACCGGGATGGCCTGATTTAGTTTTTGTTAGGGCGCCTGAGTTCTTTTGCGCGGAGCTGAAGACGAATACTGGGCGACTATCCAAGGATCAGGTGCAGGTTCTCTCCGAGTTGCAGGATTCGGGAATTGAAGTTCACGTATGGAGACCCAAGGATCTCCACGCAATAACAGCGAGGTTGCGACATTGAATCATTCTGCAACATTTGCAAACGATTGAAACACCTGTTAGACTTTATAACGTCAATAAAAACACATAGAAGAAAGGAACCGCTGTGCCACCGAACTTAGTTACTAGAAAGCCGACAGGCAAGGCGCCCTGGCCGCTCATACTTCTCGCAGGAGAGACTGGAGCCGGCAAGAGTTACGCCATCGCCAAGTTCTCCGCATCAAAGCAGTTAGGTCGTTGCTTTTGGTTAGACCTTGGCGAGGGAAGTGCAGACGAATATGCTGCGCTAAAAGGCGCCAAGTATGAGGTCGTTGTCCATGACGGAACATACGAGAGCATTCTTGAGCAGGTGTACGCGGTGCGTAACGAAGCGTTTCGCGCTCAAGAAGCAGGAGAACCGCCTGTAATGTTAGGCATTGACTCTATGAGCGCGCTTTGGGAGATGCTGTCCCAGTGGGCTACGACTCGGGCTGCAAGGCTTAAGAGCAATAAGGAGCTTTTACGTCGGGATCCGGATGCTGAGCCGATTGTCCCTCCTCTTGTCTGGAACGAAGCGAAAAAGCGACACAAGTTGATTGTGGAAGCGCTTATGACGATGCCCGCTATAGTCGTTGCTACTGCGAGACTTAAGGAAGTCTCAGTATTTAATCAGGGGCGCCCTACCGGTGGCACTGAATGGAAAGCGCACGTGCATAAAGACTTACCGTATGACGCGACCATCGTAATCTATCTGTACTTGCAGGGCCGTAAGGCAGAGATTGTAAAAGCGCGGTCTCTGAATCTGTCGACTAGCGACGGGAACCCAATTCCAATTGAGGGTGGCCTAGATTTAGAGCGCGTAGTGTTCGACATGCTCGGATGTTCCCGTAGGGACACAGTTGGCCGTGACATGCCACATTTGACTGGTTCATCGCTCACCGTGCTTTTGGACAGGGTTGAGATGACGCGAGATGAGACAGTTCTGAAGAGCATTTGGGACGAGCACTCTGGTTCTCTTTTGGCTCGGGATAGAGCCGAATTGAACGTGGCTATCACCGAGCGGCTAGCGGATTTACGTGGCGAAGGCGCTCCGAACTTTGAAGGAGGAGAGTGATGGAGAACCAACTGATGAACAGCAAGGAAGTAGCCGAACTGTTAAACGTGACTGTCTCTACGCTTAATCAGTGGGCATACAGGAAGCAAAACGTTCCGTTCATAAAGGTCGGTGGGCAACGGCGCTATAGGAAGGCCGACGTTGAGCGGTTCCTGAAAGTGAACTATCAGAAGGTTGAGGTAGTGGCATGAGCCTAGAAGAAGCAGCGATTGCGGTTGACGAGGTGCGTCCTAGGTCAGTTCAGTCAACGCTGGGAGCTTCGACTCTCTCAATGTGTGTAAGAAGGGCGGGATATGTTCATCACGGCGTTCAAGAGTCTGACGTGACGGAAACCGGCATGAGCGCCATTCTCGGCACCTGGTTGCATGAGGGAGCATTGGAAGCCATGCGGTTAACAGAAGGCGCTTTGGTTGAAACCCAGGTGGGTTACGGCACGCCAGTATCGGGCAATGTTGACCTGATTTACCTATCTCACGACTATGCGAAGCGCATCCGCTCGCGGTATCGCCCGAAGTCCCACGAACAGACAATTGTTGAAGACCTTAAGACGATACGTAATGAGAGGACTCTTCAGACCCGAATCGATGAGGGGCCTAGAGAGAGTCACGTCAGACAGGTTTACACTTATGTAGCTTTGCTAAGCAAGTTTGGGACGCAGGTTAATGAGTCCCGTCCTCACGTAGGGTTACAGCGTGCCGTTACTAAGCTAGGACCTATTAATGCCGATGTAGTCAGAATCCGGTATTTGTCTCGAGAGTCTGGCGCTGAATGGGTTTGGGAGGAGCCTGTTGATCCGGCAAGGCTTGCGGAAGCTTTTGAGAGGATTTCTTTAGTGTGCGATTCGGCAAGACCTGAAGATTTGCCGCGAGAGCTTGACGGCCCTGGACTATCGGCGGGCTGCGATTTTTGTCCTTTCCGGACAGAGGGTTGGGGATACTCGGGTGACGGTGATCCTCAGGCGCTGTTGATCCATGAAGGGCAGACTGACGTGGAGCAAGAGTTAGAAAAATATTTCGAGGGATTCCAGCTTGAGAAGCAGGGGCGCGACATGAAGAAGAAGGCGCGCGCCGTGTTGTCGGATACTGAGAACGGACAGTACGGAGGGTTTGTTCTTGACTGGAGCAAGCCGGCATTTTATCGTGCTAAGCCCGATGCGAGCGCTATGCAGGCGCTGATTGAGGATCTTGGTTACGAGGTTCCGTTGACGGAACCGCGCTATGGTTCGCGAAGCATTAGCGTAGGGAGGGCTGTTTGATGATGGTTCGGCAGCGAGTGATCGATCGGGATCATGGTAAGTGCGTGAAATGCGGACGTGTTGTCTGGAACGCGATCCCTGTTGCGCAGTATTCGATTCACCATCGCGTACCTCGAGGTATGGGTGGGGCGAATCGGAGCTTAGCAGAGGATATGTCTAATTTGGTTCTCCTGTGCGGGACTGGCACTACGGGCTGCCATGGATGGGTTGAGTCGAATCGTAGGAAGGCTCGGGAAGAGGGGTGGCTTGTCTCGCGCCACGCTGACCCCTCTGAGGTTCCGGTGTCTTATTGGGATGGTAATCAGTACTTGCTTGGTAGTGACGGCACGAGATGCGTTGGGTGAAGCTGTACACGGATGTGTATAGGTCGCCTGCTGTGTTGACTTTGGATGACGAAGCGGAAGTGTTTCTGTATCGTGCTTATCAGTACTCAGGCGACCAAGAGACGAATGGGTTTGTTCCTGCAGAAGCGGTTCCGTTGCTTATGCGCAAGCCGACTGCCGCTAGGGTGCGGCGAGTTACTTGGAAGTTGATCAACGCGGGTCTTCTTGAAGTCGCACCGGGTGGCTGGTTGTTGGCTGATTGGGATTCTGGACAGTCGTCGTTAGAGAAAGAGCGTGTGTCTAATCGTGAACGCCAGCGGCGTTTTAGGCGGCGGAAGGCCGAGTCGCAGTCGCCTTTGGACGATCTTATGAAGGGGCTTTCAGAGGCGGGTGTCGGGACGTCTTTTTCTACTTTGGACATGTCCATACATGACGAGCTGGTGGAGTTGGTTAAGACCCGTGGCGTTGCTGCGTTGGTTAAAGCAGCCGTATCGGGTTGGGATCACGCAAGGGGGTCGCCGCGACACGTGGCAGGTTATTTGCCGTTATTTAGGAACGTGAAAGCACCTCCACCAGCTTGGTGCGGTGAGTGTGATGAGCGTTCACGGCTAGTTGAGGTTATGCAAGAGGGGCGTCTCGTGTTGGCGCGTTGCCCCGCTTGTCACCCGAAGTCAATATCAGCCTAAAGGAGGAGAGATGGCTGGAGAAACGTTAGTTACGGTGATCGGAAATTTAACTGCCGATCCGGAGTTGCGTTATACAGCGACGGGCACGCCTGTCGTTAATTTTACTGTTGCGTCTACGCCACGCACGTTTGACAAGAACGAGCGGCGTTGGGTTGACGGTGCGACTTTGTTTTTGAGGTGTTCCTTGTGGCGGGAAGCTGCTGAGCATTCAGCGGATTCCTTGCAGAAGGGGACGCGCGTTATTGTCTACGGACGTCTCGTGCAGAGAGATTTTGAAACGCGCTCGGGCGAGCGTCGCTCGGTTATTGAAATGCAGGTGGAGGAAGTTGGAGTATCGACACGGTTTGCCAGAGTATCTGCGGTTCGGTCTAATCCGGGCGAGCGTTTTGGCGAGGGTTCTGTGGGTGACGCTGACGCGGATCCGTTCGAGTCTCAACCCTCGGAACCCCCATTCTAAATAACTTGCATAACTACAAGTTACGGGTTATGCTTAAAGTGTCAACAAAAACAACTGAAAGGGCAAGAAATTGAGTACTGGGACAGCTCAGCAAACCGTTGGATACTACGGCATGCGAGGATGGACGACTAGAAAAGAGATCAAGAAGATCCTCTCTCCACACCTGGTAGGGTTACCGCTTCCAACCGACGACGTGCAGCCAGACGTGGTTGGCAACTACGAGCCGTTCCATGGAGTCGGCGCTGAAACGGCCGAGAAGCTACTGAAGACGCTACCAGAACAGAACCTAAAGGATCGCCAGAACTGCTCACCCGTCGCCGAAGAGCTACTACGCGCAGCGGTTGAAAATGCTGGACAGGTCGATCTCGTTGGGTATGCTGTTGGCCCCGCGAGGCCGGACGAGCGCGTCACAATTGAGGGGTTCGTCTACTACGGGCATCCCGAGTTCAAGGTTGCCGATTTTCACGATGTGACTTGCGAGTGTAACGAGCTTTGGGAATGTCTAAAGAAAGAGTTGAACCTCTCCTCAGCTTTGGACAGGCCGGACGAGATTCGCGCGCTACGTCCTTCTTGGAACCCGTCCAGGGAAGGTTGGTGGCTTTGGTGGGACTGACTGTTTAACGCAAGGGGGAGGGCGCGCTGGACGCCCCCTTTGTTTCTTAAATCCAAGTAATCTGTTATTTATCCCGATATTAAAGACCTGAAAGAAAGAGGTTAAATGATGGCGATTTTCAGTTCTGAAGCGGTAACACCAGGGCATCCGGATAAGCTCTGTGATCGAATTAGTGATGCGATTCTAGATGCCTGCTTGGAGCAAGATCCAAAATCTCGCGTTGCCTGCGAAGTTATGGCTACTCGCGACACGCTCTTGATTGGTGGCGAAATCACTACCAGCGCTGACGTGGATTTAGAGAACGTAGCCCGGAAGGTCATTGAGAACACTGGCTATAAAGACAAGTGGGAGTATTCTCCCGAAGTGCTAACACGCGTATCCCGACAATCTCCTGACATTGCAATGGGCACTAATGCGAGTCTCGGGCTGGATCAAGGTGCTGGCGACCAGGGTCTAATGTTTGGGTATGCCACGAATACGCCGGATGCTCTTCACCCTGCGCATTCGCTAGCCGTTAAGTTGGCGCGCGGGCTTTACGATCTGCATCTGCGTTTCCCTGACCTTTACGGACCAGATGGGAAGACGCAGGTTTCTATGAACGATGATGGTGAAGTAACTACAATCGTTGCGTCACTGCTCCACTCTCCGGAAATCCCGCCGAATGATATCGAAACGGCGATCCTAAGGGCCTTTCAAGGCGTCTCCCACCTATCACCTACCAGCAAGGTTTTAATCAACCCCTCGGGGCGTTTCACGATTGGCGGCCCTGCGGCTGACACTGGGCTTACGGGGCGCAAGATTATTGCAGACACTTACGGCGGCGCTGCGCGGCATGGTGGTGGCGCCTTTTCGGGCAAAGATGCTTCTAAGGTGGATCGTTCAGCCGCGTATTTGGCGCGTTCCATTGCTCGCGATCTGGTTGCGAACGATGTTATGAACACCTGTGAAATTCAGCTGGCGTACGCAATCGGCAAGCCTGAACCAGTCTCCTTCAGCGTTTCGGGTGACGGTGATATTCAAGCTGCGACCGAACGGTACAAGGATTTTGATTTCCGCCCTGCGGCAACGATTGAACGATTCGGTTTGACGAAACCGATCTTTGAAAAGACTGCGATGTTTGGACATTTTGTAGACAATTTCCCGTGGGAATCAGAGTTGGAGGGCCTGTGAGTTTCCAGCTATTTACCGCGTCATACGCAAGGTTTACCCCTTCAAGCGGGGTGCCAATTCAAACGTCTAACGGGGCGCCAAAGTTTCCGCTCAGGTACGAGTTGAAGCACAAGGCTAGACCTGTTTATCCGAGGTGGAAGCTGATAGCTGACGGACTTAATGAGGAGCAGTTCAGAAAAGCGTATTGGCGGGACTTGGATCGCGTTGGAGTTAAAAAATTTGCCGAACTGTTCGAAAGTATCGCGAAGGCTGAAGGAGATTACCGCTTAGTGCTCCTATGTTTTGAGGATATTTCGAAGCCTGGCCAGTGGTGTCATAGAAGAGCGTTTGCGAAGTGGTGGGAGCAGAAGACTGGCGATCCGGTTCGAGAGTTGGGACCAACGTTGGAAGAAGGTGACGTGCTCTTTTAATTTTCTGTTTCTCCAGTAGGGTTGCAGTATTTTGTGCTAGAGTCTCAGTTATGCGCCGGGAGTGTGCTGGGAGCACGCCACACAACCTGTGTGGAGGGCTGGGTTCGATTCCTGGCCGGCGCTCCACTGAGCAACAGTGGGGGCTACCTCCTGCCCTCGGGGAACGTGAGGGGTTTAATGTTTTTAGGGACTATCCCAACTCCGTTGCAGAAGATCATTAAGGAAGCAGCGTGGGAATGGCCTAAAGGGTCAGACGTTTGGATTGCGTGCTCAGGAAATTTTACTATCGAGCGCGTGCTAGCAGACATGGGGTTTAAGCTCCATTCAAATGACGTGTCGATTTATTCCTGCGCATTGGGGCGCATGTACACGCAACAGCCGCTGGGTATTCATTTGAGCGACGCAGGGAGACAGCTTGCACCTTGGTTAGAGGATTATCTTGATGACGGTCCAGGAACCATGGCGACCATACAGCTTGGCACACGATTTTTTCCTGACTTAGGACGAAAGCACCCCTACCATGAACGGCAAGTGCGGGCTTATCGAACACAGTTTCCAAAGCTTTGGGCCGAGACCAAGGAGAAGCTCGAAAAAAGCATCGACCACATGAGCGGCCAGATCGTTTCATTTGATGCTGAAGACGCCGCCACATGGGTGGAGAAAGCTCCAAAGACAGATCCGCTTATCTCCTTCCCGCCATTCGATGAAGGCGGATATGAACGCATGTGGAAGAGCCTTGACCTAATGTTCGACTGGGACCCGCCCGAATATGAGATTCTCAGCCAGTCAGGTGTCGAGGAATTGGCGTGCTCTATAGCGCGTCGGGAGCATTTCCTGGTGGGCACTCTCAAAGACATGAGCGAGTACCCAGAGTTTGAAGACAAGCTCACTGCCGAAGTGCAAACCACAGTCTTAGCGCGGAAGTTTTACGTTTATTCCACCACTGAGCGGACTAAGACAGTGCAACCGTTCCGGAAGCTAGAGCATATTCTGGTTCCACGGCTTAGACGCGGCGAGGAACTACCGGAAGAAGGGCCGCTTCGTATCCACCCGATCACTATGGGCCAAATGGACACGCTGAAAGCACAGTATTTGGCTCGGGGTATCAAGACAGCGACCGGCGCGCGAATCCAGTGCGCAGTAACCTGCGGCCCGTACTTAATCGGAATGTTCGCGTTCGACCCCAAAAATATCGGGCGCGGCGCGTACATGATTACTGATCTTGCTGTAGGCCCTACTGACTACAAGCGGTTGTCAAAACTTGTCCTGTACGCGGCTTTAAGTAAAGAAGCGCAGCGTCTACTAGCAAGAACCGACCTCCGGCACCGTACCGAAGTGGTAACGACAGCATTCACAAAAAATCCGTCGAGCATGAAGTACCGGGGCCTATTCAAAAAGCTCAACGTTACGGAAGAAAAGAACGGACCGTACCGGTACAAAGTTAATTACGTGGCACCCTTCGGACAGTGGACACTCGAAGAAGGATTCGAAGAATGGAAGAAGCACCATGGGCAGCGCACAGTTCAAGACTGAGATAAGAACCTTTGACCCGAACGATCTGAAACTGCTGGAGCTCAATGCGCGGATGATGAAACGCGAGACCTACCAGCAGTTAGTGGACAACATTCGTCGAGACGGGAAACTCACTAGCGTGCCGTTCGCCTGTCTCGACGACGACGGTAAGTATTTAGTACTGTCAGGCAATCATCGTGTCATGGCAGCGAGGGACGCGGGCCTAACCGAAATTGAAGTCATGGTGACTGACGAGCCACTAAGCCACAACCAGCGCGTCGCCATTCAGCTGAGCCACAACGCTATCGAGGGAGAAGACGACCCGTCAATCCTGAAAGAGCTATACGAGAGCATTCACGAAGTTGACCTAAAAATCTATGCGGGTTTAGACGACCAGCAGCTGGACTTACTGGAAAAAGTGTCCATCGAATCCATCGGAGAAGCCAACCTAGATTTCGAGACAGTCAGCATCTCGTTCCTACCCGAAGAAGCAGACCACGCCCGGAAGGTTCTCGAACGCGCCGCAACCGAAGCACGAGCATCAGACCAACATTGGGTTGCAAGCTTAAACGACTTTGACCGCATAGTCTCAGATCTCGAAGTAGCCCACGGGGCAGTCGGAGTGTTCAACACGGCGGTCGCTCTAAGAGCACTACTAGACGTGTTCGAAGACCACTACACAGATTTAAGAACGCACTGGTACAACGAAAAAACGGGAGAACCGATATACAGAACCGACGCTTCAGGCAAGCCGTTAAGCGGACTACACGTTCCGATAGAGACCATAATCGCCACCAGGTCTATCCCCATCGAAGCAGCAACAGTAATCACCAACGCAGTCAAGCTCATGCAGCAACGAGGAGAACTCACACAAGCAAACGCGTGGCAAGCACTCGAACTATGGGCAGCTGACTATCTAGCAGGACAATGAAACGTCCAAAGCAGGAACTAGCAAGAGATAGAGAACCGTGGGAACGGCAACCCCAAGAAACCGCCAAAGCGTATGAAGCATTCGTCACCTACAGGGATCTTGGGGCAGCCCGCTCTGCAGCAAAAACCGCCGAAAAGCTCGGTAAAAGCATCCGACTAATTGCCGAATGGTCATCTCAATGGAGATGGGTGATTCGAGTCAGGGCATGGGACGACCACCAGCACGCGCAGCGTGAAATAAAACTGGCGGAGCAGAAGGAGCTCGCGTTCGACAATATCGTCGCGTTGTCTTTTACTGCGCAACGCAAATTGATGGAACGTTTGAACCGGGCTATGGATTCGGGGCAGATGTCTTTTGCGGAGTGGGCTCGCATGTTTGAAGTTTCTTCAAAGTACATGACGGCTTTATTTAATCTGACTGGGCGTGGCGACGCTACCCCGGTTGACTCTGAGAACACTATCGCAGGAGATGTTTCCAGCTTGTCAGCGGAACAAACTAGGGACCTCCTACAGGTAGCTAAGCGGGAGATCGATTTGAGGATTACGGGGGATGACAAGGAGCCTGGGCAGAGTAGGAGTGTGGGGACGCTTCCATGAGCAGTGTTGCAGAACGTGTCGTAGGTCGTAAGCTCCTTCAGACTTATGGAGCCTTGGGGTCTTTGAGTGCGATGTCTGACCAGCAGGTTTTAAGAGTGGTTAATGCGTTGGTGGAGCGGGATCGACAGCTTGCTTCTCGGTGGGATTGTGATGTGCCTGGATGTGATGGACTGCCCCATGAGGGGTGGCTTCATCATCATGCCCGCGCGGCTCAGCGTCCACCTTCAGGCGAATGGTCTGAATGGCTTATGATGACTGGCCGTGGTTGGGGTAAGACTCGAACTGCTGCGGAGATGGTTCGGAAGTGGGCGGAAACGCCTGGTTTGCAGATTGCTGTTTTAGCTAAGAGCGCGTCGCTTGTGCGGGAGATTTGTTTTGAGTCGCCTAAGTCTGGTTTGTTGGCTGTGATTCCTGCGGAGGAGCAGGTGAAGTACACGGCGGGAGGTGGCCCTGGAGGTCTTGCGTTAACGCTTCGAAACGGGACTGTTATTTATGGGTTTTCTGCGGAGGTGCCGGATAACATTCGCGGTTGGGCGTTCGATAAAGCGTGGTGTGACGAGTATGCAGCGTGGCCGAAGAGGGTCGCTCAAGAGACTTATGACATGCTGTGGTTCTGTTTGCGTGAAGCTACCGCCCCCCAGGTTGTCCTTTCCACTACTCCGAAGGCGTTGGCTCACATTAAGAAGCTTGTCCGTAAGGGGCAGGAGACGCCTGAAACAGTGGTTATTACGAGGGGCCATACGGATGAGAATAAAGAGAATTTGTCCCCTGTCGCGTTGCGTAAGATTTATGGTGATTATGAGGGCACGCGGTTAGGGCGTCAGGAGTTGGCGGGTCAGCTTCTTGAAGATGTTGAAGGCGCACTCTGGCAGCAATGGATGCTGGACGGTGATGGTTTTCGAGCTGCCGCTCCCCCACTTGACCGACTCGTGGTCGGTGTTGATCCTGCTGTCACTAGTGAGGAAGGGTCGGATTTGACCGCGATGGTTGTTGCTGGCCGCAATACTCGAATCGGCTTGTATTCTCCGGATCTTCCAGAAGCTTTTGTGTTGCACGCTGAGCAAGACAGGTTCACACCACAGCAGGCCATGCTTAGAGCTGCAGAGTTGTATCGGAAATTCCAGGCGGATGCGGTAGTTATTGAAGCGAATAACGGTGGAGAGTATTTGCCTACAGTTATGAGAATGGTTGCGCCTGACGTGCCGGTTCGGGTGGTTCACGCCACTCGGGATAAGCGTGCACGCGCCGCGCCGGTAGCTTCTTTATACGAGCAGGGACGTGTTCACCACTCCGGGCCAGTTCAGACGATGTCCCCCTTAGAGGAACAGATGTTGACTTACACTGGTGCGCCGGGCGAGAAGTCGCCTGACTTGCTAGATGCTGCAGTATGGGCGATTTGGGATCTTATGCTAGACGCGGCTTCGGGCGGAGTGACCGTTACTGATCGAAGGCTTCAAAGGTAGACTTGTCTTGTAGGGACACGGAGGACTGATTATGATTTTGGACCAGTATTCGGCGCTTGACCATCATCCGGCTATGGGGAAAGCGTTGAACGCTTTTCAGGCACCATGGATTCGCGAAGAGGATAGGCGCCGGCTGACCGCCTACATGATTCTTGATTCCTATTCTCGTAATCGAGCTGGAGCTTTGGCGACCGAGTATGGGAACGATTTCTCCAACCTTCGCGAGTATGGCGACGCGGGTCTTATCGTGAGCCAACTGGTGTCTAGTGTTCTTGGCGACAGTCAGGATGTTGAATGTGAGGACGAGGGTGCTCTCGAGTTCTTGCGTGAGTGGATGGAAAGAGAGAACTTCCTTCTTAGCATGATGAGTGCGGAACGGGACTGCGTGGCTTTGGGGGACGCGGTGTGGGTTCTCCGGTGGGACGGATCTCGACCCAGGGTGTCGCGGATTGATCCAGGTTTCTACTTTCCGGTATTAGACGATTCGCTGCATGGTGACCCGTTTCCTCGGAAGGTTCATCTCGCATGGGAGTTTGAGGAGGACGGCAGGCGGAAGCTTCGCAGGATCACTTACGAGATGGTGCCTACTGGAGCTGTGAAGTACCCGTGGAATGAGGGCGTGTCACACGAAGAGTGTGTCATGTCCGATTTGGTTTGGGATTTGACTGACATGACTAGGGTGGATGCGCTGAGTGATTCGCGGGCCATTCCTCGTGTTGATGATTCTGGGCGCGAGATTGTTCGCTACCCGTTGGGGATTGATTTTATCCCCGTGGTGCACATGCCTAACGCGGCAACCGGTGAGCACTTTGGAGAGTCTTCCTTGTCGCGTGTTGTTCAGGTGCTTGACGATCTGGCTGCAGCAGATACGGACGCGACTGCGGCTTCTGGCACTACTGGTACGCCAATGTTGGTGATGAAGGGTGCTGGCGGGTCTGCGTTTGGTCGTAATGAGTATCGAGTTGAGCCTGGTTTCGTGTTTACTGTGGGCGAGCAGGGGGATGTTAGGGCGATTGACACTTCGGCGCAGTTGCAGGAGATGCGTGAGCGGGTGAGGGATTTGCAGCGGCGTGTTGCTCGGTCTGCGCGCGTTCCGGAGGTGGCTCTTGGGGGCTGGGGGTCTGATTTGGCTCTGAGTGGTGTTGCGTTGCAGATCCAGTATGGGCCGTTGTCTAACGCGGTGCGGGAGTTGCGTTTGGCGCGCAGGTCGAAGTATGCGCTTTTGTTTAAGTTTGTTCAGCGTATGGCGATGCTTGGGGGTCGGAAGGAGTTGCCTGTGTTCGCGACTTTGGCGTTTGGAGAGTTTATGCCGAAGGACGTGTCTGGCATTGTTGATTGGGTTTCTAGGGCTGTCGAGGGCGGTGTGCTTTCTGTTGGTTCTGCGGTTGACGTTTTGAGGTCTTCTGGAGTGTCTGTTGCGGCGGATGAAGCTGCGTTGCTGCGGTCGGTTGATTTTGATGGGGCTGTCAGGTTGGGTGACGCGACTGGTGACTTGGGGCGCGTGTTGGAGTATTTGGATGGTGAAGCTTTGTAGCATATCCTCCCGTCAATAACTTGCACTTCTCCAACCCTTCTGTTATGATGAAAGTGTCAACAAAAAAAACACCACCCAGAAAGGGCACGAAAATGAAGGCATACCAAGAACTAGCCGAAGCGTACAAAACCGAGATCTTCGATGAGTACTCACACTTCCTTGTGGGCGCTTACGTGAGATCGCGCCGCTACGGGAAGCCCGTCCTTGACTTCGATTCGAGCGTTGGGAGTCAGGTTGACGAAAAAGTCTTGGAGGGCCTAGACAAGCTCGGAATTAAAGAGGTCACGATCTCCAGCAAGTCTACCGCTTTGATGAGTTACCTGGACACGATGGTGCGTCACGGTTGGATCATAGCTGGAATGACTTCGGTCAACGAGGAATGGGTGATGGGAGTTGAGGTCCGTCCCGCCATCCGCTTGATCAAGCCTTAAGATTTTGCGCCGCCCCAACCCTGTTTAGGTCGGGGCGGCTTGTTGTAGCTTTTGCAGGTTAGCGTGATGCGCGCTTTTACTGTCAACAAAAACACGAAAGGACACGTCAAATGCACAAGACAACTGTCGACCCTCACCTGATCGCCACCATGGAGCACATTGAACGCGAGGGGCTCGATATCCGCGACAGTATGGATCTCCTACAGAGACTTGGATACTTCTCCCCCGGCGAGCGCACGGGAGCTTCGATTGCCAGGTTCACGATCGGAGCTGTGGCGAAAGTGTTCGCTGAAGCTACCGTGGCCGAAGCATTCCCGAGAGAGGTTTGGAATAGATCCACGGAAGAAGTAGTGGATCTGAGTCGCCGGTTCTACCTAGCCCCTGAGCACGCTATCCGCGATGCCGTCATTTGGGCGTATAAGGACGGTTTAGGGAACCCCCAACCTTCCACCCAAGATGACGCCAATAGGCCGGTACGCAGAGAAACAGACCCCCCTGCGGAGGAAATTCGCGACTTCACCATAGTTCACGCGCTAAAGCATATTAAAGACGCTGGTTTCGACCCAGAGAAGGCTGCCACGTATTTGGAGAACGAGGGATACTACTCGGTACTGTCGCCCGACGGTGGAACGAGCCTTACAGCTTTTTCTCGTCTTGCAGCCAATGTCGTAGCTACCGCATTAACCAACGGGCGACTTGCGTCTTACCTCGACGCTCGTCAGAGGACGGAGCTTCAGGACACGGAAATCGCGATCATGCGGAAGCTGTTTACGGACCCGATCACAGGCATCTCAGAAGCATTCGCCCTGCGATTCAAGGGCATACTTGAAGACATTTAACCGGTAACGCGAGAGCGTTACCTCCACAGGAGGAGTTAGACGTGTTTGATTATGACTACACAGAAGAAACGGTTGCGTTCCTCGAGAGCGCTGTTGGCAAGGAAAAGTTGAATAAAGTTAGGGACGATTTCCTGAACGCCTACAGTAACGACAAGGAAACATTTGTAGAGGGCATCCTCTACGGCCTGGGTGTCGAGCTACAGGAGCGGTTTGACGACATTGTTGCGTCCATCAAGTGGGAAGACGTGGTTGCTTCAATGTGGGATACGGAGATCCGCGAGCAGGCTGCAGATGCGCTTTCGCCAGAGCTAGTTAAGTACGTTGGAGAGCTCATCAACTGGATAGATTTTAACGCGGTGCGCTTGGAAGACTGGGGGCTGGAATAATGTTTACAACGTTGTCCCGTAGGGTTTCCGTGCAGTGGGATGCAGTTGGGATGTTCTTGTCGGCAATGGTGCTCGTCTGCTGCATGGCTCTGTGGGTACTTGTCGAACCGGAAGGGTTTTGGGCTGGTGTCGTGTGGCTCCTTCATGTCGAAAGTATCTGCATTTATATCGGATTGATCGCTTGGAGGGGTCGTGAGGGTTCAGAGCGTTAAGCCAGCTCCTTCAATCGGTGGAGCTTCAGTACCGCATACTGCAGTTGAATTCGAGAAAAACGAGGCCGTTCGCGGCAAGGTGATTCGGTTTTGCGAAGTGTCGGACAATCTCAAGGATGTCGTTTTTGACGGCTGTTTTTTCAGCTATGTCAGCTTTGATTACCGGAGCCTGGAGAGGGTTACGTTTCTGAATTGTTTCTTCGAGAACGTGGGGTTCTCTTGGACTCTATTCGATCACGTGACGTTCGACGGGTGTCAGATATGGGGCACCGATTTTCGGTTTGCTGAGTTCAAGAACTGTTTTAGGTCGAATGGGTCGTGGCAAGAAAACTTGTGGCGGTCAGCAAAGGTAGAGAGTTCGAATTTTACGAAGGGTGAGAATGATGCAGTTTGCTAGTTGGATGGGGTTTGCGCGCGCGACTTGGGTGTATAAGGGTGAGCAATACCAGCAGGGACACCCGGCGATTGTCGACACTTTTAAGGCGAGGTTTGTCCAGTCACTCGAGCGAGACGGGTTTGTTCTGGCGAGCGGCGTGAGGGTTTCCATAGAGGGTGACTCGTATCGGCTGGAGGCTGAAGTGGCGAGGGTGCGTCGTGGCTGAGAGGTTGTGTACACGGACTTTGCCGAAGAAGTCGAACGGTCAGGTTTATGTTGGGAAGCATTCGGTGTGGGCGTGTCCGTTTTGGTTGCGTCCCGTTAGGGATCCTCGTGGGCGTGTCAGGTCTTGGGCGTTAATGTTTTCTGATTTGTCTAGAGGGCCGCGAAGGGTTGCAGAATTTGGTTCAAAGCGCCTTGCTGCGTGGGAGTTACGGCAGGCGTATTTGAGGTTTGTTGTCATGTTTCCGGTGTATGCGCTGCGGGGAAAGGATTTGGTTTGCGAGTGTCCGAATGGGGCTCTGTGTCATGCTGATTGGCTGTTAGCGTTGGCGAACCGGTAACGCTGGTTGGCGTTGTCCAAGTTGTCGGATATGGTGAGAATAGCTAGCGAACCAGGAAGGGGGTCCAAAATGTTTACAGTGACTGTTTCAACCAAGGACGAGCCGAAGGTTGGAGAGGTGACCCAGACGAACATCGGGTGGAGTACGCGACTAGACATTGAAGCTCCGACTATTCTGACTGCTGTAGAGCGAGCCATAAACCTTGTGGGGCAAGTCGAAAGTTTGGCGGTAGGAACGGGAGAGTACGCATACAGTTCTCATCTTCCAGAAGTGTGGGGTTTGGGTCAGGCTGCGGAGTATCTAGGAGTGACCCGAGAAGCCGTCCGGCTAATGGTTACAGAGGGCAGGTTGCCCGCGACCCGTGCAGATTCCAGTTGGGTTGTGCTGGCAACCGACGTGCGTGCACGTAAGAAAGGATAGGCCGAGCGTGTCGATCTCGCTTAGCGTCACGCGGCTGGTCTTTGAGTTTGTCTCGTAGGGTTTCAGTTAGGTGTGTCATGGAGTTTTCGGAGCGTAGGGTAAACGGCAAGGTTCGGCGAGTTCTGTATTTTAGGGATTGGCCCGCTGTCGTTGGGTTCGAGCTGGAGTACCGCCAGGGCGCCATATGTGGCGCCTGGTTTGAAGGTCGGGAGATGTCGCGCAGCCGCGCAAATTTTCTACCCCTTGTGTCTGTGTGGGTTGACGAGCAGGGGGTCGTTCATGTTGAGGGTTGGTCGCCGCTCCTCCCTGTGGATTCGCATACTGTCCGGGCGAGACTGCAATCAGAGTGGGACCAGCTTCCGGGAAGCCTGTCGGTCGCGTCTGAAATCGTTGTTGGGGAGGTTCGCTGTTCGGTAGGCGACCTTTTGGCGTTTGATTATGAGTATGCGAGAGCTTACGAGTTTGCAGAGTCGAGGTGTTTGCTTCCGGTTGGGACCGAGCTGGTGGACGTTTTGTCGTTGGATCTAGTTTGCTTTGCTGCTGGGACGAGTGTGGAAGTAGTCAAGCTTTAATACTTGCACATCTCCAAGTCGTGTGTTATGATGAAAGTGTCAACAAAAACAATCTGAAAGGACCGAAAATGAGAACGATCTACGTGGGCGAGGGCGTGCACCTCAAGGCAGAGATCAAACGAGGTTGCTTGACCGTGGTCATGGAGGCCCGAAAAACGGAGACCGTGCTTGACCGTTTCGGGCGGATCACTTCACGCACAGAATCGGGCCAAGAGCTGTTGTCAGACCAGTTTATCCCCCGTGTCGAGTGGCCCAGGTTCATCGACGGGGCTTACCCGAATCCCGATCAGACGCGCCTGCATGATGAGATGCAGGAGGTGATTAATGACTATGTCACTGGCGTGGTGACGGCGATGCTGGACAAGCTAGGCGTTTCACCCATGGGGTTTGACTGGCGCGTTACCTCTAAGAATGTGGTTGAGATTAAAGCGTTTTCGGGTTCGCGGGCCTTGCGCGCACTGTTGCGCGACGCACTGTTGGAGGGCGGGCACGAGCTAGACGAAAGCACAGTTAAGGCGGGGCTAAAGTTCTTCAAGGACTTTCAGAGCTTGAGCGCGTTTGAAGAGATTACGAGCGACCCGCGAGCGGTTTGGCAGTACGTGATCCGATAGAGCGGCGGCTGAGGGCTGGAAAGCCTGGCCCCCCTCGTTCATTTTGATACTTGAGCAGCACGAGCACTAAAGACATGGGGCGCGGCAAAGACGCTGGGCCAGAGACAGGAAGAAAGACAATGACTAACCAGCTTATTGCAACCGCTAAGGACTTCGCCGACTTTTATGAGGGAGAGTGGATTCCCGCGCATGATGAGCTTTGCCCGGACGATTGCACAAAGATCGACACGGCGGAGCTAATCGACGCGGCTAAAACCGTGTTTCTCATTAAGGCAGGGGCGTGCGGATATGTAGGTGCGGAGCTTCGTTTCTACAACTATGAGTACGGGGTTACGCTCACGATTAATACACGCTTGGAGTGCGTGATTGCGTCGAAGGGCGGCGAGGTTGCGGCGGTGCCGTTCAGCTCCGATATCTGCCAGAGCGTTAACAGCTACCTACCTTAAGCAGACTAACGCGGTTGAGAAAGAGAGTGAACAAAATGGCTACTAGGACTATTGCGAGCGTTGACGCGCTCTTCGGGTACAACGGGTTTGACGTGTACGAGAACGTGGGCGATTATTCGCGGGCGTTTGTGCGCGTGGACGGGTTCGAACCGGTAGAGATTCCCCACATATTCGTTGACGGTGAGGACACGCTGGAAGTGTGTGCGGATGGGCGTTATGGGTATGTGTGGTGGTGTGAAGAACATCCGGACGTGGGCCTGGTGGACTTGGAATATCTTTGGGACGTTGAGTATCACGAGGCCGAGGATGGGGCCGAGCAGTTAGACCAACGAAATCAACTTGTTGAGGACCGTGGCGCGGTGGGTGTTTTCGGTGACGCGGGCGGTATCGAGCCGGTTCAAGATTGGGAGGAGCTTACAGACCTGGCGGGCGCGGGACAGTGCCGGGGGTTCCTGGTGATGCGCGAAGTGGCGGGACGGCCATACATGTACGCGGCGGAGTTCTTAACTAACTATCGCGGGTTTGAGCTCGATGGGGTTAACCGCGTGATGGTGGTGGTTGTGGACTTGAAGAACGGTCTGGCGGAATGGCGCGAGAGTGAGCCCTTATGGGGGTACGTGTCCGAAGAAGAGGCGTGCGGCATAGCCGACATGTTGAGCGCGCGAATCATTCAAAGCATGTGAGAAAGAACAAGGGAAGGAAAGAGAATCATGAACACGGAATACAAAACGGCGGCGGTGCGGAAGTGGCATACCTGGAACGTTATTGACGGGCACGAACATTTACGGCTCCAGTTACAGCCGGTCGCGATTGATAGGCGGGTGCACTTGTTAGAGCAAGATGGCATCTTGCGGTATTGGTGGGTTCAAATCCCAAGTTTTGCAGTGCCTTATCCGGACGTGGTTTGCGAGTTGGAGTGCGTGGCCGCAGACCTAGAGACAGGCGGCTTTGAGTACGAGGATAGGGACTTGTGCTTCGGTTGGCAGGCTCCGGGGGGCTTGGAAGGGTACGCGGCAGACTTGTGCGAGCAACTGGCGCGCAAGCTCGAACAGAAAAATAAGACGGGAGAAGTAGCATGAACGACTATGGAACATTCACGGTGTTGGTAAGGGCGGATAAGGATAGCCGCACAATGCGGAGGGCGCTGGCTGATCCTAATAGTTTGATTGTGTCCCCCCGGTGGGTTAGTAACATGCCGGGCGACGGTTGGGCAGGCACGCTCAACCAGCTGGCGGCGGGCCGCTATGATCCCCCGGACTGGTACAGGTGGGCGGACCTGTTGGAGACTATCGACCGCTATATTGCCAGTGGCATGTCTGAGGAAGAGGCCGACGAGTTCTACAACGAGGGAGGCTTGTTTGACGTGGAAGAAGTCGCAGAACACCTCACGTGGGACCTGTTGAGCGACGCGTTCGACGATCCAAACATCATGGTCCTAATCGACAACATCCCCGGTGATGTTGTGGACGCTATTAGGGAAAACCCGAAACATGTACACGAGATTCTCGCAGGCTTGAACGATTGAGATAGGAGTGGTTGAGATTGTGACGCGGAAGCGCAGTAGTTTGTTACCTATTTGTTATAAATAAAACGCTAAATAACTTGACGCACCCTAGATTAGGGTATATAATGAAAGTAACAGGGCAAAGAAAAGAAGCCCTAACCGGAAAGGAACAAGAAAATGCGCTACGTAACCTCGATCCAAGACATCATCACCGACGTCGAGCTAATCCTCGCCAGCTCAGACGGCAAATACGACATCGAAGCCATCGCCTACGACGTGGCACGCACACGCGAAACTCACCAACTAGGCGAAGACCCCTACTACATCACCGAAGACGAAGGCGAATTCTGGGATGCCGCGATGAGGCACGCGCTCGACTAGCAAACAAAACAGGGCCGCACCAATAGCGGCGCGGCCCTACGCTAGGCGAACAACAAGCGACGCGAACACCTGAATTAATACGACAAAACGGACCACCTAACCACACGAGGAGATACTGAAATGACCACCACATGCCCCACCTGCGGGACAACCAGCCTAGACGCGAACCAGCACGAAATTTGGTGCTACTCCTGCGACTTCATCATGACCAGCAGCGAAAACCCCAGCCAGTTTCAAGCGATCCGCGCCCAGCTACAAGCAGAGCGCGACACTCTAGCCGACAGGCTAGGGCTAGATGAGAACCTGCCACGATACGAATTCATGAAGCGCTTAACTGCAATCGTGCGGGCCCACCGCGTTAAAATCGTGGACATTATGGAACTAGAGGAGCAATAATATTGAACCGGTTCGACATGAAATATAAGCGGCTAGGCATGGGGCTGCCGCAAACTGGCCTGGCCGATGTTATGGAAGTGAACCAGCGCACTGTGCGGCGGTGGGAAACGGGCGAGTACAACATTATTCCGCCCGTGGCCACCAAAATCGACCACATGTATTACAAGATGGTTGGTGAAGCCACTGAAATTGCGGAGACTATTCTGGACGCGCTACCAGACGATGAACCGCAAACCGTGGAAGTGAATGTTTACGAGACCCGCGAATCGCACGAACAAGCGCATCCTGGCGAGTCTTGGGAATACCACCAATCGTTATCGGTAATAGTTGGTGTCCTGCTGGCCGCTGAGGGGCTCCATGTCGAGTTCGTACCCGTAGCCACTGAACCTACAGCCGGCGAGGTGTAATCGTGCGTTCGTACAGTAAACAGCGGATAGACGAGAAAGCCGACATGGTTTTGCGCGGCTATTACGGCGACGACGAATACCGGCGGCGCACGCTAGGCGCAGACTATGACGCGGTGCAACAGCGCGTAAACCAGATTATTGACGACTACGCGCGCGATGTTATGCGCGGGCGTTACGGCAACGGTCGCGAACGTCAACGCCGCCTCGGCCACTTGTATCCGGCTGTTCAGGCGCGCGTTAATGAGGTTTTGCGCGGCAACTGGTAGCCACGCATAAAAATAAGGAGAAATAATGAGCTTACAAGATTTTGTAATCTACGATCCTCAATCCCACACGCACGCGCGCGAAAACCTCTATATCGGCGGGCTAGGCGCATACCTGGCCGAGCATGCGAGCGAAACCATCGCGGACTTTTTCAACCCCGAGCGCGGCGTTATCCTCACCAACCGGCCACATGACGAGTTGGACTGTATGCGCGCTGCATACAAAACCATCACCAGCGGCGAGGATAAGCATGATCAGCTAATCGACACCGATAGCGCATATAAAGAAGCGTTCACTACTTTTGGCACGTGCTACCACAATTTGCGTTGCTGTGGTGTAGATGAGGGCGCGATATTGCGGGTTTTCAATTTTGATAGTGCAATGGTGGCCTGGGTTTTTGACGTGCTCGACGCGCTCCACGGCGAGGATAAGGCGTACGGCCTGTTTCATGCGCCGCGCGAAGACTGCTACGCCCTGGGATGGCAGAACTTTAACTAAAAAACGGTGCCCCATCTCTCGAAGTGAGGGCTGGGGCACCGTGATCCCCGCAAGCGCGGGGAGCGTTACAGTCAGTTAGCGAACCACATTGAAAAAATGGGGTCATCCCCGCAAGCGCAGGGAAACAATCTGACACGAAGGATAATAACACGGGCGCGGTTTGTCATAAAACAAGAATTTTATTAAATCTGTCATATTATGACAGGTTTTGTAATGTCCGCGCATACAAGAAAATGGCCCTCACCCAGCCAAAATAGCCAGGTGAGGGCCGTTATCGCGTATTAATCGTTGCGCGGCTTATCCTCCGAGACTCGATCCTTCAAAGCGTCAATAATCGCGGGGTCCACGCCCGCCTTGTGTAGTTCTCGCAAAGCGTCATACAGGGCGGTTATCGCGTCGAAATGCGCCACACGCTCACGCTCCAACTCGGCGGTGATTTCTTTTTGCATGTCGCGTTTAGCTTTGGGACGGCCTTTCACCCACTCGACGATGCCCCAAAAAAGTTTAGGCACGATCGCGACGACTAGGCCGGAACCGAGAATCGCGGAAACCGTTTGAGAGTCCAACTATCGGCTTCCTTTCTGCTATTTCGTGATGCCTTTGACTTTCACTACGGGCTCGCCGGGCGTGACATCAAAGTCTTTTATCCGTATCCAGCGGGTAACGAAGAAGACGGTCACGATCAATCCCAACAGGCCGGTGCTTGTTAGGCCGGTCAGTGCAAGCCACGTTATGACGCCGGCGATGCTCGACATGATCGCGGCGCGTTCCAGCTGGTAATACCCGAACAGGGCTGTGGGGCAGCCGAACGCTCCGCCCGTGACTAGGAACAGGCCGTGAATGTAATCCACTGCTTGAGTTTCGCCTTTGAGCGTGACCGCGCCCACGATAAACGTCGCCAGGTATGCGGCGCTCATCGCGACAGCAATGGATTTTGGTTCATGTACGTGAGACCAGACTTTAGCGACTGGGTTACTTCTAATCTGCCACACTTCGCGTATGCCCATCGCCATCACCCCCCGGATTAATCTTGAGCTCTACTGCATCGAGTACGGGTTTCATGGCGGTGTATACGACCTGCATAACGCCAATGGACGCGGCAATGACTGCGGCGACCTGCTGCCATGTGGTTGGCTGGTAGGTAGCGAAAATGCCGATACCCACGAGTAGGAGCGTCACTGCGATAGCGATAAGTCGCTTGTACGAGGATCGAAGTTCGACCTGCGTCAGGATCGCGGTTAGCCACGGGGCGATAAGCCCCGCCAACGCGGCAACAGTTAGCTCGGTTTCCATGATTTTTTACCTTCCTAGTTGGCGGTTGATAGCGCGCTGCATGGCCTTGACTGTCTCGACTCCCATGTAGCCGTCCACGGTCACGCCGTAGTATTTCTGCATGGCCTTTACTGAGCCGGGACCCATGATCCCGTCAGCGGACGTGCCCCACGCGCGTTGCATGCGGGCGATTAGTTGCGAGCCGACGGGGTGGTTTGTCCATTCCCATCCGCTCGTGGCGGCGGGCATGTAGTCACGGTTAGCGATCTCCTGGCTAGAGATAACGCCGTCAACCGGCGTGCCATTAATGCGTTGTAGGGCGCGCGTAGTGTCACTGCCCCAATAGCCGTCCACTGTTACCGCGTTTGTGTGGGTTGGTGTGGCTGTGGCGGTGTAGGCAGGGCGCAAGATCGCGATAACCGAATTCCAATAGCGGGTGCGACGGTAGACGCCGCCGCCGTTGCTTTGGGAGCCTTGCCACGACCCGGAAGTGTTGCCCTCAATACAGGTCAAATACTCGCCGTTGTTGGTTTCGACAATGCCGATATGGTCCGCAATCCCGTCATCGTCCCAGTCAAAACACACTAGGTCGCCGGGCGCGGCGTTGCGCGGGTTGCCCAGGCGGCGGCCTTGCCTTGCGTATTCCTTAATCGTAGAAGGCACGTAGGCGAAATGGCCTGGGGCGGGTTCTTTCACGCCCGCCCTAGCAAGCACCCATGAGGTGAACATATTGCAATAAGGCACGCCGGAAGTTCCGAACCATGCCTGGCCGGTGAGCTCGGCCATCCAACGCCCGTACTTCGTGCCCGCCGCCGGGTCGTTCCAACGGCTATACCCCAGCTCGCCTCGGGCGACTTCGAGGACTTTACTTGCTGTTGTCATTGTCGGTCTCCTCCACGTCTGCGGGGTCTAGGTCTGGGTTGTCCATCAGGCTCATTTTCGCTTTGAATTCGTCGGTTATTTCGTCGGGTCGCACTGTTTTCCTCCGTCGTGTTGTAATCTAGTCTTGTAGGGTTACACTTCAAGGTTACATGGGATTAGAGAAATTGACTGACGTTACTTTCAAGCAGGAAGACCTGGACAAGATGTTTGCGGACGCTCGCGGCAAAGGCGCTGAAAAAGGTCGTCGTGAGCTTCTGGAGAGTTTGGGTTTTGACAACGTTCACGAGCTCACCAAAGCTGTCCAAGCTGGACGGGATGCAGAGCAGTCTGCAAGGACTCAAGCTGAAGCGGATCTAGCAGCCGACCGTAAGCGTTTGGATGAAGAGCGTGCCGAGTTCGAAAAGGAGAAGGAGGAGGTGCGCTTAGAGTCAGCTCTCGTTCACGCGGGAGTTCAGGACGGTTATGTTAAAGACGCTTTGAAGCTGGTTGACCGTACGTCAATTGATGAAAGTGTTACGGATCTGCAGAAGCGGTACCCGGGAATGTTCACGTCGAAGAACGTTCAACCGGAGATTAAAGGTGTTCCGGCAGCACAGTCTCACGAGACCGTGCCCGGAGCGTTCGGAATTGAAGCCGCTAAGCAGAGGTTCGGCGGTCCTGACGGTCGGGACTGAACGACTGGTAGACGCCCCTAATAAGGGCGGGTTTTTGCAAGTTTTCAATGATTGGAGACAGTAATGGCTGATTATAATCCCGCTATTACAGAAGTCGAATTCGGAGATGACCGTCCTTGGGTGATTGCTGTAGATCGTGAGCATAACCGGACGATCACGCTGGATACGGCAAAGTTCACGGCTGCCAAGTACCTCTCGGCGGATAAGAAGTATATTCTCGCGGGTGTTCCATTGAAGGTTGGGACCGATGGAGCATTTGTGCCCGCGTCTACTACTGGAGACGCCTGTCTTGGGCATCTTTTTGCGACAGTTCCAGCGTCAGGCGCCCAGGTGGCTGCCATGATGACGCATGGAATTATTGATTCCAAGAAGCTTCCTGGTGGCGCGCTCGTGGAGGGCGTTGAAGCACCGAAGCTGATCGAGTATCGGTAAGGGTGGTTTAGCATGATTGACGCTTTTCTGGATAAGATTTCCGACCTGGATACCACGGAATTTGCTCGTAGGGTTCCGCTGGCGGATCGATTTGTGCTCACTCGTCTCGTGCTTCCTTATGAGACTGTGCGCGGACCTAAGTACAAGATTGCTCGCAACGACGTGACAGTTTCTGTCGCTAAGTATCGGGCTTTCAACGCTCCGACTCCCCGACTGTCTACCTCGGGGAAGCGCACCGTAGCTGAGGGGTATCTTCCTCCCCTGGGCGCTAAGGAGCCTATCGAGGAGTCTCAGATCCTGCTGCAAAACGCTGCGGCTGGTGCGGACTCTGCCGAGATTATTGCTTCGATTTTCGACAATATCGAGAATCAGGTGCTCGCAATCCAGTCTCGTCTTGAACTGGCGGCTGGGCAGTTGCTTTCTACCGGCAAGATCACGATAAAGGAAAATGGGGTTGACTCTGTAGTTGACTTCAAGGTTCCGCGTAAGCAGATTGTTTCGCCTTCTGCTACTTGGGACAAGCCGGAAGCGACGATCCTGAAGGATGAGCTTAGCTGGATGGACGTGCTTGCCCAGGCTTCTCTAGGTGTCCCGTCTGTCGCTATTGCTTCTAGGCGCGTGATGAATGCGCTTGCGGCTTCGCAAGCTTATAGAGCCGACTATTTCGGACAGTCTGTTGACGGTCGAGTCTTGGCCCCTGCTGAGGTTAATGCGGTTCGTGACCGGTGGGGACTTCCCAGGATTACGGTGTATGACGAGAGTGTTTTCGTAGACGGATCTCCGACCCGCGTTCTCCCGGACAATCAAATTGTCTACGCTGTGCCGCAAGTCGGGACCACTCAGATGGGTCTAACTGCGGAAGCTCTTGCGCTACAAACGTCTGGCAATCCGCGTCTTGCGGCAGCTAACGCGCCGGGCATTGTCGCGACACGGCAGTTTGAGCACGATCCGGTTGCGGTCACGACGAAGACATCAGCTGTTGCGATGCCTGTTCTCGCTACCCCAGGCATCGTAGCCGCCACGGTTCTCCCGTCTTAGTTCTTGAACCGTGGCTGCAGGGGAGGGGCGTTGTCCTGCTGGCGCTCCTCCCCTTCTTCGTACCTATTATTGGGAGGGTTTAAGTGATTTCGGACAGTCAGTGGAAGTGGGCTCAGGGCACTCTGGGCGATATTGATAGAGCCGAGTTCGAAACGGTTGTTACAGAGTTTGGTTCAGTGCGTGACGCGGCGGTGTCGATTCTGGTTAAGCGCCGGCAAAAGCTCATTGCGCAGCCCCTTTCGGTTTCTATTCCTGGGGCGTTTAGCGTGAGCATGAGGGATAACGTTGCAGCGATAGATAGCGAGATATCGCGTTTGCGTGCTCTGCCGCAAGACGGTGAGTCGGATTCGTCTAGCATTGGTTTCCACATTGCGGACAGGTGGCGTCGTGTATGAGTGGCCGCCGTTGCCGGTTTCTGATCCAGATCTACAGGCAAAGCGAATCGCAGCGGCTCTGGAAAATGCGTGGGATCGCGTCGAGAAGGAACGGCAAGCTGTTCTTTCCTTGGTCGAAGAGGGTTTACCCAAGAAGCAAGCGTTGAAACGTTTGCGCGAATTGCAGGCCGCTGTTTCCGACTTTCAAGATGTCGCCGAGGTAGGTGCTACTGATTTGTCTACCCTGGTCGCGGGCGAGTATGGGGCGGGTGTCATATATGCGGGCAACAGGTTGCGGCGCCCGGTTCGTTGGACTCTGTTTCATAGAGACGCAGTCGAAGCTTTAGCCACGGACACTTACTCGGACTTTCTAGCGGCTAGCGAAGCTGCGGGCCGCACGTCTAAACGTTTCGCAAGAGTCGTTCGCAAGGCGGCTCGAGAGACTCTTTCTTGGCAAGCGTTAGGCGGCACGGCTGAACAGTCTGCAAGGGATTTCCGTCGTCTCCTTGAGGATAAGTACAGAATTAGCGCGATCGTGTATCGAGACGGGTCTCACCATGCGGTCGGAGAATATGCCCGAATGGCGGCAAGAACTAAGGGGAAGGTCGCATTCAACATGGGCACGTTAAATAAGGCTTCGGAAGAAAATGTGAGCCAGGTTTTAGTGTCGGATGGTATGGATTGTGGCTGGGTGTCTCATAAGGATTCAGATAAGCCTAACGGCACTTTGCGAACATTAGAAGAGGCGCGGGAGTTTCCGCTTGCACACCCTAACTGTCGCAGGAGTTTCTTGCCTATTCCTGACAAATTTCGGGAAAATTTTGAGGAATTTTTGCCAGAAAACTTGGAGACTTTTGAAGAAGATTTGGATCGTTTAAGCAGGGTTGAAGGGGTTCTATCGAGCCGAGCTGTTTCCTCTAACGCTCAACGATTAAGGCACGTTTCTGATCGGTTGGAAAAAGCTAGAAAGAAGTTGACGTAACGCCGTTACGTAACGGTTATGTCACGGATACAGAATTAGAACTAGAATTAGAAGAAAGTAGTAGTGGAACATGGACAAGCCTGTGGAAAACTCGTTCAGTCGTTTGGTGCTGAAAGTGGAACGTGGGAAAGTCTCCCAGATCCTATTGGATGGCGACGATATTAGGAGTCACCTGAAAGCGTTTGCGTTAGACGCCACCCCCGACGGTGTCCAGGTCTGGCTGTCGCCAGTCCTTAACCTCGTGGAGGTCGAGGGAGACGTTGAAGCCGGGACTTTGTCACGCCTTGGCGATATTGATCCCGAAGAGATCGAACAGTCAGTCCTGCAGCGTGGCGTAGGGCAAGGCCCCGCCGCGTTCACTAGGGCGCTACTTTCGGAGTTGAAGAACCGTGGTATTTGATGTTTCTGGGCTACGCACTATCGGCGAAGAGTTCCTGCCCGACGTGGTGTCTGTTTCTCGAGACGGGCAGGAGCTGTGGAGTGGGCCTGCTGCGCTAATTCCTGCACCCCCCGAAGGGAGCACTTTCACCCCTGGGCTTGTTCCTTCTCAGTCGGCTAACGTTGGGAGAATACTTTTGCCTTGGGACGGGCCGGGCTTGCGTGTCGGTGATCGGATAAAGGTTACTGGTTCGCGACTTTCCACGGTTCGCCCGCCAGCTCTTTCGGGCCGGGAGTGGAGGGTAGTTTCACAACCGCCAGCGTCTTCGTTCCAGGTTTTGATTATGGCGGAGGTTAAAGAAATTGCTATCTCATAATTCGGGCCAGCTCCAGGCAGAGTTGGAGGTGAAACGGGTTCGGACAGTGGCGGCTATTTATCGCGCGGTGTCTGATGCCGCGAACCTTTTGGAGACAGCGGTTAAAGCGAACATGGTGAAAGCGGACTCGCCTGTAGGTCTCGATAAGCCGCGTGTTGTTACGGGGCACTATCAGTCTTCGTGGACACATGAGGTGAGACAGTCGGGCGCTCGAGTTCAAGCTGTGGTTGGGACGGCAGCACCCCAGGGCCGACGGCTCGAATATGGTTTCACTGGTCCTGATCGACTTGGGCGTGTTTTTAATCAGCATCCGCGCCCACACGTTCAACCGGCTGTGGACACGGTTGATCCTGTGTTTCAGCGGTCTATCCGCGAAATTATCGAGGAGTAACGCTATGCCATCTCTTAGCGAAGCCTTAACGCGGCTGAAACGCACTCTACCTGGTGATCTAAGCGTCTCAACCCAGGTTCCCCCTCCCTCTCCTCCTTCCATTGTTTTAAGTCCGTTAAACGGGGTAATAGAAGCTTTGGATCTAGGTGGCGTTTCGGGCAAAGTCTCAATCCAGATCACGTGCACCGGAACCGACTGGGAAGAAGCGTACAAGCTCCATGATCGCGTGTTGGACTCTTTAACTGGGAGCTGGGGTGTACAGATTATTTCTTATGGCATTCCTGTAGGGGAAACGTTAGATGGTTGGGCTACACTTGTAATAAGGGTTGCCGTGCGCTGATGAGAGGACATCATGATTAAAATTACGCACCCTGACCTGAAGGCTGACGCGGATGTGCTAGACGACGCGCAAGCGCGAGCATGGGCTAAGCAAGGTTGGAAAATTAAGAAGGATGAAGCCAAGGATAAGAAGGATGAAGCCAAGGAGGAAGGCAAAAATGACCACTAAGCAGAACCGCTTCGTACGTCCCGGAGTTACAGAAGTGTACTTCCTGACCACGGTTGCAGACATGTCGACTGGGCCTACTAAGGCAGAACTTGAAGCTGGTAAAAACTTGTCTGGCTTCATTCGGAACATTTCCGGATTCAATACGACGGTCGGGCGAATTCCTACACCAGACCTTGGCTCTCGCCACGAGTCGAGTATTCCGGGCAATCTGGAGACGTCTGAATCGACTATCGAGTTCTATGAGGACCTTGATTCGAATGAGCTTGAGACGACCTTCAAGCGTGACACGGAGGGGTATGTTGCGATCTATCCGAGAGGGCAGAAGCAGGGCGATACTTCCGGGTTCTGCTATCCGGTTCGTGTTGGCTCACGCTCCGCGAACATTACGGTTTCCTCGTCTGATCCTGCAACGTTCACCGTCACGTTCGCAGTGACTGGCGAGCCTGCTGAGGACCTGGCGGTACCGACAGCATGACGTGGGAAGATAAGCTTGCCAAACTGCGGGAACGTCCCCGCGCTCAAGCAACCGTGAGTGTCATTGTTGACCCGAGTAAGGTCGACGAAGTTCAGGTTGCTAGAACTAATCTCGTAGCGGGCAGATTGGAAGCTGCGAAGGAACTTGAGACTGATGGTGAGGACGTCACACCCGAAGCGGTTACGAACCGTGTCGCGGACCTGGTTCAAGCTGTAGAGGTCGCGGAAGCGGAGTTGGATAAGGCTACTATTCATCTCCGCTTCCGTAGCCTTCCTGCTGACGTGATGGACCGACTGAGGTTAGACCATTCGGACACGAACGGGAAAATCAACGTTGATTCCTTCGCGCCTGCCGTGGTTGCGGCAAGTCATGTGGACGTTGAGAAGCGAGATGGCACTTTCGTGGAGACGGGTGACAGCATGACGGTCGAAGATGCTAAAGGTCTCCATAAGGCACTATCTGCGGGAGACTGGCACGAACTGTTCGCTGCTGCATTGCAGGTCAACGACGCTCCGACAGTTAAGTGGGAAACTGTGGGAAAAGGATAAAGGCCGACCCGGTTTTTAGAGCCGAATTAGAACTGTGTGACCAGTGGGGTATCCCCCATTCACAGTTTCTGGGTGGTGATGGAACCTGGACCGGTCTTGACCGAATCAAAGCGCTTGAGTATGCAGCTTGGAAACGGCAGGCGTGCTCCAGATGTGGAACACGCCCGTCCGATTTTGAAGAAGATAGAAATGCGCTAGTGGCTGACGTAACCACATGTAGAGGGTGTGAGCTGGTTGGACTGTTGGAACAGCAGTTGGACAAGCCGCAGCCGGGCACCTTCATAACGCTAAGGCCAATTGAGGAAGTGCTTGATGAGTGACTATAACTTGTCAGTGACGATCGACGGCAATGCTACCGGGTTGGAGACAGCACTCCAACGTGCAGGTGTTGCCGTTCAGTCTTTCGGGAGAAATGTTGATAACACAGCGAGGACAGCTGTCAATAGTTTCTCAGTCATTGCTGGTGGTGCTCGGAAGAACTTGACTGACGCCCAGTGGGTGCGTGACCATTCGGCGGACCTGACGGCATTAGGCAAGACACTCATGGTGACGGGTGGTATGTCCACAGCAGCGTCTGGTCTGGCTATCAAAGCTGCAGAAGACTGGGAGTCTGCATGGGCTGGTGTTGCTAAAACCGTAGATGGTGCTGACCTTGGTGGCGTGTTGGAAAATCAGTTGCGAAGTTTGGCGCGTGACGTCCTTCCGGCCACTCACCAAGAAATTGCTGCGGTCGCTGAGAGTGCAGGACAGCTTGGCGTGAAGCGTCAAGATGTTGCTAAGTTCACGAAGACGCTCATCATGCTCGGCGAAGCCACGAACATGACTGCCGAATCAGCAGCGACGGACATGGCTCGGTTCAGTAACATCATGGGGCACCCCATCAGCCAGGTTGACCGGCTAGGTGCCACCATCGTGGCACTGGGCAATAATACGGCAACCACAGAGGCGGAAATCATGGAGACTGGTTTGCGTCTGGCTGCCGCTGGCCGTCAAGCGCAGATGAGTTCTTCCGACGTGTTGGCGTGGGGTGCGGCACTCACCTCGGCTGGTGTTTCCGCACAGATTGGTGGAACAGCGTTCTCTAAGCTCTTCCAAACCATGGGTGACGCTTCGCGTAGCGGTAACGACAAGCTGCAAACGTTTGCTGATACTGCCGGAATGACTGCCGAGCAGTTCCGGAGAGCGTGGGAGGAAGATGCTTCCAGCGCGGTGGTCAGCTTCCTGCAAGGTTTCGGCAAGCTTCAAGAAGCTGGGGAGGATACGACGTCGATCATGCGTCAGCTTGGCATGACCGACGCTCAAATGCAGCGTACTTTAGGATCGACCGCCCTAATGGCCGACCAGGTTGGCGAATACATGCAGCTTGCGCGGCAAGCGTATGAAGAGAACATTGCACTCGAAGAAGAAGCGTCGAGACGTTTCCAAACGACCGCGGCACGTCGAACACTGGCAATGAATAATATCCGGGACGCTGCAATCACGTTTGGCGATTCCCTACTGCCTGCAGTGCAAGTTGCGGCGGACGGCATCTCGGAACTAGCGAAACTGATAGGCAGCATGCCGGAGCCTGTAGCTGGAGCACTCACGAGCATCGGCCTGCTTGGTGGTGGAATCATGCTTGCCGGCGGTTTTGCTGTGAACAGTGTCGTCAAGTTTGCGGAACTGATGCAGACACTGAAGAACTTGGGGATAGTTTCCTCTGCCACGTTTGACACGTTTGCAACGAAGGGTAGTAAGGTTTTTGGTGTCGGTAAAAAAGCTGGCAAAGTGGCCGGCTGGTTAGCACTGTTAAGCACCTTGTCCGCAGTTGGCAAGTCAATGGTTGAAACTAGTATCGACGCTGGTGAACTTTCAAGGCGATTGTTGGAAGCTGAACAGTCCGGAGACTCGCTCTCCTCACTGTTTCAGGAGGTCAGGTCTACTGGCAATCCGTTCACAGACTGGTTCAGTGGACAGTTCGATATTGATACCGAGTCGTTTAAGAGTGCTTTGAGCTGGATCAACGACGACTCGATGTGGAATAAGGCGACCAGTAGTCTTGCATCTTTCACTGAAGGGCTGGCTGGCCTAGTTGGTCTGGATATTCGCGCTGGTGAATCAAAGATTCGCGACGCGCTCAAAGACTATGACAAGACGTTTGCGCAGATGGCAAGCTCAGGCAATATTGAGGACGTTGCCCGACAGTTCCGCCTTATAGCTGACACATTAGGTGACGATGAAGCAGCAAAGACAGATCTACTGAGAGCCATGCCGGAGCTGTCAGATGAACTGAAACGACAGGCTGCTGCCGCAGGACTCGACGCGGACGAGACCATGCTTCTGAAAATGGCTCAAGGCGAACTAGTGCCGGTGGTTGACGAAGCGACTGGCGCTGTCGAACTCCAAGACGCCGCGATGATGGACGCTGCCGCGACCGTAGATCGTTGGGGTGGCGCTATGACCATGACGCAAGAAGAAATGGCAGAGTGGGTGGGTCACGTCTCCGAGTTATCACGCTCGTTCGTTGACCTCTCAGAGAACACGGGCGAAGCGTATACAAGTCTTGGAGACTGGCTGTCAGGGATCGAAAAGCAAGTCGAATCGATGAAAAACTGGCAGGAAAACATGCTTGTCTTGCAGTCTTTTGTCGAATCTGGTGCCTTGTCGGGAGCCGCTTTCGCTGAGTTGATGGAGATGGGGCCGGCGGGAGCGCAGATCGTGCAGGACCTTGTTGATGGTGCGGAAGGTAACACGGCTGCATTCGACAGGTTGAACGCACTGTTTGGTGACGCGGGCACAGGGTCTTCAGAAGCCTTCGCCGAAGCACTCAAGTCGGAAGCAGTCATGGGCGTTATAGGTGAGATTATGCAATCTCACGGCGCGGAAGCCGCGCGCAAGTTCTCTGCTGCAATCAACGAAGGCATGAGCATTGAGGAAGCCCTAGTTCACGCAGGTATTGAACTGCCACCCGAGACTATTGAACAGTTCAAAGCGCAAGTCTCAGAGACCACTGAGAACACTCCGGCAACGGTTAACGTCGACGCTAATACCAGCTCCGCTGACCAGAAGGTCGACGGGGTGACCTCTAAAGCGTCGAGCGAGTATAGGTTCGTTGTCGACGCGAACACCAGCCCGGCTAGGCAACAAACCGACGGCGCTGTGAATTACGTAGATACGCGGACTGGCACAGTCACAGTCAACGCTAAGGACAACATGACCGGGTCTGTTAACACATGGGTGGCGAACCTGCCCGTCGCTCACACGGTGTCGATATTCGCACAGAAAGTTGGCTCTGCCTGGAACGCAGTCAAAAGCGCCGTCGGACTAGCAACCGGCGGCCCAGTGATCGGCCCCGGAACCGCAACTTCAGATTCTATCCCCGCCTGGCTGTCAAATGGTGAGCACGTGTGGACAGCAGAGGAAGTTTTGAAGATTGGCGGCCACGCCAACCTTGAGAGGTTGCGGCGTCTCGTGAGGGAAGGTAGGGCACCAAAGTTCGCCACTGGCGGGCGCGTACAGCCTGTTCATTACGTTGGAACCAACGTTCCGGCACCAACGGTGAACACGCTCAACATTGGTGGGGTTTCAACTGAAGAAATGGTGGACAAGGTTATTCGGGAGTTCGGGCGTGAAATGAGGAGCATGGAATGGCGACGGTGAACGTCACAGTCGGTGAAATCCAGTTGGGCACGGGCACCAGTTACACGCTCGAAGACGTGGTTGTCCCTCGTCGCAGCGTGTTTGATGACGATTTTCAAGATGAGCAGACGTCAATACTGCACCTCGGTCGCGATCTGGTGGCATCTCCCGAAGTTGACCTGCATATCGGCGTTTCCAGGACTAGTTCCGCTGAGGAAACGTTCAACTTGGTGCGCCGTTTACGGTCCGAATGGGAGAAGTACCGTACTAGCGAGACCGCGATGACGTTGAACATTGCGAACCGTAGAGTCGTTGCTTTTGGTCGCCCTCGCGGGTTTGAGATAGGTGACCTCCATTCGGGTATTCACTTCCGATATCTGCGTGTGAGAGCCACGTTCCAAATGTCGTCCCCCTGGTTTTATGGTGCGGAGCGAAAAGTGTCGGCAGTGTCGCACAAGCCGAACGTGAAGTTCGGGTTCGTGTTTCCAGCAGAGTTTCCACTCGTCATGCAAGGAAGCGCAGCGGACGCTGCTAAAGGTGGGACTCTGCAGGTTAAAGGAGAAGTGCCATCTCCGGTCCGCATACGCGTATATGGGCCGGTTAAAGATCCGGTGGTGACTATAGGCAAAGTGCGTGTACCGTTCACTGGCGTAGTTCCTTCTCCTTGGATAGAGGTGGACGCCCGTGCCCGCACAGTCAAGACCTATGACGGTCGCCCCGCCCACATGTTGTTGGGAGCGGGAGTGCGGTTCAGTGACTTGCTACTCCCTCCTGGGGACTATCCGGTTTTAATATCGGTGGGCGCCGGTAATTCAGACATTGGAAGTGTCGACGTTTGGACACGCGACGCTTACGCGACTATCTAAGGAGTTCTAATGGTTATGCAAGCAGTGCCCTGGGCGGTTCAGGGTGATGGTGTTTACCACTCGGCGGCAGTCGCTAGGACAGCAACGTATGCGGCTACTAGTGGCGCTCAAGGCGTGGTTCGACCTACTGACCTGAAGGTGACTGCGAACGGGTCGTTCAATGTGACGGTAGCAGGTGGAGCGGCTGTGATCGTGTCTACCTATGCGGGTGCTGCCGGACAGTCTTACGTCGCTCAGAATGTAGCGAATGCAACGGTGGAAGTGCCCGCTCCTGGTGGGGGTACACGTACCGACCTTGTCATTATCCGTATCGATGACCCAGAGTATGGCGGGCAAGGTACTGGCGACTTTGCACGGTTGGAGTTAGTGCAGGGCGTTGGAGCTAAGGCAACGACTGCCCCCGTCTCTTACCCACATGTCGTACTGGCAAGGCTTACCATTCCAGCAGGGTCGGGTGGCGTGACAGCAGGAATGGTTACAGACCTCCGAACTGTTGCTGTGCCACTAGAAGAAACTGGGTTGGTGGTGTCTACACCACGCGAGCAAATGCCGTTTGGCGCTGCTGGCACCTCCTATAAGGCAGTCACGTGGACGAGCGCGAAGGTTCCCGACTGGGCGTCAGAAGCAATCGTGGAAATCGCAATGAATGGTGTCCGTATCGAGGTCACTGCGTCTCGAATGGTCGCAGGCGTCAGAGTGTTCGCCACGCGGGATAAGGACAATCTACGCGATGCGGATATGAGTGAGAACGGCATCATTATTCATGAACGATCTGAGTGGGTTAATTACAATCTGCGTCAATCGTTGTATATGGCTGGCACGTTGGACGTGTCAAAGTTCAGGGGCGACACCGTGACTCTTGGCCTGGCTGGACTTGTCACAAGTGGCGGAAACGTCAAGTTGGATTATCAGAGTGCCGGAACTATTAAGTGGACTTTCAGAGGTACTGCCCTATGAGGTTAGTGGTTGAAGATCTGCTCACAGGCGCCACGTGGGAGGCAGGGTTTCCTTACCAAGATGTTCACTGGTCCACTAGTCTGAGTCGTCCAGCGTCTTTAAGGTTCTTTGTGGGTGAGTTCGTGTCCCCTCTTGAACCGTGGCGCCACGGTGTGTGGGTTGAGGAGAACGGGGCTTTAACTACTGGAGGGATCGTCACAAGAATCGAGAACCAGCGTCAAGGGGTTGAAGTGGAATGCACCGGGTTCAGTGCTTACCCTAAAGGTCAACCTTGGGTTGAAGACGTGTGGAGCCGTATCCAAGTAGATCCGTTGGACGTCGTACGCCACATTTGGAGCACCTTGCAGTCCTACCCGGACGGGAATCTTCACGTATCGGTATCGTCCCTGAAGTCGACTGTGCGAGTAGGTGAAAAAGCCTGGACGGAGACCGTGAAGCGGAACCAGTCGCGAACCTACGCGACGAAAGCTGCAGCACAGAAGCTTAATAAGGGGACGCCCGTTAAGACGTCTGACGGTAAGTGGCGTGTCAGTTGGGTTGAGACTGATAAGCGAGATCATGAAGCGAAGCCCTTCACGTTGGAACCGTACACAGATGATGACCTGGCTCGTGTGATTCATCGTATGGAGGAAGAGGCTGGTGTCGAGTTCCTAGAACGCGTCGAGTGGCAGAACGGTCGCGTCGCACGGTTCCTGGACTATGACCACCACTTTCACGTCAGACGTCATGACCTGCGTGTTGAAGTTGGCGTGAATGCTCACGTCAGGCCGTCATGGGTTATGGACGGGCAAGATTACGCTTCGGCTGTCACAGTGTGGGGTGCTGGTGAAGGGTCAAAAATGGTGCGTACCGGACCTGTCACGGCAGATACTGGCAAGTTGCGCAGGTGCGTGCGGTATACAGATAAGAAGGTGACGTCTCACGATGCTGCGGGGCGTTTAGCGCGGAGAGTTCTTTCAGCTCAAGATGGGGACGCTCGTTATAAGCAGGTCAAGCTTTTAGATAGCCCCTTGGCGCCTGTCGCGTCTATCAGGCCGGGTAACGAACTGCGGGTTTTGGGTGAGTTCGACCAGTGGGTGCGCGTGTTGGGTATTGACCGTTCTGCAGGTACTGGAGAGGTTAGTTTGGAGGTTGAGTTGGCGTGAATTCTCATAAGGAGCTGGCACGCTTATTTGATGACCTATCTAGGCGTGTCTCGGACCTAGAGACGTCACCTTCGCTACCGTGGTCTAGCGTCGATCAAGGCAGCGTTGAGGTGCGTGACGCAGATGGTCAGACAGTCCTGGTTCTTGGCCGTCAGGTCGACGGGTCGTGGCAGCCGAAGCCGGTAGATGGTGTTCAGCCTCCAGACCCTACAGGAGTCACGGTACAGGGCGGGACCGCGTTGACCGTCACCTGGGACGGCACTGCAGCCACTCCTCTGCCGAACGACTTTGAAAGCTTGCGTATCTACGCGACCGTTGGTGACCACACCGATTATCTTGGGAGTATTACCGCGCCGACGGGTGGTTCAAAGACGGTTGAAGTACCTTCCGGACGATATGAGATTTATGTCGCGATCCGTAATCTTGCGGGAATGGAATCCGATGACATTCCTGTGGGGGGCGTATCTGTGTCTACCGCGGCCACTCAAGAAGCGTTAGAGATGGCGCGCGAAAGCATTGTTGTGGTTGATTCGTCTGCCAAGGCGGCAGAGGCGGCGGCGCGGAATGCGGAGACGGCGGCCCAGCTCACGCAGGCGGCGTTGGATGCGGCGAAGGAAGCACAAAGGCTTGAGAACGAGGCTTTGAAGGCGGGCACGGACGAGGCTAAGCAGGCGGCGAGTGACGCGAACAATCTGGCTAGGGGCGTGTACGACTCGCTCATAAGCACGTCCACATGGTTATCACAGTCGATTAATGAGACCCGTGACGACATGGTGGCGGTGCAGAACGCGGCGGCGCAGGCGGAGCAAAAGGCTAATCACGTTGAACTGTCAGTCTTGGCGGTTGATAGCGCGGCCAGGGCGGCCAAGACTGCGGCGGAAGAGGCGCGGGCTAAAGCCGATGAGTTAGCGAAGCAGGCGCAAGACGCTATGACGGCGGCTCAGCAAGCGCAAACTAGCGCGGACGGTAAAGCGCTCGTAGCGTATTCCGATTATCAGCCCGCGACGGTTTCGGGCCAGAAGATTATCTGGTTTAAGCCGGGTAGTGTGCCTAAACTTTTTGATGGCAAGGTTTGGCGTAGTGTTCAGCCGGGCGATGGCGTGGTTAGCGCGATCGACATTAACAAGGCCACGGTTGGCGAGCTCAGTGGCATGCGGATTAAAGCGGGCACAGCCTCGGTGGATATTCTGATTCCGGGCGATAACGCCAGGTGGACGTCTAGCGGGCTCACGATTTACCACCCACTCACGCCAGAGCAGAAACAGGCGGGTATCAAACCCACGGATTGGGACAAGCGGGCCACGGCGCTTAACCTCACGTCGGACGGGGCGCGTTTTATTTCTGTGGCTGACGAGGCGGGCACGGTGACCGCGTACATGAGCCCGCAGGGTGAAGTGTCTGGCCGTGAACTGACGATTACGGGGGCGGCGGCGGTCGATTCGCTTAAAGTGGGCGGCCTTGATTTACAAGAGGTTATTAGCTTGAACTCGTCGCTCGCCGCTTACAGTGTGATCCCGGACGTATTGCATCCGGCAGGGTTAAATACAATCATTGTTGCACAAACGGGATGGCAATCATTTCCGCCCGGCTTGTACGCCATTTCGTGGAAAGTGGCCTTTCGGTTTTACCCAACAGGATCAGGCAGAGACGCGGGCGGCGCATACTTGATGTATCAGTCACGGCCCGAGGGCGGGAGCTCCATTACTGACGGGAAGTTCCTAACTGGCAATACGCAAGCGCCTAGTTGGCACGACCTTTGGCCAACCGGAGCATACGCCTCGTCGCACCCTAGTGAAGTATTCGAGGCCAAGGCGGGTAAACAGTATCGGTTCTCGCTGGGTTTGCATTCGTATCAGAAGTGGAAGCTAGACGCATGGCCGAGCCTTTTCAAAGTGGAGCGGCTTAACCCCGCGTTGGAGCTGACGCACACATTGCATAATCAGTCCTCGCCGTCCGCACCTCCCGCGCCTAAAATCGTCACCGCAAGCGCGGGACTGTCAGGCATTCGGTATGCGTATGGCTCGACGTTTGCTCAGTCTGGCTCATACACGTCTGGCGGCACCTTCCATATTCCGGGGGCTAAGGGCAAAAAAGTTATCAGCATTCGCCTTACGGGCCGGTGCAACTTCGATTTCATGGACGGCGGAAGCGGACGGGATTTCTCATTCCATTTAGGCGGCGAAAACCGGTCGCAAAAGATTTACGACTACGGCGCGGTTGATATTTGGTATGGCCCCACGGCGGGATCGTATTTGTCGCGTAACGGATATCTCAGTTTCCAGCTGAATAATGGCGCGCCCGCTTACAACGAGTACAACGCCGGAAGCTTCCGGTGCACAGTCACCTACCAGTAAGAAAGGAAAACGAATTATGGGGGCGCGTGATGATTGATATTTCAGGGCTTACGATTAGTGAGCTTGATGGGCTTATCCGGGCGGCTCAAGAGCGTAAAAGCGACTTGGAGTACGTCGCACAATTTGCACAGCTTATCGGCGTTTACCAGTCACAGTATGTGACTTTGAAAGACGCGGCGAAGGTGGAGGGTGCTAGGTGGCGTGAGCCAGACCCCGCAAAATATGAGACGTGGTACGCGGCGGGCGACATTGTCACGTATGACGGCAACCGGTTTGAGAGTTTGATTAGTTTTAACGTTTTCGCGCCTGACACGCCGGGCGCGTGGCGGCCCGCATAAAACCGATGACGACATCGTGACTGATAGTGAAGGGAGGCGTTGGAGGTCGACCATTCCAAATAATTGCTTCCACCCGACAGGTGGGACACCAGCGTGGGTCAGGATAGAAGAGCAGTGAGGTGTTTCGTGTCATCTTGTACCCCGCCAGCCTTGGTGAGGATATTCTAGAACCATGCGTGAGGAAATTCAGAGAATCATTGACGAGAACCCTGACGACCCTGCAGCCGCTTTGGAAGCCTGGTTCATACGTAAGATTGCTTGGGAGCGACACTTTCGGCCTAAGCCGTTTCTTGTAGGAACCGATGATCTAAAATTCATGTTCGGATTTGATAAGGATTCCAACGCGGTCACGATGTGGAAATCGCGTGGCATATTGCCGGATCCTGATTTCGAGGTTGGCCGCGTAGCCTTGTGGGATTACTTTCGCATACTTCGCTGGGCAGAAGACACGAATCGTGAAATCGTGCGCCATCTGGAGCCCGATGGTATGCTATGAGTGTTGCAGGTTTTGATGGCATCCATCCTTTCGGACTTTTGTCTTGGATGCCGTTGTTGTTTTTCCTGCACAACGCGTTTGGCCCCACGCGGTTGACAGAACGGGGCCTTTTTTCATGCTTATAATCGGCCTATGGGTAGCATTGACAAGCTCCCGTCAGGTAAGTGGCGGGCGCGGTACGTGGGGTCTCCAGGGAAGCAGCGGTCTAAATCTTTTCCAAAGCGTAGGCAGGCTAAGGAATGGTTAGATCTCCGCGAAGCAGAGAAGTATTTGACTCCTGAGCTAAGTAACCGCGAAGCCGGTAATCAACGTTTCGGAGCATATGCGAAGCAGTACTTCGACGGTAGAGATGTTAGAGAGCCGAGTAAAACGCAGCACGATTATTACTACGGGTACATGGAGCCGTTGCATGGGTTGCGGGTCAACGAGATTAGCAAGCAAGCAGCGCAGGTTTGGTTTAACGACTTAAAGAGTTCAGGCATGTCGGCAGGGCGCGTCAACATCGCGCTGAGCTATTTTAAGACCATCATGGGGCAGGCGCTTCAAGATGGTCTTATCGCTAGGGACCCTTCTGCAGATCTTCAGCGCTTGCGAGAACCAAGACGGAGTATCATACCGCTTACGGTCGAACAGGTTTATGAGATCGCGGACGCGGGAGCGCCCGAATGGCGAAGGCTCGTTTTAACTGGGGCGTTAACCGGTTTGAGACAAGGTGAGTTATTTGGGTTGACTTACGATCGTGTTAATCCGTCAAGCAAAACGATCACAGTGGATCGTCAGCTACAGCCACGCAACGGCGAGTTGACGTTCACCGAATTAAAGACGGACGCGTCGTACCGTTCTATCCCTGCGGTCGACATGGTGCTTGAGCTGATCGGAGAGGGAGAGGGGTTCGTGTTCAAAACGCCTCGCGGCTTGTTGTGGAATCGTAAGAGATTATTCACCCACTGGCATAATGCGCTGAAGAGAGTTGGGATTACTGATTACACGTTTCACGACCTCCGGCACTTTTACGCTTCACTTCTGATTAGCCAAGGAGCGTCTGTGATCACAGTTCAGAGGGCGTTGGGGCATTCGTCTGCTGCAATGACGCTCGAGACGTATTCCCATATGTGGCACGATGGTTTCGATTCGATACGGGACGCAGTGTCGGAAGGCTTTGGGTTGTCATAGCCTAGTCACGGCTAACGGTGAAGGCGGCCACTTATCCCTGATATTAAGGGTTTAAGTGCGGAGAAGACGGCCTATAAGCCGGATTCTGTTCCAGGGCGAAGCCCCTTCGATGGCCATCTATCTCGGGCCGTTGTTACCAGCGGCCTCTAGCAACCTACCCGCGCGCTTTGGACGGACAGCCCGGCACGCTGCTTGGTTTTGCTCCCGGTGGGGTTTACCCTGCCAGCCCAGTCACCTGGGCCGCGGTGGTCTCTTACACCACCTTTGCACCCTTACCCAAAAACGGGCGGTTTGTTTTCTGTGGCACTATCCCGCGAGTCACCCCGGGTGGCCGTTAGCCACCACCGTGTCCTGTGGAGTCCGGACGTTCCTCGACAATGTCGCGGCCATCCAGCCATCTTCTCCGCCGCTCAAGTCTACTAGAGTTGGACGCATGCTTGTACTTTTCCCTCCATCCGAAGGCAAGACCCTTCCCGCCTCGACCGTCAATTTTGATGCCGACGCGATCGCCCCGTTTTCCACGCAGCTCGCAGATGCACGCCAGAGCGTGCTCGATTGCTTGATTGAAACTTCTGCGCGACGCGACGCCCTGGAAATCCTAAAAGTAGGCAAGACCATTGCCGACGAGGTTGAAGCGAACAAACACCTGCGGTCAGCGCAGGCTGGCCCCGCTTGGCAAGTTTATTCTGGCGTACTTTACGAAGCTGGTCGATTTGGCGAGATCGGTGCGGGGTACAAGGCGAACTCGAACTTCGAGATTTGGGTACAATCTGCTCTGTTAGGAGTGGTGGACTTGGCTTCCCCCATCCCGCCCTATCGCCTGTCAATGGATACGAAACTACCGGGTCTAGGCAACCTTGCCCCCTGGTGGAAGAAACACCTCGAAACCCTCATGGAACAGCGCGCCTACCATCGCGTGGTGGTTGACGCCCGCTCTGGCGCGTACCAAAAAGCCTGGCCGGGAACTTCCGCCGAATGCGACCTCATCCGAGTGAATGCGGTGCGCGAACGCGACGGGAAACGCACCGTGGTTTCACACAATGCGAAGAAATACCGCGGAATCCTCGCTGGCGCTCTATTGGAGCACGCGAGCGAGGCTGACGGGTCCATCGATTTTGTGCTCGATACCGCGCGTTCACTAACCGGCGCCGATTTTACGGGCATCGAAGTTAGACAACGCCGCGATTTTCTCGAGCTCGTGATTGTGACGAGCTAGCGCCTACTCGGTTTTGACGATTATTGCTTCAAGCTCGTCGGACATGAGCACTTCATCCTCAGCAAGCATCGTGATGTCATGCCATTCCGATTCAGGAAGATCCACAACCATGCCCACGATTTGGCGGCCCTTCGCCTCGTACACGCCGATGCCACCGGTGCGCTCGCGGTAGTACTCGTATTCATCCAGCAACTCAGAGTCGATTTCGCCTGCAAGTTCGTCACGTTTTGCAAGCTTTTCGTTGAGCTCAGCTTCGACCTCGCCCATCGCGTCTTGAAGCTGCGCGATGGCGGCCTGCTCATCGGTTCCAACGGCTTCGGTCTGACGGTCTAGTTCCGAAACGGTTTCCTGCGCGGCCTCGAACGAAGCCATAACGTCGATCAGTTCATTTTCGAGGACGTTGCGGCGCTGAGCCATCTGGTTCAGCTCGTGCTGCATGGCAGTGAGGTCCTTGTGGGATCCTTCGCCTGCCGCGAGGCGCTCGCTCATCACATCTTGACGGGAGGTGAGGCGCTCCAAATCATTCTCAACCCGCTTCACTTCACGGTTTGCGTCCGTTGCTGCGGAGCGTGCGGTTACTTTTGCGCGCTCCAGGTCAGCTTTTCGCCCCTCAAGGGCGTCGAGCACTTTGACCGCCGGGTGTTTACTGCGGGCCGCGCGCAACTGCAAGATCCGCGTGTCAACCTGTTGTAGTTCAAGAAGTTTCACCTGGTCCGCTTTTGAAGCTTTCACTATGCCCGCTCTTTCACTCGGTAGTGCTTTTAGTTCTAATCAAAGTGTATTAGGCTGACGCGCCCACCCCAATAGTTTATCCAAGGGTTTCCAGGTGCAGGTTCCACGGTTCGGTAACAAATCGCGAAACATCCACCTGTAGTTGCACGCCCGCATCCGCGGCGGCTTCTTCAAGATCATCTGCCAAGTGTGGTAGCCATAGCCATTCAGTTGCCCAATGCGAACCGCAGATGAGGGCCGGGCCACCTTCTTCGAGGTGTTCACTGGCCGGATGGTGACGCAGGTCCGCGGTGACGTATACATCGGCCCCAAGCTCGCGGGCGCGCGCGAGGAAGGAGTCGCCAGACCCTCCTGACACGGCAACAGTTCTGACCGGCGCATCAAGATCGCCGCCGGGCGCGCCCACGAAAATACCGTGCGGACCAGCGGGGAGCGCTCTTGCCACGCGATCAGCGAACTCCCGTAGCGTTTGCGGCGCTTCGAGCTTGCCGATGCGGCCCAAACCGCGAGCGGTTCCCGCCTCGTCCTCGTCGATGGGATCAAACGGTTCACCTTCGATACCGACCGCCTGCGCCAGCGCCCAGGCCACGCCGCGTGCCGCCGAATCAGCGTTGGTGTGTGCGTTCATAAGGGCCACGTCAGATTTGATGAGATCGTGCACAATCCTGCCCTTGTAATCCAAGCGCGACACGAAGCTGGTACCGCGAAGGTAGAGAGGATGGTGCGTAATTAGCATGTCGTAGCCGTCCTCAATCGCCTGCGCGACCGTTTCAGCAACGGGATCAACAGCCAGGAGGATCTTGCTTACCTTCTGCCCAGGATCTCCTACGATTAGGCCGTTCTTATCCCACGACTCTTGGAGGCGCTGCGGATAGCGGGCCTCCATAATTTCCATAACATCAGAAACAGTCCACATGCCTCGAGACTACCGCACGAACCAAACCAAATTACCGGGTCTGCAGCCGGCCTCTCAGGCCGGACAATCGCACAGAAGGTCACGACCATTCGATCGAGAGCTGTAGATACAACTGATGCCCGGCTTTCGCCGGGCATCTGCCTGTGGGCCCAGAGGGACTCGAACCCCCGACATCCACGGTGTAAACGTGGCGCTCTAGCCAACTGAGCTATAGGCCCAACTCCAACGGAGTGGAACGTCAAAGATCATACCCAACTCCGGGAGCAAATTTCATCTTACAAACCACTATTTCATAAAACAGTGGCAATAGTCTCAGTCTACTGGCGAGCCTGAGCGATTAAACGCATTCCCGACCAGTCCTCGCAGACCATGGCTGCAGACGTGGCGCTCATGCCCGCAACCTGTGCAGCGTCGGCCACTACCTCGGGCGGAACGTGATTTGGCGTGCCCGACTTTGGAGTAAGCACCCAGACAACCCCACCATTGTCCATATTCGCAGAGGCATCCAGCAGGACATCTGCCAGGTCGTCCTCCTCCGAATCCTCCAGACGCCACCAAACAATCACGCCATCTACAACGTCTGAATAATCAACGTCTACGAGCTCGTTGCCCGTTGCATCTTCAACTGCGGCGCGCAAAGAATCATCGGTATCTTCGTCCCAATAAAACTCTTGAACAATCTGGCCGCTTTTATAACCGAGACTCGAAAGAGCCGTCGGATCCACCTTTCGGGAATCAGATTTTGATATCACGCGCTCAGTCTACCTAAGTTTCAGGCACACGCATGCCAAATAGTCCACATATGAGCCAAGCAGGCTCCACGTCCTCATCCTGTTTTACACTTCCTGTGTTTTCAGGCACACGTGGACAAAAATCAAGCCGGTACCAAGTGCAAAAACTACCAAAACCGGGGATGATTAGAACCAAAGAAAACTATACGATCCACTAGTGGATACGTTTCGAGAGAAAGAGGATTCGTGGCTGAAGCAGATCACCGCCCAGTAGTCAATGGCATGCTGAGTCAAGTGCCGGACAATGACCCGCACGAAACCGAGGAATGGCTGGAATCTCTAAGAAGCCTTTATGAAGCAAAAGGCGGGCCACGCACCCGCTATATCCTGCTTCACATGCTTGCAGAAGCTCGTCGCAAAGACGTTCAGATTCCTCTAGAACTCACCACTCCCTACATCAACACCATTCCCGTTGATCAAGAACCATATTTCCCCGGCGATGAGGCGACCGAGCGTCAGTACCGCCGCTGGATGCGCTGGAACGCTGCCGTTCAGGTCATGCGCGCCCAGAGGCCCGGCGTTGGCGTTGGCGGACACCTCTCTTCTTACGCGTCGGTAGCGACCCTGTACGAGGTGGGCTTCAACCACTTCTTCCGCGGGAAGAATCACCCAGGCGGCGGTGACCACGTGTTCTTCCAAGGCCACTCCTCCCCCGGCGTTTATGCGCGAGCCTTCCTCGAAGGCCGGCTCACCGAAGAGCAGATGGACGGATTCCGCCAGCAGGTCTCCACCGAGCACGGCATCCCCTCCTACCCGCACCCGCGTCAGCTACCCGACTTCTGGGAGTACCCCACGGTGTCCATGGGTCTTGGCCCCGCCGAGGCGATCTACCAGGCTTGGTTTGACAAGTACCTAGAACTGCGCGGCCTCAAAGACACTTCGCAGCAGCACACGTGGGCGTTCCTTGGTGACGGTGAAATGGACGAGCCCGAATCACGCGGCATGCTTCAGCTTGCAGCGCAGCAGGGCCTGGACAACCTCACGTTCGTTGTTAACTGCAACCTGCAGCGCCTCGACGGCCCGGTCCGCGGTAACGGCAAGATCATTCAGGAACTCGAATCGTTCTTCCGCGGCGCCGGATGGAATGTAATCAAGGTTGTGTGGGGACGAGGCTGGGACCGTCTGCTAGAAGCCGACCAGGACCACGCCCTCGTAAACATCATGAACGAAACCCTTGACGGCGACTACCAGACCTTCAAGGCAAACGATGGTGCATACGTGCGCGAGCACTTCTTTGGCCGCGACCCGCGCACCAAGGAAATGGTTAAGGACTGGACCGACGACGAGATCTGGGATCTGCGCCGCGGCGGCCACGACTACCGCAAGGTATACGCCGCCTACAAGGCCGCTGTCGAGCACACCGGCCAGCCCACCGTCATTCTGGCGCACACCATTAAGGGCTACGCGCTGGGCCCGCACTTCGCTGGCCGCAACGCAACCCACCAGATGAAGAAGCTCACGGTTGATGACCTGAAGGGCCTTCGCGACCTCCTACGCATTCCAATTTCGGATGAGGAGCTCGAGAAGAACCCGTACCTGCCTCCGTACTACAAGCCGGCCGATGACGATCCGGTATTGCAGTACATGCTTGAGCGTCGCGCTAAGCTTGGCGGTTTCCTCCCCTCGCGCCACCGGGATGACAAGGCCCTGCCAATGCCGGCAGACAAGCCTTTCAACGCCCTTGCCAAGGGATCGGGCGCCCAACAGGTTGCCACCACCATGGCGTTCGTGCGTCTTTTGAAAGACCTGATTAGGGACAAGGAGTTCGGCAAGTACATTGTGCCGATCATTCCCGACGAGGCCCGTACCTTCGGCCTGGACGCGATCTTCCCGTCCGCAAAGATCTTCAACACGCACGGGCAGAACTACACGGCCGTGGATGCCTCAATGATGCTCTCCTACAAGGAAGCAAAGGAAGGTCAGGTTCTTCACACGGGCATTAACGAGGCCGGTTCTGCGGCTGCGCTACAGGTTGTGGGTACCTCTTACGCCACCCACAACTTCCCGATGGTTCCCGTTTACATCTTCTACTCGATGTTCGGTTTCCAACGGACGGCAGACCAGTTCTGGGCTGCGGGCGACCAGCTCTCGCGCGGATTCATTATTGGCGCTACTGCGGGTAAGACCACGCTTGCCGGTGAAGGCTTGCAGCACATGGACGGCCACTCGCCAGTCATTGCCTCCACGAACCCCGCTGTGGTCACCTACGATCCGGGCTACGCTTACGAGATTCGCCACATCGTGAGGGACGGAATCGAGCGCATGTACGGCCCGAACGAGTCTGGCCGTGACCGCAACGTCATGTACTATCTCACGGTATACAACGAGCCGATCCACCAGCCCGCAGAGCCGGAAAACCTTGATGTTGACGGCTTGATCAAGGGCATGTACATGCTTGACAATTTCGAGGGCAACGGCCCGAAGGTTAAGCTCCTGGCCTCTGGCGTGGGCGTGCCGTGGGTTCGCGAGGCGCGAAAGATTTTGCGCGAAGACTGGGGCGTCGACGCAGCTGTCTACTCGGTGACCTCTTGGACCGAGCTACGCCGCGAAGCGATCGCGGTAGACAAGTACAACTTCGAACACCCGAACGAGGAGGCTCGCAAGCCTTACGTCACCTCCGTTTTGGAGCAGGCTGAAGGCCCAACCATTGCGACTTCTGACTTCGAGCACCTCGTTCATGACCAGATCGCTCGCTGGGTGCCCGGCAAGTACTACCCGCTTGGCGCGGACGGTTTTGGATTCTCCGACACTCGCGCAGCGGCACGTCGCTACCTGAAGATAGACGCTGAGTCGGTTGTAATCCGCGCTCTCCAGGGCCTTGTCGAGGAAGGTAAGATGGACCGCTCCGTACTTCAGCAGGCGATTGACAAGTATGACCTGTTCAACCCGAATGCGGGCCACTCCGGCGGTGAGGGCGGCGACGCCTAAATCTCTCGGAACACAAAAATGATCCCGACGGCCATTTCAATTGCCGTCGGGATCATTTTTACTGTCACAACACGTTAGTGCCTTCGTGATGTTTGCATTGCAAGGACACCAGCTCCTGCTAACGCCAACGCGAAGAACGCAAGGAGTCCGGCTTCCGCACCCGTTTTCGCCAACGGTTTCGACTCGCCCCGCCCATGCGAATAGGTGGGCTGAGAAGTTACCGAAGGAACCCGCGAACCGCTGGGACTCTGTGTCACCGTGGGTTTGTCGTTATCCGCCGGCACTTCCGTCCCCTTCGTGCTGGGCTCCGTTTCGGTCGTAGCTTCCGTCTCGGTCGTGGCCTCCGTTTCCGTCGTGGCTTCTGTCTCGGTTGTGGCCTCCGTTTCGGTCGTTGGCTCCGTTTCGGCGGGTTTATCCGGCGCCTTCTCAAAGACAACAGCTGACACGTGACCGATCGCAACGTCACCGCTGAAACTGGTATCACCGTCTGACATGCGGGCCATTGGCGCATCATTCAGACCAGACAGGAGCAGCTTCCAATTGCCTTCCGGGAGCGTGACATTCCAGTCCGCATCCGTTGGGTTCACGAACACGATGCGCTCAGGCTGATCCGCAAGCGTCACTTTGTAGGAGAACCGCTTGTCACCGTCCTTAATCGACACTCCCTCATATGCTTGCTCAATCTTCGAATAGTCCACTAGGCGCACCCAGCTGTTTTCAGCACGGAAATTCGCGAGCTCACGGAAGTAAGCAACTGAGTCCTCAAAATCTGCGGCACGATCGTAATCAAATGCGTTGACACTATCAGGCGACTTATAGGAGTTCTCCTCCCCTCCCTTAGTTCGTAGCGCCTCCTGACCGGCGTGGACAAAATTGGCGCCATTTGAGAGGAACTGAACCTGTGTTGCAAACGCATGTCTGCGCACTATGTCTTCCTCCGAAGCACCAGGGAGCGAGCCCCTAAGCTTGTCGTACATCGTCAGATTGTCATGCGCCTCGTTATAGTTCACAGACTGCGACGCATCCGCGTAGTTACGAACATGGTTGGCTCCCTTTATCAGGTTGAACACGTCCCACGCGACGTTGTCTGCGCCACCTCCAGACACATAGCCAGTTCCGGCCTGCGTGTTGTGAGTTCCCTTCATCGTGTCACGGAACTTGTCGTTAAAGAACGAGATACCCGGCATCAGCGTCGCATTATCCTGGTTCGCTCCCTTAACTCCCTCAGGATGATTGCCCATGTTCCAGCCTTCGCCAAGCATGACGATGCTCTTGTCAATCTTGTTTAGCTCAGAACGAATCTCATTCATCGTTTCAACATCATGAATACCCATGAGGTCGAATCGGAAACCGTCAATCGAATACTCCTGCGCCCAGAACTTGAGCGAATCGATCATGTACTTGCGCATCATAGGCTGCTCCGAAGCGGTCTCGTTGCCCACACCCGTGCCGTTTTGCAAAGCACATCCATCCGTATACCGGAAGTAATAGCCCGGAACAGTACGCTGAAGCGGCGACAGTTGCGTGTCATACACGTGGTTATACACAACATCCATCACCACATACATGCCAGCATCATGAACCGCATCGATCATGGCCTTCATGTCGCGCACGCGCGATGCAGGGTCTGTGGGATCAGAAGCGTACGAGCCTTCCGGCACATTGTAGTTCACCGGGTCGTAACCCCAGTTGTACTGCTTGTCATAACCAAGATCGCCCGTCTCATCTACCGTGTAAAAGTCGTACATAGGCAGGAACTGAACGTGTGTTACGCCAAGCGACTTGATGTAGTCCAGCCCCGAAACGTTACCCTTCTCAGTCTTCGTACCGGTCTCAGTAAGCCCCAGGAACTTCCCCTTGTTCGAAATGCCGTTGTTTGGAGCAATCGTCATATCGCGAACATGCGCCTCGTAAATAGTCGCGTCCTCGATCCCACTAAACGGCTTCATACGCGCGCCGTCCCAGCCCTGCGGGTTTACATTTGCAACATCAATAACGACCGAACGTGTAGAGTTTGCCGTTGACGAACGCGCATACGGATCCGGCGATTCATCGACCTTGCCATCTTCAAACTCGATGCGATAGCGGTATTCCATCATGTTCGCATCGCCCTCGAAAACGTACTCCCAGGTTCCGCGTTCTCCCTTGGTCATAGGCAGGACTTCACCGCTGTTGGAATAATTTACGAGGCTAACTGAGGCGGCCGTCGGCGCCCACAACCGGAACGTCGTGGAGGCCGGGGTGTACAGGGCTCCCAGTTCACCGTCGTAGAAATACTTGTCGTTAAACTCCTTGGAATATAGTTCGTGGCAGGACAAGTCCGGGGTAGCTGGAACATCGTCCTGCGAGTAGTAGACGTTCGGATCACCCTGCGCTATCCACACCTCGGCTTTGCCGTCCTTAAAATCGGTAATGAACAGATCATCGGACGTGTTCTTCTCTGCCCACTCGTTGTCCGGCGTGGAGCGACGCAATATCACACCGACCCGGGTAATCGGCTGGTCAGACTCTACGCTCCAAGTTGCCGTCCCTTCCGTCAATGCAACGCTTTGACCATCCTGATTCGGTAGCCATGTCCAGATGTTCCAGCCATCATAGTTGCCGGTGTAACGCACGTAGTGAACGGTGAGCTCCGCGGTATACGAGGAAGGGTCCGGATTCTCGCCCGGTTCTGGGCTTGGCGCTGCCTGTTCGGTTACGTCAATCTGCCAGTTCTTTGACTGCTCGGTTTCGACTACGCTCACCTGGAGGTTCTTTCCCACCTCTAATGTCACATCCTGTGACTGGTGAGCCCACTCGTTTCCATCCTGCGCACGACGAACGAGCATACCCGCATTCGTAGCACCTTCAGGGATCGAAAACGCTGCTTGAAGCTCGCCATCTGCTCCCACGTGTAAAGGCACGGACTTTCCATCCTCACCCGAGTACCAAAGCCACACCGAGTAGTTCCCGTAATCACTTTCAGAAACGCTGGCGAGCGGTTTTACCTTTACGTCTACAGATGTTTCAGTAGCATTCGCTTGGATTGGCACTGCCACCAAGCCGGCAAATAGCAAGACTAGGCTTAATAATCCAGCCCACAAACTCTTGACTCTCATTATTCTCCTCATCATCGAGTTGTAAAAAGTCACATATGCTGCAAAAGGTTGCAACTATTTCAAACCATTACAGCATCTTCCAACCTGGCTTGTCCAGCTTTTGGGGCAAACTACCGGCCTTAAGCGCATTTCACCAAAGCCTTGCAAAACATTTCAACACGTTGCAACGAGGGGTCAGGCATAACTAATGCCCAACCCCTCGTTGCTGTAAGCCGCGTAGGCGGCCTGCATATTTAAGAACTCAACTTCTTAGCATCGGTAGGCAGACCTCGCTCGCCGGCCTCCCAAATCTTTCCTTCATACTCGGGCGACACGAGGTTTTGCGCAGTCAAGATTGCCTCAACCTCCTCGCGCGGCAACAAACCCTGCTCAACTATTAGGTCGGAAACCCGCCGACCCGTGCGCGCGGCTTCCTTACCGATCATGTCGCCGTTTTGGTGTCCAATCAGCTCATTGAAGTAAGTAACAATGCCGATTGAGCCCATCACCTGTTCATGCAAATGCTCCCGGTTTGCCGTGATGCCCGTTATGCAACGCTCGGCGAGTGTTACCGTAGCGTTCTCCAGCAAACGCATTGACTCAAACAGCACCTGGGCAATGACCGGCTCCATCACATTGAGCTGCAACTGAGCAGCCTCGGCTGCCATCGTGACGGTCATGTCGTTGCCCACCACTTTGAAACAAACCTGGTTCACAACCTCTGGAATCACCGGGTTCACCTTGGCTGGCATGATAGACGACCCAGCCTGCATGGGCGGCAGGTTAATCTCCTGCAAACCCGCCGTAGGCCCAGATGACAAAAGCCTCAGATCATTACAAATCTTCGAAAGCTTCACCGCAAAACGCTTCAGCGCCCCGTGCACCGACACGAAAGCGCCAGTATCAGATGTCGCATCGATCAGGTTTGCGGCCCTGCGGAAAGGTAGCCCCGTCACCTTGGACAGTTCTTCTACCGCTACCTGCGGGTATCCCTCCGGCGTGTTCAGCCCCGTGCCAATCGCAGTGGCGCCAAGATTGATTGACAGCAGTAGGTCTGCCGCCTGATCAATCACACGCAACTCTTCACGCAGCGAGACGGTGAACGCCTCAAACTCCTGCCCTAAAGTCATCGGCACAGCATCTTGAAGCTGGGTACGCCCCATCTTCAGCACGTCAGCGAACTCGTGGGCCTTCTCATCCAACGCATCCATGAGGCGCGAGGCCGACAGACGCAAGTCTACGAGCTCGCGGTACACCGCCAGGTGGAAGCCCGTTGGGTACGAGTCATTGGTGGACTGCGACTTATTCACATCGTCATTGGGGTGAATAATGTCGTAACGCCCCTTTTCGAAGCCCAGCATCTCGAGGGCTACGTTTGCGATCACCTCATTAGTGTTCATGTTTACGGACGTTCCCGCACCGCCTTGGAACAAATCGAGTGGCCACTGATCGTAAAAATCTTCACTTCCCAAGATTTTGTCGCAAGCCGCCTCAATCGCACGCGCTTTATCCTCCGGAAGCACCTTAAGACGCCTATTCGCCCGAGCCACCGCCTTCTTCACCTGCACCATCGCGATGATGAAATGCGGATAGCTTTCTAGGCGCGTACCCGAAATCTGAAAGTTTTCTATGGCGCGAAGGGTATGGATACCCCAATACACGTCGGCTGGAACTTCCCGTTCACCAAGCAGATCCACTTCTGTGCGCGTTTGCATCCAATGCCCCTTTCAGTTCGACCACCACAAGCATATATATGATTCATATTCGAGGCCGCGCTTTGTGACTGCCTATTTCGGAGCCGGCGCAAACGCTCGCTCGCGCATAACGGTAGCCACTGCCCGTAGCGGGATCCCCGCCGGGCACACCGCTTCGCATTCGCCGTATAGAGAGCAGGGGCCGAAGTTTGCCTCCATAACGGCCGTCATATTTTTGGAGCGCTTACGCCGGGCACGCCCCGGCACCTCCAGCGCAGCTAGATGCGCAAGTTTGGCGCCAGTAAACAAGTTTGCCGCCCCGTTTGGGCATGCCGCAACGCACGCCCCACACCCGATGCAAGCAGCCATATCCAACGCCTGTTCGGCAACCTCGTGCGTGTTAAATGCCTCGTCCGCATCGGGAGCCGTCCCCGCATCCGTATGCGAGTACGCTCCAGCCATCAAAATTTCATCCAAAGCCGAGCGATCCACCACTAGGTCTTTGATCACCGGGAACTGCTTGGCGCGCAGTGGTTCGAGAGTGACAACCTCACCCTCCTTGCGCTCGCCTACCCGCTGGTGGCATGCGGGCAAATTCTTTGCGTCTCCGTGCGGGCGCCCATTTACTAGCAACCCGCAGGAGCCGCAAATGCCTTCGCGACAATCAGAGTCAAACGCGATCGGATCTTTCCCCTCGCGCAAACGTTGAGCGTTCAAATAATCGAGTAGCTCCAGCCACGACATATTGGGGTCAGCTTCGACCTCATACGTTTTAAACTGGCCGCGAGTGCCCGGACGGTCTTGGCGCCAAACTTTTAGCTTAATCATTTGTAGCTCCTCGTTGTCGGCTGAACCGCTTCAAAATGCAGGGGCTCGCGGTCTTCAATGAATACCGGATCTGAGTCCCAATCCTTAGTTCGCCAAGCCGTAGTGTGCATCCACTGATTGTCATTCCTAACGGCCTCGCCCTCGAAACTGTATTCTTCACGGAAATGCGCGCCGCAGGATTCTTCGCGGTGCCAAGCATCAACGCACATGGTTTGGGCAAGCTCCAGGTAGTCTTGCACGCGCAGAGCCTGTTCTAGATCCTGATTCAGTTTGAGTTGCGAGCCAGTGACCCGAAGGTTGTTCAAGTAGTTTCGCCGCAGGTAATCTACCTTCTCTATGCCCTTCTCCAGCCCCTCCTTTGAGCGCGAAACCCCGCAGTGTTCGTACATGATGTTGCCCAGCTCCGCGTGGATATCTATTGCGGGGGTGGTTCCCGTTGCGGCCCTCAACTTCAGTATTCGGCTCTTCACCTCTGAAAGTGTGAACAGGGCGGCCGCACTGCCAGCATCTGGACGCTTCGTGCCCAATAGCGTAGCCAAGTAGTTGGGCACCACGTTTGGAATAACGAAGAAGCCATCCACGCACGCTGAGAGCAACGAGTTTGCGCCCAGCCGGTTTGCCCCGTGGTAGGCATAAGATGCCTCGCCGGCAACAAACAGACCCGGAATCGTAGACATCAGGTTGTAGTCCACCCATAGCCCACCCATGGTGAAGTGTGCGCCCGGAGCGATACGCATCGGAGTTTCCCGCGGGTCCTCCCCCGTCACATCAAAGTACATGTCGAACAGGTTGCTGTAACGCTCGTTCAACACGCCTTTGCCTAGCCGTGCGATCGCGTCGGAAAAGTCCAGGTTGACCGCGTTCTTCTTCGGGCCTACCCCGTGGCCAGAAATGATCTGCTCACGCGCCGCCCGCGAAGCCACATCACGCGGAGTGAGGTTACCGAATGCCGGATACTTCCGCTCCAAGTAGTAGTCTCGCTCGGCCTGAGGAATCTCATTGGCAGGCCGATCATCGCCAGCCCGGCTCGGCACCCAAATACGGCCGTCGTTCCGCAAAGACTCACTCATTAGGGTGGTTTTTGACTGCCATTCATTCTCCACTGGTAGCGCGGTTGGGTGGAACTGGATGAAAGACGTATTCGCTATCGCAGCCCCACGCCGATGCGCCCTCCACGCGGCAGTCGCATTCGAGTTCTTAGCTAGCGTCGAATACTTGTACACGTTGCCGTACCCGCCCGTAGCAAGTACAACCGCATCAGCCATGAGGCAGGTGAGTTCACCCGTGATAAGACTGCGCACCACCGCGCCCACGGCTCGGCCGTCCTCGACAATCAAATCCAACATTTCGTGGCGAATCCACAACTCGACGCGCCCAGCTGCCACCTGTCGCAATAGCGACTGATGAGCCGCAATCTGCAACTGCTGTCCCGTCTGCCCCCGCGAATAAAACGTGCGCGACACCTGCACGCCACCGAATGAGCGGTTCGACAACGCCCCGTCGTACTCTCGCGCAAACGGCACCCCGTGTGCGCAGAGGTGATCGATCACCCGGTTGGACTCCTGCGCAAGCCTCCAGGCCTCGGCCTCTCGTGCTCGAAAGTCACCGCCTTTTATCGTGTCCGTCACGAACCGGAGCAAGCCATCACCATCCACGCGCTTACCCCGCGCCGCATTAATTCCACCTTGAGCGGCAACCGAGTGCGCCCTCCTTGGCGAATCGTGATAGGTAACTGCCGTAACGTTGTATCCAAGCTCCGCGAGCGTGGACGCCGCGCCCGCTCCCGCGAGCCCAGTTCCAACCACGAGCACGCGGAACTTTCGCCGATTTGATGGGGAAACCAGGCGCATGCGCTGTTTGTGTTCATCCCAGCGCGACGCCGGCTCATCTGCCTGTGGAACGTTCCCATCCAGAACGTTTCCTTTCAAAATAGTCATCACACCGCTCCTAGATTCGCGCTCAAAACCACGGCCGCGTCCCCCACCAAAATCAATATGGCAAGCAGAATCCCGATTGCCCGCATCCACTTGCACCAAGAACTCGAAGTTACGCCGAGGTCATTAATCGCAAGCTCAAAACCGTGCGCCAAATGAATGGCAAGAGCGAGCAGCACGATCAGGTAAAAGACGGCCATAACCGGCCGATCCAACGAGGCGATCATGTTGGTTGCCGCATAAAACTGCTCGTCTGGGTGCTGGAATGAAGCCGGCTGCACCAGCGCTCCAACCGTCAGATCCAAGATGTGCACAAACACGAAAGCCAGAAGCACGATCCCCGTAGGGAGCATCATCTTAGCGAAATAGCCGCTCAAACCCTTCGGCCGCGCGTTTGCAGTATTAGCCCGGGACCTCTTCCACACGAGTAGCGCACATAACACGTGGATGAGCAGGCAGGCGCCGAGCACAATGCGAGCAATCCACAGCAATCCCTCGTATGGCAAGAGCGGAGTAAACGCCTCGCGTAGCCACTTCGAATATGCGTTGTAGTCTTCGTGCGATGCAAAAATTTTCAAATTGCCGAGCATGTGTACGAATACAAACGCGAGCATCACAAGCCCGGTAATCGACATCGCAAGCTTCGCCGCCCAAGTGGGGAAAACCTGCGCCTTCTCAAGCGGGCGCCAAACCCTTCCATAGACCGTCATTGCTCACCCCTAACGGTTGAACTTACAGTCCAGTCTATGTAACTTAGTTCACGTTTTTAGTGGATCGAGGGGCACGCTTCACATAGAGTACAAAGCTTCTTCGGCGATTCAACCCCTGGTTTCACGGGCTAGGGCAACGAGATCTTCCAGGGTCTGCAACTGCGCCACGTCAGTATCTTTCAAGCTGATCTTGAGGTCTTGCTCTACAGCCGCAATCACCGCGTAAAGGCCGATCTCATCAAGATCAAAATCATCAGCAAGGCTCATATCGGAGCGAAAATCCTGTGCCTCAACCGTTGATTCATCGAGGAGAGCGGCAACCACTGCCGCCTCGACCTCATCCGCGTCTGAGTTCTCACTTACAGACTCGCTACTTGATTCTTCGGGTTGCTCATCCGACAGGTCATAGCCGAGCATTTCGGCAATCGAGATTCCCACGGATAATCCTCACTAACCAACTCGGTGAAGCCAGCGCACGGACACACCATCGCCCGCGTACCTAAACGGCTCCAACTCTTCATCCCACGCCGCGCCCAATGCAAGATTAAGGCGCTCGCGCAACTCTGCTGGATCCGTTGCCTCCATCGCCGAGCGAATACGATCCTCAGGGACCATCATGTTCCCCGAAGCATCCATTGGAGCATGGAAAATACCAAGATCAGGCGTGTGACACCACCTTGCACCGTCCGAACCCCGCACGGCTTCCTCGGTGATCTCGTAGCGCAGATCGTCCCAACCTCTAAGTGCAGAAGCTAACTGCGCCCCCGTTCCCACGGGGCCAACCCAAGAAAACTCAGCGCGCATAAGGCCGGGCACAGCGCCCTGCTGGGTCCATTCCAAACGCACGTCCTGATCCAGCACCGACGCAACGTTCCACTCAACGTGTGGGCATAGTGCTGGCGGACATGAGTGTACGAAAAGAACACCGCGGGTGTAACTTCCGGACATGATGCCTCCCTTTTCCTTGAGGTTCGTCTTCCCCTACGTCCTCAAGCGTCAAAGGCTAACCGATCCAGCGGTGCTTTCCCCATTGTGTCCTAAAAATCTCTCTCACGCTAGTCTGCGTCTCCAACGCAGTGCAATGCCAGCACGCGTCAGAGCATAAAACTTCGCTAAATCATGGCAAAAGCCCCGCCAAAGCGGGGCTTTCTACCAACTAGCGCATCATTACATGATTTCACGAACCTTGCGCAATGCCTTCTTGCGCGTTGCACGATCCAAGCGATCTAGGTACAGCATTCCCTCCAGGTGGTCCGTTTCGTGTTGCAGGCAACGTCCCATTAGTTCTTCGCCCTCGACCGTAATCTTCTTACCATCGAGGTCAATCCCCTCAACACGGGCATACCACGCGCGTTTTGTTGGGAACCACAAGCCGGGAACCGAGAGGCACCCCTCGTCACCGTCCTGGTACTCGTCCTTTGAAACTTCAACCAGTTTCGGATTGAGCACATAACCGATCTCGCCATCGATATTCCAAGAAAAGGCCCGCAACCCAACGCCGATTTGAGGGGCAGCAAGACCTGCGCGTCCCTCCTCATCGACGTTCTCTAGCAAGTCCTCAACGAGGCTCTTCACCGAATCGTCAATGTCAGTGATCCACTCACATGGCGTGCGCAAAACCGGGTCGCCAATAACCCTAATCTCACGGTATGTCACTTGGCTGACCCCCTATTCGCTTCAAGCTCGGCAATAATAATCTGCTTTGCTTCTTCAACCGGAATCTCCTTTGAGACACCGCCGCGACGGTCGCGGAACTCAACCACACCGTTCTTCAAGCCGCGCCCGACAACAAGGACATACGGCATGCCCAGCAGTTCAGCATCAGCAAACTTCACGCCCGCCGATACCTTCGGACGATCATCGTAAAGCACGTCGAAACCAGCATCCGACACAGCCTGAGAAATGTCAGCCGCGGTATCAGCGATCTGTTCGCCCTTACCCGCCGCAAGCACCTGCAGGTGGAACGGCGCCACAACCATTGGCCAAGACAAGCCAAGATCATCGTGGTGGCTCTCCGCCATGGCTGCAACCACGCGGGAGATACCCAGGCCGTACGAGCCCATGGTAACCACCTGCGACTTGCCATTTTGATCCAGCACCGAAAGGTCCAACGCCTTTGCGTACTTGCGACCGAGCTGGAAGATGTGCGCTACCTCGATACCGCGTGCAAGCTCAAGCGGACCGGAACCATCCGGGGCCGGATCTCCCTCCTTCACCTCAGCAACCTCAACCGTGCCATCGGCCGTGAAGTCGCGGCCCATCACCAGGTTGTACACGTGGTAATCAGGCTTATTACCCCCAGCGATCCAAGCCGTGCCCTCCACAACCCGCGGGTCAACGAAGAAGCGCACCGAGCCCGTCGGGTTGCCGTCCTCGTCAGTCGTTCGGTTCGACGAGTTTGGCCCCACTACCTCGGGCCCCAAATAACCGGCCACCAACTCCGGATGTTTCGCAAGGTCCTCGGGCGTTGCCTGTTCTACTTCGGCGGGCGCAAAAGCAGCCTCAAGGCGCTTCTCATCCACCTCCCGGTCACCCGGGATACCAATGTTTACAACCTCGCGCGTGCCATCGGGATGCGTCAGCGTCACGACATACGACTTCAGCATGTCCCCCGCTTCCCACGGGCGATCCTCACGCGGGTAAAGCTCATTTGAAAGATCGACAAGTGCGGATATGGTCTTCGCGTCCGGCGTATGACGCAATTCCTTAGCCGGCGTATTCGAGTAATCCACGGGATCTGGAACCGGGGTTACAACCGCCTCCGCATTCGCTGCGTAACCACGAGGAGAACGCACAAACGTGTCCTCACCCATGGGATTCGGATAGAGGAACTCCTCTGAACGTGAACCACCCATGGCACCCGACTGCGCGGCCACAATCACAAACGGCAAACCGAGGCGCTCAAATACACGCTGGTACGCCTTCCGGTGCAACTCATAAGACTTAGCAAGCCCCTCATCATCAATATCGAAGCTGTAAGAGTCCTTCATCACGAACTCGCGGCCGCGAATCACGCCCGCACGAGGACGCGCCTCATCGCGATACTTTGTTTGAATCTGATACAGCGAAAGCGGCAAATCCTTATACGAGGAGTACATGTCCTTAACCGCGAGCGTAAACATCTCTTCATGCGTTGGCGCAAGCAAGTAATCGCCATCCTTGCGGTCCTTCAACCGGAAGAGGTTTGGCCCGTATTCTTCCCACCGGTTGGTTTTCTCATACGGCTCGCGCGGCAGTAGCGCCGGGAAGTGGACTTCCTGGGCCCCAATCGCAGCCATCTCTTCGCGCACAACCTGCTCGATGTTACGCAAAACCTTCAAACCAAGAGGCAACCACGTGTAGATGCCCGGAGCCACACGACGAATGTAGCCGGCGCGCACCATCAGCTTGTGGCTTGCAACTTCCGCATCTGCGGGATCTTCACGAAGCGTCCGCAGGAAAAATTCAGACATGTTAGTAAGCACGATTACCAGCCTAACTGCAAAGCGTGATGAGAGAAAACGGCGGCATCTCTCATCGAATTAACAAGATATTGGAGGGCGCAAAATCAGCTGATCACGTCAACGCTGCCGGAACCCTCTTCAAGGCCCATCGTTTGCGCGATCTCATTCGCATGCTTCAAAAGGGCAGGCACAATCTCGGCCTCGGGCACGGTGTCAACCACCTGGCCCTTGATGAAAATCTGGCCCTTGCCGTTGCCCGATGCCACGCCAAGATCGGCCTCGCGAGCCTCACCGGGGCCATTCACAACACAGCCCATTACTGCCACGCGCAAAGGAACCGTGAGGTCCTTCAACCCCTCGTTCACTTCATTTGCGAGCGTGTAAACGTCCACCTGCGCACGACCGCAAGACGGACAAGAAACGATTTCGAGGGTACGTTCGCGTAGGCCAAGCGACTGCAGGATTTCGATACCCACCTTGACCTCCTCAACCGGAGGAGCGGACAGCGAAACGCGAATCGTGTCGCCAATCCCCTGGCGCAAGAGGGCGCCGAACGCCGTTGCGGACTTGATCGTTCCCTGGAACTCGGGCCCCGCCTCTGTCACACCAAGGTGTAGCGGCCAGTCGCCGCTTTCTGACAGAATCTCGTAAGCCCGGATCATCGTCACCGGATCGTGGTGCTTAACTGAAATCTTGAAGTCGTGGAAGTCGTGCTCCTCAAACAAAGACGCCTCCCACATCGCCGACTCCGCGAGGGCCTCCGGCGTGGCTTTGCCATACTTCTTTAGCAAGCGCGGATCGAGTGACCCTGCATTCACTCCAATGCGCAAAGACACCCCCGCGTCCGTCGCAGCCTTCGTGATGTCTTTAACCTGGTCATCAAACTTACGAATGTTGCCCGGATTTACGCGTACCGCCGCACAACCCGCCTCAATCGCTTTGAAAACGTAACGCGGCTGGAAGTGAATGTCGGCAATCACGGGGATCGTGGACTGCTTCGCAATAATGGGCAACGCCTCCGCATCATCAGCCGATGGCACCGCGACCCGCACGATGTCGCAACCGGCGGCGGTGAGCTCTGCAATCTGCTGCAAAGTTGCACCAATATCAGTGGTCTTCGTAGTGGTCATCGACTGCACCGAAATCGGTGAACCACCGCCCACTGGAACATCCCCCACGTGTATCAGACGCGTCTTCTTACGCGGGAACGGGGCTCCGTTCACCTTTGGCATTCCCAGGGCAATCTCGGTCACGATGACATCTCCCAAAAATCAGCGCCAGGTGATTCCTGGCAAACTATTAACAGTTCCTAGACTAGGCTAATCGGCTTAATAATATCGGCTACAACGAGTAGCACCGTCATGGCCATCAGCAAAACAAAAATCACATAAGACACCGGCACCATGCGGGCCGTATCCGCCGGCCCTGGATCCGGCCTTCCCGTGACGCGGTTGAAAGTCCGGCGCAGGCCCTCCCAGAGAGCGCCTGCCACGTGTCCGCCATCAAGCGGCGGTAGCGGGATCAAGTTAAACACGAACAGCGCCATGTTCAAGGACGCCCACAGGCTCAGCAAAAGCATTGCCCGGTCTGCAATCCCCACGCCCTGCTCTGCGGAAACCTCACCTGCAATCCGGCCAACGCCCACCACTGACAGCACAGAATTCGGATCTCGAGGAGCATCCGTAAACAGTTGCACTCCAACGTCCCACACGGCGCGAGGCAAAACAGCCACGATAGAGGCCGTTCCCTCGAAGGTCTGCCACGTAATATCACCGACGTCGCGGGCGGTGCCGCGCTCACGTTCCACCTTGGAAATGATGCCAGCAACCTTGCGCTCACCCACCTGAACCGGTGTCACATCAAACTCTTGCAACGCACCATCGCGTTCCACAACTACCTTTGCCGCGCCGTCCTGATGCTCAATAGCACTCACAACGTCAGCCCACGCACTTGCCTGCACCGGCCCCCAAGATACGATCTTATCGCCGGCTCGCAAACCTGCCTCATACGCCGGAGACTTCGGATTCTCCTCAGTGCAAGTTTGCGAAGTAGTGCCAATACACTGGGGAACCTGGTCCAGCGTAGTTGTGGCCACATTAAAACCAAAACCAAGCACGATTACCGCAAAAAGAACCACTGCGAGTAACAGGTTAGTTACCGGCCCACCCAGCATTACTATGAGCTTCTTTGGGACCGACAGGTTGTAGAACGCTTGAGATTCGCGTCCCTCAGGCAACTCCTCTGCCGAGGATAAACGAGCCTCCTGCGCAAGAGTCATCTGCCCCTTGCGGTTGGTCAGCTTCACTCCCTCGCGCGGCGGAGCATACATTCCCGCCAAACGCACGTAGCCGCCAAGCAGAATCGCCTTCACGCCATATTCGGTGTCCCCGACCTGCTTCGAATACAAAGTTGGACCAAATCCCACCATGTACTGCGGCACGTAGACACCGAACTTTTTAGCCGGAATCATGTGGCCAAGCTCGTGCAAGGCAACCGAGATCATCAGCGCCACAATCGCGAGCAAAATGCCGATCGCGTAACTCAAACGCGGCCTCCAATAAGTTCCTTCGTTTTTTCGCGCGCCCACGCCTCAGCGTTCAAAATATCGTCAAGATCAGGCTCGGCAATGCCCTCGTGCGCCTCGGTTACCTTCGCAACCGTGTCCACGATGTCAAGATAGGGAAGATTACCGTGAATGAAAGCGTCCACACACACCTCGTTGGAAGCGTTCATGACGCTCGGATGAGTCGGCGAGGCGCTAACTGCGGCCCGAGCCAAGTTGAGCGCTGGGAAAGTATCGTTATCCACGGGTTCGAACGTCCAGCTCGCACGCTCATTCCACCTCACCGGCTGCTGCACATGATCCAAACGTTGCGGCCACGAGAGGGACAGAGCAATCGGCAAACGCATATCGGGAGGCGAAGCCTGCGCAATCGTAGCTCCATCCTTAAACGTCACCATAGAATGCACAATTGACTGTGGGTGAACCACGGCCTCAATGTCGCCCGGATCGATATCAAACAAGACGTGCGCTTCAATCAGTTCCAGGCCCTTATTCATCAGCGTGGACGAATTTATCGTCACCACCGGGCCCATATCCCAAGTTGGGTGATTAAGAGCCTGCGCGGGGCTAACATTTTGCAAATCGTCGCGCTTCTTACCGCGGAACGGACCTCCCGACGCCGTGAGCACCAGTTGATCTACCTCCGACCTACCCGTGACAACCTCAGACGTCAGCCCCTTTTCGTGGCGGCCCGGAACCAAACACTGGAAAATCGCAGAGTGCTCCGAATCGACCGGGAGGATCTGACCAGGCCTTTGCATAGCTGCCCGAACCAGGGCTGCGCCCACCACCAGCGACTCTTTGTTTGCAAGCGCCAAACGGGCACCCGAGCCAAGCGCTGCAAGGGTAGGCTGCAACCCTACGCCGCCCGTCACGCCGTTCAGTACGATGCCGTCCTCATCTAGCATGCCGGCGGCGCTCACTATCGCGTCCGCGCCAACCCACAGCTCCGCTTCAATACCTCGCTGCCTCATCGCGCTAGCAATAGCGGCCTCGTCCCCTGAAGCAACCGCGATTACCCGAGGCTGAAACTCCTGCGCCTGCTTGAGAAGCAGGTCAATATTAGACCCGCCCGCAGCCAGAGCCACGACCTGGACAATCGAAGGATTAGCGCGCACAACATCAAGTGCCTGCGTTCCGATAGAACCGGTAGAACCAAGAAGTGAAAGTGGACGAGACATGACTACTCGATCGACAAGAGAATATCGATTGCGCGTGACAGGTACGCGTCCACGGGCCCCTCGAGGTAAGCGTCGCCGCCCTTCGCACTCGGAAACGTTACCTGGCGGATCTCATCAGCGGTGAGCTTTTCTTCATCATCAAAGAAACGAGCAATTCGATCCAGGAACGCGTCCACCTCTTCAACCCGGTATCCGCGCTCCTTTGCCTCCGGATGCGCAAAACGGTTACCCAGCGGGCGAACCAAACGCGGGTACAGCGTCGTTGCACGGTCGGCCACGTGATCCAACCAGACGTCCTCGCCATTAACCGCCACGTGATTCGCGCGCTCGCTAGAGATAAAAGCCGACTCCAAACGATCCAGCGCCGCATCAACCACGGCCGGATCGTAACCGCGCCTCTTCAAAGCGAACACCGTACGGCGAACCTGTTCGGATGTTATTCCCAAACTTGCACGATCACCCTCATAAACCGCGCGTGCCTGTTTGAAGAACGCATCTACCTCGTCCTTGTTATAACCCTTGCGGAAAAATCCCACTGTTGGGAAAAAGTTACTCATTACTGACGCCCCTCTTTATTCTTCACCGAGGTAGCCAACTGGCCACAAGCCCCGTCAATATCTGATCCACGTGTATCACGAATGGTAGTTGCGATTCCGTTATCACGCAGTGTTTCAACGAATTCCTTCATCACGTGCGGGGTGGAGGCAGTCCAAATCGAGCCCGGCGTTGGATTTAGCGGGATCGGATTCACATGCGCCCAGCCGTGTCCGCGCTTATTCAACTCGTCGGCCAGGAGCTTCGCACGCCACGCGTGATCATTCATGTCTTTAATTAGCGCGTACTCGATCGACACGCGCCTTCCCGTCTTCACGAAATAGCGTCGCGCCGCATCCAGCAACTCGCCAACCTTCCAACGCGAGTTAATCGGAATCAGCTCATCGCGCAGCTCGTCATCAGGCGCGTGCAACGAAACTGCGAGCGTTACGGGAAGCCCCAGCTGTGCAAGCTTATCGATTCCGGGCACCAAGCCAACCGTGGACACCGTTATTCCTCGTGCCGACATGCCAAACCCACGCGGCGGTTCATCAGTCATCCGCCTCAGTGCCTGCACAATGGAACGGTAGTTCGCGAGCGGCTCTCCCATCCCCATAAACACCACGTTCGACAGGTGGGTTGGGCCGCCCTCAAGTTCTCCACTCTCACACGCCACATGCGCCATGCGCACCTGCTCGATGATCTCCGCGGTGGAAAGGTTACGTGTCAGCCCCATCTGACCGGTTGCGCAAAATGGGCACGCCATACCGCAACCAGCCTGGCTCGAAATACACAGCGTTGTGCGGCCCGGATAGCGCATGAGCACCGACTCTACCCGCGCCCCATCGTAAAGCTCCCACAGATGCTTCAGCGTCATCCCGTCATCCGTTGCAAGAGTGTGAACCTTCTTGATCAACCTCGGCATGAGCGACTTTTTAACCTGCTCCGCCATGTTCTTTGGCAGGTCACTCATTAACGCAGGATCCGCTATGTGACGCTGGAAGTAGTGGCGCGACAACTGATCCGCCCGGAACTTAGGTAATCCCTGCTCCACGAGGACGTGGCCGCGCTCCTCGAAATCCAAATCTGCCAAATGTGCCAGTGGCTTTCCCCGCCTGCGCGGCGCAAACGACAAGACCGGCTTCGCATCGGGAGTTTTCGCACCCTCCGGAGCCTGATCCGTCGGCATCACCTGGCGGCACGAACGCTTGCTCGCTTCTACCACTGCAAAGCCACCTTCAAGAAGAAATAGACCACTGGGGCCGTCATCAACAGTGAATCGAGCCGATCCATCAAACCACCGTGACCCGGCAGCATGTTAGACATGTCTTTCAAGCCAACATCACGCTTGATCAGCGACTCGATCAAATCACCAAACGTTCCGGCAACCGTAGTCAGTAACGCCAGCGGGATACCTAGCCACCAGGCCCCGCCGAGCCAAACCATTCCACCAATACCAGCAGCGATTGAGAACACGAGCGAACCGGCGAAGCCTTCCCAAGACTTTTTCGGCGAAATCTTCGGAGCCATTGGGTGTTTGCCCCACATGATTCCAAACGCCCAACCGCCCGTATCGTTAGCCACGCACAGCAAAACCCAGGTGATCACACCGGCCTGCGCACCCGGAGAATCCAAAATCAACACCACGAACGACGCCAACAACGCCACGTAAATCAGCGCAAACGTTGTCACCATGATGTCTAGCACCGCCTGCGGACTACGCCCATCCAACAGCTTCCACACCGCCACGGCAAACACAGTTACCGTCAGCGCGCCCAGCACGGCCTCCAAGCCTAAAAAATGGGCGCACACAACCATGCCAACGCCACCAACCCAGGCTAGCGGTAGCACGATCTCACGATTCTTCCGTGCAAAAGCTCCTGCGAGCTCCCACAGGGCCAGCACCACAGCAGCTGACACCAGCACCACAAACGCCTCGTTCGAAATAAACAAGACTGCGAGGAACAGCGCCGCTAAACCAACCCCCACACCAATCGCGGCGGGAAGGTTACGCCCTGCCCGCCCCGACGATGGTAACGGCTTATGGTTTTCAGTTGGCCCCGGATGGGTAATACGTCGTAAATCCACAGACATCCTACTTACCGTATTAAACGGTCATCAGATCCTTTTCCTTGGCCTCCAGCTCGCTATCAACAAGAGCCACGAACTTCTTCGTCAGATCCTCAAGCTGCTTCTCGCCGCGCTCAACTTCGTCCTCGCCGGCTTCGCCGTCCTTCTTAATCCGCTCAAGTTCTTCCTTCGCGCGGCGACGCTCATTACGGATCGAAATGCGTCCCTCCTCCGCACGGGTACGAGCCTGCTTCACGTAATCGCGACGACGTTCCTCAGTGAGCGCCGGCAACGTGCAACGAATCAGATTGCCGTCGTCCGTTGGATTAATACCCAAATCCGCATCGCGAATCGCCTGAATAATGGCCTGCACCGAACCGCGGTCATACGGGCTTACCAGCACCATACGAGCCTCCGGAATCTGCACCGAAGCAAGCTGTTGCAACGGCGTCATCGCACCGTAGTACTCCACGAGAATGGAGTTAAACATCTCCGGATTAGCGCGGCCCGTACGAATATTTCCGAAATCCTTCTTTGTAGCTGCGACAGCACGCTCCATGCCATCTTCGGCCTCAAGTAGAGCATCTTCAATCATTTCTTAGTTCTCCTTCTCACAATCTTCATTAGTTACCAACGTACCGATCTTCTTCCCAAGTAGCGCGTCGGTAACATTGCCCGGCTCATTCATGCCAAACACGCGCATGTTAAGACTGTTTTCCTGACACAGTGAGAACGCCGCCGCATCAACTACCTTCAACCCACGCGCGAGTGCCTCCGAATACGTCACATAATCGAGACGTTGCGCATCAGGTTCCACTCGAGGATCAGCAGTATAAATTCCATCCACACCGTTCTTTGCCACTAACAGCTCCGAACAGCGCGTCTCCAGCGCCCTCTGCGCCGACACCGTGTCCGTTGAGAAATACGGCAACCCCGCGCCCGCGCCAAACACCACGACACGCCCCTTTTCCAAATGACGGATCGCGCGGAGCGGAATGTAAGGCTCAGCAACCTGCCTCATCGAAATCGCGGACTGCACGCGTGTAGATACGCCCTGCTGCTCCAAGAAATCCTGAAGCGCAAGCGCGTTCATCACCGTGCCGAGCATGCCCATGTAGTCAGCCCGAGCCCTATCAAGGCCATGTCGAGAGAGCTCAGCGCCGCGGAAGAAATTGCCTCCACCCACAACCACAGCAACCTGGACGCCCTCGCGGACCGCCTGCGCAATCTGCGCGGCAATCATGTTCACCACCGACGGGTCAAGACCGATCTCTCCGCCGCCGAAAACCTCGCCGGACAACTTCAAAAGAACGCGCCGCCCGGCGCCAGACTGCTCAGCCATCAGCTGCAACCCCTCCACAAAAAAACCGCAGTGCACTAACTCAACACATAGTTTAACGGATATATGACCGTAGCCCCGCCCTTGCAAACAAGGGTCGGGGCTACAATCGGGAACTTACTAGGCACCCACGTGGAAACGAACGAAATCCGTAACCTTAGCGCCGTGCTCCTTTAGGACGTCGCCGACCTTCTTCGAAGGATCGCGAGCGAAATCCTGATCAACAAGGCAATTCTCCGCGTAGAACGCGTTCAGACGGCCCTCAACGATCTTCGGAACGATGTGCTCGGGCTTACCCTCCTGGAGCGTGAGCTTCGTGAGGGTTTCCTTCTCCTTCTCCAGAACGTCAGCCGGAACCGTCGTGCGATCCAAGTAGAGCGGGGAGAACGCAGCAATATGCATCGCGATGTCGCGTGCAACCTCAGCACCAGCCGCATCGGTTGCTACCAGCACGCCAACTTGCGCCGGCAGGTCAGCCGACGAGTGGTGGAGGTACAGCTCAACGTTCTCGCCCTCCATGCGCGCAACCTTGCCAACCTCAATCTTCTCGCCAATAACAGCGCCAAGACCGTCAACCAGGTCCTTAACCGTGCCATCCTCAGCAGGCTGCTCAAGCAGATCCTGCGTAGACGTAGCGCCGCTCTTAACAGCCGCGGCCAAAACCTTCGAAGCGAAGTCAATGAACTTCTCATTCTTCACCACGAAGTCGGTCTCAGCATTCGCCTCAACCATAACGCCGACCTTGCCATCAACAACCTCGCCAGCAATAAGGCCGGCGGCAGCCGTACGATCTTCACGCTTAGACAGCGACTTCAGACCAGCAAGACGGATGATCTCCATCGCCTTTTCCTTGTCGCCGTTGGCCTCGTCAAGCGCCTTCTTAACATCCATCATGCCCGCGCCGGTCTGCTCGCGCAGAGCCTTCACATCGGCAGCAGTGTAATTCGCCATGAAAATCTTTCCTCTTCAAGTATTAGTGGAAAGGCTTACTCAGCCTTCGATTACTCAGCCTCCGGTGCCTGCTCTTCAGCAGCCACCTCAGCCTTGCCGGCCTCTTCAGCCTTATCGGCGTCTTCAGCCTTCTGCTCGCCTTCGGCGCTCTCAAGAAGCTCGCGCTCCCACTCGGCCATCGGCTCTGCGCTGGCGTCCTCAGCGCCCGACTTCTGACGACGCTCCGAACGAGCCATCAAGCCCGCAGCACAGGCGTCTGCTACCACGCGGGTCAAAAGCGCAACAGCGCGAATAGCATCATCGTTACCCGGGATGCCGTAATCGACCTCATCCGGATCACAGTTGGTATCAAGCACAGCCACAACCGGGATATTCAGCTTGCGAGCCTCAGCAATCGCAAGGTGCTCCTTGTTGGTGTCAACAACCCAAATAGCCGAAGGAAGCTTAGCCATGTCACGAATACCGCCCAGCGAACGCTGGAGCTTGTTCTTCTCACGCTCCATCATGAGAAGTTCCTTCTTGGTGTGGCCCGAACCGGCAACATCCGCAAAATCGATCTCCTCAAGCTCCTTCATGCGCTGAAGACGCTTAGAAACCGTGGAGAAGTTCGTCAGCATACCGCCCAGCCAACGGTGGTTCACGTAAGGCATACCAACGCGCTCAGCCTGCTCTTCAATAGCTTCCTGAGCCTGCTTCTTCGTGCCAACAAACAGGATGTTGCCACCGTGAGCAACCATTTCCTTCACGAACTCGTAAGCCTTGTCGATGTCCTCGACGGTCTTCTGCAGGTCAATGATGTAGATGCCGTTACGCTCAGTCAGGATGAAGCGCTTCATCTTCGGATTCCAGCGACGGGTCTGGTGACCAAAGTGGACACCACTTTCCAGAAGCTGACGCATGGTTACAACAGCCATGTCTCTTCCTCTCGGTGCAAAGCACCATTCACGAGCAGCGTTAGCCACTCAAAATTACAGTTACTGCCCTAAGGCCCTAGCGTCCACGAACCAACACCCCGAAGGGACCGAAGCTGGCCACGCCGCTTACGCGGATTTGGACGCGCGATAGTCACCTGCAAGCAGGTGCCGCGTTGATTCTAGCTAAAATCTGGGAGTTTAGGAACTTCGAAGGCTCCTTTTACGCCCACATGTTTCACGGCTCACACAACGCGCCCCCATACGTGTTTCCACAGGGAGCACAAACCCGGCATATCCACAATCTTTCTGCTTCGAAATCGCTGCCGATAACCGTTGTTCGTAGCCTAACCCGCATGGACTTAGCGCATCGATTTGTAACCCTGCTGGCCGCCCTTGGGGCGGGCAGTGCGTTACTCGGCATGGTTGGCGCACCTGCCCGGGGTGAGACATTCGTCGAAGGCTACAGTTCTTCTGCTTGGGTGGGAAGTACACATTTTCAAACTGTGGATGGCACGTATTCTTGGACCAGTAGCGTGTCCGAAGCCTCGCATAGCCCCACTCTTTCCCCCTCGCATGGTGGATACGACCCCTCCGTGGTGATCTCCTGGCAACTGCCGGTAGCACCTCCCATACTTGTTGGACGCCTATTTGACCCGCCGAATAGTCCCTGGACATCGGGACATCGCGGGGTGGACATCTGCCCTGGTGTGGGAGCCACAATTCACGCTCCTGCCGACGGCATAGTGGTTTACGGCGGAGAATTCTTCAACCGGAACTTAGTTTCTATTAGACACGCCAACGGCGTGCACTCCACGTTTGAGCCGGTCTCTCCTGCAGTCGCGAAAAACTCGTTTGTACAAGCCGGCGACGTGGTTGGTCACCTTGAAGCCGGTCACGATTCAGATTGCCTGCACTGGGGAGCCAAAGTTAACAAATACCTGTACTTAAACCCCCTCGCCCTCATCTTCGGAGAGCCCATACTCAAGCCCTTGGACAAATAACTACTGGGACCGTTGGCGATCGATCATGCCCCCCCACTCACGCCCGAGGATGAGCCTGGTTCATAATCGCGCTCAAACGGTGCGCATCCACATGCGTGTATCGCTGCGTAGTTTGTAGCGACGAGTGCCCCAGCAAATCCTGCACCGCGCGCAAATCAGCGCCACCTTCCAACATGTGAGTTGCCGCGCTATGACGCAAACCATGCGGGGAAATCACCGGAACACCGGCACTGGCGCATGCGGACTCCAGGCGTCCTCGGACAATGCGTTGACTAATGCGCCCACCGCGAGCGCCTAAGAACAACGCCTGCTCGCCGCTATCAGTAACGAGGGCAGGGCGGCCCGTTTCAATCCAAACGCGCAGCGCATCATGAGCTGGCTTGCCGTACGGCACCACGCGCTCCTTGTCGCCCTTGCCCAGAACTCGCAAAGTGCGTTCGGCAGCGTTCAAATGCGACAGGTTTAAGCCGGTCAGTTCCGCAACACGAATACCGCACGAATACATGACCTCAACCATTGCCCAGTCGCGAATAGCGCACGGATCACCACCTTCTGTTTGCTGGCGCAAATAGTTAAACAAAGACCGGGCCTGATCGACCGTTAGCGTCTGCGGGAGCGTTTCATCCACTCGCGCAGCCCTCAACTTCAAAGTTGGATCAACCTGAGCGATTCCCTCACGCTTCATCCATCGCCCAAACAAGCGAACACTTGCCACGTACCGCGCTACAGATGCCCTCGAACCCCCCTCGCGGACCTTGGTTGCAACCCATGCACGAAACGCCCGCGGCGTCAGTTCAGCCGAATCAAATGGCCTCGCACCCAGGCAAAAATCAAGAGCAGAGGACACATCGCTCATGTACGCGTGCACCGAAAGGTCTGCCATGCCTCGACTATGCGCCATATAGCGCTCAAATCTGGCCAGAACATCGAGCGTTGACTCGTGCAACTCCATGTTCCTCCCAAATCTATGCATCTGCTACGTCTACGGACAACGCAACTTCAGTCCTGCCTGGCGCGCCTCGTATGTGCGCTACCTGCAACGCGCGAAAGCATCGCCCTCGCACGTAACCAACTTCTTCAACAGTAGTGTAGTCATCCCCTGCTCCACCTCATCCACGCCCAAACCAGCAGCTCGAGCTACCCAACGAACCGTTGCAGATCCCTTCGCTGGAAGCGCATCGAAAACACGCTGCACATCAGCATCTAGGCGCGGCTTCTTCCCCTCGGGCATATCAAACAAGAAATCACCGATGCCGGACATCAACTCCAAAATGTCATCAACGCCAGTCACCAAAGTCACGCCCTCACGGATCGCCTCATTGCAACCCGCTGACATTTGCGACGACACCGAACCGGGAAACGCCCCCACCGGCCTACCCATCTCCCGGGCGCGGCGAATAGTCACCAGAGCCCCTGACCTCGCCGACGCTTCCACCACCACACTCGCCTGCGATAACGCCGCGATCAGTCGGTTCCGACTCAAAAAACGCCACCGCGCTGGCCGCCAATCCGGCGGGCATTCAGCCACAATCGCACCCGACAGCTCGATCTGCTCAAACAGACCCGCGTGAGAAGCCGGGTAAAGGTACGACACTCCTCCGGCCATCACCGCCACCGTCTGCCCCACCTTCAACGCACCCACGTGAGCAGCCGCATCAATACCGAACGCTCCACCCGACACCACGCACACACCCTTGCGAGCAAGCTCAAACGCAACATCACGCGCAATCGAATTACCGTGCGAACTTGATGCCCTCGCCCCCACAATCGCTACCCGCGGCATCGCCTTCAGCTCCCCACGCACCCAAAGCGCAGCCGGAGCCTCCAATCCCAGATCATTAAGCCCCTCGGGCCAAGCAGGATGCTCCGGCCAGAGCACCGTTCCCTCCACCCGAGCCAACGCATCCAAATCGCGCTGAACATCCAAATCCTCCACACGAGGCAACCACCTCTTCAGTGCCTTCACCCACGGGCGCTCGCGGCCCTCCTCGTCAAATAAAACCTGCGGCGAAAGCTTCTCTACGTCCGGTTGGGTTAGTAGCCACTCCAGCGCTGCGGCGCTACCCATCTGCTCGCGCAACACCCCCGCAGCCACGTCGCCTGGCTCCACGATGGCACTCCACGCGCACGCAACCTCTTTTTCGCTAGCCAAATCAGGAATTCGCATTATCAACCCCATTTCTAAACTTCAAAGAACTAACGAGCTCCGACAGGCCGACCTTGCGCGCGCCGCGCACATCCGCGATCGTCAGTGCAAGACGCAACACTCGATCCGCACCGCGCAAACTCAAAGTGCCGTCCTCAATCGCGCGCTCCACACCCCTATACACCGCCGGCTCAATCCCGTACTTCGGGTCATGAAGGAGCCGCGAAGGAACATGTGCATTCATAGTCCAAGGCGTGCCACGCCACCGCTCGCGTGCCCGCTCACGCGCTTGCGCAACGAGCTTGCGCGCATCCGCAGACGTATACGCCGGTGGATCCGACAACTCAGCTGGCGACGGTGTCATCATCGGGATCTGAATATCCATCCGATCCAGCAACGGACCCGACAACCGGCTCATGTAGCGGCGACGCTGCAACGACGAACACATACACGACTTACGCCGGCTAATCGCATGCCCACAAGGACACGGATTAGAAGCTAGAACCAATTGGAAACGGGCGGGATACTCCACGTGATGGCGCGCCCTATGCAAATTCACAACCCCCGATTCCAAGGGCTGGCGCATCGCGTCCAACACCTGGGGCGAAAACTCAGCTGCCTCATCCAGCACCAAAACACCCGCATGCGCCCGCGAAATCGCTCCCGGCCGCGGAACCCCGGTTCCTCCACCAATAATCGCTGCCATCGTCGCACTATGATGCGGAGTTTCGATTGGCGGAGTCCTCATCAACCCACACGACGGATCGAACGTGCCACAAATCGAATGGATTGCAGTCACCTCAATCGCATCCTCATCATCAAGGGGCGGCAAAATAGTGGGTAAACGCTTAGCAAGCATCGTCTTGCCCGCGCCCGGCTCTCCAACCAACAGCAAGTGGTGACCACCCGCCGCTGCCAAAACCAGCCCCTCCGCCGCGAACGCCTGGCCCCGCACATCAGCTAAATCAACCTCATCATGCGCATGCGAAACCTCCGGCTGCACAGCTGGGGCCTCGCGCGCGGAAAGAGCTGGCAACCCCTCGGGCAAACGGCCTCCGAAATGAGCAACAAGATCACGCAAATGAGCGAAACCAAGAACCTCCCCTCCGGGTAGCAGCCTCGCCTCCGCGAGCGAATCCTCCGCCACTACAACCTGCGCCATCCCCTCACGGCGCGCCCCAACCACCGCCGGTAGCACTCCTCGGATCGGACGCAGCGAACCGTCCAAACCGAGCTCCGCCATAAACACTGCTCCATCAACGGCCTTAGGCGAAACCACTCCCCGCGCAGCCAACAGTCCCACCGCTATCGCCAAATCAAACGCGGATCCAGCCTTCGGAATCCCTGCCGGCGACAGATTTACCGTTACCCGATGCTCGAACCAATCGACACCGCACGACTGGAGGGCCGCCCGCACACGATCGCGCGACTCCCGCACCGACGCATCCGGCATACCTACCAAGTTGAACGACACCAGGCCCGAACCTACGTGCGTCTCAACCGCAATAATGTGCGCCGTAATACCTGACCACGCAACCGCGTGCGTGCGCACCAAAATAGGCCTCATAACACTCCTTTCCGATGCTCAATATCAGCCAAACTTCCCCTCACCTTCACGACCACCGCATCCATGCACACGGAGCCGCTCCGCTCATGTTCCGACAACCAAACAGCTGCCCCGCGGCGCAAAAACCGCATCTTCTGTTCCGTAATCGACTCCCACGCAGTTGCCGCCCCTCGAGCCGAACGAGTCTTCACCTCCACAAACACGATTCCCCGCTTCGGATCCCGCGCCACGATGTCCAGCTCAACTCCCCGCCTCCTGTAATTCCTGTCCAAAATCTGCCAGCCCAAGCCGGTGAGGTACTCCGCCACCAAATCCTCACCAACCTGGCCCAACCTATGTGTCCTAGCCATAACACCTCCCGCGCATCATCCTGCTGCCTCGCGTAAATAAGCTCGCCACTAACCGGGTGCGGGTGTGGACGGACCCGGGAACAGTAACGCTGGGGAAAAGCCGGTGCGGGGCGCGGGACGCTCCCCCTGAGGGGACGATGGGCAGGCGTAAACCATGACCGTGAGGGAAAGCGACAAAATATGGGCCTCTTTTTGCCATTTCCCGTCGGAATACCGACGCGGCACAACGCAAACACCACGACCGTGAGGGGAACTGACTATAACTGCTGCCTAAATGGGCACTTTGGGTCTGAATCGCTGTTTCATCACCAGGCCAGAACACAACCGTGAGGGAAACCGACAAAAACAGCTACTCAAACCGACACTTCCCCTCACAAAACCGAGCGCGCATCAGGCCTCGAACACGAATGAGACCTAAAACGGCACAAAACAGCCTTCATTCAGGCATTTTGGGTCGGAATCGATAACTACAAGCCCGCAGCTGTCGCAACCGTGAGGGGAAATAACCAAAACGGCCTGCTAATTCGGCACTTTGGGTCTGAATCGCTGTTTCATCACCAGGCCAGAACACCACCATGAGGGGAACTACCCGAAAGAGCTGCCTGATTCGACCCTTTAAGTCTGAAATGCGGATACGGCTGTTTAGGTCGGGAACACGGATATGGGAGTTTGGGGCGGAAAAGTGGGGATGGCAGTTTGGGACGGGAATGCACGGAGGGCAATTTAGGTCGGGCACATTCAAGGGCCGGACGCAGCGCTACACGCAGTCAGACCAAAGCTCCTCATCTAGTTAAGCCAAAAGGTTACGCCCAAAGAGAGCGCAAAACGGCGTGCCCAGAAAGGGGAAAGCACGCCGCCCAAAGGAATTCACACCGCCCTCGCAAGCTATGGGAGCTCTAGCTCCGACTTGGAGAGCTCCTCGATATTCACATCCTTAAACGTCAGCACACGCACAGACTTCACAAACCGCGACGAACGGTAAATATCCCAAACCCACGCGTCCTCAAGCCGCAACTCAAAAAACACGTCATTGCCCACCGGATGCACCTGCAAATCCACCTGGTTACACAAGTAAAAACGGCGCTCTGACTCAACCACATATTTAAACAAGCTGATCACATCGCGATACTCGCGGAACAGATCCAGCTCCAAGTTGTTCTCGTAATTCTCAATCTCAGGATTCATCCCCAAAGCCCTTTCCTGCCCGAACTAATCCTTCAAAAGCCGCCACGACTGCCGGTGATAAGCGCTCACGCCAATCTTAGCCAATGCCTCCCGATGCGCCGCCGACGCATAACCCTTATTCGCCGACCAACCATACCCAGGATCCGGCAAAGACACCATCAAATGGTCGCGCACAACCTTCGCCACAATCGAGGCCGCCGCCACTACCGAACACGACGCATCGGCCTTTACCAAGGTCTGTACCCTAGGCTCACCAACAGCAACAAACGCGTCCCGGCCCTCACAGGCACCAAACAAATCCTCCGTTGGAGTCAGCCAATCATGTGACCCATCCAGTAGCACCACGCCCGGCCGCACCCCGGCAGATGCCAACGTTCCAAGAGCGCGAAGCCCGGCCCTCCTCAACGCCGCGGTGATGCCCAACTCATCAACCTCAGCAGCCGACGCCATCCCCACAGCCGTAGGCCCCGCCCACCTTGCGGCCTCCAAAACCAGGCGCTCCCGAGCGGCCGGTGACAAAAACTTCGAATCTGCCAAAGCAGTTTCTGGTTCAACTCCAGGAGAAACCGCAACTCCCACCGCAACCGGACCAGCTAGAGCGCCGCGCCCAACCTCGTCCATGCCAACAACAGTGCCAAACCTGGACAGATCACGCTCAACACGTGTGCTTGCAAGCTTCAAGTCTGCTCACCGCACGTTCTCAAAAGGTGAATTATCCGTGGGATTCGACCAATGCCCCAAAGGCCAACTAACCCAAAACACCTTGCCCACCACGTCATTTACGTCAACAAAAGCAAGGTCTGGAATTGTCATGTGTGCGCGCGAATCCGCAGAATTATTGCGATTATCCCCCATCACCCAAAGGTGTCCCTGCGGAACCGTCACTCTAAATGGCTGGACAGAATTATCCGAACCCGACTTCAAATACGGTTCCGAAATCGCCTGACCATTTACCAGCAGACGGCCGCCATCATCACAGCACTCAACCGTGTCTCCGCCCATACCGATCACACGCTTCACCAGATGCTGATCGCCCGAGGCCGGCCGCAAACCCGTATATACCAGCGCTTTCTCAATCGCCCCGGATACCCCACCTGGCTCTGCAACGGGCGGCAGCCATTCATTGGCATCTCGGAAAACCACCACGTCACCACGTTCAAGCTCGAACACACCCGGCGTAAGTCTAGACACGAGGACGTTATCGCCAATCTGTAACGTATCCTCCATTGAACTGGACGGGATCCAAAAAGCCTGGACCAAAAAAACTCGCAATAACGAGGACAAGATCACCGCAAGAACAAGGATTAACAATACCTCGCCCACACGTCCCCGCACAGTAGTCTTCTTGGCAGACTTACCCTGATTCTCTGAATCCGGATGCACATGACGAGGCTGATATGTAGCCTCCGATTCAGAAGAGCGCTCCTCGCGCCGGACGATCGCATCAAAGTCCTGCATAACTCTCCTAAATCTCAGACCATTCCCAATGCATTAGCTTAAAACATCCGGCCCAATGTGCCTACACCAAACGCTTACGCAAGAGTAGGCCCAATAAAAGTCATGCCCCGGCAAATGCCGGGGCATGCACAAGCACTAAAATTAGTTAGCGCGCTTCTCACGGACCTTAGCGGCCTTGCCGTGACGGTCACGCAGGTAGTACAGCTTAGCGCGACGAACGCGACCAACAGTCACAACCTCAATGGACTCAATGGTCGGAGCGTGCAACGGGAACGTACGCTCAACGCCAACACCGAACGAAATCTTACGAACGGTAAACGTCTCACGAATGCCCTCGCCCTGACGAGCAATGACAATACCCTGGAAAACCTGGATACGAGTACGGTTGCCCTCCGTAACCTTTACGTTCACCTTGACGGTGTCGCCGGCCTTGAATTCCGGAATATCGCTACGTAGCGAAGGCTCGTCAACGAAATCTAGCTTCTGCATGTTAATCTCCCGATCAAAACTGCCGCAGGTCAGACCTGATCATTTAGCGGCCTAGCCGCCGACTACATTTGTGGAATCTGGCCTCGGTGTCCCCCTGCGGCAGGTTTCACCGCCATTTTCCAACCGCTCCATTGTGCCATATAACGAGGACGCAGTCGACACTGTATTCTCTCGAAGCCGCCGGTAGTTACCAATCTCACCGCCCCAGATAAGGGCGCAGAGGAGCAACCGTGCAGGCAACCCATCTCCTCCTACTAGGCCACTAAATCCAGCGAGACGCTCTACACGGCTCGGGTCATTACCACGTCAACGTTACGAATATCCCCGACCATGAACACGCGCTTACCCGAAGTAACGAATCCGTGCCTGCGGTAAAACTTCCGCGCCCGTTTGTTCTCCTTGGCCGTGCCCAGCACGAACTCAGTGCCCTTTACAAGCGGCTTCGCATCCTCAATCGCGGCCTCAAAAATTCCGCCTGCAAGCCCCGAGCCTCGCCACTTCTTCGTCACGTAAAGCTTGGAAATGTAAGTGGGTGCAGGCTCTATCTGGTCAGCAGGAATATCGCTTGGATAGTCGCCATCCTCGTACATGATGACCAGGGTGTACGCCTCTATCCGCCCGTCTATTACAGCCACTAAAACACGACAATGCGGGTCCGCCAGCCACGAGGCAACGACCTCACTCGATAAATTATTCGCGATATGCTCAGCCTGAGCCTGCTCAGTGATGTATGCCGGGCACGCATCCGGGAACGTGGCGGCTGCAACCCTCGCGATCTCATCAGCCTCCGAGGCTACAGCGGAGCGAATCATCACCCTCTGCCACGCTGAACCGTCACGCGGCGCGATCCATCCAAACCGAGTCAAAACCTCGCGATCCTCCACCGAAAGGGTTTGTGGATTCGTTTTATCGATGAGGTCGGGCCGCACCCGCACTGTCTTAGCGAGAGACTTCTCCCTCCTCCACGACTCTATTTGTGCATGGTTACCGCCCATCAGTACGTTCGGCACTTCGAGTCCGCGCCACTCTTGAGGCCTGGTATAAGAGGGATATTCGAGAACGTTTCCTTCGAACGACTCTTCGTCCAAAGATTTCGGATTACCCATGAACCCATCGAGTAGACGCGCTACCGCCTCCACGAGCACGATCGCGGCCACCTCGCCGCCATTCAGAACGTAATCACCAATGGAGTACTCAAACACCTCCACGCCTGGCGTGCCCGCGTAATAATCGACGACGCGCTGATCAATACCCTCATAACGACCACAGGCAACCACAATTTGATCGGCGGAGCACAGGCTCTCCACATCCCGCTGTGTCAAAGGTTTTCCCGAGGGGGTCGGAACTGCCAAAACTCGGCGTGCTGCGCGCGGATTATCCTCACTGTCACTTACGCCGGCGGAACTGTCTAAAGGCAAATCACCAGCGGCATCTGCTACGCCGGTCTGGAGGATTTCATCCAGCGCCCTCCCCCAAATATCGGCGCGCATCACCATGCCCGCACCGCCACCATACGGCGAATCATCAACCGTGCGATGGCGATCCTGCGTCCAATCTCGCAAATCGTGAGCAACAATCTGTACCGCACCCGAATCCTTCGCTTTGCCCATCAGTGACAGATCCAGGGCATCAAAGAACTGCGGGAAAATAGAAACCAAATCAAACCGCACGGTGCTCACTCCTCATCATCAAATAGGCCGCCCGGCGGATCAACCACGATAGTGCTCTCGTCTAGCAGTACCTCAGGCACGATCTGCCTCACAAATGGCACCAAAACCTCGCGGCCACCGTAATCCACCACCAGCAGGTCCTGCGCGGCTCGGGGCACAAATCGAGAGACAACACCGCGAGGCTCTCCCCCAACCGTGCGCACCTTCAAACCCGTCAGCTCGTGGGGATACCACGCATCATCCTCGTCCAGCACATCACCAGCGTCAATCAATAATCGAGCGCCACGAAGCGCTTCCGCGCCCGTTCTGTCCTGCACCTCTTCAAACTTGACCAGCATACGGCCCTTGTGAACGCGAATCGACTCCACCGTTAGAACCCCATGCGAGGCCGTGTCAAACTGTGCGCCTTCAAAAAAGCGCTCCTGCGGAGAATCCGTACGCAAATCCAGCGCAACTTCTCCCTTAAGAGAATGCGCCGGCCCTACAACCGCAACCAAAAGTTCCATGAACACCCACCGCTTCAGCTCAAAATATGACTTGGGGCGGTGTGGACAAGCGCCACACCGCCCCAAAATCGAAATAACTAATCCCGATCAGTATCTATGACATCAACCCGGACCGGGCCCTTAGTAGACAGAGCCGACATGACCGCACGAAGTGCGCGAGCCGTCCGCCCATTTCTACCAATGACGCGACCCAGATCATCCGGATTAACGCGAACCTCCAAAAGCTGTCCGCGTCGCATAGACCTCGAGCTCACCTCGACATCATCAGGATTATCAACAATCCCACTGACAAGATGTTCTAGGGCATCAGCTAGCATTAGGCGTCCTCTGCCTCAGCAGCGGCTTCAGCTTCTGCCGGAGCCTCTTCCGCAGCTTCCGCTGCAGCTGCCTCAGCGGCCGCTTCTTCCTCAGCCTTCTTAGCAGCAGCGGCCTCGGCCTCTGCCTTCTGCTTCGCTTCAGCAATAGCTGCCTTACGCTTGATCGCTTCTTCCTCCGCAGCCTTAATAGCCTTCGCGGCGGCCTCTTCATCCGCAGAAGCGTACTTCACGCGCGAAACCGGGTTCTTAACACCCTTGTGTGCAGCGAGATCACCGGTCAAACGGAGCAGGTTGCGAACCTGGTTGGACGGCTGAGCACCGACACCGAGCCAGTACTGAGCACGCTCGCCCTTAATCGAAATGTGCGACGGCGTACGCGTCGGATCGTAGGTGCCGATCTCTTCAATCACGCGACCATCGCGCTTCTTGCGCTGATCAACGACAACTACACGGTAGAACGGTGCGTGGACCTTGCCCATGCGCTTTAGTCGAATACGAACTGCCACTTTAGTGGTCACTCCTTGATTTATTAGGGTGGACCCAAACCGCTATCGGGGGTTACACAAACAGTGGTTAGAATCCTGGACGCGAAGAACTACGGTAGAGAGGGGTCCGCAGACTTCGAGTACAACGCTCCATTGTGCCAGAAAACGAGCCAAAAAGGGAAGTGTATTTGACCTAAGTAGGCAGGATTTATCGTGCGATTGGTCACGGCACTCCCTCGCAAGCTACGTCGCAACGCATAGCGCAGGGAACTCTTCCCAAAATAGTGAGAGCATGGGTATGAGCGAAAGGACATCATGAGCACTGAACAATACCGGTTGGACAATCCGCCAAGAATCGTCGGCCTCGACCCTGAAACCACGCGAAGCCTGCAGCGGGGCGATCTAACCCACGAACTTGCACTTATGTGCCGAGTTGCAGCAACCGCAGTGGGACCATACCTGCTGGCTTCAAGGGTTAAACTCGACGCTGCAACCACCGAAACCAAAGCGAACTTTCACGATCCAGTCACGCCTTACGACAAAGCTGCCGAGACCGCGATCAGTGCCCTCCTGGGCAGCTTCATCCCCGGCTCGCTCAAGCTCGGTGAAGAGCACGGTGAAGAAATCCTGCCCGGCGGTACCCCCAGTGACTTCCCCGATGAGATCCCTATCGTAGAGCCTGATTTTCACGTGGACGCACGGTCACTGGCCTCGCGCGTGAAATGGATAATTGATCCCATTGATGGCACCGCGAACTTCGCCGCTGGATTCCCCTACTTTGGCACATCCGTCGCAGCCTCCCTCGACGGCGAAATCGTAGCCGGAGCCATTACCGTTCCCTACAACAACGAAGTGTTCTGGGCCAACGAAACTGAAGGCTGGATTGAACGCGGAGATGACTTCTACGCGCTAAAGTCCGGCAACATTGAAGGCAGCAAGACCATTACGGCCGAGAGCGAAGCGCTGCTCCTCACCTACTTCCCCACCGTATCTGAGGTGAAACAGTTCCCGAACCTAGCAGCGCAGGGACTAACCGATCTGCTATCCACCTTCCGCGCCATACGCCGCCCGGGAGCGTGCGCCCTTGACCTCGCCCAAGTTGCCGCTGGTCGCGCAGGAGCCGTCTTCGCCACGCGAATCAAACTGTGGGACATTGCAGCGGGCGTCCATCTGGTGCGAGTAAGTGGCGGACACGTGGACCAACGTGACCTCGGAAACGAAGCAACGGGCACGCAACCGGCCATTGCCGCTACGTCCGCGGGTCTCAAATCTGAGATGCTTGCGAACCTACTGGATCAAGTGCAATCCCAGTATTAGAGGCTCTCGACGCGCTCTACGCCTCGATAAAACACATGTGTTGGTCGTTGCAAGACCTCAACGTTTTGACCCGGGTCAGCATCAAACATTACGAGGTCAGCGTCGGCGCCCTCATGCAGTCCAGCCGCGCCAAGGTACTCGCGGGCCTTCCACGTTACTAAATCGACAATTTGTGACGGGGCAAGGCCCATCGTGCGCCACATCGCAACCTCTTTTGCTACCTCGCCGTGCGCCTGATACCCACCCGCATCCGTGCCGGGAAGCAACTGCACTCCAGCATCGATAAAACTCCCCAGAGTAGCCTCATGGCGCTCCCACAAATCCGTCATAGTTTGCGCGTACACCGGGTATTTCTTGCTCCCTGCTCGTGCGAACTGCGGGAACAACGCCACCTGCATCAGCGTGGGCGTAACCGCGATTCCCATTCGGGAGGCCTCCTGCACATGTTCGGGCCTCATTCCAGTGCCATGTTCAATACAGTCCACCCCGGCTTCGAGAAGGCCATCAATTGCCTTTTCACTAAACGAATGGACCGTTACCCGCGCCCCTACCTCATGTGCGGCTAACACGCCTTCCTTTAGCGCCTGCGCATACCACAACGGATCTAGATCTGAGTCCGCCCCGTTTGATCGGTCGATCCAGTCGGCGACTACCTTCACCCAGCCAGTACCCGCCCGCGCCTGGGCCTCCATCACGGACGGTAACTGCGCATCCGAGGTCTCGATCGCATACCCGCGAATGTAACGCTTGTGCTTAGCGATATGCCTGCCCGCCCGCAAGATGGTGAGAGCATCAAGCCGCCCATTGATCCACGAGTTGTCACCAATCACGCCGCAATCGCGCACCAGGAGCACGCCCGCATCGCGGTTGGCGTGAGCCTGAGCAAGCATCTGCTCGCCCGTGGTCTGCCCCTGCGGCCCTATCCCAATATGACAGTGAACATCCACCAGGCCGGGAGTTACCCATACGTCATCAAAATCATTAGCCACGCCCGCCCGGCTGAACTCACCACCGAGGCGGTGAATCTTCCCATCTCGCACCTCAAACGTGCCGCTAACCCACTCGTGAGGGCCAGCGGTTGAACTCATCTCACGCTCGAAACATGCCGCCTCGCCGGGCGTAAGGGAAAACTCCCCGACCTTCGGGGAGTTTTGCCAAAGCACGTGGCCAGAAAACCTCATTAGCCGCCAAATCCGCCCAGCATGCGCTTAACGTCATCCGGTAGATCATCCATTGTGGGACGAGGTGCTTCCTGCTGCACGCCAAACGCGGACCCCTGACGCTGTTCCTTTGGAAGCATCGCCTTCAGTTCCTGCTGGCGACGCTTCGCCGGATTGCCCGATACTCCAGACTTCGAGCGCTTCTTAGACTTCTTTGGCTGACGAGCGCCGGCCCGCTTGCCCGCACCCGGCAGGTTCCCCATACCGGGGAAGCCACCCATACCGGGCATTCCACCGCCGGCCCCCATGCGCTTCATCATTTCGCGTGCGGCCTCAAAGCGCTTAACCAACGAATTGACTTCCGCAACTGTGGTGCCCGAACCAGCCGCGATGCGACGCCTGCGAGAACCATCGAGCACCTTGACGTTGTTACGCTCAGCAGGCGTCATCGACCTCACGATCGCTTCAATGCGTGACACTTCCCGCTCGTCAAAGTTCTCCAGCTGCTCACGCATCTGCCCCGCTCCCGGCATCATTCCAAGGAGCTTCTTCATCGAACCGAGTTTGCGCACCTGCTGTAACTGGTTCAGGAAGTCATCCAGCGTCAGCTCACCCGACATTGCCTTGGCAGCAACATCCTCGGCCTCACGCTGGTCGATCTTCTTCTCAGCCTGTTCGATAAGGGTGAGAATGTCACCCATATCGAGGATTCGCCCGGCCATGCGGTCCGGGTGGAAACGCTCGAAGTCCTCCAACCCTTCGCCAGTGGATGCGAATAGGATCGGCTGACCGGTAACGCCACGCACCGACAGCGCTGCACCACCGCGCGCATCGCCATCAAGCTTGGACAGAACGACACCCGTAAATCCAACACCGTCACGGAACGCAACCGAAGTTTGTACCGCATCCTGACCGACCATGGCATCCAGAACGAACAGGATCTCGTGCGGATTCACGGCGTTACGAATATCGCGCGCCTGCTGCATCATCTCTTCGTCAACGCCCAGGCGGCCCGCCGTATCGACGATTACGAGGTCGAATCCATTCTCAATCGCATAGTTGAGGCCCGAACGAGCAACCTGCACAGGGTTGCCCACTCCATTACCCGGCTCCGGGGCCCACACTTCAACACCGGCACGCTTACCAATAACCTCAAGTTGGGTGACAGCGTTTGGACGCTGTAAGTCCGAGGCCACGAGGAGGACGCGCTTGCCTTCCTCCTTCATCCAGTGGCCTAGCTTGCCAGCCAGCGTGGTTTTACCAGCACCCTGCAAACCAGCGAGCATGAACACCGTGGGGCCGCGCTGAGCAAAGTGAAGCTCACGCGTTTCACCACCCAAGACCTCCACAAGCTGGTCGTGAACAACGCGCACAACCTGCTGGCCCGGATTCAGTCCCTTCGTCACGGTGATGCCGCGAGCTTCCTCACGAACCTTCTTAGTGAACTCGCGAACTACGGGCAGTGCGACGTCCGCGTCAAGAAGGGCGCGGCGAATCTCTGACGCGGTTGCATCAATATCCGCATCGGTGATCACGCCTTTGCCGCGAAGTTTGCGGAAAGAATCTGTTAGACGATCAGAGAGGTTTTGAAACACGTTATTGATCCTGTTTTCGAAAAGTTACTGCATCCTACCTTAACCGATGAGGAGCTTAGCCAACGATTGCATCCACGAAATCTTCGGGGCTGAATGGGGCCAGGTCGTCCGCACCTTCGCCCAAGCCCACAAGCTTCACCGGCACTCCAAGCGCCTTCTGCACCGAAACGACAATGCCGCCCTTAGCTGACCCGTCCAGCTTGGTAAGAACCACACCGCTCACGTCAACAACTTGGGCGAAAATCTCCGCCTGGCGCAAACCGTTCTGCCCAGTGGTGGCGTCTAGAACCAGTAGCGTTTCAGCGATTGGCCCCTGTTTTTCCATGACTCGCTTCACCTTGCCGAGCTCGTCCATCAACGTGGACTTATTTTGCAAACGCCCCGCGGTGTCCACCAAAACCACGTCCACCGCGTCCTCACGTCCGGTCTTTATCGCGTCAAATGCGACCGAGGAGGGATCTGCCCCCTCAAGTTCAGAGCGAACAGTCCCCACGCCCACGCGCTCGCCCCAAGTGGTGAGCTGTTCAGCAGCCGCTGCACGGAAGGTGTCGGCCGCACCGAGGAGGACGGACTTATCCTCTGCGACGAGGAGGCGGGCCAACTTACCCACGGTTGTGGTTTTCCCAGTGCCATTAACACCAACCACGAGCACCACGGCCGGGTGCGTACCCGTCTCAGTCTGAACGGGCGCGAGATTCAAAGAGCGGTCCATGCTCGGATCCACGGCGGCAAGAAGCTCCTCGCGCAGTAGCGTGCGCACACGCTCCGGATCGGACGTGTCCTCAACCTTCACCTTTTGGCGCAGGCCCTGCATGATCTGATCCGTAGTGTCGAGGCCAAGATCAGCCATGAGGAGCGTGTCTTCAAGTTCCTCCCAGTCTTCCTCGGACAGATCACCGCGCGAAAGAATACCGAGGAGGGCAGAACCGATGCGTCCCGAACCGGCAAGACGTGAGCGCAGGCGATGCATGCGGCTGGGGGCCGACTCAGGTTGATCAAGTTCGCCTGCTGGAGCAGGCTCCTGTTCCAACGTGGAGGCGGCATCCGCTGGTTCGCTCTCAACAGTCTCCGGCTCGCCCTGGGTTTGCGGACCTGCGGGGACCTCACTTTCAAGTTGTTCCGTCTCTACCCGGTCAGTTTCGGCTTCGGGCTTTGCCTCAATCTGCGGCTTGCGTGGCGCTGGTGGCAGTTCTTTATTGCGCGAACGTGATACCGCTACTGCGCCACCAACAGCCAGGAGTCCAACGAGGATCCACACCAAATACATGTTGGATCCGAGAAAATCTAGAAATGCGTCCATGCATTAATGATTACGCACCGGAGCGCCGTTCACCAATAATAAGCGCCACAAAATACCGTCGTGGCTACGTAAAAGTGACCTAGTCGTCAGAGGGAGTGGGCCGCTGTTCAAGGCTTGGCAGTTCCTCTGCCCGCAGATAAGCGGACCCCTCACGCCCCTCTTTCTTAATCACAGCTTCAAGCGAGGACTTACGCGGCGTCACCGGATCTGGCTTTTGCCCTTCATTATCAGCCTGCTTCCACTCACTCGTTGTCTTCTCGAGGTGAACCTGCCAGTCTGAAACAGATCTGCGAGTAACCAGAAGTACCACAAGGACGCCCACCGCAAGCGCAAGGATAACGGTCAGCGTGACAAAAATGAAGAAGGCCGGTTGTAGCACTCTTCTAGGGTGCCAGATCCAAGCAGATACGCAATAGAAAACACGAATTATTACGCAGTTGTGACCAACACACTACCAGCGGTCGGTAACGACCACTTAGCCGTTTGACTCTGCTTGCGCCTGCTTCGTGTCTGCAAGCTTGGATGAAACCACCTGCGTCATACCCGCACGCATAGTCACACCGTAAAGCGCGTCTGCGATCTTCATGGTCCTCTTTTGGTGCGTGATGATAATCAGCTGCGAATCCTGCTGCAATTCCTTGAAGATCGTGATCAAGCGTGACAAATTCACGTCATCAAGGGCGGCTTCAACCTCATCTAGCACGTAGAACGGGGACGGACGCGCCTTGAAAATGGCGACGAGGAGGGCGAGCGCGGCAAGCGAACGTTCTCCACCAGACAGCAGGGATAGGCGCGTAATTTTCTTGCCCGCGGGGCGCGCTTCGATCTCAACGCCTGTCTCCAGCATGTTCTGTGGGTCCGTGAGGACGAGTTTGCCCGACCCTCCGGGAAAGAGGGTTGCGAACACGTGCGTAAACGCCTCTTGGGTGTCGAGGAAAGCCTGGGTGAATACCTCTTCAACTCGCTGGTCCACTTCGTCAACGATGCCCAGCAGGTCGTTCTTGGATTCCGTAAGATCACGTAGCTGGTCAACTAGGAACTGGTGGCGTTTAGAGAGAGCCTCGTGTTCTTCGAGGGCTAGTGGATTGATTTTGCCCAGCCGATCCAATTCGCGTTTAGCGCTGCGCAGACGTTTTTCTTGCTCGACGCGCACGTACGGGTAAGGATCTTCTGCAACCACAAGGTTGTGCGGGCCGAACTCGTCAATAAGTTGCTCGGCCTCAAGTGCGAGCTCGTCGCGTGCTCGCGTGACCGTGTGCTCGTACCGCAAGGCAACTTCCTGTAGCGCGATCTCATCGCGGTGCGCAGCGTCCGTGATTTCGAGCAGACTGGCACGAATCTCGTCCACCTCATGACGAGCGCTTGCTGCCGCCTCGGATGCTTCGGTGCGTTCGCTCTCCGCTGCGCGAAGCTGCTGACTGGCCTCTTCTAGTGCGGCTTCGGCAACGCGGATCGGAGCCGCGATCCGATCACAAATGTCACTCAGGCGCTGATATTCGCGTTTGCGCGCAGCTTCGCGTCGTTCATATTCAGTGAGGTCGGAACGGGCTTTCGCAACTTGCTGGCGCAGGGAGCGGGCACGATCACGCACTCGGCGCGTCGTTTCTTCGAGTGTTCGAATGTCGAGGCGGGTCGCAGTTTCTTTGGCACGCGCTTCGCGCGCTGCTTCTTCTAGCTGTTCTGCTTCTTCCCGAGCCTGTGCGGGATCCGCAACCTGTGGGAGCGCCTGCGCCCCCGCCTGCTTAGCTTCGGCTTCAACGAGGCGCTCACGGGCTCGTTCCACGCCCTCTTCGATCTTTTTCAAAGTGGTGGCAAGGCGTTCTTGTTCCCCCTGCGCAGCCCGCAAACGAGAACTGGCACGCGCCCGCACCTCCATAGCCTTCGCCCGCTCTGAGTCGGCCTTGCGCAGAGCCTGCAACTGCTCGTTTGCAACCTTGAGCGAAGCGTCGTAACGCTCGCGCGCCTCCTTCAGTTTTTGCGAGACAACCTCCAGCTGTTCGCTTGCGGCATCGGCGCGCCGGCTCGCATCCTCGTAGTCGGCGTGGCGGGCCAAAACCGACGCGTGGTCGGAACCCGAAGTAAGTACCGAAACCGGGGTGAAAACATCTCCCGTTCGAGTGGCAACCTTTGTCACCAGCGGATTTTCAAGGGCGCGAATGGCCTCCCTCCCGTCCTCGCACACCACCGCTCCGGCTAGCAGCGTGTTAATGAGACCTTGCACGCGCTCACCCTGAACCACGTCAACAGCCCTGGTCCAGCCCTCGATGGTTACGGGCTCCACGCTCTGTTCCAAGGCCGCGACCATTCGGCGGCGTCCGCCCGAGTCCACAAACTGTAGAGAAAGACCCAGGTCTGTGATCACCGCGGCATCGGTAAATGGATCCAATAGTGCGGTAATCGCATTTTCCCAACCCGCACTGGTAGAGATAAAACTGGCCAAAGATCCGAGGACCTCCGGATGCTCAGCATCCAGTAGCTCCGCGGTCTCGTCCGCCGGCTGCAGGGACTGTGCCAATGTGTCGCGCCGAGCCGTCCAAGTGGCGCGCTCGGACTGGGCTTCTCGCTCCTGCGTGAGCAAACGATCAACTAGGTCGCGCGCCTCATCTCGGGCCCGCACTGCGTCCTCATGCGCGTTTGCCATCTGGTCGTCAGCCTGAACCTCTTCAAGGCCTTCCATTTCGGCGCTTGCGAGCTTCGTTCGCTCCGCGGCATCCGCAACCGCATTTTTCATCCGTTCAACTTCGCCAGCGCGTGATGCCAGCGCCTGTTTTGCCGCATTCACGTCGCCAATCAGCCTTGCAATATGCTCGCGTCGGTTCGACTGCTCGGCTTCCAAATGACGCACCTCGTCGAGCGCGGTGCGCGCGGCGGCTTCGGCCTCTTCTCGGGCTTTGATTATATCGGCAAGCTTCTGTCCAGACGCCTGCACCTGTTCGAGCAGGTCCGCGTCCTCTTCATTTGCCTTTGCTGATTTTTGATCAAGATCCACGAGGTCGAAGTTTGGTGCGGGTAGCGGCTGCGCAACGCCTCGCATGCGTTCGTTAGAGACCGATGACAGTGTCATTAGCGAGGCGTGCGTGGTGGATAGCTCTTGCCACAACCGCGTGAGTTCCTGGGTGCGAGGGGTACCGAGGCGAGCCAATTGCTCCGCCTCATTTAGACGTGCTTTAGCGGCATCCAACTGCTCGTTAAGCACCTTCTTGCGGGCGTTCGTTGCCTCTTCGCTGGCTCGCCCCGCGTCGAGCCGTTCTTTCAAACTCGCGAGGTCATCGGCCAATAGTCGGGCCTGCGCGTCGCGCGCCTCGGCCTGGATCACACCGGCCTTACGGGCAGTTTCAGCCTGTTTGGCTAGGGGACGCAACTGACGGTGAATCTCATTAGTAAGATCACGAACACGAACGAGGTTGCCCTCCATCGACTCCAGCTTGCGCAGCGCCCGCTCTTTGCGCTTGCGATGCTTGAGCACGCCCGCGGCCTCTTCAATGAAACCGCGCCTCTCCTCGGGCCCGGCTCCTAAAATCGCATCCAGCTGGCCCTGACCCACAATCACGTGCATCTGCCGCCCCATGCCGGTGTCGGACAGGAGCTCTTGAATGTCTAGCAAACGCACTTGAGTACCGTTGATCGAATACTCGGACCCACCGCCTCTAAACAGCGTTCGCGAAATGGTGACTTCGGAGTAGTCGATCGGAAGGGCGCCATCGGTGTTATCGATAGTTAGAGACACCTGAGCGCGCCCCAGTGGGGCGCGCTCAGAAGTTCCGGCGAAGATAACATCTGCCATCTGACCGCCGCGAAGGTTTTTAGCTCCCTGCTCGCCCATAACCCAGGCGAGGGCATCTACAACGTTTGACTTACCAGAGCCGTTAGGCCCGACCACACAGGTGATGCCGGGCTCAAGATTCATGGTCGTTGTCGAGGCAAACGACTTGAATCCACGAATGGTAAGAGTTTTTAGATGCACGCCTCAAAGTTTAGGCGAAAAATGAGCGAAAACGTTATTCTTTCCAAACAAGTTCGGGGAACCACAGTGCGATTTCACGGTCTGCGGATGCCGGCGAGTCAGAGCCGTGAACAATGTTCTCCACGTTACCGGTACCCCAATCTCGACCGAGATCACCGCGGATGGTGCCGGGCGCTGCGAGCGTCGGGTTGGTGTTACCCATGAGGTTACGCATGCCTTCAATCACGCGATCGCCTTCAACGACCATCGCAACAACGAGATCAGACTGCATGTACTCCAGTAGATCCTTGAAGAAGTGCTTTTCCTTATGCTCGAAGTAGTGATCTTGCAAGAGCTCTTCGGAAGCGTGCTTGATCTTCAAACCCTTTAGTTGGTATCCCTTAGCTTCGATGCGGCGAATCACCTCGCCGGTGAGGCCGCGCCTGAAACCATCCGGCTTCACAAGGACGAGGGTGTGCTCTTTATTTGCATCGAGCTGTTCCGGACTAGGCATTTGCCTTCCTTTCCATTGACTTCCGTGTCAAAATCGATTCTACGACAATTTATCTTGACGTAAAGAGAAACCGGGTTGTTACCGCAGTTCCTCGGCCTGTTTGTCGGTGTTTCACTCCGGCATTGACTCAAGTTTTTGCACGAGGTCGCTTACAGCCCTCTGGGCGTCAGCGCCGCTAGCGCGCACGGTTACGGTCTGCCCCTGTCGAACGCCCAGTGCCATGAGCGACATGACTGAAGCTGCGTCTGCCCCATCGATGGTGACCTCCGCATCGTAGTCGCTAACAAAACGTGCGACGAGGGCAGCTGGGCGGGCATGCAGTCCATCCGGGTCTGCTATTGCTACCTCGGCCTCACACACGTCCTCCCCCAAGGGTTTTGTCTCCGACTCAGTGAAAGTACCCCACGTTTTAGCAGCGTCACGAACAGCCTTAACAACCCCCTCGGCGTCGGCGCCCTGCTGGGCTGCAACCGCCCCCGCTACCGCACCTTCAACCAGTGGGCCGTCGGCAAAATATGCCGGCTCGTCGTCAAGAAAGTCGAGCACCGACTCAACCGTGAGCGTTGCCGAGCCGAGGTCGGTGAGTAATACTACGGGACCATCGGCTACGAGTTCTTGAACCGCGGCATCTACCTTGTCGAAGGAGGTTCCGATGTTCCCATCTTGAAGCCCCCCTGCCGCACGGATTACGATGTCCGGAGCCATCTGTGCCGCAACTTCAGCGACGCCCTGCGCAAGTTTGTCCGAGTGCGAAACGATTACAAGGCTGACCTTAGTAGACATCGATCGCCGCCACGGCCTGTTCAAGGATGATCGCAGACGATATCGCACCTGGATCAAGGTGCCCAATGGAGCGCTCCCCCAGGTATGAGGCGCGTCCCTTCGTTGCCTTCAATGGCTTCGTAGCTTCAGCGCCTTCTCGCGCAGCCAACGCGGCTGCTCGGAGAGCTTCAACGCCATCCCCGCCCGCGGTAGCAACCGCGCGCGCCGCCTTAGCCGCCGGCGCCCAGGCATCAACCATGGTCTTTTCGCCCTCTTGCGCCTTACCTCGGGTCTGAACACCCAGCAAAGCCGCCTCGAGGAGGTTTGCAACAGCAATCGCGTCTAGATCCTGCTCGCCGGTTGCCGCCTTGGCCGCACGAAGGAACGCGGTTCCATACAGGGGCCCGGCAGCTCCTCCAACGGTAGACATCAAGGTTTTGGCAACTAGTTTCAACACCGACTGAATGTCTTCCGTATCTGTAGCGGCGAGCGCTTTTTCAACCGCGCTAAAACCTCGATCCATATTTTCACCGTGGTCGCCGTCGCCAATCTGGCGATCCAGGTCAATCAGTTCAAGACGCGCCCCAGCAATCGCCTCGGCGCTCTTTTGGATCCAGGCCAAAGCCCAGTTCACATCTAAGCTCACTTGCTTACATCCCTTCTCGGTATCCCGCTGTTAGCGCGGGCGCGTCAAACAGCTCTAGCATTTCATCATTTACGCGCAGTAGCGTAAGTGAAGCGCCGGGCATGTCCAGGCTGGTCACGTAGTCTCCAACCAGCGTACGCTCAGCAACAATGCCATCAGCCTTGAGAAGCTCGTGGACCTTGCGGTTCACGATGTATAGCTCAGACAGTGGCGTGGCGCCCATCCCATTTACGAGGACGATTACGCGATCTCCTTGCGCAAACGGCAGGTCCGCACGTACCTTCTCGTACAGCTCTGCGGTGAGCTCGTCCGCGGTCTTCATCTCGGTACGACGGTATCCGGGCTCGCCGTGAATACCGATACCCATTTCCACCTCGGTATCGCCAAGGTCAAAGGATGGCTTACCCGCGTGCGGAACCGTGCAGGGCCCAAGAGCCAGGCCCATGGAGCGCATGTTGTCATTCACTTCGTTGGCGATTCGCGTTACCTCGTCCAGGTTGTCGCCGCGTTCTGCCGCGGCTCCTGCGATCTTCTCAACCAGCATGGTGCCCGCCACGCCGCGCCTACCCGCCGTGTACAAAGAGTCTTCCACCGCAACGTCATCGTTGATAATCACGGTGCGAACCTCGATATCGTCCATTTCGCAAAGTTCAGCAGCGGTTTCAAAATTCAAGACATCGCCCGTGTAGTTCTTCACGATGTAAAGCACGCCGGCCCCGCGATCCACCGCGCGAGTAGCCGCCTCGATCGGGTCTGGAGTTGGCGAGGTGAACACAGCGCCGGGCACCGCCGCGTCCAACATTCCGTGGCCAACAAAACCACCGTGCAACGGCTCGTGTCCGGATCCTCCGCCAGAAACGAGAGCGACCTTGCCCTCCTCCTTTGGCTGTGCACGCAAAATATAGTCTGGGTCGAAGTGCACATCAACCAGATCGGAGTGCGCCAGCTGGAAGCCTTCCAGAGACTCGCGAACCACTTCATGCACGTCGTTTACAAGCTTTTTCATACTTCCTCCAAGCACGTCGGTTAGATTCAGGTCTCTCCAATTCTTACATACGAAAAGCGACCTGCACCACAGAATTGGCGTGCAGGTCGCTTTCGTTTAACGTTTAGTGCTTGATCAGGTCTCGAGCCGCTCCTGCGAGCACCACAGAACCCGTAATAACCACACCGTTAGAACCTGCCGGATCAGGATTCAACTCAGCGCGTTCCACCGCAAGGTCAACCGCATCAAGTAGCGACGGCTCCACAAACACGCGGTCCTCGCCAAACACGTCCCTCGCGATCTGCGCGATTTCTTCCGTATCCATTGCACGCGGTGTGTCCATCGAGGTAATCACAATATCCCCCACCACGGGCTCGAGTTCAGCCAGGGTGGCCTCGACGTTCTTATCCGCCATCGCGGAGTAAACCGCTGCAATGTTCGTGTAGTCAAACGACTCAGTGAGGGCCTGAGCCAATGCACGCGCGCCGTGTGGGTTATGCGCCGCATCCACCACAATCGAGGGAGAAGATCGCACAACCTCGAGGCGCCCGGGGGACGTAGCCATCCTAAACCCCTCTTCAACGATGCCCGGCTCCACTTCGCGGCCACCGTTGAATGCTTCGAACGCCGCAAGAGCCAGCACTGCATTCTCACCCTGATGCTTGCCAAAAAGTGGGATGAAAATGTCGTTGTAGAGAGCTGCTGGCGTCTGGATGGACACCACCTGCCCGCCCACTCCGAGCTGGGAAGAAACCAGATGTAGATCCTCACCGACAACGCGTAGCACCGCCCCAACCTCGTTCGCGCGATCGCGCAAAATCTCAAGGACCTGAGGGGTTTGCTTCGCCGAAATGACGAATGAACCGGGCTTGATGATGCCCGCCTTTTCGGTTGCTATTTCGGCTAGCGTAGAGCCGAGCCACTTTTCGTGGTCGTGGGCAATGGGCGTGATGACGGCAACGTCCGCGTTGATCACGTTCGTTGCATCCCACTTGCCGCCCATACCAACCTCGATCACTGCGGCATCAACCGGCACATCCGCAAACGCGGCCAGCATCATGACGGTCAGCACTTCAAAAAACGACATCGCGGGGCCACCGCTACGCTTCGAGTGCTCATCCACCATTGCGAGGTAAGGAGCGACGTCCTCATACGCCGCAACAAACTGAGCCTGTGAAATCGGCTCGTCATTTACACTGATTCGCTCCCGCATTGTGGTTAGATGCGGGCTGGTGAACCGCCCCACCTTTCGGCCCGACGCGCGCAACAACGCACTGATCATGCGCGCCGTGGATGTCTTTCCGTTTGTGCCTGTGAGGTGCACACTTCGATAGAGATTTTGCGGATCGCCGAGGATATGCATCGCCAGTTGCACGCGTTCAATACTTGGCTGAACCTTATGTTCGGGCATGCGCGAGAGAATCTCGCGTTCAATCGCGTGATAAACCGCCTCGGTCTCATCAGCCGTCGGGTACAGGTGAGTAGCTTCCTCATCTAGGTCGTTCTCGCTTGTATCCTCGCCACTCTCAACGAGGTTAGGCGCGGCCATGTGCGCTGCCTCCATGACCTCCTTAAGGGAGGCGGAGACATCGCGATTCATGACCTCATCTACAACCTGTTCAGGAGTGCGCTCGCCACCGCCCTCGGTGTCAGCAAACTCGTGGAAGATGTCGAAATCTTTCACTGCATTTTCACCACGTGAATCTTGATCTCGTCACCGGCTTCAACCGTTAGGTCCAGCGTCAAGGTCTCAGCTTTCAACATGTCAGCGTGCTTTTCCACCACGCTAACTCGCTCAGCCGGCACTGTCACGGTTAGCTTGATGCGATCTGCAACGTGCAGACCCGCGGCCTTGCGTTCATCCTGAACTTGGCGGATGAGGTCACGGACAAAGCCTTCGCCCTCGAGCTCATCGTCGATCTGAGTATCCAAAACTACGAAGGATCCTGAAGACAGGACCGTTGCGACCTGGCCTTCTTCAGCCTCAACCTTCGTGCTTACCGACACGGCTTCGCCACCTAGACGAACCGGATCACCATCAACTACGACTCCGGGGAAGACAACCTCGTCGCCGTCTACCTGCCACTGCCCCTGCTTTTGCGCGGCGAAAAGCTTCGAAGTGTGGCGACGAACCTCGGCCGAGAACTCGCGCGGATTCAACTTAAGCTCCTGCGCAACGCGCAACCCGGATTCAGATGGCGTCTTCAAGGTCACGTTCTTCACGTTGATCTCCGACGCGATCAGGTCCGCGTAGCTCGAAAGCTCAGCCGCCCGCTCCGAGATGACCGTCAGGTCACGCAGCGGCTGACGCACGCGCAGCTTCTCGCCCTTACGCAAGCTGTGTGCAGCTGAGACAACCGAACGAACCTCATCCATGGTGGCAACCAGCTCGTCATCCGCCCACGCGTCGCCGAGCTTCGGATAATCCTCCAGGTGCACGGACTCACCACCCGTGAGGCCGCGCCAGATTTCCTCGCTGATTAGCGGCAAAAGCGGCGCGATTGCGCGCATCATAACTTCAAGCGCGGTGTACATCGTGTCAAATGCAGCCTCGTCCTCCTCCCAAAAACGCTGGCGAGAAGTGCGGACGTACCAGTTTGACAACAGATCCAAATACTCACGTACATGGGCAGTTGCACCCGGGATATCATACGCATTCTGCGCTGCCTCTACCGCGAGCACGAGATCTCTCGTACGTGCAAGTAGGTAGCGATCCATTACCGGCAGATCAGCGACGACGGCCGAGTCCAGCGGAATAGGCTTTGCGAAGTATCCCTCTCCTCCGTTTGCCGCACCGGTGTAGAGAGCGAAGAAGTAGTACGTATTCCACAGGGGCAGGATCGTCTGGCGAACCGTGTCGCGGATCGATTCTTCTCGAACGATCAGGTTGCCACCGCGAACCACGGAAGATGACATGAGGAACCACCGCATCGCGTCCGATCCGTACGTGTCAAACACGTGATTAACGTTCGGGTAGTTACGTAGCGACTTCGACATCTTGCGGCCATCATCGCCCAGCACAATGCCATGGGCAACAACGTTTTGGAATGACTGCCTGTCGAACAACGCGGTTGCCATCACGTGCATCGTGTAGAACCAGCCGCGCGTTTGCCCGATGTACTCGACGATGAAATCGCCCGGGTAGTGATTCTCGAACCATTCCTGGTTCTCAAACGGATAGTGCACCTGGGCAAATGACATTGAACCAGACTCGAACCAGCAGTCAAACACGTCGGAAATGCGGCGCATCATCGACTTGCCTGTTGGGTCGTCCGGATTTGGACGCACCAGCTCATCGATGTAGGGGCGGTGGAGGTTATCGACCTTCACTCCAAAATCGCGCTCAAGCTCAGCGCGCGAGCCGTACACGTCCACGCGCGGATACTCCGGGTTATCCGACTTCCACACGGGAATCGGCGCACCCCAGAACCGGTTACGCGAAATCGACCAGTCGCGCGCGCCCTCAAGCCATTTACCAAACTGGCCTTCCTTGACATGCTCTGGAACCCAGTTGATCTCCTCGTTTCGGGCCAACATGCGATCACGGATCTTCGTAACTTCAACGAACCAAGACGATACGGCCTTGTAGATCAGCGGCTGCCGGCAACGCCAGCAATGCGGGTAAGAGTGCTCATAAGACTGTTGGCGAACCAGCACCGCACGCTCACCTTCAGTGCGGCGCGCTAATGGGCCACTGCCGTCCTTCAGATCCTGGATAATGGGGCGGTTCGCATCGAAAATATGCACGCCCTCATAGTCTTTAACTGGGGCCACAAACTTCGCACCGTCGTCAATCGGCACAACCGTCTTGATGCCGACTTCCTTACACACGTTTGCGTCATCTTCACCGAAGCCGGGCGCCAGGTGCACCAGGCCGGTGCCGTCGCTCGTGGTAACAAAGTCGGCGGCAATGATGTGGAACGCCTTGGGGCCAGGAATATCCTCATCGTTGATGAAGTAGTCGAAGATCGGAGCGTACGCGCGGCCCACGAGGTCTGAGCCCTTCAGCTGGGCAACAACCGGTGGTTCTTCGCCCAGCTCGCGCTCGTAGGAAGAAACGAGATCTTTCGCGAGGATTACGCGTTCACCGGCAAGCGGCCCTTCTTCGGGCTGCACGGTCACGTAGTCAACGTCTGGTCCAACGGCCACCGCGAGGTTCGACGGAAGTGTCCACGGCGTCGTAGTCCAGATAAGTGCAAGTTCACCGGTCTCTAGACGCAGGCCAACCGTTACGGTGTTGTCTTGACGCATCTGATAGACGTCGTCATCCATCGAAAGTTCGTGGTTTGAAAGCGGCGTCTCATCGTTCCAACAGTACGGCAGGACGCGGTGTCCCTCGTACGCAAGGCCCTTCTCATACAGGGTCTTGAATGCCCAAATGACCGACTCCATGAAGTCAATGTCAAGAGTCTTGTAGTCGTTCTCAAAATCAACCCAGCGAGCCTGACGAGTTACGTATTCTTCCCACTCGTTCGTGTAGCGCAAAACGGAAGTGCGGCACGCGTCGTTGAACTCCTCGATGCCAATGCCGTTCGGACCTTCGATCTCGTCCTTCGTCTCAATGCCGAGCACGCGCTGTGCTTCAAGCTCGGCCGGAAGACCGTGCGTGTCCCAACCAAAGCGGCGCTCCACTCGCTTGCCCTGCATCGTCTGGTACCTACCGACGATGTCCTTTACGTAACCGGTTAGAAGGTGGCCGTAGTGCGGCAAACCATTAGCAAACGGCGGGCCGTCATAAAACACGAATTCGTTAGAACCGGCCTCACCTGAAGGACGGATCTCAATGGACTTCTTGAACGTGTCATTTTCTTTCCAGTAAGCCAAAATCTCTTCTTCAAGGCTGGGGAAAGAAGGGGATGCTACGACGTCGCCATCACGGTGGCGGGGGTAGTGGTTGCTCATTTGTTCCGTCCTCGTTCATCATTCGAGGACGTCTCCAACCCGGAGGGTTGGTGCGCGGTACCACCTCGCTTGCCAAATGCTTTGGCCGCTCGAACTGCTATCACGGGCTTACCCGTCCGGGTCTACTAGGCTAAGCCGTTCTTCCGGAGGCTCATCGGTGATACCCGGTTGCCCGGCCGATTCATCGCCATTCGCCAGAAAGTATAGCCCGCACGCGACGCCGATGAGAAAGCGGGCCGGTGTAATTCACCACACAGCTAATAAAAAAGATCCGACCGTTTGGTCGGATCTTTATCCGGGTGGCTGACGGGACTCGAACCCGCGACGTCCTGGACCACAACCAGGTGCTCTACCAGCTGAACTACAGCCACCATCATTGCTTATGCAACGATAGATAATCGTAGCAGTAACGACGCACTAAACAAAACGCGCACCGCGTTGCCTCTACCACACCGCAGGGGCCAGAGAACCTCTTTTACCAGTGCGCTCGAACCGAAATCGCGTCAGCGAAGTTCCCGAGGGCCTCTGGTGAGGAGTCCAGGTAGAGCTGTGCGTCCACCAGGCCAACTTCCATAACCATGAACGAGCCTTCCCCATCGGGCACAATATCCACCCTGTTGAACAGGAACTGCTCGTCACGGCCCATGCGTTGCTTGACGTAGGCATGGAGGGCAGCGCGAATAGTTTCACCCCAACGCCACTCCTCCGGCGTTGCCTCGCGGGCTTTAACCAGCGTTTCCTGCTTGGATTCCATCGTGATCGAAGCGTCGTGCAACATCGGCTGTTTTTGAACCGCATGCGAAAGGAGTCCATTGAAGAACACCAGGGTGATCTCGCCGTGCTTGTCGATCGCCTCCTGGTAGCGTTGCAACATCACGGAACGTCCTTCGTTCAAAAGGCTCATCACGTGGCCAACGGCAGCCCTTCTCGAAGCAGGTTCTACCGCACAGTAGCGGCCAATATCGCGCGCTCCAGAAGAAACCGCGGGTTTGATAACAAAATCCTGGAGGGCTGGGAAACGCGAGTGTACGCGGTGTTTTGAAAGTTTCTTCTCAACATCAAGCCACGTAGTGGGAATGATTGGAAGCCCGAACTCTTCGTTCAAAATCTTCAAATAGTGCTTGTCCGAGTTCCACTCCAGAATGTCCGGGTGATTCAGCAGGCGCGGCACCGTCTTAGTCCATGCCAGGAACTCATCGCGCCTCGTCGCGTAATCACATACGGAGCGAACAATTACGAGACCAGCATCTTGCCAATCAACATCTGGGTCATCCCAGCGCTTAACCTGGGGATCACATCCTCGCTGCGCCAATTCATCCGGCAAGCCTTCCTCACCAGGATAAAGATTAGGCAATTCAGAAGAGGTTACTAACGTCACGCGTGGCTTCATAGTTGATACTTTAACCATATTCGATCGATTTGTTTGCACGGATGAGAACACTGCTTGCTACGGGGCGCAGATATTACGCCTAATGGCCCTACCATTTTGAAAACGAAGAAGTAGAGCCGCTACGTTCTAGCGTAACCCTAATGGACGCGCCAGAGCCTGCTGGATTAGATGCGAAACGAGGGCGGAATATTCCATCCCGGTTGCCTGCCACATCGCTGGATACATGGACCACGGGGTGAATCCCGGCATAGTATTCACCTCGTTAATCGTGATTTTTCCAGATTCTTCGTTGTAGAAGAAGTCCACGCGGGCAAGGCCCTCGCAACCGAGCACCTCAAACGCGCGCACAGCGGTTTCTCGAATCTGTTGTTCCACGGCAGACGGCAGGTCAGCTGGTGTAGAAAGGGTCACGTCACCATGTGCCTGATACTTAGTTTTGTAGTCGTAGAAGCCATCTCGCGAGGCAACCACGATCTCACCGCACCTGGAGGCGCGCGCCCCCTCACTCCCAAAATCAAGGACGCCACACTCGATCTCGCGACCTACCGTCGCGGCCTCAACAACTACGCGCGGATCAACCCTGCGAGCTTCTTCAATAGCGTCTTCAAGCATGTCCAGGTCCTCAACGTGAGTGATACCAAGCGAGGAACCGGCACGTGCGGGCTTGACGTACAGGTCCTGACCAACGCTTGCAGCCTGCGCCAGAGCGCGAGAGCGATCCCGCCTCCATTCACGGTCGGTGATCAGCGTCCACCGCCCCACCGAAATGCCGGCGCCAAGCAGGAGCGCTTTGGTCACATGCTTGTCATTAGACACCGCCGAGGCCGCGACACCGCAACCCACGTAGCGCACGTTAGACATCTCCATTAGTCCTTGAATGGTGCCGTCTTCACCGTAGGGTCCATGAAGCAGGGGGAACACTACATCAACGTCGCCCAGGTCAGTGGCCTCAATTCGCTCACCGGCAACTGCGCGCGGTTTCTCCACTACCCGCGGATTTCCGGCCCATAGCGCTACGGAGGACTCCCCAGCTTCGATCACCACACCTCGCCCATCAATCATTTCGTAGAGTTCAGGCTTAGCCGGCACGCGTACCCATTCACCATCGGGCGTGATACCGATTGCCAAGATCTCGTACCTCGCAGGGTCGATAACCGCCATTACGCTGGCGGCCGTTGCGCAAGAAATCTGGTGTTCGCCGCTACGCCCTCCGAAAATCAGGGCTACGCGGGTTTTCTTTGGAGAATCACTCATGACCTTGACTTTACTTCAAAATAATCAAGTTCAATCAACTCTGACGCACCTTCAAAAATATGTCGCGCGTTAGACACTGCTTGCAGTTCACCACGATTTTCATCTTCGAGGCCGGTAAGCAGGCTACTTGTAGATGAAGCCCTCTCTTGGGCGGGTTAGAGTAAGAAAAACGTAGCGATTGGAACTCACCATGAATAACAAAGTACGAGTCAGCGTAGCGCTAACCACCTTGCTATCGGCCTTGGCATTTAGCGGATGCAGCCAAGAGGGCGCCCCTGATGCCTCTACGCCGGCAACTACTGAGGCCGAAACCTACCTGCCCACACCGTATGCGGACACGACGGCGGAAACTGTTGTTCCTATGGACGAGGCGGAATGGATTTCCGGACCATCTGAGCAGATTGAAGGCACTTCAAACACTTCCTTGCTGGCCCACGATTTTCGCGTAGGTGTACATGATGATTACTACCGCGTGGTGGTCGAGTTCGTGGGCCAGGGCGATCCCGGCTGGACCATTGGTTGGACCGATAAGTCTGTTGAGCTCGGGCGCGGCGAGCCACTACCAATCCCGCAGGGCAACGTGCTTGACGTCATGATCCACGGCGCCACCTGGCCCGCAATTCCCGGAGCTGCCGACTACTACTACAACGGCCCCGCTGATAAACGGCTGGATGACAATGTCATCGCCTGGTTTGACGGCTCGTTCGAGTCTGAGACACACATTGCGGTATCAAGCGATAAACAGCGCGCATATCGAGTGTTCACTCTTGAAGATCCCAAGCGGCTCGTGATCGACCTACGCAAGTAGGGCAAGGTAAAAGGCTTTCCTGGCTCTTGCTTGCTGTTTCTACAACCAACGGGCAAGGCTTCTAAGTACCCGAAACGGGAGGGTATGCCTTGAGCTTTGGATCCCACCTGGTTTCGGGGGCTTTTTCCCCGCGGATTTCTTCGATCATTGAGGTGATGACTTCCTCCATTCGACGCGTCGCTTCTTTGACAGCCTCGTGATCGTTTTCATCCTGGTTCAGATCAGAGAAATCGAGTGCGGGCCCAGCCATCACCCACGTGTCACGCCTACGCAAAGGGAACGAGTTCCTCCAACGATGCATGATCTCGTGGCCTCCCCAGTGCGCCAACGGAATTACAGGAACCCCGGTTGCGAGGGCAAGCCTAGCGGCTCCCGTCTTGAACTTCATGGGCCAGTGATCAGGATCTGTGGTGAGCGTGCCTTCTGGGAAGATAGCTACGGATTCGCCTTCAGCAAGCGCAATTTTCGCATTCTTGAGGGCGTCGCCAGCGCTGGAGGTTCCCCGACTTACCGGCACCATTTTTGCTCCGGTCAGCACGCGCCGAAGTCCGGGAACCCGGAACAGGCTGTCTTTAGCAAGAACGCGCACGGCATGTCCGGCATCAACAATGAAGTGAGCCACTACCACCACGTCATACTCAGTCACGTGATTCATGATGAGAATGAAAGGGCCGTCCTTGGGAAGGTTGTTTCGGCCGCGCCAATGCGGCTTGGTGGTTAGTTTCGCAACAGGACGCAGGACTTCAACCGCGACTTTATAGATGCCAGTTGCCGGCTTACTCATCGCCTTCTCCTACATTCTTTCCGCATCGGCACCCAAGCGGCCAAGCTTGCTGAGGAAATGTTCGTATCCGCGGGCAATCACATCGATGCCATGCACGATGGACTCCCCCTCCGCTGCCAGAGCAGAAATGAGGTAGGAGAAGCCTCCACGCAGGTCTGGAACTGTAATTTCAGCGCCGCGTAGCGGTGTAGGTCCAGAGATAACAGCGGAATGGTAGAAGTTGCGCTGCCCGAAGCGACACGGGGTGCCGCCCAAGCACTCACGGTAAATCTGGATTTCCGCACCCATCTGGTTAAGAGCCTTCGTGAATCCAAGACGGTTTTCGTAAACCGTCTCATGGACGATTGAAAGCCCCTTCGCCTGCGTCAAGGCAACAACCAGCGGCTGCTGCCAGTCGGTCATAAAACCGGGGTGCACGTTTGTCTCGAGCACAATCGATTGCAACTCTCCACCGGGGTGGAAGAAACGGATGCCGGCGTCGTCAATTTCAAACTGGCCACCGACCTTGCGAAAGACGTTCAGGAACGTCGTCATGTCTGGCTGATGCGCTCCGCGCACGTAAATATCTCCGTGCGTTACCAGTGCAGCCGAAGCCCACGAGGCTGCCTCAATGCGGTCAGAGATCGCGGTGTGCGTAAATCCGCGTAGCTCCGATACACCCTCGATTCGGATCGTGCGATCCGTATCAACGGACAGGCTGGCACCCATCTTTTGGAGGACGTTTATTAGGTCCATGATTTCCGGCTCGATGGCCGCGTTCTTCAGCACTGTGATGCCGTCAGCCATTACCGCGGTCAGCAGGGTTTGCTCGGTGGCACCTACCGACGGGAAAGGAAGCTTGATTTTGGCGCCGCGCAAACCGTCTGGAGCGGTGATGCGAATGCCGTTATCTTCTTTATCTACCTGCGCACCAAATGCCCGCAACGCATCCAGGTGCATATCGATTGGACGGTCACCAATACGGCAACCTCCCAGGTCAGGAATGAAGGCTTCTCCTAGACGATGCAGGAGGGGGCCGCAAAAAAGAATCGGAATGCGCGATGAGCCGGCGAGGGCCTGAACTTCCGATACGTGCGCGACCTCGACGTTTGACGGGTCGAGTTCGAGAACACCGGCACCCTGGTCAAAATTAATATGCACGCCGTGCAGACCGAGAAGCTCAGAAACCAGGTCCACATCCCTAATTAGAGGAACATTTGAGAGCTTCGAGGGGGTTGTACCAAGTAGGCTTGCCACCATCGCCTTTGGAACGAAGTTCTTTGCACCGCGAACGGTGATGTCTCCCGTCAAAGGTTTGCCGCCCTGCACACGCAAAACCGAGTCCATGGAAGCCTTTCTGCTTAATCTAGCTAGCTGAATTTATTATTATCCCTTGCACTAATCTATAACGCACGGCATGCAGGCGCTCCATTACCCACACCACTGTAGCCCCGTGTCTCAGCACAACCGCTCGCACGTTCATCCAACGCAAAGCCCCTTACCTGCACTTTTGTGCGGGCGATCATATCCAGGAGTTTGCCATCTCAATGATTGAGATGGCAAGATCGGTGTATGGATGAAAAAGCTCCCACCAGTGGCGTAGGCGTTCTAGATAAAGCCTCGCTTGTTTTGTCCGCGTTAGAGGCCGGGCCGGCAACGCTTGCCCAGTTGGTCTCAACCACTAAATTGGCTCGGCCAACCGCACATCGCCTTGCAGTCGCTCTTGAGTTTCACCGTTTTGTTGCTCGCGACATGCAGGGCCGTTTTGTTTTGGGCCCTCGCTTATCAGAACTCGCATCGGCTGCTGGCGAAGATCGCCTTCTCGCATCAGCCACCCCTGTTCTGATCGCATTGCGTGATCACACGAAGGAATCAACACAGCTCTACCGCCGTCAGGGAGACCAACGCATTTGCGTTGCGGCAGCTGAGCGCCAGATAGGTTTGCGCGATTCCATCCCGGTTGGCGCCACGCTTTCCATGAAAGCAGGATCCGCAGCCCAGGTGCTCCTCGCTTGGGAGGAGCCGGACCGGCTTCACCGCGGCCTCTACGGCGCTTCGTTTAACGCGACCATGCTCTCTGCTGTTCGCCGTCGCGGCTGGGCACAGTCCGTGTCTGAACGCGAGATAGGCGTGGCGTCTGTGTCCGCTCCTGTTCGCGGTCCGGGAGGCAAGGTGCTTGCCGCTATCTCTATTTCGGGCCCTGTGGAGCGGATGGGACGTCAGCCTGGCCGCCAGCACGGCCCATCGGTAGTTGCAGCGGCCAACCGTCTCTCAGACTTCCTGCGCCGCGCCGAAGAACTTGGCCTGTAGATCGCACTTAGCAAATGCGGATTGCCCTCGTTTCTGACCCGTACAGCCCGCGCGTTGGGGGGATTGAAACCCAGGTGCGCAATCTGGGCCAAGCCCTTGCCGCCGCCGGTCACAGCGTCACGGTGATTACAGCAACACCCACAACCTCGCCGCGCGGTGATTTTACGGAGCTCGATGGCGAAGTTACGGTGCGGCGTCTGACTGCACATATCCCTCTAGATCTTCCGGTGAATCCATTTGCACGTGAGGCCCTGGAGCAGGCTTTGCCCTCGTTTGATGTCGTTCACATTCACATGGGGTTGGTCTCGCCGTTCGCGCGCATGGCAGTGCAGGCCTGTATTAAGACCGGTACAAGGGCGATCTTGACCTGGCACTCCCACCTCGGCGGTAGCACCTGGTGGTACGGCGCGGTCAATCCCCTGCCCGCTTGGGAGAGTGCCGGAATACGACTCACCGCGGTATCGGCGCCAGCTGCACGGGCAGTTGCCACGGCAGCTCGGGGCAACGCTCAAGTAGCGGTGTTACCAAACTTGATTTTTGATGAACCCTGGGAGCAGGCGCGTCAAGCAGCTTTGCCCCATTTCAACGAGGAGGCTACTTCTGCTCCCCTCCGAGCAGTAACGGCCACGCGACTGGCCCCGAGAAAACGGGTTCTACAACTTGCCGAGATCGCAAGGCGGGCGCGCGTGGACGTGCACGTGTACGGCGACGGCGGTCTGCGGCCTGCTTTGGCCCGGCCCGGACTTTCGGGTGGTCGCCTGCATCTGCATGGAAAGGTAATGTCCGCGCAACTGGCTGATGCGTATACGCGCGCAGAGGTTTTTGTGTCCCCGGTTGTTAAAGAGGCGTTCGGAATCGCGGCTCTGGAGGCCCGCGCGTGCGGTTTGCCCGTCATTTACCGCCAGGGCTCAGGGATTGAAGAGTTCATTACTCATGGCCGCGACGGCTTAGAAACCTCGAGCGACAAAGAGATGGCCGCGGCTCTCGCGATGCTCGCTAAACATCCGCAGCGCCTCAAGAAACTTCGCGAATACGCGCTTCAGAACCGCACTACCCACACTTGGAGCCGCGGCCTGCAGGCCTACCTGGAGCTGTACGAGGACTGGCGCAACTAGATCTTTACACCTCTAAGCGCACTGAACACTATGTGAAACAGGCACCCGGTAGCAAAAAAGCACCCGATTTCTCAGGTGCTGTGGCACCCCCAACCGGATTTGAACCGGTGTCGCCGC